>NZ_AFPK01000066.1 GCF_000220525.1 Ochrovirga pacifica | reverse complement strand
CTTCTTTCAGTCCCAAAGCATTGAGTTCTTGTTCTAACAATTTAGCCAAATCCCACTGTTTTACAGTACTAGGAAAGACAGGATTGTTAGGGTCAGATTGCGTGTCTATTTGTATGTATTTTATAAATCGGTCTAAAATGTGTTGCATGCCCGTTATTTTTCAGGCAAATTTAATCAAGTGTTTACAACCAAAGTCAAGGATTGTAGAAAATAAACTGATTTATTAAGATTTGTTTAGGGAAGCGGCTGAAACGATTGCAGTACTTGCATACTTTCACATAGATTTTCTTCAAATTTTTCACTACCTAACAAGATCGATTTTAGCAAGTAATAATGTTCGGGGTAAGCAATATAAAATTCTAAAAAATAAGTAGGATTGGCTCCTTTATTTTCAAAATAAAACACTCCGTAACCTTGTTGATTTTTATAAGTAAAAGGATGTTCTTTGATAAGATAAGACTGTGGATTGGTTTGGATGCTATTGGTAATTTGATGTTGAAATATAGAGTCTAACACTACTCGTCCTTTAAAACGGGTTATATCAACAATAAATGAAGAGGAATAATTTCGGGTAGTATCTGCTGCATAAATTCGTGTTTGATCGTTAGCAACAAACAATTCTCTTTTCCAGTTTTGGCCTATGTTGATTTGAAAATAGTTTTGAGCATCTCTTAATACCTTGTTGTGGTTGAACTCCATAGGAGTATCGCAGTCTATAAAGTTATTCAAGTTTTTTTCGGTTTCACAGTTGGTCAATAAAAAAACAAAAGAACTCAATAAAATTGCTAAAAACGGCTTTGTCATTATCTTGGCTTAGAGTATATTTAATTACAGAACGAAAATAAGTTTATTATTTAAACCCTACTAAATATTTTATGAAAGCCTTGGTAATTTCTGGTGGTGGAAGCAAAGGAGCTTTTGCAGGTGGTGTAGTTGAGTATTTAATGACTGGACTAAACAAAGAGTACGATATGTTGGTAGGTACGTCTACAGGGAGTTTGATGATTTCTCATATTGCCTTGGGAAGAATTGAACGACTAAAAGATTTGTATACTTCTGTGAACCAAAAAACAATTTTTAACATTTGTCCTTTTATTGTAAAAGGAAGAAGAGGAGCTAAGACCGTTTCTATCAATCATAAAAAAGTATTGTGGAACTTGTTTCGAAAAGGAAAAACTTTTGGAGAAAGTAAAAACCTAAGAAAACTAATTCATCAGGTAATTGATGAGGAGTTTTTTCTAGAATTGCAAGAAACTCAAAAAGAACTGGTTGTTGCTGTTTCTAATCTTACCGAAAGCAAAATAGAATACAAAGCCTTAGAAGAGTGTGGCAGAATCCAATTTTGCGATTGGATTTGGGCTTCGTGCAATTACGTTCCTTTTATGAGCGTGTATGAAAAAGATAATTTTCAATATGCAGATGGAGGTTTTGGAGCTTTGGTGCCTATAAAAGAAGCTATTAATAGAGGGGCTAAAGAAGTAGATGTAGTAATTTTAGATACCGAAGTTAAAATGATGGCCAACCTTCCTGCTAAAAACCCTTTTGCTTTAACCTCTCAAGTAATTGATTTTACATTAGAACAAGTAGCCAAGCACAATGTGGCCATTGGTAAATTAGCATCGTATTATAAGGAGGTTCAGTTAAATTTGTATTACACACCAACGGTGCTTACAACCAACTCTCTTATTTTTGATAAAGAATTGATGACCGAATGGTGGGCAGAAGGCTATTTATATGCCAAAATGAAACATGAAAATCCGGGGATGAATGAACTTAAATTTGCGGATAAATAAATTTAAAATAAAAGACACACAGGGTTAGGAGTTTTAATTTCATCAATAAAAGTTAACGTACCCGTTTGTACATTTCTACGAAAAGAACAGATATTATCACTGTCTTTATTTGCAATAAGAATAAACCGTTGATTTGGGGTAATTACAAAATTTCTAGGATGTTTTCCGTGCACAGAAACACGCTCTACCAAATGTAAATTACCGTTGTTAGCAATGCTAAAAACAGCCATGCTTTCGTGGCCTCTGTTGGTCATGTATAAAAAACGACCATCTTTGGAAATCTCTATATGTGCAGCTGTATTTTTTCCTTTAAAATTTTTAGGTAGGGTAGCATAAGTATTTATTAGTTGATAGGTGTTGTTTGTTTGGTTCTTTTTGATAAATGAAACCGTTGCATTCAGTTCGTTTACAACATACATAAAATCTTTTTTTGGATGAAAAGCTAAATGTCTAGGACCACTTTCTTTTGGTAGCTCTAATTCAGAAAAAGTATTAGGAACAATTTTGTGATGCAACGTGTCTATATGCGAAAACTGTAATTTATTGGCTCCTAAATCTACCGAAATAATGTTGTTAGAATTGGGTTCAAAATAGCAAGAATGAGCAAACGCTTGTTTTTGTCTTTTGTGCTGGCTAGGAGTGCTTACAAAGTGTTGTAAACTGTCTAATTTTTTTGAGAGTTTGCCATTGGTCAAAATACGATGCAAACTCATAGTTCCACCACTATAGTTTGCTGTTAATACATATCCACTTTGGTTTTGTACATGACAAGGTCCTACTCCCGTAAGTTTACAATCCACAAGCGTTAAACCTGTTTTAAAGGGTTTTGTTTTAAAACTTAAGATTTCTCCTTTTTTTAGTGAGTTTACAGCAAGTAAATATGCATTGTTTTTAGTTAGAGACAAGTAAGTAGGGTTTTCTGCAGAAGCTAAGAATTGAATACTACTTAGGTAACCCTCTTCAGATATCAAACCTTGGTAAATTCCTTTTTTCTCATCAGATGTTGCATCGGACATGGTGCCAATGTAAAACGAAGCATATCTGCTTAATTCTTTATCGGAATTTTGGATAAAAGAAGTATTAAAGAACAATGCAACAGCAAAGAGAATTACTTTTTGGAACATAGACGTAAATTTTGAGGATGAATATACGATAAAGATTGGAATGTTAACAAAAAATTAAATTCAAACGCAACTATGTTGCGTTAGTGAGTTAAAGTAGTATATTTGCAAAAGAACAAAACAAAGAATTATCAAAATGAAATTATCAAAAATTTTTGCAGCATTGGCTATCGGAGTACTTGCTATTTCTTGTGACAAAGATGATCCAGAAGTACCGAATGAGAATGAGTTGATTGCCAATGTAACACTTACACTAACTCCAGCAGGAGATGGAACCCCTGTAGTATTCCAATGGCACGATGAAAACGGTGATGGAGTGGTAGACCCAAATGAAAAAATAGAAGGAAGTTTGGCTACAAATACAACCTATAGTGCCGTAATTTCTTTAAACGGAGAAGAAGATGACCACGAAGAGGATGAGGCACACGAAGATCACGATCATGGTCATGACCATGATGGAGATGTGGATGAAGAGATTAAAGATGAAGCAGAAGCACATCAATTTTTCTATATTCATAACATTGCTGGGTTAACTATAACTTATACAGATGCTGATGCAAATGATAATCCGATAGGTTTAGAGACCACTTTTACTACAGATGATACTTATACTGGAGGTGGGTTGCAGATTGTACTACGTCACGAACTTAATAAGTTTGCATCGGGTGTGGCTAACGGAGACATTACCAATGCTGGAGGAGATAACGATGTGGATATTACTTTCCAATTAGGATCAGACTAAAAAAAATACATTGAAGTTTACATATTATTATTTATGGTTAGCTATGCTGTTTGTTCAGCATAGCTTTTTTGCTCAAAATTGTGAGCATACTGTTTCTGGATTTATAACAGATGTAGCCAACAAAACCCCTATTATTGGGGCTTCTGTATTTATAAAGGAAACAGGAAAAGGAGCCATTAGCAATACAAAAGGATATTACCAAATTTCTAACGTTTGTTCGGGAACTTATCATTTGGTCATTAGTCATATGGGATGCGAAGACAAAGAAAAATCAATTTTAATAGACAACAATCTAAAAGTTGATGTAGAAATGGCTCACTTGGTAAATATGTTGGATGGAATTCATTTATTAAACAAACATCCAAAAAAATCGACTCAAAACACCCAAGTGGTTAAACTAAAGACGATTCAGAAAAACACCCATTTAAATTTAGCAAATCAATTAGAAAATTTAACAGGAGTCAGTACCGTAAAAAATGGAAATAGTATCGCCAAACCTGTAGTGCATGGGTTGTATGGAAATAGAGTATTATTATTAAACAATAATGTGGTGCAAAGCGGACAACAGTGGGGAAATGATCATGCACCAGAAATTGATCCTTTGATGGCAGGTAGCATACAAGTAACCAAAGGAGTGGGAGCGTTGGAATATCAGGGGAGTAGTTTAGGAGCTGTAATTAACGTGCTCCCTAAAGAAATACAGCAAGATCCGCATTTACACGGAAATGCTTTGTATTTTACAGAAACCAATGGTAATGGTCATTCTATAAATCTAGGTTTGGAACAAAATAATGCTTTTTTAGCGTGGAGAGTAACGGGAACTTTAAAAAAGTACGGAGATAGAAAAACATCAGACTATTATTTAAATAATACGGGGTTTACAGAAGCTAATTTAGCCGTACAGATAGAAAAAGACTTTTTGAAAAAATGGAAATCCAAATGGTTTCTAAGTACCTTTAATTCAACTTTGGGAGTTTTAAGAGGTTCACACGTAACCTTAAGTACACAAGAAGAAAACGGAGAACCTTCAGAATATGCACAGTTGGTATTGCAAGCAGATAAGCCACAATATACGGAATCAAACTTTTTCTATGCCATAGATGCTCCTAAACAAGAAGTTCATCATCATTTGCTTAAATGGGAAAACGAGTATAAAATAAACGAACAAGAAAGTTATCAATTTACGTATGCAGGACAAATTGATCAAAGAGAGGAGTACGATGTAAGACGTTCAGGAAGGTCAGAGTTACCTGCTTTAAGCTTGATGCAGCAAACTCATTTTATGGAAGTAAAACATCAAAAAATGTATGCTTCTCATTGGGAAATAAAAAAGGGAATTCAGTACACTTTTACAGACAATACAAACAACCCAGAAACGGGAATTTTACCTTTAATTCCTGATTATTTATCACACCAAATAGGGACTTTTGCTTTGCTAGATTTAGATTTAAACGCATGGAAATTTGAGTTTGGAGGAAGATACAATTATAGTTATCAAAATGTTGCGTATATCAATAGAGATGCTACAAGAACGATAGAAAAATACAACAACAATTTTCATAATTATAGCTTGGCAATAGGAGTCGATTATCACGCTACGGAGGACTTGTTTTGGTCTTTAAATGTTGGATTAACTACCAGAAATCCTGAAGTAAATGAATTGTATTCCTATGGTTTGCATCAGGGAGTTAGTGGTTTTGAAATAGGAAAGCCTACACTTGGTAAAGAAACAGGGATTAAAACTACTTTAGGCTTAGAAGGGAATGTAGATTTTAAATGGTTTTTTGAAGGTTTGGTATATGCCAACTATATTGCTGATTATATTTATTTACAACCAGAAAATGAGTTTACTACAACTATTAGAGGAACATTCCCTGTATTTAAATATCAACAAAACAATGCACGTATTGTTGGTTTTGATTTAGGAACGAATTATCTTTTTTCGGATGCATTTAAAGTAGGGGGTAAGTTCAGTTATATTAAAGGAGATAATTTATCAGAAAATGTGCCTTTGGTATATATGCCAGCAAACAATGCATTGTTTAGTACAGAGTTTAAAGGCTTTAAAGAAGGTTTTTTAAAAAATTCTGCAATAGAATTGCAATATAAGTATGTCTTTGAGCAAGATCATCTTTTAACCCATCAAGATATTCTTTCACCGCCAGATGCATACCAGTTAGTAGCTATAAATTTAACTAGTGAATTTTATATTGCAAAAAACAAAGTAAAAACTTATGCAAAGCTCAACAATGCTTTTAATACAAAATATCGTGATTATTTAAATAGATTAAGGTATTTTTCGGATGATTTAGGAAGGAGCTTGATAGTAGGAATAAAAGTAAACTTTTAAGACAATGACAGATCAGCAAACAAAACTAGAAGACTTATTACGTGATAGAAGCTTAAAAGCAACACCAAAAAGGTTAGAGTTGTTAGAGGTAATTCGCAATTACAATTCTGCGATTCCTTATAGTCAAATACAAAAAAAATTAAAGCATTTTGATAGAGTTACTTTGTATAGGACATTAAAAGCTTTGTTAGATGTTGGTATTATACACAAGGCTACAGTAAGCACAGATGATACGTATTATGCTATGTGCAAACATCATTGTTCTGTAGAAGGACATCATCATAAGCACGTACATTTTAAATGCAATGTTTGCGCAGAGGTTTCTTGTGTAGAGACAAGTAACCAAATACAAGTACATATACCTAATGTAACAATAGAACAAGTAGAGATTGAGGTTTCGGGGACTTGTGAAAAATGTATGTAAAATAAAAATTCCTGTTTTTTAGATAAAACAGGAATTTTTATTATGTAAATTTTTAAAAAATTTAAGACTTTCTTTCTCCAGCCAATAAGGTGTTTTTTAACAACATGGCAATGGTCATAGGACCTACACCACCAGGAACTGGCGTAATGAATTCAGCTTTGGGAGCAACAGAATCAAAATGTACATCTCCTGCCAAACGGAAACCATTCTTTTTAGAAGAATCTTCAATACGAGTAATCCCTACATCAATAATAGTTACGCCTTCTTTAACCATATCTCCCGTTAAGAATTCTGCAACACCTAAGGCTACTACAACAATATCTGCTTGTAAAGTTAGTTCTTTTAGGTTTTGAGTTCTAGAGTGTGCTACAGTTACAGTTGCATCACCCGCAGCTCTTTTTTGAGACATCAAAATACTCATTGGTCTTCCTACTATGTGAGAACGTCCAATCACTACTACGTTTTTACCTGATGTAGGAACTTGATAACGTTCTAACAATTCTAAAATTCCGTACGGAGTAGCGGGTAAAAAAGTAGGCAATTCTAAAGCCATTCTCCCTACGTTGGTTGGATGAAAACCATCCACATCTTTATCTGCATCAATAGCTAAAAGTACTTTGTGTTCGTCTATATGCCTTGGTAATGGCAATTGAACAATGTATCCGTCTATAGCATTGTCTTGGTTTAAATCGTTTATTTTTTGTAATAAAGCTTCTTCCGAAGTTTCTTCAGGTAGTTCAATCAACGTAGATTCAAAACCTACTAACTCACAAGCTTTTACTTTGGCTCCAACATAGGTTTTACTAGCCCCATCATTTCCTACAATAACAGCAGCTAAATGAGGTGTTTTTTTTCCTTGAGCTTTTAGTTCTTTTACTTTTTCTGCAATTTCAGCTTTAATGTCTGCAGATGTTTTTTTACCGTCTAGTATGGTCATTCTTTTGGTTTTAATACTAAGTACAGTGTACAAAGTTGTATGTTCAATGATTGTATAATAAGGCAATTAGTATTTAAGACTAACTTTATATTATTACATTCCTGGCATTCCGCCTTTCATTCCTTGCATCATTTGCATCATTTTTTTAGCACCACCACCTTGCATCATTTTCATCATTTTGGCCATTTGGAAAAACTGTTTTAGCAACTGGTTTACTTCGGTAATGCTCGTTCCAGATCCTTTGGCAATTCTCTTTTTTCTAGATGCGTTGATTACTTTAGGTTCGGTTCTTTCTAAAGGAGTCATAGAATTTATGATGGCTTCAATTCCTTTAAAGGCATCGTCATCAATATCAACGTCCTTTAGGGCTTTACCAGCACCAGGAATCATTCCTACCAAGTCTTTCATATTCCCCATTTTTTTGATTTGTTGAATCTGATTCAAAAAGTCATCAAAACCAAATTGATTTTTCGCAATTTTCTTTTGTAACTTTCTAGATTCTTCAATATCAAATTGTTCCTGAGCACGTTCTACCAAAGACACAACGTCTCCCATTCCTAAAATACGGTCTGCCATACGGTCTGGATGAAATACATCTACAGCTTCCATTTTTTCTCCAGTACCGATAAACTTAATAGGCTTGTTTACTACAGTTTTAATAGACAATGCAGCTCCACCTCTAGTGTCACCATCTAGTTTGGTTAAAACAACTCCGTCAAAGTTTAGCAAATCGTTAAATGCTTTTGCAGTATTTACAGCATCTTGCCCCGTCATAGAGTCTACTACAAAAAGAGTTTCTTGTGGATTTACAGCTTTATGGATGTTAGAAATCTCGGTCATTAAAGCCTCGTCTATAGCCAAACGACCCGCAGTATCTATAATTACTGTGTTTTTCCCGTTGGCCTTTGCATGAGCGATGGCATTTTGAGCAATCTCAACAGGGTTTTTGTTTTCAGGTTCAGCATAAACTTCTACACCAATTTGTTCTCCGACAACTTGCAACTGATTGATTGCTGCTGGTCTGTATACATCGGCACCAACCAATAAAACTTGTTTGGTCTTTTTGTTTTTTAAGTAATTGGCTAGCTTTCCAGAAAAGGTAGTTTTTCCCGACCCTTGTAAACCTGCCATCAAAATTACCGAAGGAGTTCCGTTTAAGTTTACCCCAGCAGTTTCTCCTCCCATCAATTCTGTCAATTCGTCTTTTACCAGTTTTACCATTAATTGACCAGGGTTTAACGAAGTTAATACGTCCTGTCCTATAGCTTTTTGCTTTACGGTATTGGTAAATTCTTTGGCAATTTTAAAGTTCACGTCGGCATCTAACAATGCTCTTCTAACTTCTTTTAAGGTTTCTGCAACATTTACTTCCGTTATTTTTCCGTGACCTTTTAAAAGATGTAAGGCTTTATCTAGTTTATCTGATAAATTGTTAAACATAGTATGCGGTGGTTTACTTTATTAGCGTTAAGAAGTGCAAATATACAAGAATATACTCAATTTAATAAACATAAAAAGCAACAAAAAACCTTCTCAAAAATGAGAAGGTAAAATTGTAAAACTAAAAACAAATACTATTTATTCCATGAGTTTTCTCTTTGTAAAAAGAGCATTCTTAAACTATATGGATTTTAAAGATATTTAAAATTTTAGAATAATAAATTGACCCTAGTTAATTTATTCTGATTTTTTAAAGGTTAATGCTGCAGAATTCACACAATAACGCTTTCCTGTGGTTTCTTTGGGGCCATCGTTAAATACATGTCCTAAATGGCCTCCACAAGTTGTACAAATAATTTCGGTTCTTACCATGCCGTATTTTTTATCACTAGCATAATCAACCTTATTTTTAATGGCTTTGTCAAAAGAAGGCCAACCCGATCCAGAATCGTATTTAGCATCAGAAGTAAATAAAGGAGTTTGGCAGCCTGCACAAAGGTACGTACCCTTTTTGTAATGTTTATTTAGCTTGCCTGTAAAAGGTCTTTCGGTTCCTTTTTGTCTTAATACAAAATATTGTTCGGGAGTTAGAATTTCTTTCCATTCTTTTTCTGATTTGCTTACTTTTTCCTGAGACCATCCCAAAGAACTTAAACACATAAATAAAGCAATATATATATTTTGCATAGGTTTTTATTGTTTTCTCTTGCATAAGAGGTCGTTTGAATCGTATATGCATTACGATTTAGTTCCTCAAAGTAGTATATTTGTAAGAGATAAAAATAGAAAATATGAGAAAAAAACTAAGTAGTTTTATAGCAATATCACTATTAATAGCTTGTAGTACTGTACCAATTACAGGA
Source organism: Ochrovirga pacifica (assembly GCF_000220525.1). Taxonomy (GTDB): domain Bacteria; phylum Bacteroidota; class Bacteroidia; order Flavobacteriales; family Flavobacteriaceae; genus Ochrovirga; species Ochrovirga pacifica. The sequence goes on along the minus strand of NZ_AFPK01000066.1, from coordinate 41,237 downwards.
AGAAAAAGGTTAAATTTTGTTTCTGATAGTCAAATTTTACCCACTAGTTTTGCTCAATACGATGCTTTTTTAAGAGAAAATAAACTATCTACCGATGGAGCAAAAACAGCTCAAATAAAAACTGTAGGAGCAAAAATTTCAAAAGCGGTCGATAAATTTATGAGACAGAATGGAATGGCAGAAGAAGCAAATAATTATCGTTGGGAATTTAACTTGGTACAAGACGATCAATTAAACGCTTGGTGTATGCCTGGTGGTAAAGTGGTGTTTTACACTGGAATTTTGCCTGTAGCCAAAAATGTGGATGGAATTGCAGCGATTATGGGACACGAAGTAGCCCACGCATTTGCCAAACACGGACAAGAACGAATGAGCTCTGCACAGTTACAACAATATGGAGGTGCAGCCGTGGCAATTGCAACTTCAGGACAAGACGAAACATCGCAACAACTATGGAACATGGCTTACGGAGTTGGTTCTCAGTTAGGAATGTTAAAATACAGTAGAACTCACGAAACAGAGGCAGATAAGCTAGGATTGGTATTTATGATTATGGCTGGCTATAATGGAGAAGAAGCGGTAAGAGTTTGGGAAAGAATGAAGGCGTTAGGAGGAGCTTCTCAACCAGAATTTTTAAGTACACACCCTTCAAACGATTCTAGAATACAAACCTTACGCTCTTACTTGCCGCAAGCTAGGAGAGAAGCATTAAAGTACAAATAATTTACAATCAAGTAAAGATACATTCCGATAGAGATTCAATCTATCGGTTTTTTTAATCTAAAATTTCAAAGGTAATATCAACGTCGACTTCGGGCCATTCAGAGTTTCCGTCTAGTTTAACAGCTGCTATTTTGTCAATAACTTCAAATCCTTTGGTTACCTGTCCAAAAACAGTATGCTCTCCGTTTAAATGTGAACAATCGATATCGGTTTGAACAATAAAAAATTCAAAAGGACTAGACATTTTATCAGGATTGTTTACCCATCTTCTAGTGGCAGACAAAGCTCCTCTTTTATGATTTACTCCTTTTCTAAATTCTGCTGGCAAACGATAACGGTTTAGCTGTATTCGGTACTTGTCCACAATAGCTTGATCTGACCAACCTCCTTGAATGATAAAATCTTTTACTATTCTGTGAAAACAGGTTTTATTAAAATAACCGTTTTTAATTAAATAAATAAAACTAGCTCTGTGTAGTGGAGTTTGCTTGTATAGCGTAATGTGCATGTTTCCGAGCCTAGTTTTTAAAAGAAGTTTGGTTTCAGGATTTTTCCTTCCATAATCTAAAAAAAAGGAACGCACATTTTTTTGGTTGATGATATCTTTAATCAACAACTCCTCTTTGGGAATTCTTACTACTTCCTTTTTCTTTTTAGGGAGGCTATCTTTTTTAGAGACCGATTCCTTACTTTTTTTTAAAGGATGTTTAGTTGTATGCGAAAGATTTTTTTGGGGCAATGAAGTGTTTTTTTTACTTTTTGTATCTGTACAAGCAGCTAAAAAAAGAGTACCAGCACCTATAAAAAGGAAAACACGTATGTATTTATTCAATAATTCCAGCATACAAACTTTTTACAATTCCATCGGCCAAACCTATTTTTGGCACATAAATTCTTTTGGCTTCGGACCATTTCATAGCAGATACATAGATCTTAGTTGCAGGTACAATTACATCGGCTCTGTCTTGATTTAAGTTTAACTCCGAAATACGTTCATCGTAGGTCATCGATTTTAGGTATTTGTAATTGGCTCTCATGTATACATAAGATAATGGTGAACCATCGGTTCTGCCAGACATTTTGTATATTTTGTTGATGTTTCCTCCAGAACCAATCAAAGAAATGTTTTTAATGTCTTTGGTATGATGTTTTACCCATTCTTTCATCTTTTCCCAAGTTTCCTCAAGCAAATCTTTTTGATTTAGCATACGTACAGTACCCATTTTAAAAGATTTAGAAACGGTAATTTTTCCGTGTTTGTAGATGGTCATTTCTGTACTACCTCCACCAACATCTACATACAAATAGGATTTGGTATGGTCTAACAACTCTCCTAAATCTGTGGTTGCAATAATTTGAGCTTCTATTTTTCCATCAATAATATCAATCTTAACCCCAGTCTTTTTAAGAATACGGTCAATTACGTAAGCACCGTTAGAGGCATCTCGCATGGCCGACGTAGCACAGGCTTTGTATTTTTCTACTCCGTGTATTTGCATTAAAAGCTGAAATGCTTTCATGGCATCTCTTAGAGCAATAATTTTTTTCTCAGAAATTTCTCCTTTTACAAAAGTATCTTCTCCCAAACGAATAGGCACACGCACCAAGGCAGATTTTTTAAATTTGGTGGGTCTATCTTCGTTTTCTATTACATCAGCAATTAAAAGTCTTACAGCGTTAGAACCAATATCAATGGCTCCGTATTTCCTTATTTTAATCAAAATAGTTTTATTTTAAATACATTACAATAGCTTAGTTTTTGTGTTTTCTTGGAAACTCTACCAAAATGGTTTTTCCAGATTTGATGTTTTTCCAATGTTGTGTATCAAAAGTAATTCCGATAACACCACATGTAGGTACATGCGATATGGGTTTGCTACCAAAGGTATTTACAAAGGTATTAATTCCATGATCGTGACTAAATACAATAGCAGAATTGTAAGCATCGTCCAAAGCGCGAATGGTCTTTACCAAATAGCCATCGCTAAAACTGTATAGCGATTTGCTAATTTTTAGGTTGGCCATAGGAAACTCTAACACATTGCAAAAAATAATTCCTGTATGCAATGCTCTGTTGGCACAACTAGAAATAAAGGCATCGGGCTTGGCAATTTTGTTTTTTAATACATTGGCAATTAAATACGAGTCTTTGATTCCTCTTTTTTTCAAAGGTCTATCAATATCTTGTATACCTTCATACTCCCATGAAGATTTTGCATGTCTAACTATATAGATTGTTTTCATATAAATTTCAAAGAGTTAAGGGGCTAATCGTTCTATCTTCCAATCAAAGTTTTCTGTTTGTGTATATCGAATTCTATCGTGCATTCTGTTAGGTCTTCCTTGCCAAAATTCTATTGAAATGGGTTTGATAATATAACCTCCCCAATGCTTGGGTCGTGGAATTTCTTTGTTTTTAAACTGTTTTTGATAGCTTTCTAAATTAGCATCCAAAGCTTGCCTAGAAGGAACTACCTGACTTTGATTAGATGACCATGCTCCTAATTTACTTCCCTCAGGACGACTTTCAAAATATCCATCGGATAAATTTTCGGGAATTTTTTCTGCAATTCCTTTAATAATAACTTGTCGTTCTTGTGCTTCCCAGAAAAAAGAGGCACACACATTTGGGTTTAGGGCAATAGCCTTTCCTTTTTCGCTGTGGTAATTGGTGTAAAAAATAAATCCTTCCCAAGTAAATTTTTTAAGAAGTACAATTCTGCTTTTGGGAAAACCATCCAATCCAATGGTGGCCACATTCATAGCGTTGGTTTCAGAATTGGTTTCGGACATTTCGGCTTGATAAAACCATTGTTGAAATAGTTCTATAGGGGCTTGGGGTAGCTCAGTTTCTAACAACTCAGCTTGTTGGTAATTTTTACGATAATTGCTTAAATCGTTATTCATGTTTTATTCTGATGGTGTAAAGTCCTATAAAAGTAAACAGTCCATTCAGTACTAACAATTCGTATCCAAACTGATATCCTCCTAAAAGTCTCACACTAAATTCATTCGCAAAATAAGTAAAAATTATGGCAAGAACAGCTATAAATAATACACTCTTATCACGAATTTTATACTTTGTAAAGATTCCGAAGGAAAATAGTCCCAAAAGAGGGCCATAGGTAAACGAAGCAACTTTTAGCAAATTACTGATCACATTGTCGCTAAGGATGTGTTTGAAAAAGACAATCGTTACAATTAACACCAAAGACATCCAAAGGTGTGTTTGTTTTCTTGTTTTTTCTTGATGTGCTTTTGTTTTGTCTTCTAGTTTTAAAAAATCAATACAAAAAGAAGTTGTTAAAGAAGTTAAAGCACTGTCTGCACTAGAATAAGCAGCAGCAATCAATCCTAATAAAAAGAGTATAGAAACACTCCAACCCAAATTTCCGTGTAAGGCAATTTCTGGAAATAATAAATCGGTTTTAGTTTTTCCATCAATCATAGGAATTTCTATTTGATGTTTAGCTGCATAGCTAAATAGCAAAGCTCCTAAAACCAAAAACAAAAAATTAACAACAATTAGTGAGGGAGCTAAAGAAAGCATGTTCCATTGTGCTTTTTGTGTGTTTTCGCAAGCTAGATTTTTCTGCATCATATCTTGATCCAAACCTGTCATAGCAATAGCAATAAAAGCACCCCCTAAAATAGATTTAGACCAATGTTGTTTGCTGTTAATGTCATCTGCAAAAAAGATTTGCCCATAAGTGGTTTTAAATTCTGTAGAGGTAATAAAACTGAAAAAATCAGTATCTAGCTCTTTTAGTAAAACCCAACCTACAAACACCAAGGCTGTTAACATAAAAAGTGTTTGTAACGTATCTGTCCAAATAATAGTTTTAATACCTCCTTTTGCGGTATAAATCCAAATAAGTAGCACAGACAAAACCACTGTAATTTCAAAGGGAATGTTCCATGTATCAAACATAAAATGTTGCAAAACCAGTGCTACTAAATACAGACGAAAAGAAGCACCTAAAATTCTAGAAATTAAAAAAGAAACAGCTCCTACTTTATGACTGTAAGTTCCAAAGCGTTCTTGTAAATAGCTGTAGATAGAAGTAATATTGTATTTGTAGTACAAAGGCAATAACAGATAAGCAATTGTTATATAACCTAAAAAATAGCCCAAAACAACCTGCATGTAACTAAATTGGCTACTACCTACCCAACCAGGAACCGAAATAAAAGTAACTCCAGATAAAGAAGCTCCTATCATTCCAAAAGCAACTACATACCAGGGGGCTTTTTTATTCGCCTTAAAAAAAGCTTGATTGTTGTTGTCTTTTCCTGTTATGTAAGAAATAGTGTATAACACTAAAAAATACAATCCAATAAGTAGGGCAATAAAACTGGGTGTCATATTACAGTGTTTAAGATAGGGCAAAGTAAAGATTTTTTTTATTGTTAGACCTATATACGTACTTTTGTTGGCCTATGGAATTTTCATCAAAATTATTAGAAAAGGCAGTAAATGAAGTTTCTCAGTTGCCTGGTATTGGTAAACGAACGGCTTTGCGTTTGGTGTTACATTTGCTAAAACAACCCAAGGAACATACGCTGCATTTAACACAAGCCCTAGAAGGATTGGTAAACGAAATAAAGTTGTGTAAAAGTTGCTACAATATTTCGGATGTAGAATTGTGTGAGATTTGTGCAAGTCCCAAAAGAGACGAAACTACCATTTGTGTGGTAGAGGATGTAAGAGATGTAATGGCTATAGAAAACACTGCACAGTTTCAGGGATTGTACCATGTACTGGGTGGAAAAATATCTCCTATGGAGGGAATTGGGCCTAACAATTTACAAATAGCTAGTTTGATAGAAAAAGTAAAATCTGGAACAGTAAAAGAGTTGGTGTTTGCTCTTAGTTCTACCATGGAGGGCGATACGACCAACTTTTATATTTATAAACAAATCAAAGATATGGAGGTGAAGATTTCTGCTATTGCAAGGGGAATTTCTGTTGGCGATGAGCTAGAGTATGCTGATGAAGTGACTTTGGGAAGAAGTATTGTAAATCGTATTCCGTTTGAAAACTCTTTAAGGTAAAAAATAATGTTTTATTAACAGGCTGTTTTGCTGAACAGATTAATTTTACTTGCTTTAATTTATATGCTATGAAAAAAAAAATAAAGCTTGTAATGTGTGCTTTTATTTACACTATAGGTGTTGTTAAAGCTCAATCAAATTTTATTCCAGGGAGTATAACTACCATCAATGAACAAGAAATTAAAGGATTTATAGATTATCAAAATTGGTTGGTAAATCCAGAAGAGGTATCTTTTAAAACAAGTTTAGAAGCTGAAGAAGAGGTATACAAACCTTCTGAAATCAAAAGTTTTGAAACGGAAGGGGAGATATATAAATCTGCAAAAGTTGAAGTAGCAATATCATCAAGAAAATTAGATGATTTAAAATTTTCAAAAACGATTTACACAGAAAATAAAGAAGTTTTTTTACAGACATTATATCAAGGAAATAAAAGCTTATTTAAATATGTAGATAAGAGAAATGTAGACCATTATTATATATATTTAAACAGTGCATACGTACTTCTTAAGTTTAAAAAATATCTTTATAAAAATCAGGGAGTTAGAAAATTAAAAGAAAATAAGACCTATATAGGGCAGCTTTTACTTTATTTGCAAGGTTGCGAAGGCATAAAATCTAAAATAAGAACAACTAAGTACACCCAAAAAAAACTAACCAACCTTTTTGAAAGTTATGGAACATGTGTAAGTGAAAAAGAAGAGTTTGTAAGGGAGGTTGATGACATTAAAATTAATTATGGAGTGTTGGCAGGGGTTTCAAGTACAACCATAGACTTTAAAAGTTCAGGTTTTGAGTACTTAACGGAAAGTGACTTTAAAAATTCAATAAACATTAGTGGAGGAGTTTTTATGAATATTGCTTTACCTAGATCTTTTCATAAATTTTCATTTTATAATGATATAATATACACAAACTTTAATTATAAAGAAAAACATACCACAACTAGAAGTCTTTTGAACAAAACAGATAATGACATAAAACTAGAGATGTCATACATTAAATTGAACACTTTGTTTAAGTATAAAATTCCGTTGCTTAATAAGTTTATTTTTCGAATAGGTGGTGGAATCTCTAATGGCTATATGATAAGTGAAACGAATCAAAGAATTGAATATACTCAGATTAGAGAGTACAACAGGGAAACAAATCACAAAGCGGTAAAAAGTACAAGAAAGTATGAAAGAGGATATGTGGGAACAGGAGAGTTGATGTACAAACAATTTTCATTAGAATACAGGTATGAAAATACAAATGGTTTTTCTAACTTAAATGCCTTAGAAACTACTACCAAAAGAAATTACTTGCTTTTAACTTATTCTTTTTAAGGAATACCCGGTATTTATGTAAGTTTTAGAAATGTGATTTGCTATTTGATTTAAAATTCTTTTGAGAAAGCGAGAGTTAAATACATGATACCATTTGTTTCATAAGAAATAAGATATTGCATCAAAAAACAATAGTAAATAATAAAACCCTAGTAATTACTAGGGTTTTATAGATTCTAGAACTATATAAAAGTAGTTTTTTATTTTTTGATGAGCTTTTCATAATATACCTGTCCATCAACTTGTAGTTGCAATAGGTAAATTCCACTTGATAGAAATCTTAAATCGAGGCTGTTTTTTGGTGCATCAGCCTTAAAAACTATTTGTCCATTTGTTTGATAAATAGTTAGTGAGTCAATAACTGATGATATATTGTGTATTTGCAATTTTTGATGGTTATCAATAGGATTAGGTCGAATAAAAGGTGGGGTTTTTCTTTTTAGGTTATTAGACAAACTACTCTGATAACAAGTCCAACTGAGGTTATCAATAGCCACACGTTGTCTGCTACTTTGCTTGTTTTCGATTACTAAATTCACGGTACCCTCTATATTGATGTCGTGAATTGTTGTTGTTTGAACTTGATCGCTAAAAGGAATGGTTCCTACCGTATTCCCATTGATTTTAATGGATAAATTTCCCGAACCTCCACTAAAAACTCTTTGGGTAGTTAGTGTAAAACTTTGGATTCCGTTGTGTCCTAGTGTGGTAGAAACTTGTCCTTCTTTATCACTATTAATAATCAAGCCTTTGTTTGTGGCAATCTCTGCATCTCCATCGTTTCTTGCACCTTCGGCAAACCACTGGTTGCCATTATCTCCTGTCCAGCCAATAGAACGGTAACTAGAAGAGGTTGCACCTGTTTCTTCAAAATTTTCAGTGCCACAAGAAGCTCCTGTTGGAGTTTCACTACCTCCACCATTATTTTCAGATGTAGTGGCTTGTATAACAGCACTTGAATTGGATTTATTGTTAGCTGCATCTGTAGCAACTACATAAAAGGAGTAAGAGGTATTTGCTGTTAACCCTGCTGCAGTATGTTGGGTCATAGTTGTGGTTTGCACTAAAGCGGAATTTTGATACACTTCGTAGCCTGTAACAGCGGTATTGTCGGTAGCAGCTGACCAATTTAAAACAATAGAGTTTGCAGTTATGGTTCCTATAGATAGGTTGGTAGGTGCTGTAGGAGCTTGGGTATCAGATACTGGAGTGCTTCCTCCATAAATTCCCCAAGTATCTTTAGCGGGCTGTCCTCCCCATATAAGGGTGGCTAGTCTTGGGTTGTCTATAAAAGGGTTCCTATTTCCTTGTGCGGCACTATGACTTGTGTTTTCATGATATGTGTTTCGTTGAACCTCTACAGCAGATGGTGGGTCTTGTGCGTTCCATATTAGAAACAAATCAATCATGTTATCTGGAGTATTGGCAGTACTACCTATTCCTACGTTAGAAGGTAAACATCTACTACCGTATCTTAAATACATATACATCATCATACGAGCAACATCTCCTTTCCATTCATCTCCTGGATACCAACCTCCGTTAGAATTTCCAGCATTTCCTGAACCAGCAGCGTATTTTTTGCTACCACGATTGTTATTCAACTTTACATCAGAAGCTCTTAAATGATGTGCATCAGCACCCGGACCGCTTGTTCCTAGATTGGGGATTCCAACCGATTTTGGATAACTGTGTTCTCGGTTCCAGTCGCTACTGCCACCTCCATTTTGATGTATGTTTCTTCTTCTGGCATAAGTTCCTGTAGTAGTATCTTGATATCCATAGATAAGTAGTACTTCGTTGGCATTATCAGGATTTTGATCGGTAGCTTTACAAGCATTCCATACGTCGCTGTAGCTTAGAGAGCGAGTGTGCGTACTGGTAATTTTGGAACTAAGTTCTTCTTTTAAAGCCAATCCTGTTTTGTTAAGATCTACATCACTGTAGTAGCTTTGTTGAGCATAGCTAGTAGTGGTTAGCAATAACACCAACCAAAAATACTCATATAATTTTTTTTTCATTTTTAAAGGAGATTAGGATAAGTAAAAGACTATAGGTTTTTGTATTATCATCTACAAAAAAGAATAGCTCATCGCAATTTAGGGGCTTTGTTTGGGCTATAGATTAACAAAAAGTTATGTTAAAGTTGCATCAAGTTAAAGAAGATAGTTCACCTTTCATTAGACCAAAATAACGGATGATGTATAGCTATAAAAAAACAGGATTTGAAGATTCAAATCCTGTTTTTTTTAGCAAAATAATTATGAGTATAGTTACTCTGATTTAGCTAATTCTTTTAATGTCCAATAATCTTTACGTTTGTTTCGTTGTCTTACTCTACCAACATCTGGCCAGCTTTGTACTATATCTTTGTCATTCATAGCTCTAACATAACTAAGAACATCGGCAAGCCAAATATTGTCATTGTCTTTTAAAGACATCATCACTCCATAATCTTTTCCGTCAACTTCACCAATCAAACCGTTAAGTAAAATTTTAATTAACTTACTTTTGTCACCCATTACACGTTTGCTTCCAATTAGTGGAGGTGCTACCAAAGATCCATCTTGATTTTTAGCTCCCTTTAAGTCCTTACCGTGACATGTAATACACAATCCATTGTAAATATCATATCCTCTAATAATACTTGTTTTGTGTGCAGAAGGTCTGTCTTTTATTCGTTCTTGCAGAGCCAATAAGACTTCGTCGTCTTTCTTTAAGCTTTCCGATGCAGAATAAGAAATTACTTGATTGTCGCTATATTTTCTGTTGATTTCATGTAGCATAGAGCTTGCTTTCTTAGTTTCGCTATATCGTAAACTCAATGCCAATTGATGTACCACATCTAAAGAAGGATCTTCTATCAAATCTTGGTATAAGGATAAGAATTCGGTTTCTTTATTTTTTATAAAACGCTCGCTCAATCGTATGGCTGTTTCACGAACTCTAGGGTCTTCGTCTTGTATTTTTTCTTTAATTAGCTGCTTATCAACTACTCCCAAACCTTCTAAAGTCCACAATGCATGAATTCGCTCTAGTCCATAATCTTTACTACTGTCTCCAAACCATTTGCTCCACAAACTTTGATTGCCTTTGGCTATGGCTGTTAGGGTTGGAATTACTTTTTTATCTCCTCTTAAAATAATGAGTTTTTGAGCTGTATTTCGATACCATCCATTACGATGTCCTAAGTAAGATACCAACTCTTCTGATGACTTACTAAGTAACTTAGGTTGTTTATCTGGGCTAATATCTTCGTGTACAATTCTGTAAATACGTCCACGGCCAATATTTTTGTCCAAACCTTTACGTTCAATCACAGGGCGAATTTTACTCCCTTTTCTTGTCCAATTGCTTTCCTGTATAATTCCACGGTACATATCTACCAAGTACAGCGTTCCATCAGGTCCTGTAGAAGCCCAAACAGGTCTAAAGTTTAAATCTGTAGAAGCTAAGAATTCCGTTTGGTAGTATGGGTTAGATAAGACTTTTAATCCGTCTATATTTTTTACTTTGGCTCTTCTTACAAAGCGACCTACAGGTTCTGGAATAAACAAGTCACCATACATGTTTTTAGGCAATTTGTGACCTCTGTAAATTTCTTGTCCTGCAACTCCTGTAAAGTGGTTCAATGTTCCGTCTTCTTTTAAACGGAATGGTCCTCCTTGCACATCTGGAGTTCCTACAATAGGCCAAGTTTCCATAAATCCTTCTTCCAAACGTTCATTAGGACTATAGTCTCCGTAAGGTGCAGGATTTTGAAAACCGTAAGCAGGGTTTTCACCTCCGGCAGTGGAATAGTACATTACCCCTAAGTCGTCTTGTGTCAATCCCCATTGTCCTCTAGGCATATGGTCTAGTGTGTCGGCAATTACGCGGTCTTTAGTAAAACGAAAACGGATAGGGTTGTAGGTCGTATAAACCCAGTTGTCTAAATTCCAAAGCAATCCACTTTGTTGATGTTCTAAATTTCCACCTCTTCGTTTTGGGTTGTAGTACACACGTTTTTTGGTGTCCGCTTTCCCATCACCGTTTGTGTCTTTGTACAGCCACAGGTCGTAAGAATAGGTTTCGTTTACCACCAACTCACCATCCTCTAAAGGCAAAATCATTCTAGGCAACATCAAACTATCTATAAAAATAGTGCTTTTGTCCATTTTTCCATCTCCATCGGTATCTATCAGTTGTTTAATTTTACTCACAGAACGATTGGTTCCTGTTCCATCTACATCTTGCATGTAGGTATTCATCTCGGCCACGTACATTTTTCCATCTCCGTCCCAAGCCAAAGTCACAGGTTCATCAATCATAGGTTCGCTTGCTACCAATTCTATTTTATAGCCATCGGGCAAGTAAAAAGATTCCAAACTTTTTTCAGGAGATTGGAATGCAGAAGAAGCTTCTTTAATAATCTTGGGTTTGGTGTACTTATTGTCAAAGTAAGTTGTTTCTTCGTTTTTGCAGCTACTTACCAAGGTAACTACAGCCGTTAGTAAAAGGCCAAATTTGTGATAATTGCTCATAGGTGTAAGTTGGTTTTTTATAAAACAAAAGTTGATTTGACTGAAAAATATATGATTTTTAACCGTTTATTACATCAAATTTGTAACATACTCTTTTTTTGTGGGTGATAAAATTAAATAAGATACCTAAAAAAAATGTTTGATTTTCTTCAATGAAAAAATAAAGACATGGTTTTTTAAAGGTTTAGGATTTTACAACTTTTCTTAAATACCACAAAGCTGCAATGGCCATTACCAAACCAATAAATTCTCTAGAACCTTCTAAATAAGGTTTTTCGTATACCATTTTTCCAAAAATCTCTTCTTTGTGTGAGGTGTTTAGCCAGTCTACCAAATAACGGAAGTAGGTTGCTGCATAAATGGCCAAAGCTATAATTACAACAGTATAAATAAGCTTAGGAAGCTTAACAAAAGGAGTTACCCAACAAAAAAGGCTGACTCCTATATAAATACCAAACCATAAAAAAGGATCGGGATCGTTAAGCTGCAACCAAGCAAAGCAGGTAAATAATAAGGACAATACAATAGAAATGACCGTGTGTTTGATACTTGTTTTCATGAGAAAGGTTACTATAAATTATGTTTATTTTTTTTCAATGAATGAAAGTAAACAATTGAAGTCTTTTTTTACTTACTTTTGGCAACTCTTTTAATTATTATTCATTAAAACTATCTAAAATTACAACCATATGAATTTTTTCGAGAAATTTATGATGAAAAATGTATTTTTTGTGTCATTTGTGTTACTTCTGTCTAATACAGCTATAGCACAACACCATGTACAAGGAAAAGTACTTAACAAACAACAACAACCTATTGCCAGTGCTTTGGTAAAAATTGCAAATTCACAAAAAACAGCCCTAACAAATGAAAACGGGATGTTTGTAATAGAAAATTTACCTACGGGTACAACTACGCTTCATATTTCTTCTTTAGGATACAAAGCTATAGAAAAAGGGATTACATTACCTAGTTCATCAATAGTAACAGTAGAATTAGAAACAGCTTATCAAAACTTAAATACAGTGGTGGTTACAGGAACCTTTGCTCCTAGAAAACAAATGGAAACCAGTACATCTGTAAGTGTGTTGTCTCAAGAAGCATTAAGCAAATTGACTCCTAGAGGAACGGCAGATTTGATTGGAAATGTGTCGGGGACTTTTACTGATGCATCTGCAGGAGAGGTGTATACCAAAGTATATACTAGAGGTGTATCTGCTGCTGCAGAAGACGATTTGGGATGGTATTATACTTCGCTACAAGAAGATGGTTTGCCTGTTAGTTTAATTCAGCATTCGTATTATAGCCCAGATCTTTTTTACAGGTCGGATCTTACTACACAGCGTTTGGAGGCTGTAAGAGGAGGAAGTGCTTCTGTTACTGCTATGAATGCTCCTGGGGGAATCTATAATTTCATCAGCCAAGACAAAAGAGAAGGTTTTGGAGGACAGTTGCAAATTACTAGTGGAATTCAAGGAAAAAACAATGCTTACCAAAAGTATGAGTTTTTGTTGAATGGTGCTTTGGGAAACGATTGGTTTTATAATGTAGGAGGTCATTACAGAAAGGATGAAGGTGCAAGAGAAGTTGATTTTACGTTTAGCAAAGGAGGACAAGTTAAATTGAACTTTATAAAAGAAAATGATAGAGGATTTTTTAAGTTCTATGCAAAGGTCCTAGATGATAGAACCAACAGATGGAATGGGGTTACAGCTAACAATTGGAACAACCCAACAGCGGTATACGGGCAAAGTTTTCGTCACACTTCTCAATTATTACCTAGCTTTTCGGCAACAATTCCTACCAGTGCAACCAGCACTAGTTCTTTTGATCCTTCTCAAGGGGTACATGCCAAAGATCTTTTGGTGGGAATGAATTTAGATCAGAAACTAGGAAATGACTGGTCGGTAAAAAACAATGTGAAATTTTCTAGTAAAAGTGCCAATTGGCAAACAACCATCAGTAATGCTTTTGTAAGCATCGACAATCCTTTGGCATACTTTATTACAGGAGCTGGTTTTCCCATAGGGAACGTAGTTTTTAGAGATGCCAACAACGGACAAGTGGTAGCAGGGGTTAACAATAGTGCTATTTTGGTTGGTGGACCTGCTGCGTATACCCAAGGGAGTTTGCCAAACAATGCTTTGTTAGGAGGAGCTGCTTGGTACAAAAACACAGAGACCACCGAAATTATGGATCGTTTGGTGTTTCGTAAAAAAGCCGATGCACACGATATCAACCTAGGAATAGATTATGGTTTTTCTGACATGGAGCATTTTACCAACAGTAGCTTTGTGTTTGCTACGTACGAAAACAATCCTAGAAATCTAGTGGTTACCTTAGAGAATCCTGGAAGCCCAGTGTTTGCATTGTCTGATGCTAACGGAGTAAGTAATTATGGTGGTTTATTTTTTGAAAAAGCCGATGCAACCCTACATCAAACAGCAGTTTTTGTAAACGACGTATGGAAAATTACTCCAGATTTGTCTGTAGATGCTGGACTTAGATACGAACACATCTTTCACAAAGGAAACAAACACAATGCAGCACCTTTGCAACAAGATGGAGGATTTGATGGAGATGCTACCACCGATTATGACAATGGAGTGTTAGTAACTACAGGTGCTACCAACAGTTTTGATTTTGATTACAATTATTTTTCTTATTCTCTTGGACTTAATTACAAATTACAAGCAAATACTTCGTTGTTTAGTCGTTATTCTAAAGGAAATAAAGCTCCAGAATTTGATTATTACTTTAACAACTTTAGCAATGTAGCCATTCCTAAAAAAGGAGAAGTACAAGAAGTACATCAAATAGAATTGGGGCTAAAGCACAATGCACAGCAGGTTCGTTTTGCAGGAACTGTATTTTATAGCTTGTTAAAAAATATAGGGAATACCAATTTTGAATTTAATGGTGATACCAATACAGTTTTTTACACTCCAACACAATTCAACAGCTCTAATACATTAGGGGTAGAGTTTGAAGCGGCTTACCAACCTTTTTCATTTTTGACTTTACAGTGGAATGGTGTTTACCAAAAAGCGACTTCGGAAGACTGGACTGTGTACAATGCCAATGGAACAGTAGATGAATCGGATGATAGTGTACAGAATTTTAACGATAAAAACCTTCCGTTTAACCCAGAGTTGATGTTTGATGTAAAAGCACTTTACGAACAAAATCAATGGTATGCTTTTGCTACCTACCACTATATGGGAAAACGTTACGGAAACATAGCCAATGCGTTTGAATTGCCTAGCTATGGTACGTTTGATGTTGGAGCAGGGTTGTCTATTGAAAAGCACTGGAATTTAAGTGTAAACGTAGTAAACTTGTTAAATTCGGATGGGTTGGCTAATTTCTTTGGACCTAATAGTTTTGGAGGAAATGCCAATCAAGTAAATGCAGATTATATTGCTAACAATCCTAACGGAAACTTTATTGTTGTACCTATTTTACCAAGAGGAATCTTTACCAAATTGAATTATACTTTTTAATTGTAGAATTTAGTTATATATGTAAAAAGCTCTTTACCTTATTTGGTAAAGAGCTTTTTTATGTGGTTTCGGTATTGTTGTTTTAAATTCCATCTATAAAACTTTCAAAAGAATCTTTAAATCCAAACCCTTCTTCTAAATCAACTTTGCTTAACTTTTTGTGTTCTACCAAAGCCCATAAAATAAATTCTTTAAAGAAGTGATGATCTTTGGAGTCTAAATCAGGTTGGTAGGTGCGAATCAAATCTGTAAGCGGTGCAATATAGTCTAACTGTTGTTGGTATTCTTGGTTGGTCAAATCGTTCGGCAGCTCAAAAGAACTTCCTTCTAAAAACCACTGTACAATAGCATCATAAGGTGTAACTTCCGATTTGCGTGTCAATTTCTCTATGGTAGGAAAGTACGATGCAAACAAAGTTTTGATAGCTGCTCTTAAAAGATTTTCGGCTACATTGGCAGCACCTTCTTGTTCTCCTTCGTATACCAATTCAATTTTTCCGTTAATAGCAGGAATAATCCCCATAAAATCGCTTAAACGAACCGTAGTTTCAGATTCTTCGGTGGTTAACATTCTTAGTTCTGCACTACTGATTAAATTTTCATAAGCAGAAATACTTAAACGAGCACTTACACCGCTTTTTACATCTACAAACTCACTTTGTCTGGCTTCAAAACCTATTTGTTCTATCAAATCTTTAGCCAGTTCGGGAACGTAAATAGGGTCTTTTTGTGCATTTTCTAACTTGGCTTCTTGTTGTGTAATGGTTTTGGCAATCTGAATATTGCTAGGGTAATGGGTTAGAATTTGAGAACCAATACGGTCTTTTAATGGTGTAATAATACTCCCACGGTTGGTGTAATCTTCCGGATTGGCAGTAAAAACAAATTGCATGTCTAGGTTAAATCGGAGTTTAAATCCTCTAATTTGTATGTCTCCTTCTTGTAGAATGTTAAACAAAGCAACCTGAATTCTAGCTTGTAAATCGGGGAGTTCGTTAATAACAAAAATACAACGGTTGGCACGAGGAATCATTCCGTAGTGTATTACGCGATCATCGGCATAAGACAACTTTAAATTGGCTGCTTTTATGGGGTCTACATCTCCAATAATATCAGCTACAGTTACATCTGGTGTGGCTAATTTTTCGGCAAATCGTTCCGATCTGTGCAACCATGTAATCGGGGTTTCGTCCCCTTTTTCTGCTATTAATTCTTGAGC
The DNA here is from genome assembly GCF_000220525.1 of Ochrovirga pacifica. Lineage (GTDB taxonomy): Bacteria > Bacteroidota > Bacteroidia > Flavobacteriales > Flavobacteriaceae > Ochrovirga > Ochrovirga pacifica. The sequence continues at coordinate 24,886 of NZ_AFPK01000066.1, read as the reverse complement.
ATATCTAGAGATAGGAGCAAAGGGGTCATCATTAATTTCCGAACCTGCTACTACAGGAACGTATTCATCTAACAAATGTACCATTTGACGTGCCAATCTCGTTTTGGCTTGTCCTCTTAACCCCAATAGGTTGATATTGTGTTTGGATAACAAGGCTCTTTCTAATTGCGGAATTACACTGTTTTCGTATCCATGCACCCCTGTAAAAGTAGCTTGCTTTTCTTTTTTTAATTGAATTAAATTGTTTCTTAATTCTTCTTTAATTCCTTTCGATTGATATCCTGCTGCTTTTAATGCTCCAAATGTTTTTATGTCTGTTGGTTTCATAGGTTCTTTTATCCTTTGATTCGTCTTTTTCTATTTTGTTCGTAATCTTCAAAAATCATTTCTCCCAGTCCTTGCAATCCAGTATAAAACGCTTTTCCTTGATTGGCTTTTGTAAAAGCATTTACAAATTGCATTAAATAAGGGTCTTGGGCAATCATAAATGTGGTGATGGGAATGTGAAGTTTTCTAGCTTGACTGGCTTTGTCGTAGCATTTATTTACAATATGTGTGTCTAAACCATTGCTGTTTTTGTAATACCTTCCGTCTGGCAATCTTAAGCAACTAGGTTTTCCGTCGGTAATCATAAAAATTTGCTTGTTGGTATTTCGTTTTCTTCTTAGCAAATCCATGGCCAATTCTAAGCCTGCTACGGTGTTGGTATGATAGGGGCCTACGGTTAAGTAAGGCAAATCCTGAATGGAAATTCGCCAAGCATCGTTTCCAAAAACCAAAATGTCTAAGGTATCTTTTGGATAGCGTGTGGTAATGAGTTCTGCCAAAGCCATGGCTACTTTTTTGGCAGGAGTAATACGATCTTCACCATACAAAATCATGCTGTGGCTAATGTCTATCATCAGCACTGTACTCATTTGCGATTTGTGATTGGTTTCATTCACTACCAAATCTTCTTCTTGCATTTGAAAATGAGATGAAATTCCGTGGTTGATTTGTGCATTGCGGATACTTTCGGTCATAGAAATTTGATCCAAACCGTCTCCAAATTGATAAGCACGGGTTTCTCCTGTAGCTTCATCACCACTTCCTATTTTTTGAGTTCTATGATTTCCACTTCCTGATTTTCTAAGTTTTCCAAAAATTTGGTTCAGTGCTCTTTGTCTAATAGCTCTTTCGGTTTTGGCCGTTATGCTAGTGCCAGAAGTCCCGTCGGGCTGTATGCGTTCTTGCAAATACCCTTTGTCAAACAGGTCGCGTTTAAAATCTTCTAAAGTATACTCGGGCGTGGTAAGTTCGTAAGTTTTGTCTAACTGAGCTAGCCAGTCTAGTGCCTCATCTACATCACCAGAAGTGTGGGTTAACAATTCTTTAAAAATATCTAAAAGTTTGTCAAAAATACTGAGTTCTGGTGCTTGGTAAGGCGTAAAAACAAAACCCAAATGTGCGTTGTTTTTGCTATTCATAACGTATGTGTTGTGCTATGTTACTAAGATACATTAAAAGATGTACACTACCTTAGTCGCAAACAATCGGGTTTCATTAAGATTGATTATAAACAATTATAGGTTTGTAAATAATTGGGCATCAAAAGTGTCTTTTACAACCACGTTTTTAGGACCAAAATCACTACGGTTAAAAGACAACCATACTTTGCCTAGTTTTTGGTAATTGTCCCAAGGCTTGCTAAATTTAGGTTTCGTGTCTTGGTAATTCTTAAAAAAAGCCCATTGTTTTACTAGTTTTTCTTGTTGATCTACAAATATTTCGTACTTGTTATTAGGGGTTACACCCACGTTTTCAAAAGTCATTTGCAACACATCGGCTTGTGCACCGTTTGGTAGTGTATCGGTTCTTAAGTAGGTTAGGGTTACCCCAGGGTCTAATAGTTTCCAAGGCATGGTAAGCCAGTACGAATCGTTAATCCACCAGTTTTTTCCTTTTTTTAACAGTTTTTTGGTTTGTTGTTTGTCTTGAACCAACGTACCGTTCTGATACGCTTTTCCTTTCATGGTGTTTATGTTTACCAAAATAACCAAGGCATCGTTCGGTGCTTCTACACGAACATCCCCTGTCCATTTGTCCCAGTACAAGGTGCGTTTTCCAAAATCCCATTGAATAAAATGTGTATTGTTCCATTGTTCTTCTCCTCCCATTTGCTGCATCACCTCTTTGGCAATAGCAATGGCTTTGGGGTCTGATTGTTGTGCGTAAATTTGAGTGTTGATGCTAATTAGTAAAAAGAGTTTTAAAATTGTTTTCATATTTAATGTATAATGTAGATTGATGGACTCAAAAGTATCAACTTTTTCGGAACAATAGACTTTACTAGCAAAAGATTCAACTGAACATGGTTTGTTCTATTTATAGTATCCTTGGGGCATTAAGGGAATCACTTTTTTGTTAAAAACATTTGAAGCATTCAATTCAATATTTGTTATGGTACCTTTTTTTTATGAACTATAGCTTTGGACTGCGAATAACATAAAATATTTAAAAAATGATGAAAACTATTTTTAGAAAAAGTGTAACCTTGTTGCTCTCTTTTTTGTGTTTAAACAATTTGTTTGCACAATCTGCCCCCACATTTGGTGCTGGTTTAGACCCCATACCTAGTGGTAAACAATGGGTGAAAGTTGATGGTCTTACCGACGAATTTAATGTAAATGGTTTGGATACCACCAAATGGACCAAATCTACATGGAATTACGAAGTACCTGTAGAAATGGTGGCTGACAACACAAACTCTGGAGTATGGGGAGGATATATGTGGATTCGAGCAACTTTAGATAACAGTGCCGAGCGTTGGTTTAGGTCTGCAAGAATTATGTCTAAAGAAAAGATATCGTATCCAATGTATACCGAAAGTAAAATCAAGGCTTCTTCTATTTCTGCCTACACTACTTATTGGTTAAATAATGGAGATATAAACAATAGAGACGAAATTGATATTATAGAAAACAATGCCAAACCTACTTGTGGTTGTCAACCTGATTTTCCTTGGCAAATGAATTCTCAATATTTTCAAGCAGATCAAACCAAAACACCAGAAACAGTGAGAAAACACGGAAATTTTGACAATAGAAATTTATCTAGTGGCAATCCGCTAAAAGGAGTAAAATGGGATGCCGATTATCATATTTTTGGTGCCTATTGGTCTGATGCAAGAAATGTTCAGTTTTTCTTAGATGGAGAGCCTGCAGGAAGTATTTATGTAGGAGATCATTTAGATGGTGTAACCTACAACCGACAGTTTACCAGAGATTTGAATGTTATTTTTGATTTATGGACTAACGAAGCAGACTGGCTAGGTGGTTTGGCTGTAAAAAGTGACTTAAACAACAATGCCAAAAACACTATGTATGTAGATTGGGTAAGAACATGGTCTATAGAGGATGCACCAGCTTCTACTAAATATTTCTTGGTAAACAGAGAAACTGGAAAAAAAGTAAGAACCAATGGAAGTGCAGAAAATACACCTTTAGAGTTGGTACCTTCTACATGGTCTGGAGCCCCAACCCAATGGGAAAAAATTGCGACGGATAATGGGTGGTTTTACCTAAAAAACGTAGCTAACGGAATGTATTTTAGACCTACCAACGATACCGAAAATAGTGTTTTAATACAAAAACCAACTTCGTACGATGGTAGTTATACACAATGGAAAATAATAAGCAGTTCGGGTGGGTATTTTTATTTACAGAACAGAGCTACAGGAGATTACTTTAGGCCAGAAACCACTAGTGATTACAGTGCTATTATTCAAAAATCTACATCGTCTACTAACAACTGGACACAGTGGGCTTTAATTCCTGTATCTAGCAATGGGTCTGTAGCCAATCCTTTGTCAGAACTAACCATAGAAAACACAAAGGTTGCCAACACCATACAAATATATCCAAATCCATTAAAGAATGAGAATTTGTATATTAACGTACCAAACCAATCAAAAACATATACTGTACAGGTTTTTGATGCAAAGGGAAGTACTGTGTTGCAAACAAGTATTACTGGAGATTACGAAATCAATCGATCTGTTTTTTCAAGAAGTGGTTTGTATTTTGTAAATGTAATTGGTAACGATATTAACAAAATCACCAAAATTATAGTAGAATAAAATCTTTGTAAAAAAAGAGTAAAATAAAAAGCATTGAACGTACCTATACGTTCGATGCTTTTTTTATTTTTTTTACATTCCTGAAATTTGTTCTAGCCAATACTGGGTTCGGCTTCCAATGCTTCCTGTACTATATGTTTTTTTTGTTTTGTGTAGCAAATCCTGCACAATAGAGCTAATTAAAGGTTGTTGCACATGTTCAGGATAAGGCAAGTCAAACAAGGTAACAATACCCTCAGCGTTGGTATATTCTAAAGGACGATCGTTAAAACAAGCCATTTTAATACTTCCTTTGCTCCCCAAAATTATCAATTCATCTTGTCTTTGTTTGCTGGCAGTATTAAAAGCCCAAAAACAAGAACCCACTACATGGTTTTTAAATAAAATGTTGGCAGCTACTACATCACTTGCTTTGTAAATTTTAGATTGATTGATGGCAATTCCCTGAACGTGTTCTATAGCACCTATCAAAAATTCTAAAATGTTCAGTTGATGCGAGCCCAAATCGTAAAAATAACCATCTCCGGCCAATTTAGGATCTACCCGCCAGTTGCGTTGTGCATAGTTGGCATCAACCACATCTAACGGTTTGGTTAGGTTTATTTGTACTTGCAAAAGTGTTCCCAGACTTCCGTTGGTGATGAGTTCTTTGGCTTTTAAAAAGTTAGGCAAACAGGTTCTGTAATAAGCAATAAACAAGGGGAGCTTTTTGGCTTTAAAAGCTTTTTCTATTTCTACACAAGCCGCGTAGTGTATGGCCATCGGTTTTTCTATATAACAAGCTTTTCCTGCTTGGGCCACTTTTAGCGCATAGTTTTTATGATATTTGGGTGGTGTAGCTATGTAAATGGCATTGATTTCTGGATGTTGTATGATTTCATCTGCATCGGTAGTCCATTCCTCTATACCATGTCTTTTTGCATAGTCTTTGGCTTTTTCTGCATCTCTACGCATAACCGCAATTACGGTAGAATTTGGAATTTTATACATGGCCGGTGCACTTTTTACTTCGCACACATCACCCACACCAATAATTCCCCAACGTACTTGTTTCATTCTAGTTATTTTTACATAAAAGTACTGTTTATCTTGCTAAGAAAAAACGATTGTAAACAGAATCCTTTGTACTTACTAAAATTTAAAACTGTCCTTAAAATCACATCAAAATAGACCAAACAAACCTTTATTTTGACAAACATCATTAAGCCATTAAACAAAACCACACTAAAACCGTCTTTGTGTACACACAAACTTTAAAAAAAAAATCACCATGTACAGAAGGCTACTAGCATCGCTAGGTTTGATACTAGCAATTAACACTAGCAACGCACAACAATACGTAACGTTTTTAGGGCATGATGTAAACAAAACTCAACACATTTTAGAAACAAAAGTTAGGGCAGGAATTTTTAAAGTAAAAAACGTAGGTTACCAAGGACCTAATGAAAAAGAGATAGACCAATTAAAAGAGTTTACAGTGCATCCTGATGACGATACAGAAACTATTAATAAAATGATTGTAAAGGCCAGCAAAGCCCAACAGCATGGAAAAATAGGAGGGAAGCTAGTGTTTGAACCCGGACTGTATGTGGTAAGTGGACTAGAATTGAAATCTAATGTACACATCCGCTTACAACCCAAAGTGATTTTGGAACCCAATCAGTCGAACCCAAAACACATAAAAAAAGCCAAATGGGTCTTTGGTATAGGAAAAAATGAAAAGGTAACAAACGTATCCATCCTAGGTTTAGGAATGGGAACAGAAAGAGCCATTATACGATACAAAAGAGAATCTGACTTGCCCAAAACAGGTGGAGCTAGAGCTTTTACGATAGGTGCAGTAACCAATTTGTTTGTACAGAATATATGGATTCAAGACGATCAAACTCGATTTTCGGGTGTTGCTTTTTCATTTCAAAACAAAACCTATAATGAAACTGGTTGTGCCAAAAACGTAACCATTGATTATGTAAAACAAACCCATGCTGCTTTTGGATATGGACTGATACAGTCTAATGCAGGAAAAAACTTACTTTTTAGCAATTTGTATAGCTTAGGTGGGGTTTGTGCCCGTTTGGAAACAGACAATCGAACCTCTAAAAGTCTTTATGGAGTAGACAATGTACACGTGGTAAATGTAAGTAGCGAAAACGGAAAAGCAGCCGTATATTTAAATCCACACACCTTGATAAACGGAGCTGTTTATGTGAATGGAGCTTATGGATACAACTCGCAAATGGTGGTAGAAATCAGACCTGGATACAAAGATCCTACAGGAAAAGGAAGGTACGGAAAAGACTCTTGGATAAAAAATGTAACTGCTGTATACGGACTAAGTGCCCCAGTACAATATTCTGCCAAAAAGAGTATTCCCAAATGTTTGCTCTCTTATTTTGATGCTAACACCCAACCAGACAAAGAATCTAAAGGAGTAAAAACAGGCCCTTCGGTATGTGTTATTGGCGATTTTGTAGGACAAATAGCCATTGACACAAGTACTGTAAAAGCCCGTATTCCTGCCAAAGAAACCAATCTAGACAATACTGTAGCTGCCCGAAAAAACATAGTAAATGGTGCAGCCTACCGAGGTAAGGATTCAAAAAAGTTTTGTGGGGCTGCTGCTTACGAATAAAAATTAGTATGTTTGCACCCGTTTTAACACAAAGTGAGGTGCCAGAGTGGTAATGGAGCAGCCTGGAACGCTGTGGTCGTGTTTGCGGCCCGTGGGTTCGAATCCCACTCTCACTGCAATTAGCTAATACAACTTTAGCCAAAACAGTATAAACTCAATGTTTATCGGTTGTTTTAATTTATGTTGATTTTATAACAAACCAAATTAATTCATAAATTAGGTCTACATATCGGTCAACAAAATTTTTAACAAATTTGTTGACCGCTTAATGAAATCTTATAGTTGATTTGACTTTCGTCCATTTATTCATCAATAAAGACGACAATTATGAGAAGTTCACAAACATTTGCAATCCTATTCTGGATAAACACTTCGCGTATTAAAAACAACAAAGCTCAAATATTTGCAAGAGTAACTATCAATCAAAAAAGAGCAAATATTAGTTTAAAGAGAGAGGTAGAAGTTTCCAAATGGGATTCGTCTAAATCCAAAGTAAAAGGAAATAGTTCCGAAGCGAGAAACATTAATAACTATATTGAACAGGTGAGGTCTGGATTATTCAAGGCCTACCAAGACTTAACTTATGAAGATGAGAATGTAACTGCAAAATTGGTTAAATCTAGATATTTGGGCTTAGACGTTAGATATCACTCTTTATTGGAATTATTTGAATACCATAATAAACTAAATGAAGGTCAACTTTCCAAAGCAACTTACAGCCATTACAAAACTACTCAATCTTATTTGAAAACTTTTTTATCTGAAAAGTACAAAACTACTGATGTATTCCTTAAAGATATTAACTATCAAATGATTATTGATTTCGAGCTATTCCTTAGTAAACATAAATACGGATCCATTAAAATAAATACCATAGCAAAACATTTACAAAGGTTTAAGAAAATGTTTTATATGGCAATGAAATTAGATTGGATAGCAAAAAATCCTTTCATTTCGTATAAGTTTAAAACTGTTAAACCTGATAGAGAATATTTAACTCAAGATGAATTGAACAGTATAATAGAATATAAGTTTACAATAGAAAGACTTCAAAATGTTAAAGACCTATTCTTGTTTAGTTGTTACACTGGATTAGCTTATGTAGATATAAGAAATTTAACCTCTCAAAATCTGGCAAAAGGTATTGATGGAAATACTTGGATTATCACTAAAAGACAAAAAACAGGTACTTCAGTAAAGGTTCCACTTTTAGAACCCGCAGAAAACATCCTAAATTCATATACCGAAAACTTACGTGTTTTACATTCCAAAAAACTACTACCAGGAATCTCCAATCAGAAAGTGAATAGTTACTTAAAAGAAATAGCAGATTGTTGTGGTATTACTAAAAATTTAACCTTTCACATGGCACGTCATACTTTTGCAACCACAGTTACTTTAAGTAATGGAATTCCCATAGAAACGGTGTCTAAAATGTTAGGACATACTAAATTGACCACTACTCAGATATACGCAAAAATTATAGACAAAAAAGTGTCTGAAGACATGCAAATTCTACAAGATAAATACAGTAAACAAAAGTTAATTAATATTGATAAAAGTGAAATATCATAAACGAAATAGTATGAATACAGTAATATTTAGCTTTATTTGTTATCAAAAAAATAACAATTGCTTAACATGGAGAAAATCAATCTATGGGTGGTGGAGTATGGAAAAGAAATAAAAACAAATAACAAATTAGCATTAGAAACAAAAGAAAAACTGAAACAAAACATTGTTCTAACCAAGGAGTTACTTTCAAAACTCCGAGAACATGTACGAGTTAAACATTTTGAGAGCAAAGAAGAAGAAATCAACTTTTTTAAAAGCGTAAAACCACAAATCTGTAGCAGACTAAAATTCTTCAAAACACAACTAGAATACTATTGTGAAATGCCTTTTGTATCAAGCGAAAGGCAAATCAAATACATTCAAAATTTAATCAAAGAGATTGAAGTTATAAGGAAGAATAATATAAGTTTTTTTAAGTATGTGAAACACGAAGAAACGCATTGTGATGAAATTTATTTTACAAGAATTAAACAACAAACGCTACTGTTTTCACAATCTGAAATACTAGACACAGATCCGCTTTTTACAACATCACACGATTATTTAGCCGCGGAAGTATTCTATTACAATCAAATCAAAGATTTTTTAAAGCAAGAATTGTATTGTTTAAGAAACTTACAAAAAAGTTCTTTAGATAATATTACCATTCAGAACGGATTGGGTTCTCTCAGCTGGACAGCCTCTAAAACAGATTTGGTAGAGTTGATCTATGCTTTAAAGGTAACAGGTGCAATCAATGGTGGAACTGCTCAGGTAAAGGATTTAGTAGGAGTATTTGAATCTATATTTAAAATAGAGTTAGGTAACTACTATAAAACCTTTGGAGAGATTCAAAATAGAAGTAAAGAGCAAACCAAATTCCTTTCTAAATTATCATCAAATCTTGTTAAAAAATTAGATTTTGAAGATGCTTAAAAATCGGTAGTTCTCGTAACTACCGAAAAAGGTATTTCTACAACTATTATTTAAATAGATTCTAGGTAATAAAACCTCAACCTTTATAAAGGTTGAGGTTTTAAATTTTGAAATTTATTTTTCGGTAGTACCGAACAGGTACCGAATAAATTCCATCAAAGCATTGCAATTTTGTAAAACGAAAGTCAAATCAAACTATTAGTTAATCATTAAAATTGTAACAGATGCCAACAGCTATTATTACTACAGACGATTTAAGAGAATTTAAATTAGAATTATTAGTAGAGTTTAAAAAATTATTAGATCAAAGTCCTTTGGGCCAAACAAAGAAATATTTAAAATCTAATGAAGTAATGGAATTACTCCAGGTAAGTCCAGGAACACTTCAAACATTGAGAATCAATGGTACTTTACCCTACACCAAAATAGGTGGGATTATATACTACGAATCTCAAGAAATTCAAAAAGTGATGGAGGCTAACAAAGTAAATCATTAATAAAATGGCTGAGATCAATTACATATCCCATCTCAACCAATTCTTTGTTAAAATTCAATCAGACACTAAAATGAATACCACACATGTAAGCATGTATATGGCTTTGTTCTATTTCTGGAACAAAGCTAGGTTTTCATCAGAGTTTTTCATCAATAGAAATGAAATTATGCTAATGTCCAGAATAGGTTCCAAAGGAACCTATCACAAATGTTTACATGATTTATCAGAGTGGAAATATATAATTTACAAACCCTCTCATAATCCTCATATGGGGAGTAAAATTTACATGTTCAATTTTGGGACAAGTACCGAACAAGTAGTGAACTCATACAGTACCAAAAGTGGGACAACTACCGTATCAAAAGTGGGACAAGTATCGGGGCCTTATATAAACAATAATAAACATAGTAAACATTATAAACAGGAAAATCAAAATTCTGATTTTTTAAAAATAGAAAATGATAAAGATTACAACCAACCACTATAAAAATTTTGGTTTTGGCTGTTTTAAAACAAAAAATAAAATTTGACATACAAGGTTGTTTTGTGAAAATGGATTTGAAATTTTCGTAAAAAGAAAAAGGTGTTTGAGCGATAGCGAGTTCTTTTTCTTTAGAAAATGAGAACAGCATTTTAGAAATGTTCTTGAAGTCTTGATTTTTTAGTTCTTTGGCATCAAGGCAAAAGAACAGAAGATGCAAAAGTCAAAAAAAACAAAAGAAAAAAATATGCATCCACACATCATACACGAAAAAGAAACGATGTTCGAATTAGGAACTATTGAAAACAATGTCATCCAATACGATTTTGATAAAATTGTTGCTTACCTCAACTACAAAGGAAAACTACTATTTGGGAAAGATTTTAAAATTTACGATGAAGATTTGTTTTTGGTTTACAAGCTTTGCTTGTTTTATATCCGTGATTATAAAAATTGTGAAAAGTATGGAATAGATCCTTACAAAGGAATTTTATTATCGGGTCCTGTAGGTTGCGGAAAGACTTCTTTGATGAAGTTACTGAAATGCATAACACCTGAACACAATTCTTACCAGGTAATCCCATGCAGACAAATAACTTTTCAATTCAACGGAAAAGGATACCCAACTATAGAGATGTACGGTTCTTCTAACTCTTACTGTTTTGATGATTTAGGAGTAGAACCCGATGGAAAACATTTCGGACAAGATTGCAATGTGATGGGAGAAGTTTTACTCTCTAGACATGATTTATTTATTCAAAACAAGAGGTTAACATATGCAACAACTAACCTAAATGCAAATGAATTAGGAGAACGTTATGGAACAAGAGTTCGTTCCAGAATGCGACAATTGTTTAATTTGGTCGCTTTTGATAAGGATTGTAGGGATAAAAGATGATAGGTGTAGAATGCGATTAAAATTTACCATACAAATTACATACCTCTTACTCCGTTGTGCAAAATTATCGTAACATGAAAGTTAAAAATATAAATTCCGACCGATTCTTTCATTCAAGTGATCAGGAGTGGAGAAAAAAAGTATCTTAAATCTGAAAACTACAATTAGTTTAAAATAATTAATTACGGAGTTTTAGTTGAGCTTCATCTGACAGATAAAGTAATTGATGTCTTGAGATTTAGTCAAGTTATAGGCAGGTCTAGTGCTGAAAAAAATGTTGGAATGTTTCCTAAAGAACAACCAATAAAGCCTATATCTTTTAAGGAGTAAGATAAACTACTAAAGACATAGCCTCATAAAGGATTTTATATTTAAAGAGGCTTTAAAAGGATAAATCAGATTATATCTCCTAAAAGAAAATCCTTTTTTAGAGCTGAGTCTATCCAAATAAAAATTGCTTTAATTTTTTCTTATCATTCATTTTGTTAGTCTTATTTACCAAAAATTCGCTGCCAATTTACACGCAATTTTTTATATAAACCCCGTTAAAACGATGCCTGACCTTTTCAGAATAAAGTCTACATAACTTAAAAATTAAACTATTTTATTTAAAAAAATATTGAGATTGTCATCTCTATTTAGTCCCAATTTCTTACGAATACGTGAACGAGCCATATGTACACTATTTATTGAGATACCTAATAAATGAGACATTTCTTTACTGTCAAAATTTAGTTTTACAAGAGCACAGTGTTTTAAATCTGTTGGAGTTAAATCTGGATAATCCATTAATAATTGGTCATAAAAATTTTTATTGATTTGCGTAAACCGTAGATGGAAATCTTCCCAGATTCTCTTGTTATTTTGTTTATGTTTGTTGTGCAAAGATTTATAGGTGACAGGTGATTTTGTTTTAAGTTCTTCTAAAAGCTCTTTAGTAAATTGTTCTTTTTCTATTATTTGCAAAGCATTAGCAGTAAGTTCTTTGTTTTTAACATTAAGTATAGCTTTGTTTTTATCATCATTAATTTTCTTTTCAAAGGCTATTTTTTTAATCTTTACTTTCAGCCTAAATGTAATATACACTATTGAGGCTAATAGTAATAAGAAAATAATTAATAACCATAATCTAAATTTAGCTTTGTTATTCAATTCTAATAATTTAGTTTGAGTCGCTATTTGTTCTTCCTTTTTTTGTATGTCATCTTTATATTTATTTTTGATCTCAAAAAGATTTTTATTTTGTTGACTTTGTATATTAAATAAACTATCAGACCATGCTTTAGACTTTTGTATATAATTAAAAGCTTTTTTATGCTTATTCTCCTTTGCGTATAGTTTTGCAATTTTCTCCAAAACTAAAGGCTTCATTTTGGTTTGTGTTTGTAGTGAGTCTATAGCATTAAGAGATTTATTATAGTAAACAAAAGCACTATCAGGTTCATTAATTGCACTTTTTAATTCACCCAAATAATAAGCAACCGAAGCCTGAAAACCATTACCATTTTTTTCAAGATACTCAAGCACACCATATAATTTTTTTTTTGCCTTATTGTATTCTTTTAATTTTATATACACTTGTCCATAAACTCCATCAACAAAATATAACCTGTTTCCAGAATTGTCAGACTTGTAACAAGTATCAAGATATTTAAGAGCAGAATTATAATCATGCATTGTAAAATATTGTACGGCAACATCTAAATAACAAGCAGTAAGCCTTTCCTTATATTTTTTATCAATCTTAGCATATTTATTAGCAATTATCAATCCTTCTTTTAAATGAAATAAGGCTTCATTTTCTTTATTATAAACTCCATATAGAATGCCTAACATTTGATGAATCTCAAGTAAAGGCATTTTATTAGATATATTATTAGCCATTGGCATGACCTCCCAAAGTAGTTCGAATGCGTTGTTAAATTTACCTTTTCTATACTCAATGTCTGATATATGGACTACACTGTTTAGATAATTAACGGTGTCACTTCTCGATAAGAAATACTTACCAATATTTTCAAAGTAAGAATAAGCTTCATCAGTTGGAGCTTGTAACATGATATAACGATCATGATGAAAATTGTCTATTTCAAACGAAGTAGAATCTAATGAGTTTTGGGATAAAATAGAAGTTGGAGTGATAATGATGAGTAGATATAAATACTTAATCCAAAACCGCATATTATGTTTTTTAATGCAAGATAATTAATTCTGATCTTAGATATAGTTTATGTTGGAGCTTACTACACTAAATATAGTTATAATATAGTTGTTAGATCTAAAAAATCATTCTTTAAAATACATTTTTGCATATTGATAATTAGTGGTTTAGACTACTTTGTGAAATAGAGTTAAAGTGTTTTACAAAAACATAATTACCATAGTCATATTTACCATTATAAAGAGAGTTTATGAATCAATATATTATTTAAAACTAACACAATGAATAAAATTAAATCTTGGACAATAGTTATTATTCTTTTTTTTAGCAATACAATACTAAGCCAAAAAAAAGATCAGAATAATCTAAGTAAAACTGTAACAGAATTAGAAAACAAAGAAATTAAAAACTATTACAAAGAAGAATGGCCCTCTATCGCTCGTCACACAACCCCAGAATGGTTTAGAGATGCTAAATTCGGAATTTATACACATTTTGGACCAGCAGTATTAGCTACACAACATAAAACCACAGAATGGTGGGGATGGGCAATGTATAATAAAAAAGCAAAATATTGGACAAATGCTGTAAGACCAAACTCTCCTGATACAACCCGAAGCTTTAAATTACATCAAAAACTTTTTGGGGATCAAAATGAATACGGATATAAAGATTTAATTATGGATTTTCAGCCGGATAAATTCAATGCAGATGAGTGGGCTGATGTTTTTGCAAAATCAGGAGCTAAGTTTAGTGGACCAATGGGGTGTCATCATGATAATTTTATGTTGTGGGACTCTAAAGTTACTCGTTGGAATATGAAGCGTACTGCTGGCATTGATGTAGTAGGGGAGCTAGAAAAATCAATACGAGCAAAAGGGATGAAATTTGTAATGACTTTTCACCATGCTTTTTCCTGGTGGTTTTTCAATGAATCTCACTTATTTGATGGAGCAGATCCTGCATACGAAGACTTATATTGTAGACCTCATAAATTTTCTGATGCCCCAGATAGTTTTGATGAGTATCCTGATGCAGAATATGAAGACTTATGGTTTAGAAAACTTGAAGAAGCTTACACAAAATATAATCCAGATTTATTATGGTTTGATATGGGGCTAGAGTTGTTAAGCGATGATATTCGAAAACGTGCTTTCGCTGGAATGCTTAATAATGCTGAGAAAAAAAATCAAGAAATTGGAATTTCATACAAAACTAAATTTGACATTTGTATACCTCCATCTGCAGGTATTTTAGATTTTGAAAAAGGACGTTCTCAAAATGTAAGAGAAGACGTGTGGTTAACCGACACGCCACTTGCAGGATGGTTTTATAACGGTCGTAAATCTCGCTCTGCCGAAGCTGTAATTGAAATCCTCATAGACATTGTAAGCAAAAATGGCTGTATGCTACTAGATGTAAGCCCAAAACCTGACGGAACTATACCCGAAGATCAAAAAGAGACCCTGATGGGTATTGGTGAATGGTTGCAAAAAAATGGTAAAGCTATTTATAATACTAGACCATGGGTAATTGCCGAAGAAGGACCTACAAAATTAAATAAAGACGGCCACTTTAACGAAAACTGGGAAGCCATGTATACTGAAAAAGATATACGCTACACACAAAGTAAAGATAGTAATACAATATATGTAATTGTAATGGATAAACCAACAAGCAACTTGGTCGTTGCTAAAAAATTAGGAAAGGGGTTCGAATACCTCACACGAGATATTAAAAGTGTCTCTCTACTTGGTTCTGATGAAAAAATTGAGTGGAAGCAAAATGAAACAAATATGACTTTCTCGTTTCCAAAAAATGCAAAAGGGAAACATGCTTTTTGTTATCAACTAAATTTAAAAAATAACTAACCATGAAACTCAAAAACTCTTTAATATTTTTAATAGGATTAACTTTTTTAAGTTGTCACCACTTAAAAAAGAATACCATTACCAGTAATGATGTACCTAAATATTTTGAACCTACTGTAGAATCTCTACAGCAGTATAAAACTCCAGAATGGTTTAAAGATGCCAAATTTGGAATTTGGAATGTGTGGGGCCCCTACTCTGTTCCTGCTGTAGGCGAATGGTATGCTCGTAATATGTATATTATGGATGGCGAAAATAAGTGGCAAATTCAAGGGCCTCATCATAAAAAAGTATGGGGAGATCAATCAGAATTTGGATATAAAGATTTTATTCCTATGTGGAAAGCAGAAAAATTTGATGCCAATCATTTGATGAAGCAATATAAAAATGCTGGGGCAAAATATTACACTTCTATTGCAACGTTTCATGACAATTACGATTTGTTTGATTCTAAATATACACGTTGGAATTCAGTAAAAACAGGTCCAAAAATGGATATGGTAAAAGCTTTTCAGGATGCTGCACATGCACAAGGTTTGCGTTATGGTGCAACAACACATTTAGCTAGAAGTCTTAACTGGTGGACTGTAAACAAAGGAACTGCTAATAAACCTTATGATGGTGCCAATCCTGAGTATTATGATTTATACCATCCTCCTTATGATTATAAAAATCCTGATGATAAACACATTGCTGAGGCATGGGGAACCATGTGGAATAAGCGTTTGAAAGACTTAATAGATAATTACGAATTAGATTTATTGTATTTTGACGGTCCTATTCCCTTTAGAAAAAAAGGATATGATGTTGTTTCACACTTCTATAATAATAACCTAAAACGCCACAATGGTGCCGAAAACGGTGTAATGTGTATCAAAGGCTGGCCTAAAGAATCAGGGAAAGAATTTTCTGATGTTGCACTTATGGATTATGAAAGAAAAAAAGCAGGAGAATTAAAATTAAATGCATGGCAGACTGACGATCATATGGGGTGCTGGGGCTACAACCAATATGCAAAATATAGACCCACCAACTACATTGTAGATAAATTAATTGACATTGTCAGTAAGAACGGAAACTTACTTTTATGCTTACCATTAAAAGCAGATGGAACCCACCCAGAAGCTATTGATACTTTCCTTATTGAAATGGGGGCTTGGATGACTTTAAATGGAGAAGCAATATATGGTACCCGACCTTGGAAAATTTTTGGGGAAGGACCAAAACGAAAAGAAGCAAAAAATCATGCAGATATGGCCAGTGAGGAGATGATGGATCAAAAAGACATTCGTTTTACGACTAAAGGCAATAGTTTATTTGCTTTCCAATTAGGATGGCCTGAAAATAAAATAATGTCTATAAAAGCTCTGGGGACTAAATCAGAATACAATTCAAAAAAAATAAGTTCTGTAATGATGGTAGGAAGTAATAAAAGTTTGGATTTTGAGCAAAATGATGATAACCTAAAAATAAAACTCCCTAACAATCAGCATTGTAAATATGCTTTTGCTGTTAAAATATCGTTCGAATAACTAATATTCTACTAAAAAAAATAAAAAAATGAATATAAAAGTCTTTTTTTCATCACTTTACTTTGTGTTTTTGCTAAGCTCCAATCAAATTATTTTTGCTCAAAAAAAACCAAGCAATAAAGAAAATGCTAGTGAGATAAACCAAATTGAACATGCAAGAAAATCTGGAAAAATATTTAAAGAAGAATGGCCGTCTATAGCCAAACATTCAGCTCCAGAATGGTTTAGAGATGCTAAATTTGGGATTTTTACATGCATTGGACCAGCTACATTAGCTACACAACATCAAACGACTGAATGGTATGGATGGGCTATGTACGACACCATCGGTGTTTACTGGAATAATGCTCCAAGAGGTAAAGCTAAACCATCAGGTGAATATTTACGTCACAAAAGTTTATTCGGTGGTGATCAAAACGAAGTTGGGTACAAAGATATTATTAAGCAGTTTAATCCAACAAAATTCAATGCCGAAGAATGGGCTGATTTATTTCAGAAAGCAGGAGCTAAATTTATGGGGCCTATAGGCGTGTTTCATGATAATTATCTGAACTGGGATTCTGATGTGAGCCGTTGGAATAGTATGGACATGGCGGGTGTTGACATTACTGGAGAATTAGAAAAAGCAATCCGAAAACGCAATATGAAATACCTTATTACGTATCATCATGCATTTACTTGGTATTGGTATTATCATTCGTATGCTTTTGATGGTGGAATATCTGGTAATGAAGATTTATATGGCAAGCCTCATGGTTTTTCTTCTGATGCTGATAGTTTTCAACCATATCCTGATGATAATTTTGAACAACGTTGGTTTGAAATATTAAAAGAGTCTGCCGATAAATACAATCCAGATTTATATTGGTTCGATATGGGGTTAGAATTACTTAGTGATAATATTAGAAAAAAAGCATTTGCTTATTTATTAAATCATGCAAACCAAAACAATCAGGATATTGGCCTAACATATAAAATTAAATACGATGTGTGTATCCCTCCTTCGGCAGGAATCTTAGATTATGAAAAAGGACGTTCAACCGGATTACGAGAAGCTCCATGGTTAAGCGACACTCCTTTGGGTGGATGGTTTTATAATGGTCGTAAATCTAGATCGTCAGAAGCCATTATCGAAATTCTTTGTGATGTCGTTAGTAAAAACGGATGTTTGCTATTGGATGTAAGCCCTAAAGCTGATGGAACAATTCCTGAAGATCAAAAGGAAACATTGTTAGGCATAGGAGAATGGTTGCATATGAATGGGGAGGCAATATACAATACAAGACCATGGACCATTGATGGTGAAGGTCCAACTACCTTAAAGACCGATGGTCACTTTAACGAAAACTGGGAGGCAATATATACTGATAAAGATATTAGATATACCCAAAGTAAAGACGGAAACACATTATATGTTATTGTTCTTGATCGTCCAACTGAAAATAAAATAACCGGAAAAATGCTATCGACCATCTTACCATATTTTAATAGAAAAATAGCAAATATTAGTTTAATAGGGTCTAATGAAAAAGTAAATTGGAAAAGAAATATATATGGCTTAGAACTTTCTTTTCCTAACAACCATCCAGGTAAACATGCATTTTGTTATAAAGTCAAATTAGTTAAGGAATAAAATCTTTGTGCTATTTCTAAAATTTAAAAAAGCTGACAATAAACCATTTCATCCAACTCAATGTTACAAATATCGTAATAACAAAGTACATCACTACCCTGTAACCAGAAATGTATTTTGTTCAATTCAATAAAACAAAAGGTATAAGAGATGTTTTCAATAAGATGTCCAATAGAGATATACCACTTTGGAAAAACTCTAAATCAAACAAGCATTTTCATTTGTGGTTACATGGATTATACAAAAATCAAAACCACAAAATGGTTCCAAATGGTAACCCCATCAATATAAAACCGATTTGATTCTAGTTTTGGAGACTTTTAGCTTATTAAGTGTTAAAGTACACATTGTTATTAGTTTATGTTTGGTTAATTAATAAAAAAGTGTATGTTTGAATAATAGGACTTAAGTCCTTCTTTTTCATAGCAATTTTTTGCTCCGCTAGTCCACTAGCGGAGTTTTTATTTTTATAAATCCCTAACCAAATGTTTCACAACACCTCGGGGTAAGATTACATCTTCCTCCAAAATCTGTATATTTTCAAAGTCAGTATTATCTGCAATCAACAATTTTCGCTCTTTATCAAATCTTTTCACGGTAAACTCGTTGTTGTTTACAGATACAATAGCAATCGAATCATCTTTTAAGTACAAATCTGATCGTACAATCAAAAAATCTCCTATATGTAGAGTAGGATACATTGAATTCCCTTTCACTTTTACAATAAATGTACTATTCGGTTTACTCAACAATCTTGCATCCAAACTTAGTTGTTGTTCCTTAAAATCATCAGCAGGACTTGGAAATCCAGCCTGGACACCACTTTCATAATAAGGCACATAAACGTTGTTCCCTTCAACTCTGTACGGAACCAGTTCCAATTCGTCTCCCAACGGTGGAGTCACTTTAATTATTTTCATAACATTAAAGTTAAAATTTATTCTAAATCAAAGTGATTAACATTCTGTTAAAGTTTATTTGGTAATGTCTTCATGTTATTTTATAGGGGAAAATTTTAATATGTGACTCTTACTAATAAACAAGGTAAAGAATGATTGAGTTAAGTAATAAAGAAAGAAAATGTATTAGATATCTCACTAATGAAATGTCTAAATCAGATGCAGCTGTATTCGAAATAGAACTCAGTATAGACAATGAACTTAACTCAATTCTAAACACGTACAAAGAAATCTGGAATCATTATCCAGAGGATACAGACTCAGAAAAAAAAGTAAGAAAAAAATACTTATTCAAGAAGCTAAGAATTCGCAAAAACAAAAAAACAATGACGGTTCTAGCATCTTTTCTATTGATTTTTTCTGTACTCTCTGTTTCTAAATTGTTAAACACAGCAAAAGCAACATATACAAACGTAGTTAGCACCACTAAAGGGGAAGTAAAAATTATATATCTAAACGATAGCACCAAGATCCACCTCAATGCTTTAAGTCAAATAAAATATCCAAACAAATTCAACAACAGAAGAGAGGTTTACTTAGAAGGAGAAGCTTTTTTTGATGTAACCCACAACAAAAAAATGCCATTTATCGTACATACAAAAGACTTGGATATAGAAGTTTTAGGTACTGCATTCAATGTCAATACATATACAAATAATAAATCTGTTTCCTTACAAAGAGGAAAGGTGCAGGTAAAAACTAAAAACAATAATAACTACTTAGAATTATTACCCAACGAAGAGGTCGTTTACAATATAAAAAGCAAACATTTAATCAAAAGAAATTTTAAAACAAATCAAGTGTTGGGCTGGAAAGAAAATGTACTAATATTTAACAATCTACCCCTAAAAGATGCCATCAATCAAATAAATAGTTTTTATGGTGTTCAGTTTAGTATCTCTAATGCTGAACTCCAAAACAAAAAAATCACAGGTGCTTTTAAAAATCAAACAATTAAACAATTTATAGAGGCTGTAGAATTTATAGCCAATGTGTCCATAGATACGATTAGTGATAATCAATATCAGATAAATCAAAAAAAATGAGCATAAAAGGTGTTGATAATTTAGTTTGGGAAGAAGATATAACACTGTTTTCAAACATCAAAAAAGGCAATAACAAGGCTATTGAAAAGCTTTACAATAAATATTATCATAGTCTGTGTAGGTTTGGTGCATTATATGAATCCAACAATCATATAGTAGAAGAAAATGTAAATGATGTATTTATGTATCTATGGGACAACAAGCAAAAGCTAAACGAAATAAAAAAACCTAAATCCTACCTATATGTAATATTAAAAAACAAATTAAAAAAAACAAGCAAAGACTACCAGGTCAAATCGTTAGACCAATACGAACAGTTTGATTCATGTACTAGTGAATTAAATGTAGAAGAACATATCATTGCTAATGAACAAAGTAGAATAAATAAAGTCATCATTAGTAATATTTTGAAAAAAATCCCAAGCAGAACTCGTCAAGTATTTGAGATGAGCAGGCTTGACGGATTCAAATACAAAGAAATCTCTGAATTATTAGACATAACCCCTAAAACAGTTGAGAATCATATTGGCATAGCTCTTAAGTACATCTCAAAAGAATTGGCCAACATAAAATAAACCACGATTAACTTTTCAAAAATCAAAAAATCCTACTTGTTAGGACAGGAAAACTATTGTCTTATTCTAAAATAATAATCATATGAATTGTAAACATTTTTTAATTTTTTTATTACTAATGCTAACCCGCATAACCGATAGTTTAGCAGAAAATAGTAAAACTTCAAGTATAAACCTAAATCTGAAAAACACACCTATAATAGATGTTTTTGAAATGATTGAAAACCAAGTCGATAAAAAATTTATATACATCTATAAAGAAGAATTTTTTCAGCAAAAAGTAAATATCAATGCAATCAACCAACCTTTAACTATTGTTTTAGACATACTAAAACAAAAAACAACTCTAGATTTTAAAATTACAGACAAATCAATACTTGTAAAAATTCCAGAAAAGAGTACTTTCTTAAGTCAACAAGCTAAAACAAAAATAAGAGGAGTCATCACAAACGAAAGTAAATTCCCTGTATTCGGAGCAACGATTTCAGTTGTAGGAACAAATATAAGAGCAATATCAGATTTTGATGGTAATTATGTTATCGAAATTCCAAGCAATGCTAAACAATTAAGTATTTCGTATACAGGTTACAAAACAAAAACAGTAGCTATAAACAACCAAAAAACAATCAATATAGCATTAGAGCTTAGTGCTTCTCAATTAGACGAAGTCGTAATCACCGGTCAAGGAGCAAGTGTAAGTAAAAAAAGACTATCAAATAATGTTGTAACTATAAAAGCCGAAGAGTTAGAAGACATCCCTGCACAAAGAATAGATCAGTTAATTGCTACCAAGTTGCCCAATGCTCAAATCAATCTAACAGGTGGACAAGCAGGTTCATCTTCAATAATGAGATCTAGAGGTATCAATTCTGCATTTTTAAGTTCAACACCTATTTTTTATATAGATGGTGTTCGTATGGATAACTTAAATACAAGGAGTGCTCTTGGTGGGGGAAGTGCACAAGGTGCTGCCATAAGCTCTATCGCGGATATTCCAATGGAAAATATAGAAAGAATAGAGTACATCAATGGTGGTGCGGCTACTACTCTTTATGGTTCTGATGCAGCAAATGGGGTAATTCAAATTTTCACTAAGAAAGGTGGTAAATCAGGAACTCAAGTAAGTGTTTCTACACAAATGGGAGTGGTAACTCCAACAACTGATTTTTTATACTTTGATAAAACTAAAGATTTACTTTTTCAAAACGGTTTATATCAAAAACATAATTTGTCTTTAAGTGGTAGTAGTGAAAACGGATTTGGTTACAGTTTTTCTGGAAATTACTATCAAAATACAGGAGCACAAATACAAGATAACAATGAAAACAGAAAAATTGACTTTAGTACAGGGTTTAAAGCAAAGTTAGCTGATAAAGTTGATTATAACAGTTCTTTTATTTATGTAAATAATAGATTTAAAAGAAATAGAAATGGAAATCAAGGAGGTTACACAGGTTTGTGGTTTGCAGAAAGTGGAGCTTCAGTTTTAAAAGGTTTTAACAACCGATTGGATGATTTAACTTCAGAGGAATTTCAAGAAGTTAAAGATTTCGTAAGCTTAGCAGAAGAGCTTCAGGATAACAGTATTGATGTAAATAGAATAACTACTTCTCAAAGTTTTATCTATAAACCATTCAGAGGTTTTGAAGCAAAATTTGTTGGGGGTATAGATTACAGAATTCAAAAAGACCAAACCATTCAAACCAATGAATACCTATCTCATACTACTCAATCAGAAATAACTGACGAAGGTAGCATCAATAATGTAGAAAGAAAATATTTTGGAATTACATTAGAGTTAAATGCTCAACATAAATACAAAACAAAAGACTTCTCTTTTATCTCTACCCTAGGTGGACAATTGTTTAGAAATTCAGACCATCAGATACAATATAGGGGAAATGACATCAGAGATGGTGCCAAAACAATTAGTGATGCAGCTATAAGAACAAGTGAAGAATACCTAACCGAGGTATTAAACTACGGAATATACTTACAAGAAAACATAGGTTTTAAAGACAAACTATTCCTTGATTTAGGAATCAGGGGTGATAGAAACCCATCTTTCGGAGACAATATCGGAACACAATATTATCCTAAAGCAGGAGTGTCATGGTTAATTAATTCTGAGTCTTGGTTTCCAGCCAAAAAAACAATCAATTCCTTACGTTTTAGGTCAAATTACGGGTTAGCGGGTAATTTACCTCCTGCTTTTGTAAACGAAAGAACAATTGAATTCAATGGATTTCAAGGACAACAAGCTGCATTCTTCGGACAACCTGGTAACAATAATCTTAAACCAGAGAAAACAACAACTTTCGAACTCGGTTTTGATGCTACTTTGTTAAATAACAGAATTAATATTTCTGTAGGGTACTACAATGCAAATACAAAAGATGCTTTGTTTTATGTACCTCCTACACCATCAAGCGGTTTCTCTAGCAGTCAGTTGTATAATGTTGGTGAAATTGAAAATAAAGGATGGGAAATCAATACTCAGTTAATTCCTATTCAAACTAAAAATGCAAAATTAGCTTTCAATCTTTCCATTAATACTTTAGATAACCTAGTCGTAAATTCAGGAGGGATAGCACCATTCAACATCAACGGATTTAGTGCAAGAACAATTCAAACAGTCGTAGAAGAAGGACATCCTATTGGTTACATAAGAGGTAACAAAGGAACCTTTAACCAAGATGGAGTATTAGAGTCAACTACACCACAATCTTATTTAGGAACTACCATACCTGATTTATTTGGAAACATTGGAATAAACTTTAGCTACTATCAATTCGATTTCTTTGCAAACGCAAACTACCAAATGGGAGCATACGCAAATAGTTTCGATCAACAATTTAGATTTTTGTATGGTGCGTCAGACGATATTGTTTCAGAAGCTGAAGCTGAAGCAAATGGTACGTCAAATTGGTTAAACTTTACAAATTTATTTACCGAAAAAACAGATTTTTTAAAGGTAAGAACCATGGGGCTTAATTATAACTTCGTGCCAAAAAACAAAACAATTCTAAAATCTTTATCAGTCGGCTTTACCGTAAACAACCCATTCAATTTCACAGCTTCTTCTTTCGATCCAGAGGCTACTATAAGTGGTTCTGCTACAGGGCAAGGGGGTGCATCAACAGGAGGTATTTCATACGCTACCTATTCTGCACCAAGAGAATTTCTAACTTCAATTAGAGTAAACTTTTAAAACAGATAATCATGAAAAATATACATTTTTACTTCACACTTTTTGCATTCGTAGTAATCTCTTGTGTAGAAAATCCTAATGTAACCGAAGATGTGTTTTTAGAGAATAAAAATCCCTCAAAAAGTTGGATAAATGGATTAAAACGTCAATTAGCTCTAACCCTAAATGATGTTATCATCAACTCTGAAATGCTATCAGATAATTATTTTAACAACTATACGTTGTATAGTAAAGTTTTTGATACACCTCAAATTGATTATTCTGATATAGATGTCAATAGCACACAAGTAGAAATAGGTGCCCTTAGGGAAATGGCTGATTATGGTATAGAAACCATCTTACCTAACGATGTAGATGCTACTGCAGAGGATTGGTCATATGCATATTTTGCAAAAGCATATGCCTTAATATTGGCAGGAGAAAATTTTGTAGGACTTCCGGCAGATTCTAATACAGAAGCATTAACTGCTACCCAGCTATTAGAAAGTAGCATACCGTTTTTAGACTTAGCAATAGATTATGAAGAGGATGCTTCCGTAATCCTAACATACGAACTGTTAAAATCAAGAGTGTATAGGTCTTTAGGAGATTTAGAAAATGCTAAATTGTTTGCAAATAAAATTATTGGAAATACAGATGTCCTTTTTCAAGTTAATTTTGATGGTACTAATGGGGTGGTAAATGAAATGCAAAATGCAATTTTTACGGGTACTGAAAACAGATTTGCTCCATTACCTCGCTTAGATTTCTTAGACCCTAAATATTATGATGAAGGTACTTCTT
>NZ_AFPK01000067.1 GCF_000220525.1 Ochrovirga pacifica | reverse complement strand
GTTTAGAGAAGAATTAAAAAGCTTAATAAATTAATAAGGAGTATAAATGAAAAAAAATAAAACAGTATTAAGAATTGTAAGTTTGGTGGCTTTTTTAACGTTGGGGTTAAATGTTACTGCTCAAGAAAAACCTAATGTAATTTACATTTTAGCCGATGATTTGGGATATGGAGATTTAAGTTGTTACGGACAAAAAATATTATCGACTCCAAATATTGATAGACTAGCTAAAAAAGGAATGAAATTTACAGATCACTATTCAGGAAATGCAGTTTGTAGTCCATCAAGAGCTGTGTTAATGACAGGGCAAAATCCAGCACATGTATACATTACAGGGAATTCTAAAGCAGAACCAGGAATGGATTCTGAAATGACCGTTTTGCCAGAGCTGTTCAAAAGTGCAGGTTATGTTACAGGAGCATTTGGTAAATGGGGTTTGGGAGATACTACTGCAAAAGACAATCGCAATCCTTTACATCAAGGATTTGATGAGTTTTATGGTTGGAAAACTCAGGTAACAGCTCATACGTATTATCCAACAAAAATGGTTCATAATGGGCAAGAGGTGCCCATTAAAAAAGGAACCTATGTACACGATGTAATTATGGAACATGCATTTGATTTTATCAAAGAAAATTCAAAAAACAAACAACCTTTCTTTTGTTATATACCTACAGCAATTCCACATGCAGCTATGCATGCACCAAAAAAGCTGCATAAAAAATGGAGAAAAAAACTCCCTCAGTTTGATACTATTATTGGAACATATTATGCCGATCCAGAACCTACTCCAGATGTAATAAATCCAATAGCCGGTTTTGGTGCTATGGTAGAACATTTAGATAATCAGGTAGGGCAAATTTTAAAAATGTTAAAAAAATACAAAGTAGATAAAAACACACTAATCATTTTTACAAGCGACAACGGAGCACATCATGAAGGAGGGCATAATCCAGAGTTTTGGAATTCTAACGGTCCTTTAAGAGGAGGTAAAAGAGATGTATATGAAGGTGGAATTAGAGCCCCAATGTTAGCACATTGGCCCACTAAAATTAAAGCAAAATCTACCACCAATTTACCAAGTGCTTTTTGGGATGTAATGGCTACGATGGCAGATATCACAAATCAGCCAATTCCTAACCAATGTAACGGTATTTCGTTTTTACCAACTTTGTTAGGAAATACAGAAAATCAACAAAAATCAGATTATTTGTATTGGAAATTTACCGATTGGCAAGCGACCAAACACGCTGTTAGAATTGGGAAATATAAAGGTATTTCAATTCATTACAACAAATCAAAAAAACACAAAGAACACACGGCTGCCTTTGAGTTGTATGATTTGTCTAACGATATAGGAGAGGATAAAAATATTGCAGTTCAACATCCAGCGATGGTAAAAAAAATGAAAAAAATCATCAACGATTTAAATCGATAGGATATGAATTCTAGAAGAAATTTTTTAAAAAAAGCAGGATTAGGAAGTTTAGCAATGGCTAGTGTTCCCAGTCATGCAATTACAGGGTTGACCAACTTAAACGGTCAAGATTTGTTTCAAAATAAAGAAACTATTTTAAAAGCAGAAGGAAAGCAAATACACATAAAAGTAACGGCTCCGTTGTTTTGTCCGTTTCAAAGTTTAAATTTTTTAGATGCAAATGAAAAAGGAGGAAATGCTTATTATTATTTAAAAGAACCTTTTACTTACAATCCTTTTACGTGTCAAGCTTCTGGAATGTCTGGTTCTCCTGTGTTGATAGATGCCAATGGAAAATTTATAGGATTTATGACTACGTTAGGTTATGAAAATTCAACCTTTTCTTTTAACGGAAAAGATACCTTAACCTTAACTGTTCCTGAAGGACAAGAGGTGTTTTTAGACGAATCTGGAAATAGCGATGCCGCTTGGAAAGAATACAACACTCAAATGATGGGACGCTTGCAAACTCAGCCTATAACAGCAGCTCCTAGTTTTTGGTCAGATGTGGAGTATTGCACTTGGTCGGAGCAGAAGCAATTGGGAACCAAAAAACACGAACATTTTCATTTGTTGAATCATGATTTTGTAAAATATTATATAGATAAGTTGGTGGAGTTTGGTTACCCAAAAGGCAAGCTAACCTTAGACCATGGTTGGGGAATGTTTCCCGATGGAACTATAAATTCAGGTTTTGGTTCTTGGATGCCAGATCCTAAAAAATTCCCAAATTTTAGAAAAACGATGGAAATGATTTCACAAAAAGGATTTACGCCAGGTTTGTGGATTGGATTTCCTAAAATTCACAAACATAGTTTGGCAGCAAAAAAATACCCAGAATTATTAGGGGCATACAAACAAGGGTCTAAACCTGGACGAAAAGATGATATTCAGTGGTTAAATCCAAAATCTGATATTTTTGATTATGCAAGTGAGGTTATTTCTAGATTTTACGAAATGGGAGTTCGCAAATTTAAAATAGACATGTCTTACAACACAAAATCGGATATGCTGCATATCCATAAAGACTTGTATAGGGCTGCCAAGTTGATAGATAAAGACATAGAAATGGAATTCCATGTGCCCGATATTTTCTTTGCAAGATATTCTGATGTGGTAAGAACCAACGATGTGTGGTTAAACGACAAATACAATTGGGAAGGGCGTGTAAAAACTCATTATGAAATTTGTTACAAATCTGCCCCAGGAAGAGGAATCAATCTAGATCATATTGGGGGAAACGATACGACATCGTTAAACGAAAAAAAGTTTTTAAAGCATTTAGAAATGTATAAAACAAAAACTGGATATCCATTAGTTTCAGTATTGCCACATCACTACAGTAAAAAGTGTATAGAAAAAACAGGCGAATATTTATGGAATTATGAAAAAGGAAGCAAAAACTTTGTTTCAGATTTTTATCATAAAAAACAGACGTATATACGCTAAGTAAAGTATTATTTTGATAAATGCTAAAACTGTTTTTAAACCTCTAAAAAATAAATCTATCTTAAAAATAAATCAAAAATAACGTATGAGTTTTAACATGATTGCAAAAAAAAGTTTTCTTTTGATGGTGGGGTTGGTATTAGGAATAAATACAAATCTACAAGCTCAACATCAGAAAAGGCCTAATATTTTATTCTGTATTGCAGATGATGCTTCTGCCAAAAGTTTTGGTGCTTATGGAGATAAATTCATCAAAACTCCAGCTATTGACAAATTAGCCAAAGAAGGAGTTACTTTCGAAAATGCTTTTAATTGCAATCCTAAATGTGCTCCTGCAAGAGCATGTATTGTTACAGGAAAGTACAGTTGGCAATTAGAAGAAGCGACCAATCACTTTCCTAAATTTCCTGCTAAATTTAAGTTTTATCCACATTTGTTGATGGAAAAAGGCTACAAAGTTGGCTACACAGGAAAAGGATGGGGGCCTGGAAGGTACACAACGAAGCACAACCCAGCAGGGCCTGTATATAACAAGCACAAACTAGAGCCACCACACAAAGGAATTAGCAATATAGATTACGCAAGCAATTTTGAAGCTTTTTTAGACGAAAACAATAAGAAAGAACCTTTTTGTTTTTGGTTAGGAACCAAAGAACCACATCGTTTTTATGAATTGGACTCTTGGAAAAAAGCAGGTAAAAGGTTGACCGATGCAGAAGTACCACCTTTTTACCCAGACAACGTAACCGTAAGAGGAGATATTTTAGACTATGCCGTAGAGGTGGAATGGTTTGATGCTCATGTAGGAAAAGCGATTCATTCCTTAGAGAAAAGAGGGTTGTTAAAGAATACCTTGGTGGTGATTAGTTCAGACCACGGAATGCCGTTTCCTAGAGTAAAAGGACAATTATACGAAGAAGGGTTTCATGTACCATTAATTGCGTATTGGAAAGGAAAAATTATGAAAGGAAGAAGAGTAGCTGATTTTGTTAGTTTTCCAGATATTGCCCCTACGTTTATGGAAATTGCAGGATTTGAACCTGATGAACAAATGACAGGGAAAAGTTTTGTAGATGCTTTGTTTTCAAAAAAATCTGGACAAATAGATTCTAGTAGAGATCATACACTTTTAGGAAAAGAAAGACACGATATTGGTCGTTCTAACGAGGATGGAACCAATTTGTCGTATCCTGTAAGAGCCATTAGAACCCAACAATATTTGTATGCACATAACATTCAGCCAGAGCGTTGGCCTGTAGGAAACCCAGAGTATGATTTTAGGAATTGTGATGGTTCTCCAACAAAATCATTCTTAATTAATATAGATCCTTATGATAAAGATTATCGCTTTTACGAAATGAGTTTTGCCAAAAGACCAGAAGAAGAATTGTATAATATTCAGAAAGATCCACATTGTATGGTAAATTTGGCAAATCATCCAACCTATAGAAAGGTTTGTAAAGAATTGCGTGCTCAAATGGAAAAAGAGTTAATTGCTCAAGGAGATCCAAGAACCTTAGGAAAAGGAGAAATTTTTGACAGTTACAAATATTACGGAAAACAGTTTGATTATGTAAACGGTAAAAGTTTAGATTTTCCTAAAAAGGACTAAGAGATTTATTTACACAAAAAATTTCGAGTGTAAAAGCACAGATACATCAGTATTTTACTGAAATCTGTGCTTTTTTAATGAATATATTCATAAAATAATACAGCCACACACCTTATGTACTTGCAAAGACAAATCAAATTAAACAAAACACGGTTCCATTTATCTTAAAGAGGATGATAAAAACTAATTTAACAAATGAAAAAAAATAGAAGAATGAAACCATCAAAATTATGGTCTTGTATTTTAGGGCTAACCCTTTTAGGGCACGTTAATAATGCAAGGGCACAAAAAGCAAATTTTTCTACCAAAGAGACTACGGTTAGAAATGCAGCAGTAGCAACAGTAAATAACAAAGAAGTTTTGTATGTTTCTAGCTTAAGCGATGGTGTTGGTTGTTACACCTTGAATGGAGAGCGTTTGTGGAGTGCTAAAATAGAAACACCTGCTGTAATTTTTGAAATTGAAGCAGCGGATATAGACGATGATGGTAATGATGATTTGTTAGCAGCTTCTGCAAATGGAACTATTTATTGTTGGGCAAGCAACGGAAAATTATTGTGGAAGTTTGTTTCTAGCCCCAAAGTGCGTTTTTCTGAAATAGCCTTGGTAAACAATGGAAAACTTCAAGTGTTTGCTGGGGGAAATGATGAGTATTTATACGAATTAAATGCACAAGGTAAGTTGGTTGGTAAAACAAAAATTCAAGGAGTGGTACGTAAAATTGAGTCAGGAAACTTTGTAAATAAGGGCAAAGAGGATTTGTTTGTAATGACGTATTCTCACGATAAATTCCGTTGGGATTTTATGGGAATCCTAGATGCAGATACCAAAAAGATTGTCCGAAGCTTAGATTACAAAAAGTCTAAAAATAAAGATTTAAGTAAAGCTATGGTTACCGATTTAGAAATAGCAGATTTAAATAAAGATGGCTTGTCGGATATTTTGTTTTTTGGGGATGTAAAATGGATCCCTTTAGTTGTGGGATTAGATGCTCATTTCAATTCCATCACACAATACAAAGGAACTAGAAAAGACATTCAAAGATACGCAAACACTAAAGGGATATGTTTATTGCCTGTAAAAGACGAAATTGTTTTTCAGTTTGGGGGTGTTTCTCATCGCATAGACTTAAAAGGGAAATTGATAGAAAAATTAGGAACTAGATACGCAAATGAACATGAAATTGTATACAGTGATTTTGTGTTAGCCCCGCAATCAGAACAATTAATTACTGCAGGTGAGGTAGATGGTGGGAATGGAGTTTATACGTTTAATCTTAAAAAATCTTCTTGGTTGTCTACCAACCATCGTTTAGAAGGAACCATGGCACAAGTAAAAGAAAATTTAGACTTGCTATATCAGCAAATTTTAGATTTTAAAATGCCTAGTTATCAGAAAAAATCTGATGAATCATGGGTTATGGTAACAAGTAAAAAAATAGATAGTAAGGTTCAAAAATTAAAAGGAAATAAAGTTGAATTTGTCATTCAAAGAGCACCAAAAGAAAGTACCGATAGAGCTCCTTTGGTAGCTAAAATAGGAAAAGCTGCTTTAAAGAAAGACAAAAGAGGAAAATACCAAGACTCTAGAGAATCTATTGTAAACAAAGCCAGAGAATACGAAAAAGAAGGGCAACATTTTACCCTTTGGGCAGGTCATGGAAACGATCCTTTTTATATTCAGATAGAAACTCTAGAGCAAATTCTACAAGTGGCTCCTACTACTTGTAGAGGATTTGTGTATGCAGAAATGGATAATGTGGACGATCCTAGAGTGCAACATTTTGTAAGAGAATATGTGCCTAGATTGGCAAAAGCGATTCGTAAAAATAAAAATAGAGCTAAATTGTATTTTAGGTATAAAAATACTTTTTGGGGGTTGACGAATAAATTACCACTATGGCAAGAATTGTTTTTTTCTAACAAATACAACGATATTTTGGCTCCTGCATCAGAAGATACAAGCAACAGAACACAAGACATTAACCTTACAGGTAGAGTAGGAATGTTTGTTGCAGGCTATGTGGATGATTTTGCCATGCGTTTGATTGATGACAATCCAACAAGCTGGAGACCTTTAAGTCCAGGAGGACAAAAATCGATTTCTCCTTATTTAAGACAAGGAGTCATGATGGCTGCTTATGGAGCAAAACACGGAGTAGTGGCAGATAACAACTTTACAGAAGAACCAGGGTTGAATATTTTATTTGGATTGATGAAATCGGGAGCTTTGCCGTTGGTAGAAAGAGAGGATATTTTGTCTATAGGATCTTGGCATTTAATCAAAGAGGTAGATGAGCACTTGATTCACTCCATAGACAGTCATCACACATTAAAACAATACAAACCAACGGATACAGAAGCTGTGTTTTCTGTAACACAAATGCATTGGGCAGGAACTGATATTCCGGATCACGATTATTCTAAAATTGCATTAGGGGTAGATTACAGATGGTTGAATTATATGCCTATAATGCCAAATGGAATGGTACCAATTGCTCCTATAGAATATGCAAAAGAATTGGAAAAAAATAAAATACCTTATAGTGTCAGTAATGGTTCTAAAGGAATTTCTAACGGAAAGTTAGTAACCGCAAAAACATACATGAGTGAATTTAAAGAGATTTTAGCCAAAGGAAAGTCTCAATTGCCAATTGTAGTAAACGGTGCATCTTGGAGTGCTGTTAGAATTGATGAACATCATGTGCGTGTTATATTGGTAGATCCAGGATATATTGAGCCAAAAGATAGAAACGTAGAAATCACTTTTAATGGAAAGCAACCAAAAAGTGCTATAGATATTCTATCAAAAGAAAGTATAAAAATTGTTAAAGGAAAGGTTAGCACTAAGGTGTTAGCGGGTTCTTTACAATTTATAGACTTAACTTATTAATTTTTAAAAATGAAGAATTTAATTTTATCAGCCTTATTTTTTACGAGCTGTTTATTAGTAAATGCTCAGAAAAAACCTAATGTACTGTTTATAGCAATAGACGATCTTAACGATTGGATAGAACCTTTAGGAGGAAACAAGCAAGCCATAACTCCTAACATGGATAAGTTTACTAAAAAAGGTGCAATGGTGTTTAACAATGCTGTTTGTGCTGCTCCAATTTGTGGGCCTTCAAGGTCTGCAATTTTATCAGGTTTTTTACCAAGCACTTCTGGGGTGTATGGAAATGCACACGATATGGTGTATTCTGATGTAGTAAAGAAAAATGCAACGTTACCAGAATATTTTTCAAAAAATGGATATTATACTTTGTCCAATGGAAAAATATTCCACAAGCATGGAACCAAAAACGGACTAACGGATTTTGGAGCATGGGCTTATGATGAGTTTGCAAGAGGAAGAAGGTATAACAATGATAAAGCTAGAAGTAAGTTTTTAACTTCTTCTAAAGCAGGAATAATCAATGGTCAAAAAAGCCCTGATTTTAAAGACAAGCGTAGCAAATTAAGTTGGGGGGCTACTCAAGATACTTTTGAAGAAACCGTAGATTATGCGGTAGCAGATTGGGCTACAAAACAATTACAAAGAGATTTTGGACAACCATTTTTTATGTCGGTAGGTTTTATAAAACCACATTTACCTTGGTTTGTGCCAAAGGAGTTTTTTGATATGTACGATGTAAATGAAATTGAAGATATCATTATAAAAGAAGACGATTTAGAGGATATTACCAATGCACAAGGAAAACAAATATTCAAACCTTCTGATGAGTATAACTGGATAAAAAAACACAACTTAGGAAAACAAGCTACAAGAGCTTACTTGGCAAATATCACTTTTGTAGATAAATGTTTAGGAATGGTGATGGATGCTTTGGAAAAAAGTGGTCATGCAGATAATACCATTGTTATGATATGGGGAGACCATGGTTGGCATTTGGGAGAAAAATTACGATATCTTAAAAATACGCTTTGGGCAGAAGCGGTAAAGCCTCCTTTAATGGTGCGATTGCCAGGGATGAAAAAGACTATTTACTGTGAAAAACCTGTCAGTTTGTTAGACATGTACCCTACTTTGGTAAGTCTATGTGATTTACCTAAAAAGAAAAATATTGAGGGACATGATTTTTCAGCATTGTTAAAAAATCCAAAAGCAAAATGGGAATATCCTGGAGTTACGGTTTCTACAAGTGGTACTTCGGTTTTAACGGAAGACTTTCATTACATTCAATACACATCTGGAGCAATAGAATTATATGATGTAAAAAAGGATCCGAGAGAGTGGGATAATTTAGCAAAAGATGAGTCTTATGAAAAGATAATATCTGAATTGAACAAGTGGGTTCCAAAAGAAAGAACTAAAGCCAAAAAAGAGCATTACAAAAAAGCGAAAAACTATGTGGATGCAGATCAAGATCCAACCATAAAACAACACAGAAAATTAAGTGAGTTGGAATAATTTCTTTTCTTTCTTTAATACAAAGCCCAAGTACTAGTACTTGGGCTTTGTGTTTACAAACAGCTATGGATGAGAGAAAAGAATTGAAAAAAACTTAAAAGCACATAATATAAATTCTAGCATACATAAAAAAACGAGTGTTTTAAGAACTTCGCAAAATTGTATAGAATAATAACTTAGAAATGAAAAAAATCAATCTAATAGTTGTAGCATTTGTAGGGTTAGTAGCCTGTAAAACATCTACATCAAAACAAGTTTCAGAGACAAAACAACCCAATATAATTTACATTTTGGCTGATGATATGGGAATAGGAGACTTGGGAACTTATGGACAAAAGAAAATCAAAACTCCTAATTTAGATGCCTTGGCAGCAGGTGGAATCAAGTTTACTCAACATTACAGTGGTTCGGCAGTCTGTGCTCCTTCACGTTCTTCGTTAATGACAGGTCAGCACACAGGTCACACTCCTATTAGAGGAAACATGGAATTGAAAGGTATTGGTGGACAGCAACCTTTGCCAGAAAGTTCTATCACACTTGCAGAAATGTTAAAAAAAGCAGGATATACTACGGGAATGTTTGGGAAATGGGGCTTAGGTTTTGGTGAAGGAGATCCTAACAAACAAGGATTTGATGAGTTTTATGGTTACAACGATCAAAAATTAGCACACCGTTATTATCCTACTCATTTAAATCACAATCAAGAAATAGACTCTTTAGAGGGGAATGATTGGACAAGTACAGAAGTCTATGCTCAGGATAAAATTCAACAAAAAACATTAGAGTTTATCCAAACAAACAAAGATAAGCCCTTTTTTGCTTACGTGCCTATGGTATTGCCACATGCAGAATTAATTTCTCCCCAAGACTCTATTTTGCAGCAGTATGTAGGCAAGTTTGATGAGGTACCCTATAAAAACCATCCTTATTTGTCTGATTATGGACCAAACATGGTGTATTATAAATATTGCTCTCAAGAAACACCTTATGCTGTATATGCATCTATGGTTACAAGAATGGATGCGTACATAGGACAAATAGTTTCAAAGCTAAAAAAGTTGGGTATTGATAACAATACCATCATTATGTTTAGTAGTGATAACGGTGCCCATGCTGCAGGTGGAGCCAATCCAGAATTTTTTGATAGTACCGATGGTTTAAGAGGAATCAAAAGAGATTTGTACGAAGGAGGAATTAGAGCACCTTTTATTGTTGCTTGGCCTGGTACTATTCCGTCTGGAGTAGTAACAGATCATATTTCTGCTTTCTGGGATGTGATGCCGACTCTTGCCGATATCGTTGGGATAAAAGCACCCAAACAAAGTGATGGAATCTCCTTTTTGCCAACCTTGTTAAATCAAAAACAACAGAATATACACGAATATATGTATTGGGAGTACAATATTAAAGGAGGTAGAAAAGCTGTACGCTTAGGAAAATGGAAAGGGGTGATTTACAAGGCAAATAACAAAAAGTCTAAAATTGAATTGTACAATTTAGAAGCTGATAGAGGAGAAACAATGGATGTTGCTGATGAACATCCAGAAGTGGTTGCAAAAATGGCAGAAATTATGAAGACGGCTAGAACAGAAAGTGAGTTTTTTGAGTTTTAAAACATAAACATGAAAACAATACTAAAAACATGGTGCTTGCTTATTTGTACAACCGTTTTGGGTCAGTTAGAAAATCAAGCTGAACAAAAAATAGAGGATTTATCTGGGTGGATAGCACAGGCAGAGGAAAAAGGGCTAGATGCAACCAAAGAAAAAATGAGTATTCGTGTTGCAGAGGTATTTTTAAAGTACGCTAATTGGGACGAAAATAATAAAGCAATCAATACGGAATATTTTCAGAAAGTAGCAAGGTACAAAAACAATGCGACAGCAATGGCCGATGCTTTGCCTAATTTTGAGCGTTCTGAAATTATTTTAATGTTAGATGATGCCATTGCAACCTTGCAAAAAGTAATTTCTGGAGAAATTATTCGTAAAGAAATTCCAGCAATTGATTGGTCAAAAATTAGTTTGCAAGGAAATGAATTACGTCATAAAGGACGTCCGGTTTTTTTAACAGATTATACTTGGAAACCCTATATTCCAGAATTGAATGAATATTTTGGTGCTAAAGATGGGTATTACTTATCTCCCACACATCTAAACAGTGCTTCTGGAGGTGTTAAAAACTGGATGATTAACGAATTGAATACCAAAGCTTCGGGAACATTTGGAAGTGTTTTTTTAAACCATTCTAATGTGCCAGATTGGACAGAAACTGCTTATGGACCTGGCTTTAAAATGCGAGAGGATACTTATACTGCTTATGATGTAGACAATCCAGGAGCAAGGCAAATGTGGAAATTCTTGTTAAAGGAAACCTTACCAAAAATGACTGGTAAAAAATACACGCAGCTAGGGTACATGTTAACGAACGAGCCTCATTTTATCACCACTAAAGATGGAGATAAAGATGTTTGGGCTTCGGGGCCTGTATCAGAATACACTAAAGAAAAGTTTAGAACTTGGTTGTCTAAAAAACATAAGAGTATTACAAACTTAAACCATTTGTGGGGGAGTGATTTTTCTGGTTTTAACAATGTAACAATAGATATTCCCATCGAAATAAATTTACAAGGAACTCCTATGTGGTACGACTGGCAACGTTTTAACATGGACCGTATTAACGAATGGTTTGCGTTTTTACAAAGCGAAGTAAAAGCACACGATCCACAAGCCAAAACTCACATTAAAGTAATGCCTAACTTATGGTCTAACAATGGTAGAGATCACGGACTGGATATGGAGACCTTGACTCGTCAGAGTGATATTATTGGGAACGATGCTGGGGCTCATAACAATTACATGTGGGGAGGGAAAGAAGCTTGGGAAGACCGTTACAATTTTGAATGGAGAGAAATGGCCATGTCTTACGATTTTTTTACCAGTGTAAGCCCAAACAAAATCATGTATAATTCCGAGACTCATTTCTTATCAACAGTTAAATCTAGAGATTTGTATCAAAAACCTTCATATGCAAGAATGGTGTATTGGTTGTCTAGGTTGCATGGTTTGGATGTAGATCAGTGTTGGTTTTGGTCACGTAGGGAAGACGGATCTATTAGAGATGGATCAGGAAATGGTTATGCAGGTTCTAACAATCAACAACCCAGAATTATTAATGAGGTAACGGCAACCATGATGGATATAAATGCCTATGCCGAAGAAATCAATCAGATACAAAATTTGCGAAAATCCATCCGCATTTACGATACACAAACCACCGCTATTAACAAGAAAGATCATATGGATCGTATTTTTGATTTGTACGAATCGCTTTACTTTGAGGGATTGTCTATAGGGTTTGCAAGTAAAGATATTATTTTAAATCAGGATCATACAGATTGGGATATGATTTTAATATATGATACCGAATTTGTAACCCAAGCTGAATTGGAAGCATTGCAAGATTATTTAAATGGAGGAGGAATTGTAATTACGGATGCTACAAGTCTTAAAAAAGATGAATATGGAAGGAGTCATTTGCTGCAATTAACTGCTGGAACAGGAACAATTTATCAATTGGCTTCTATAGCAGCCATAAAAGAAAAAGCACTGCAGATAGCACAGACTAAAAATAGATTTCCTGCTCTTACACTAGAAGAAACCAACAGTATAGGAGCAAAAGGTTGTCATTGGAAAGCCATAGAAACTTTAGATAACAAGCACATCATCAGCATTGTGAATATAGGAAAAACAAAAGCGAATGTATCTGTTGGTTTTAGGGGGGCAACAACAAACGTAGCCTATGTTGATTTGTTAAACGGTAAAACATATGAAGGTAGTTTTGAAATGGAACCAGAGCAAGTTTTACTTTTAGAAGTGAAGAGCTTGGGAGAAAAACAAACAAAATATACCTTAAAAACCATTGGTGAAACTTGTCCAGATACTCATAATGGAGAATTAGAAATTACAGCTGAAAAATTAGGGAATTATAAAGTGATATTTAATGGAGAAGAACAATTGTTTACTCAATCTGTTTCTCTACAAGATATAGCCCTCGGAAATCATAGTATTTGCATAGAGAATACAGATTTTGATAAAGAGCAATGTTACGAGTTTGTAATTCCAAAGAGTGAAAAAATAGAAGTATTTACTTCTGGAACCAATACAACTTTGCTTGTAGATGTAAAACAAGGAACAGCTCCATATAAAGTTCGTATCAATAAAAAAGAGGTATTAAATACCTCAGAAAAAAGATTCACATTGCAAACAAGCCCAGGTGATGTGGTAGAGTTAGCAACTTCTAAGGAGTGCGAAGGGAGTATTGTAGAGCGTTTAAGCAGTTTAACTTTTGCGTATCCTAATCCAACTTCAAGCTTGTTTTCGATTTTAGTGAATGACGAAGCAAAGGAGATAAAAGTAGAGGTGTATGACATGCAGTCGCAATTATTAAAAAAGAGTAGCTATACACAACAGGTTGATGGAAGAGTTCATGTAGATCTATCTACAGTAAAAAGTGGAATATATTTAGTAAAACTACGCGGGAATAAATCAGTAATGGCTAAAGTGATAAAAAAATGATAAAAACAGGAGTGTATACACTTTGTATAATACTATTGGTTTCTTGTTCTAAAAGCAAAACAGAAGAAGAAATTGTAGACAATATAGAGAGACCAGTGTTGTTAGAACCTAAGCACCAACAGATATGTTTAAAGGCAGAAGAAATTGTGTTTGAGTGGAGCAAAAGCAACCAAGCTGTAACGTATGAGATAGAACTAGCTACAGACAAAAAATTTACACAAACTGTAGACAGCCAAGCATCAATAGCAACAAATAAAATACAGTTGTCGTTACAAAAAGCAAGCACTTATTATTGGCGAGTAAAAGCAATTGGTAAAACCAGTGAAAGTGAATATTCATCAGTGTTTCAGTTTTATACGCAAGGAGATGCAGTTACCAATCATTTGCCACAAACACCTACACTTACTAGCCCACAACTTAATCAAGTACTTTCCGATGGTTCATTAAGCCTATCATGGTCTTGTGTAGATAAAGATGTAAATGATATTCTAGTTTATGATGTGTTTTTAGGTACCGATTCTGAAGAATTAGAGTTGGTTTCTGAAAATCAGTCAGCAAGTAAATTTACAACCAGTTTGGAAGCAAATACCTATTACTGGCGTATCATCGCTAAAGACAATAATGGAGGAATGGCCTTAAGTACAATCTGGAGTTTTAATGTTCAATAAATAGATAGAAATTTTAATATGAAAAATTGGTTAACCGGACTAATACTAGCATTAACAATATGTGTTTACGGACAACAACACATTAATATAGATAAAGGCTGGAAGTTTATTCAAAAAGATGATGTTGGAGCAGAAAAGGTAAATTATCATGATGACGATTGGAGGCAGCTTAACTTGCCTCATGATTGGAGTATAGAAGGGGAGTATAAAGAAACACATCCTATGGGAGACCAATGTGGTTATTTGCCCGCAGGTATTGGATGGTATCGTAAAACAATTAATGTTCCTAAAGAGTGGAAAAACAAACACGTAGAGATTGCTTTCGAGGGGGTGTTTATGAATAGTACTGTTTGGGCAAATGGAATCAAGCTGGGAGAAAGACCTTATGGATGGATTTCTTTTGCTTATGATATAAGTACGATTGTTAAAAATTCAGAAACTATAACGTTTGCAGTTCGTGTAGATAACAGCAAGCAACCTTCTGCCAGATGGTATACGGGGAGCGGAATTTACTCACATGTTTGGATGGATGTCAAAAATCCAACACATATTGTAAGAGACGGAGTGTTTGTAAAAACCAAAGAAAATCAGGTAACAATTACTACGGAGTTAGAAACGTATCAGAATAAAAAAAATCAGAAAACTACCTTGATAACTTCTATAGAGGATGCCAAAGGAAATAGGCTGGTTACCAATAAACAAAAAACAAAGGTTGAGAGCCAAATTGTAGCTTTACAGGAAGTTTTTACCATTCAAAATCCGAAAATGTGGAGCCCAGAATCTCCATATTTGTACACTTTGGTTTCAGAAGTGATGGTAAAAGGCAAGATAGTAGACGTGGTAAAAACACGTTTTGGACTTAGAGACATTCAATGGAAAGCTGCAACGGGAATGTGGCTAAACGGAAAAAATGTTAAGTTGCAAGGAGTGTGTAATCATCAAGATGCTGGAGCTTTAGGAGCGGCAGTTCCTGACAAAATTATCCGATTTAGAATTCAGCAACTAAAAGATATGGGAGTCAATGCTATCCGTACTGCTCACAACCCGCAAACCCCAATTTTTTATGATTTGTGTGATGAAATGGGAATGATTGTGATGGATGAGATTTTTGACGGATGGGAAAGAAAAGCACCACATGATTATGGAGCGCATAGTTTTGAGGAATGGTGGCAAAAAGATGTTACAGATTGGATTCGTAGAGATCGAAATCACCCATCGGTTTTTATTTATAGCGTGGGGAATGAAACCAAAGGAGAAGTGGCTAAAGATTTGGTAGAATTATGTCACTATTTAGATCCTACAAGACCTGTTACTTCAGGGCATTCAGGTTCCGAGCATATGGATGTTTTTGGTGTAAATGGACACAGTGAAAAAAAAGGATTTTTTGATCATTTAGAAGAAGAGAGTGATGGAAAAGTTTTTATAGGAACAGAGAACACACATACTTGGCAAATTAGAGGTTTTTATAGAACGCAAACTTGGTTTAGAGATGGATATCCTAGTGAACGTCAAAAACCTTATGAGTGTCCAGACCTAACGCAAAAAGAAGTATTTACTCACGATTGGATTGATGCAGCAGAACGATCTAACGAAAAACAACGTTTTAGATCTAGTTACGACAACGCAATGGTTCGATTGACCTCACGTAGAAACATTCAGCAAATACGAGACATTCCTAACCATGCAGGTTCTTTTAGATGGACAGGTTACGATTATATTGGTGAGGCAAAATACCAAGGAGGATGGCCTTTTAAATCCTTTATGGGAGGAGCGATAGACATGGCTAATTTTGAAAAAGATTTGTTTTACCTATATCAAAGTCAGTGGACTATCAAACCTATGGTACATGTTTTACCACATTGGACACATCCAAAAGTAGCTTCAGGAACAGAAATTCCTGTATGGGTATATTCTAATTGCGATGAGGTAGAATTGTTTTTTAACGGAACTTCTTTAGGAAAAGACATCCCAGGAAAAAACTGGGATAATATGCAGTGCGATTGGATGGTGAAATGGAAGCCAGGAACTTTAAAAGCAGTAGGATACAAAAACGGAAAAGTGGTGGCAGAACAAATTGTAAGAACCGCAGATACTCCATCGAAAATTGAGTTGTCTGTAGATGGAGTAAATTTAGAAGACAAAGAAGGAGATTTGGTTCAGGTTCGTGTAACAACCCAAGATGCCAAAGGTGAAATGTATCCTTATGGAGAAAATAGAATCTATTTCCACGTGGTAGGATCTGGTAAAATCAAATCATTAGACAATGGTAGCCCTGTGGATGTGGAGCAACATGTGGGACCTAATCACAGAAAAGCATTTTATGGATTGACACGTGCCTATATAGAGTCTACAGATTCTAAAGGAGACATATCTTTAGTAGCTGCTTGTATTTTAGGAGAAAAAAGATTGATTACTTCTAAAAAAGTGAGCATAGATACGGATATCATTAACTTAAGAGGACAAAATATAAAGGCTGATGTTAAGGTTTTCTACACAACTAATGGAGATACACCAACAACAAAATCTAGGCAATACACTTCTAGTTTTGAGGTAGAATTAGGGACTACTGTAAAAGCTCTGTTGGTATTAAATGGAAAACCTATTCAAGTGTTAGAAGAGCGTTTTGCAGCAGACGAAGGATTTACATGGAACAAGAATGAAAAAGGAATAGAAATAGCAGGAGAACAAGCTGAAGAAGCAACTTTATATCAAGCAGAAATCACTCAAAAAGGGAGCAAATACAAAGGTACGGGATTTGTAAAACTAAAGCATGTAAAAG
Organism: Ochrovirga pacifica; assembly: GCF_000220525.1. Classification (GTDB taxonomy): domain Bacteria; phylum Bacteroidota; class Bacteroidia; order Flavobacteriales; family Flavobacteriaceae; genus Ochrovirga; species Ochrovirga pacifica. Next base: position 57,697 of record NZ_AFPK01000067.1, on the reverse strand, counting down.
GAGCAGGGGTTGAATGGTATTATGAAAATGATGGAGGAGCAGGATCTGCAAACATGTTTGTACGATACAGTGGTATTGCAAAAAATGCCATAGGAACTTTTGTAAAAGTAATTGTAAATGGAAAGGTTGTAAACGAAAAATTGTTTTTACGAAATACCAGAAATCACTTTAAATCGTGGAACAAAGTTAAAGTTCCTATTTTATTAGCTAGAGGAGCAAATACTATTAAAATAGAAACTGTAGAAACTAGAGGTGTTGGAATAGATGAAATCATTATTCAATAGCAAAAAAAAACAATTATACCCAAAGTCCTCTTATACAAAACAAGAGGGCTTTTTTTTGTGCATAAAATAAATTGGTTTTATTTGAATATAACTGGTAGATTTTGAGAGGTTAGAAGTTAAAAAAGGAAATAAATTGATAGAAAGAATTAAAAATTGTACCCCAGCGTACAAATAATAAATTCCATAAGACACCTTTTTTCTGATGTCCTTGTAGTTTTGATGATTGATAAAAACAACAAAAACATGAGAACTATCGGACTTCTACTTTTTAGTACTTGTATTTTTTTAGCATGCTCAAAAAATTCCGTTGAAACTTCTGAACCAGAGGAAAAGGCACAACAAGAACAAACAACTACAAATGAATCTGAAAGAGTATTTGTAGAATCTGATTTTTATAAAGCCCCTTCAACCTATGCAGTCATCAAAAATCTAGTTGAAGATTACGGTGTTGACAATTCTTTTGATACAGATGATAGCGATTTACTTCAAATAGCTGTTAATGATATTCACTCACTAGGAGGAGGTAGACTTATCATACCAGAAGGAAATTATTCTTTTGCAGAAGTCAAACTAAAATCAAATGTACATATCGTTATCAGTCATAAAGCAGTATTAAGGCCTTCGTTAAGAGGTGATACCAGAAACTTTAAAATATTTAGTATAGGTAGACACAATGATAAAGTAGAAAACATAAGTATTGTTTCGGATTCTGAAACGGAGAAGTTTATGGTAGATTTAAGGTTTGGAGACAATCGAAATGTTGCTGTATTTAGCTTTGGTTATACCGAAAATTTTCTAATATCAGGAGTTCATATTTTAGATAAATTGACTGTTTTTTCATCTTTTACTTTTGGAATTTCTGAGTTTAATAGTGATTGGAAATTTTCTAAAAACGGTGTTATAAAAAATGCAGTTACAGAGGGGGCACACTACGGCTATGGATTGGTGCAAGCACAAGCGTTACAAAATGTATTGTTCAAAAAAATTGATGGAGAAGGAGGAGTAACCTTACGATTGGAAACAGGTGAAAAACAAATGAACAACCTACAAATAGGGGGAGTGTTTGATATTTATGGTGATCAAATTTCTTGTACCAGCGGAAATGCAGCAGCTATGATTTCTCCTCATGCAATGCATTGTGGTAAAGTTTACTTGCAAAATATTTATTCTAAAAGTAGTGGATTTGCTGTAAGAATAGGTGATGGATTTGTGTCAAAAAAATATACAACTCCAGGATTGATAAATGGAACCTTTGAAAGCGTTGAGCTAAGAAATGTACACGCAGACTTTGGAAACAAAGCTCAACTAAAGTCCAAACATTACAAATACATGCCTTGTGAACTAAGAGGCCAAATTAGCACAATTCCCATTGACCAAGAAGGAACAAGTTTTTATGGCCCTTCTGTAGCAGGAGTTTTAAATACTGCAAATTATCCTGTCGTTTTTAATCAGAAAGCAATGATTGCCAACGGGTTTGTAGCAGGTTATGAGTATGTAGATGATAGTGAGGCTATTGAAAATTGCGAACAGAAGTAATAGAAAATAAAATAAATATACAGATGAAAATTAAAAATTGGATGACCACATTAATGTGTTGCACTGTTGTTGGATTGATGGGAACGAGTGGTTTTGCTCAACAAACAAAAAAAACAAATGTAATTTGGATTATTACTGATGAACATAATTTTAGAACCCTAAGTTGTTATAGAGAGCAGTTGTCGCCAGATCAGGCTTATCAATGGGGAAAAGAAGCTGCTGTAGAAACTCCAAACATTGATGCTTTGGCAAAAAATGGAATTCTTTTTAACAGGATGTATTGTAGTGCAGCTGTATGTACTGCATCTAGAGCTTCGATGTTTACAGGAATGTATCCTATGACTTTAGGAATCCCTAACAATTCGAACAAAAAAGGAGACGGTAAATATCTAAAACCTAATGTAACAACAATAGCTGATGTTTTGTCTAAAGCAGGCTACTTTACAGGCTATGCAGGAAAATGGCATTTGGCCGAAAGTAGATCAGCCGATGGAAATAAAGATCATGATGAATGGTGGTCTCCATATCCTACTGGGCACCCAGATGATACGTATGGTTTTCAGGATAAACGATATATGTTTAATGGAGGACACGATAAGTTTAAAGGATTGGATGCAGAAGGAAACCCTTACAATGCCTCTAAAAAACCTACATTGATAGGAAGAGATCAATATGGACAGCCTTTGTATCAAGATAACAAATCTAAAAATGTAAAATTTACCACAGACTTTTTGGGAGATAGAGCGGTAGAGTTTATTGGCAAAAACAAAGACAAGCCGTTTTTTTATGTTGTAAGTATTCCAGACCCACATACACCAGATATTGCACGTACTCCGTACGATGTAAAATACAAAGACATGCAGGTAAACTTGCCCAAAACGTATTACCAATCTTTTCAAAACAAAGAAAAAATGCCCAAATGGCAAAGTCCGGATAACAAAACAAACAATCAGGAAAAATTAAAGAATTCCATCAAGCAATATTTGGGAATGGTTAAGATTGTTGATGAAAATGTAGGAAGAATTTTAAACAAATTAGAAACTGAAGGTATTTTAGAAAATACCATTGTAATGTTTTCATCAGATCATGGAGACTTATTAGGAGAGCATGGAAGAGTAAATAAAGGAACTATTCACGAAGCATCGGCAAAAATTCCTTTTGTAATGGCTCATGGTAAAGAAGGAAAAAATCCACTGATCCCAAGAAATAAAGTAGTGAATTTGGCTGCCAACAATACAGACTGGATGCCTACTTTTTTAAGTCTTTTAAATGTTGATTGTCCCAAAGTTCCAGGTAGAGATTTAAGTCCTATAATTCAAGGAAAAGCACCTGCTAATTGGAAAGATGTTACTTTTTCGCGTTTGGGTTACTATGCAGCTATTACAAGTAGGTACAAATTAAGCGTTCAAAGTAAAGGAAAACCTTGGTTATTGGATATAGAAGCAGACCCAGATGAGGTATTAAACTTTATAGACGATAAAAAGTATTCTGATGTGATTGTAAAATTGTCTAAAGAACTAAAAAATTACATGAAAATTTCAGGAGACAACAATAAAAAAATAAAAGAACAAGTTGAACAATTACTAGACAAACACTCCTAAATAGGATAAATGTACGCTAGGGCTAATAAGATGAACGCTGAAAGACTAGAAAAACAGATAGAGCTTTTAGTTTTGTCTTGGTTGTTAAACTATTATAAAAAAGTTAAATGAAAAAAATACAAACGATTTGCTTGTTTTTTGTGTTGCTGTTTTTACAAACAAAAGCGCAAGTGATTAATGTTGCAGATTACGGAATACAGCCTGGTAAAGATGTAACTTTAGAAGTCAATAAGTTACTACAAACGTTAAAAGGAAAAACAGGAGTAACCTTGTTTTTTCCTAAAGGAACTTACGAGTTTTATCCAGAAAATGCCTACGAACAATACCGAGCGGTTACCAATCATGACAATAGTTTAAAACCTATTGCCTTTCCTTTGTTTGGGTTTTCAGATTTTACTTTAGACGGTAATGGTTCTACTTTTCTTTTTCATGGAAAAATATGTCCTATTGTGGTAGATAATGCAACCAATACCACACTAAAGGATTTTACGATAGATTGGGAACATTCTTTTGTAAATGAGCTAAAAGTAATTGCAAACAATCCAAAAGAAAATTCATTTGTTGCACTTGTAAATAATGGAAAGTTTGGTTTTGAAGTAAAAGATAATCAGATTTTATTTAACCACTATAACTGGCAAGATCCTATTGGACAAAATATAGCTTTTGATGCTACTACACATGCGGCTATTTGGGATACAAGGAGTTATTATTTAAAAGAAAAATTTGGAAAATCTAAGGTGCAAAAACTGAATGAAAAGACAGTTAAATTTAGCCACTATACCAAAAAAACACCACCCATAGGAACTGTTTTTGCTACCTACGGACCAAGTCCGGGAGGAAACAGGTTTGCTCAGGCAATTCATCTAGCTTATTCTAAAAACAACACTATTCACAATGTAAAAGTTTTGGCAGCGGGAGGAATGGCTTTAATTGCCGAAAGATGTGAAAACGTAACTCTGAACAAATTTGTGGTTACTTCCAGAGAAGATCGCTTTTTTTCTACAAGGGCAGATGCAACCCATTTTTTAGGGTGTAAAGGATTGATTAAAGTAGAGAATTGTTTGTTACAACATATGTTAGATGATGGAATTAATGTTCACGGAGCTTATGTTAAAGTAGAAAAATATATAGACCATAAAACGTTTTTGTGCGAGATTAGCCATGTACAGCAACGCGGAATTACTTTTGCAGAAGCAGGAGATAAGGTTGCTTTGTTATCTAGAGAAACGGTACTGCCTTTTTATGAAACTACGGTAACTACGGTAAAAAAAATAAATGACACTCGTTTTTTACTAACAGTAGCAGAAGTTCCTAATACGATTCCAGAAGGACCTTTATCATTTGAAAACATAACTTGGAATCCAGACTTGTATTTGGCAAATAACGTTATTAAAGAAAACAGAGCACGTTCTGCCCTTATTACTACCAAAGGAAAAGTTACAGTAGAAAACAATTATTTTTCTTCTCAGATGCATGGAATTTTAATTGAGGGAGACAACAAAGCTTGGTATGAGTCAGGTGCTGTAATGGATGTTACTATTAAAAATAACGTTTTTGAAAATATTGGTTACGGATCTGGAGACGGTTATCCTTTGTATATTTCTCCTATGTTTCTGCCAACACAAAAACTGGGAGCTCAAAAATACCATCACAATATAACAGTAAAAAATAATACGTTTAAAAGTTTTAACGGGTTGTTAATACACGCCAAGTCTGTAAAAGGTTTGTATGTAAAAAACAATACAATAGAGTTGCAGACTACCTATCCTACAGGAAGTACCCTGCCTGCAGTTTCATTAAATTATTGTGAAGATGTGGTGCTAGAAAAAAATAGATTTAATGGGTTTGATTGGGACTTGAAAATTCATCAAAACGATAACAATAATAATGTAAAGATTAAAAGAAATAAAGGAATTAAAAAGTAGTTTTAAGTATCGTTATATTCCCTTTTTTAGAATAGAGTTGCTGCATATAGCAACTCTATTTTTGTAGATAGTGTTTTTTAAGAAATTCTTTGGGTTTTAATTTTTTCGTTGTAAAAATGCAATTGGTATTCTTTTTCTTGATGGTAAATAATTGCGATAAAATTTTTAGGATTTACAGGCATAGAAGTAGGAAACCACGTTTTTTTTAACGTATAATTGGGGATTAAAAATTTAGCTTCTATAGTTCCATGGGTTCCAAATCTTACCAAGTCCCCTTTCCAAAATTTAGATTGAATTTCTGTGCTAAGTTGTTGATGTATATCTTTTATTGATGTAGTAGGGAGTCCAATTTCACAAACTCCTAGAATTTTACGAGCATCAAAATAAGACAAAGAGCTTTTTAGATCGTAATGCACAATACACTCCGCCAAATTTCCACTGCCATCATAAAAATAAAAAGACTCTGCATTCCATGCATCAAAAAACTGTGTTTTACGACCTTCTTCAATACGCAATACAGGAACTCTGTTTTCCATCCATTGCATTGCTTTAAATAAAAGAGAAGATGGAATTAAAAAACAATAATGGTAGTGATGTGCTAAGTCCGATTGATGAAACTCAAGCTCTGTCCACCCAACCTGAACCGAAAAACAATTTTTATTTTGTTGTGTTATTTCTAAGCCTAGGTTTTGTTGATAAAACGCTAAATTGGCTTCTAAGGTTTGCGTATATAACGTAAGTTTTTTAAACTTCATAAAATAGCTTGTTTGTTGCAAGATAAATTACAGAATTTTTTTTTACCATTCTATAATGTTAAAGAAATTGCTTTTTTTGAAAAGCGTTGTAAAAGCAGTAGGTATAAAAAGAGGCTGTCTAAAAAGTAATTTTTACAGTCTCTTTTTATTTTTCGTTTTAGCTTCTTTTTTTTAGAATTGGGGTTAATATTGATTCTTCTTTAGTTTATGCTATTTGACTTAGGCTGTATTTGTTCAAATTATGTGCTAATGCAATCAATCCAGTTTCAACTTGCACTTTTTCGAGTCCCCTTAACATAAATCTCTTGTAATTTTTATTTTGTTTGATATTTCCGAAGATAGCTTCTACATCCCAACACCGCTGTTTTCTGTGTTCGATACCTTTTTCGGAAGTAAGTAATTCTTTAGCTTTGTGTTTATGTCGAATCAAGTTATGATTTCTTGTGATGATACGATTCGTTTTCGCCTTATGACACAGGCCTCTCATGGGGCATTTATGGCAATTTTTCGCTTGGTATTTGGTCAGAGTTTGTTCGTAGCCATTTTTTGTTTTCTGAGTGGTTGTTCCTATGTTTTCCATATGCTGTCCCATGGGGCATACATAGTAATCTTCCTGTTGATTGTAATAAAGATTGTCTGCTAAAAATGTATTTTCTCTGTGTTTTTTACTTCTTTGTTCTTTGTGGAAATAAGGATACTTTACAAAAGCATCAATGTTATTTTGCTCTAATAGCTCATAATTCTCTTCGCTACCATAACCTGCATCTGCTGTAACTGTATCAGGTATTTGATTGTATTGTTCTATATGAGCTTTGATATGATTTGGGAATAAAGAAGTATCAGAGGTAGTTTGTCCCAAACTGTAATCAGTGATATATTGGTTGTTGGAAGAAACCTGTAGATTATAGCCTGGTTTTAACTGCCCATTTTTCATATAATCATCTTTCATTCTCATAAAAGTGGCATCTGTATCTGTCTTACTATAACTCCCTCTTCCTTGTAAAATTTCTTGTTGTTCTTGATACTTAGCTAAATTTTTTGGCCAGTTCTTCTTACCATAGGTGAGCTTACTTTTTACTTTACTATCTACAGATTTTCCCTCCAAAGCCTGATTGATTTTATCAATGACTCCTACGACTTTTTCAGGGGAGATATCCTTGATCTCTGGTGCGGTGATTTCCTGCGATTCTGACTGATAAACCTGTTCTACGTAAGCCCATAAATCTTTGAGTTGTTGTTCGATCTTAGCCTTGTTAGTCTCTATAGATTTTGCCCAAACAAAAGTAAACTTATTGGCATTAGCCTCAATCTTAGTACCGTCAATATAGAGTTCTTTCAAACTTAAAACTCCTTCTTGATTTAAAAACAAAACAACTTGGTTGAAAATAGGTTCCAGCTTTCCTTTTAAACGTTTTCCTCTAAAATCATTAATGGTTCTATGATCGGGTTGATTCCCCGCACTAAGCCACATAAAGTGAACATTTTCTTCCAAAGCTTGGGCTATCTTTCTAGAGGAATAGATATTGCGTAAATAAGCATACACAATAACCTTAAGCAACATTCTTGGGTGGTAGCTCGAAGTTCCGCCTCCCTTGTATCCTAACTCAATACTGCTAATATCAATACTGTCTAAAATGGAATTAATCAGACGAACTGGATGATCTTGAGAAATAAAATCATCATAACTTGGTGGGAAAAGATACGCTTGAGACTGATTGTAGGTCTTAAAAATAGGTGAAGTTTTCATACTTTAAAATACGAAAATATAACCATAAAAAAAAGAGACTATCCTTTTTGGACAGCCTCTTATAACACATAAATTACTTTATTTAGCAAGCAGCATTGTTTTTTATAGAAATAAAATGCTGTTTTAATGCTTGCATGTTTCCTGTAGCAATTAGTTTTTTATCAAACAAAGAGCTTCCCATACCAACGCCCACAGCACCAACTTTAAAAAAGTCAGCAATGTTGTTTTTAGAAACACCACCTGTAGGCAATAGCTTAATGGTATTTAAAGGACCTGAAACATCTTTTAGATACTGAGTCCCTAGTTGGGTAGCTGGAAATATTTTTACAGCATTAGCTCCTAAAGACCATGCTTTGTAAATTTCGGTAGGACTATAAGCCCCTGGAAACACAGGAATGCTATGTGTAACACAATGTTTTATAACGTCCTCATCAATAATAGGGGTTACAATAAATTGTGCACCAGCATTCAATGCTTTTTGTAAATCGTCCATATTGCAAACTGTACCTGCACCTACATTTAGTTCAGGATATTCTGTGGATAGTTTGCTGATGGATTCTTCTACTTTTGGAGAGTTCATGGTAATTTCTACCGTATAAAAACCAGCCTCTATATAGGTTGGAATAATTTCTTTAATTTGATCTATAGTTAGACCTCTCATAATTCCTACAACAGGAGTTTGATTGTATTTTTCCCAAGAAAATGTTGAATTAGACATAAGATGCTAAAATTTGTTTGTGACCTATTAATAGTGCTTTATCTATCATGTCTGCGTTAAAACTGGTTAGGTTACAGCCTGTTTGATCTAAAGCAAGTTTGTACAAAGTGTGTAATATTCCAGTGGTAGCAATGTATACTTCTGTTTGTTTATTTTTTAGATAAGCAAGTTCACCTCCAATCAACAAGCCAGATAAAAAGTAAAAGTTTTCTTCTTTGCTAGCATTGGATAATAAATCGTTGGCTCTAATAGAAAATAACGAAGCCAAGTGTTGATGATTCAATCCTTTGCGAACTCCTTCTAAAAAAGCAGGTTGATAAGTCTCGCTCCATGCAGATTTTTGAATAGAGTTCCCTAGTAAGGTTTGTTTTTGAATCACATCAAACAGTTCTCCTGTCATAAAAGTGGTAAAGTCTGTAAACACTCCATTATTAAATTGAATATGCTTGCTATGAGTACCAGGCAACAATAAAACTCCTTTTTGATTGGTTGGAATGTACTGAGACAATCCTACTGCTTGAATTTCTTCACCGCGCATTACATCATTCTTGGTTTTAGTTCCTGAAATAAGAACAATGTTTAAATTAGCTTGATGCACATATTTACTCAGTAAATTGTCTCCATTAAACTTAACAGGCATGGCCACATAGGGCAACTCTAACAAACCAATACTAGCAGTAGCCATTCCAGAAGCAACAATGGTAGGTGTGTAATCTAAGTTTAGTAACTTAATTTGTTCTCTTAAAAAGTGAACAAAAAAATCGGTTTGGTTGTTGGCAGAAGTGTCTAACTGAAACTTTTGATACAGTTTTTTTACGCCTACATCAGAAGTAAGTTCTTTTAGAATTTCTAGCGTTTGATAATCTATCAGTCGCAATCTAAAGTTAGATGTACCCCAGTCGCAACTGATAAATTGTTGATGTGTACTCATCTTTTATAGTTTGATGGTAATTCTTCTTTTTGATAAATAATCGTCTAATGCATATTTAGAACAGTCCATACTAACACCAGCATTTTTAACCCCCACATGAGGTAAATAGATATCGTATTTAACTCCGTTGACTTGAATTTCTCCAAAGTCTAAATTTTGGGCAAAGTACTGAATGGTTTCATTGCTTTTAGAAAACACAAAAGACGAAAGACCAGCATCAACATTATTGGCTAATTTTAGTACCTCTGCTTTGTCTGTAAAGGGAACAGCAATTACTACAGGACCAAAAATTTCTTCTTCCATAATATCTGCATAAGGTTTATCAAATAGAATAATGGTCGGTTCAAAATAATAACCATCTCCTTCAATTTCTTTACCTCCTGTAATTAATTTTCCACCTTGTGCAATAGCTCTATTTACAATTTCTTTTACCTTAGCTACGGATTGTTTGTTAGCCAATGGTCCCATGTCGGGTTTGTTATCACGTCCAAAACCTATTTTTGTTTTTTCAAATTTTGCTTTAACTCCAGCTACAAAAGCATCTAAAACCGATTGATGCACAAAATAGCGGTTAGGAGCCACACATATTTGTCCAGAGTTGCTAGTTTTTAAAATAGATCCAATGTTAATGGCAGTATCCAGATCAGCATCTTCGCAAACAATAAAAGGAGCATTACCACCACATTCCATACTGTAACGTTTGATAGAAGTTTTGCTACTTTGCTCCATTAATTTTTGAGCTGTACCTGCAGACCCAATCATGGTAATTAGTTGCGGAATGGTACTTTCGCACAATGGAATACCAACATTTTCTAAATCACCACAAAGAACAGTAATTACTCCTTTAGGAAAATTAATTTCTTTCGCAATTTCTCCTATAATATAAGCCGAAATAGGAGAGAATTCCGACGGTTTTAAAACAATACTACAGCCTGCTGCTAAAGCGGGTCCTAGCTTATATCCTAAGTTAAGTAATGGAAAGTTATACGCTAAGAATGCCACAGCTACTCCTAATGGTTTTGCTACTATTTTATGAGAGTGTGTGCCTTCTTTATCTGCTATTTCTTCTGGATTTCTATTGTGTATTTCATCAGCATAAAATTCCAAAGACTTGATTAAAAGTTCTACGTCTTCTTCCGAAGCTTCCCATGTTTTTCCCATCTCGTTCATAATGGCTTCACGCAACAAATCGCTGTTTTCAACTATTTTGTTTCGTAGTTTATGAATCCATTGGTTACGGTCTTCAATAGAAAGTTGAGACCAATAATGAAATCCTTGTTCAGCGGTTTCTAAAGCTTTTAGGGTATCTTGTTTGGTTGCCCAAGCAATGGTTCCTATGCTTTTTTCAGTAGCTGGAGAAATCACATCAAACACCCCATTATTGCTAGCGGGTTTTAATTCTCCGTTGATGTATAAATTTTTATGTCCAAAAAGTAAATTGCTCATACATAAATTATTTTATAAGGTGATTTGTATTGCTGTTTTGACAGGAGTATTTAATTAAAGCTTCTTCATTAATGTCTACTCCTAAACCAGGAACTTTAGGTACGGTCAATACCCCGTTTTCTATAATCAAACTATGTTTTACTACTTTATCTCTTAGCGGATTTTCTGTTCTGTCTAATTCCATTACAGGTTTTTCAGAATACATTCTACCAGGGTTTTTGTCTAGATTTGCAACAAAATGTACGGCAGCACTAATGGCAATCCATGTTCCCCAAGTATGCGGAACCACATCTTTAGAATAAGTTTGAGCCAAAGAGGCAATTCTTTTAGCTTCTGTTAAACCTCCTGTGGCACAAATATCGGGTTGAGCAATGTCTACAGAATCGTTGTCAAACAAACGCTTAAAACCATGTTTTAAATACTCGCACTCTCCACCTGCTATTGGGATAGAAGTGCGTAAGCGTAATTTTTTATAACCATCATAATCTTCAGGGGAAACGGGTTCTTCAAACCACGAAATGTTGTATTTTTCTACTTTTAAAGCGAGTTCCAAAGCTTCTTTGTAAGAGTATGCGTGATTGGCATCTATCATTAATTTAATATCATTACCAATGGCTGCTCTAACTGCTTTTACATAATGAGTATCGGGCTCAATTCCTAAACCAACTTTCATTTTTATAGCTTTAAATCCTTGACTTTTGTACAACAAAGCCTCATCAACTAGTTTTTTTTCTAGATTTTCTACGCGTTCAAAATATAAACCTGTTGCATAGGGATGAATTTCAGGATTTTTTACACCTCCTAAAAGTACAGATACAGGTTGGTTTAAGATTTTTCCTTTCAAATCCCATAAAGCAACATCAATAGCACTTACAGCAGCCTGAAAAATACCACTACGGCCAAAGTCAAGTGAACGCAAGTACATTTCTTGCCAAATGGTTTCGTGTTCTAGTGCAGACTTTCCTTTGATAAAAGGAGTAAAATACTCAATACCTGCTTTAATTACATCAGCAGGACCATACCCTTCTCCCCATCCATAAGTTCCGTCTTCTAAGGTAATTTTTACCAAACAAATCTTTCTAGTGTCGTATTGCCACTGTGAAAAGTAAAAAGGTTCGTCCAATTTACTAATCAATACATAAGGTGTAATTTCTTTAATCCTCATCATTAATTCTATAATTAGTTAGGAGCAACCTGCATTAAAAAAATCCTAGGAAGCTCTATTTGTGTTAGTTTTGTTTTATAAAGTGTTAGAATATGCCAATACGCAAGTTGCGATAATAATAATTCCTATTCCCAGTAATAATGTCTGAAAAGGTTTGGTAGCGTTTTTCCATTCTCCTGATCGATAAGCCCAAATATTGCTAATGATTAAAGAAATACCCAACATCATAGGCCAGGCAATCATGGTTCCTATTTCTCCCATCAGAGCAACACCTTGTCCGTAAGTTCCTAAAGCAGCAAACCATAGCAGCCCAGCAATGATAGACCATTTAAGTGCTTTTCCCATTTGTGGTGTTTTAAAGGAGTTGAATGAATTGTTCTTGATGAGTAAGAACAAACTATATCCTAAATTCATTACATAAGCTCCCGCCAAAACAACAACCCAGCGAGCCAAGGCAGTGTTTCTTTGTAAGGCTCCCGCTTTTTCTGCTAGTTTTCCTATTTCTGGGGTATTGTCAAACCCTACAGCAAGCATGGCAGATAAAATTCCGCTGACCGAAGCAATTATCAATCCTTTTTTAAAGGCAGCCCCTTTTTTAATTCCTTCTATTTCTGCTCCTTGTATAGCTAATAATTTATCTCTTTTTAATCCTGCAATGGTTACCACAACAACGGCAACAGCTAACAGAATTAAACCCAATAATATATAAGGAATACTATCTTTATTTATAGAGTTGTATTTTAAAAACATGGGAATTAATGCCCCAGCAATAGAACAAAGCCCCATTACAATTCCATAAGTCAAAGACATTCCTATATATCCAACAGAGACTCCAAACATAATTCCTCCTATTCCCCATCCAAAACCTAAGGCTGCTCCCGAAAAAATTTCATTGCTAGGAGCTTGTGCTATTATACTAAATAAGTCTGGAACGACTAAAAAAGCCCATAACAAAGGAAAAATAACCATAGCTACTGTTGCATGAACAATCCACCAGGCTTCCCATTTTAAAGGAGCTATGTATTTCATTCCCAATCCAAAGCTTCCTTGAAATAAACTGGCAATTAAAACTAGAATAATTGCAAACAAATAGGTATCCATAAAGTTGTATATTAAGTTTTAACAAATTTCGTTAATAATTGTGCATTTATTTAACAACAATATACCTAAACAAGTATTTTATTGACAATTTTTAAGGATAAGGAGTATTATATTGATTAAATGTGTTAATTTTATACTTGAACGACGTAATAATTATTTAACCTTGAAGATTTTACAGAAAAAAATAACGCCTTCTAATAAAAGCTTTTCAGTTTATCAAAACAACAAGCCTTACCTAGATGAGTCTTGGCATTTGCATCAAGAACTAGAATTGATTTACATAATAGAAGGAGAGGGAACTTGTTTTATAGGAGATAATGTACATGAGTTTTCTTCTGGAGAATTGGCTTTGATAGGAAGTAATATGCCTCATTTATGGAGAAACTCAGATGCATATCATAAAGACATCAATAAAAAGGCAGAAGTAATAGTACTACATTTTAATGAAGACTTTTTAGGAAAAGATTTTTTTGAAATTACAGAAATGGTACTAATTAAGAACCTATTGACCAAAGCGAGTAATGGAGTTGCTTTTTTAAACGAAGAGGTAAGAACTTTTGTAGCAGGAGAAATGTCTAAGCTGTTAACTTTAACAGGCTACAAAAGTATAGAATGTATGTTGGGAATTTTATATGCATTGGCCTCAGCAAAAGATACTAAAGAATTTGCCAGCAATGGATACACTGAAAAAATATACGTTAAAGATTCACAAAGGCTAGAAAAGGTATACCAATACGTATTAGAAAATTTAAGCAGAGAAATTCATCTAGAAGAGGTTGCCAATATTGCACATTTGGGTGTTTCTCCTTTCTGTAGATTTTTTAAGAAAAGAATGCACAAAACTTTTTCACAATTTTTAAACGAAGTAAGAGTAGGACATGCTTGTAAATTGTTAATAGATAACAAACTATCTATTTCTGAAGTTACTTACAGTTGTGGTTACAATTCGCAAACCAATTTTAACAGACAGTTTAAAAAAATAAAAGGGGTAAACCCCAAAGCTTTTCAAAAAATGTACTTAAATAATTAAGACCTTTTTATAGCCAATAAAAAATCGCAAAAAACAAACCAATAAAATAATAAAATGAACGTGAAAAAAAGTTTTTTATGGCTGCTGTTGGTGGCTGTAAATTTTGTGTTTGCCCAGCAAAATGATTGGGAAAACGAACTAATGTTTGAACAAAATAAACTTAGGGCAAGGGTACCTAGCTATTCTTATAAAAATCATGCAGATGCTTTACAAGGGAATAGAAAAAAAGCAAGAGTTCAGTTTTTAAATGGTACTTGGAAATTTAACTTTGTTAAGCGTTCTACCGAAAGACCTACCAATTTTATAGCCAAAGATTTTAATGGAAATAGTACCGATTGGAAAGACATTCCCGTTCCATCAAATTGGGAATTGCAGGGTTATGGTCAGCCTATTTATACCAACATAATTTATCCTTTTACTCCCGATATTGAAAACGGAGGAAAACGTAATTTTAGCTACATGGGGCCGCATCCGCCACAATTTCCTTTTATAGAAAAGTATAGAGACAATCCTGTGGGAAGCTATTATAGAGATTTTAACATTGATGAGTCTTGGAAAAATCAATCTGTAATTTTGCATTTTGGAGGGGTTTCTTCTGCTTTTTATGTTTGGGTCAATGGAAAAAAAGTTGGGTACAGTCAAGGAAGTAGATTGGCAGCAGAGTTTGATATTACAGATTACATCAATACAGGAAAAAATAGGGTGGCTGTTCAGGTATTTAGATGGAGTGATGGAAGTTATTTAGAAGATCAAGATATGTGGAGACTAAGTGGTATTCACAGAGAAGTGATGTTGTTGGCACAACCTAAAATTGCGTTGAATGACTTTTATATTCGTACAAATTTAGAAGATGATTTAAAAGATGGGCGTTTAGAAGTTCGTCCGCATATTTGGATGAAAGGTGATGAGGAAGCATTGAAAGGTTGGAAATTAGCAGCTCAGTTATACGATGCCAATCAACAAGAAGTATTGCAGCAAGAATTGACTTGTGATATAGAAGCCATTCACTTTGAAAGATGGCCACAGAGAGATATTACCAAATTTGGTTTTTTAGATACGATGATTAAAAATCCCAAAAAATGGTCTGTGGAACAGCCTTATTTATACACCATTGTTTTTGATGTAAAAGATCCAGAAGGAAATATAGTAGAGTCTAGGAGTCAGAAAATTGGATTTAGAAAAATAGCGTTTGGTAAAGACAACGAACTCCTTATTAATGGAAAAGAAGTGAAGATTATGGGAGTCAATCGTCACGATCATCACGCAGTTAGAGGAAAAGCTTTGACTAGAAAAGACATGGAAGATGACGTTAGATTATTAAAGAAATTCAATTTTAATGCCGTTCGAACATCTCACTATCCTAACGACCCTTATTTTTACGATTTGTGCGATCAATATGGGTTGTACGTAATGGACGAAGCAAATATAGAAACACATCATTTAGGAAGCTATGCACCCCAACAACCGAGTTTGGCTATTCCTATATTGAGTAGAATTATGAGAATGGTTGATAGAGATAAAAATCATCCTTCTATTATTTCTTGGTCTATGGGAAATGAATCGGGTACTGGTCCTGCTTTTGCTGCTGCTGCAGGTTGGATAAAAGATTACGATCCTTCTCGTTTTGTACATTATGAAGGGGCACAAGGAGATCCTACCGATCCCGATTATTTAGAAGGAGAAGAGGGACAAAAAAAGTTTAGAGGGAAAGCACATGCCAATCCTGATGATCCTGATTATGTAGATGTGTTAAGTAGAATGTACCCAGAAATATATCAATTAAAAGCCATGTCTGAAAGCAAACAGATAGACCGACCTATTGTAATGTGTGAATATGCACATGCCATGGGTAATTCTATAGGAAACTTAGGTGAATATTGGGATTTAATTCACTCAAAAAAGAATTTAATAGGAGGTTTTATTTGGGATATGGTAGACCAAGGATTGGAAGCAACAACTGAAAAAGGAGAAAAGTACTTTGCTTATGGAGGAGATTTTGGAGATGTACCTAATGATAAAAATTTCTGTATTAACGGAGTTTTTTCTTCGGACAGACAACCAAATCCGCATGCTTGGGAATGCAAGTATATTTTTCAACCGTTTAATTTTAAGGAAGCGGATGTAAAATCTGGGAAAATTAAGGCTACCAACCATCTGGGGTTTACCAATTTAAATCAATATGAGGTGCAATGGTCGGTGTCAGAAAATGGAAAAGAAATTCAATACGGAATTTTAAAAAACACCAATGTTGCTCCTAAGTCTGAAGCAATATTAACGATTCCCCTAAAAAAAATACGTTTTAAAAAAGGAAAAGAGTACTGGTTGACTATTTCTGTACACGAAGCATCTGAAAAATGGTGGGCAAAAAAAGGACATCAAGTAGCTTATGAACAATTATTGTTGCAAGACAATACCAATGCTGTTGAATTAATTTCTCAATCAAAATCAACAGTGATGGTTCGTCAGACAGAGAGTGAAATACAGGTTTTAGGAAAACGTTTTACAGCAAAAGTTTCAAAAGAATCTGGAGCATTAATTTCTTTTACAAAAAATAGTAAGGAGCAGATACAATTTCCATTACAACCTAATTTTTTCCGTCCACCTGTAGACAATGATATTAGGGGAGCTAGTAGTAGAGATTTCAAAAAATCGAGAAAATATTGGGAGTTTTTAGCAGACAAATTAAAAACAACTCAAGTAGATGTAAGTACAGGAAAGAGTTCAGCAAAAGTTTTGGTAACAAAAATCTATAAAGACGAGGTAAAAATCTTGTTAACCTATACCTTTTTGTCGGATGGAAGAGTTGCTGTAAAAATGGACATGGAAGCAAAAAAATCTCTACCTAGTCTAATTCGTTTTGGTATGGAAATGGGGGTTTCTAAAGACTATACACAAACTCGTTTTTACGGAAAAGGACCTTGGGAAAATTATGTAGATAGAAAAAGAGGAACGGTAGTGGATGAGTTTAGTTTTAAAACAGAAGATTTATTTACAAACTATGTATTTCCTCAAGAAAATGGAAACAGATCCGATGTAAGATGGTTGGCTTTAAGTTCAGATAAAAAAGAAAGCCTTGTTCTAGAAGGAGCTCCTTACTTTAATTTTTCTATATGGCCATATGCTGCAAAAAATATCATGCAAGCCAAGCATCCATACGATTTAAAACCTCAAGGGTTTTATACATTAAACATAGATACAGCTCATTGGAGTTTGGGAGGAACGCTTTCCGAGACTTTACCTAAGTATATACTTCCATCAGGAAACTACAGCTTAGATTTTATCATAAAATAAATACATCAAAACCAAAAAAAATGGAATATAAGTTTAGCCACATCGGAATCCCAACAACCGAAGATAAAGAATGGGATGGTTTTTTTGAACCAGGAAAAGTTCACTTTACAGAATTTGACAAAGACGAATACAAGATAGAGTGGGTAAAATTTGATGCCGATAGTCCTTGGCATCCTTTGGTAACCTCTATACCTCACGTAGCTTATTTGGTTCCTAATATAGAAGAGGCTATTAAAGGGAAAGAAGTTGTTGTAGCTCCGTTTAGTCCTGCAAAAGGAGTTCGAGTAGTGTTTATAGCACACAATGGTTCTCCTGTAGAGTTTATGGAAATAAAAGAATAATTTTTCAGGAACATTTAAAACAGAGCTAAGAAACACTTCTTAGCTCTGTTTTTTTTGTACTTTATTGTAACAAAATAGATTTTTCAAGTAGCTATATAAGATTTACCTTTGTGGTTTTATTACCTATATGTCGGCAAACGTTTTATTAATCACTCCACCCTTTACCCAACTCAACACAGCATATCCTGCCACAGCGTATCTCAAAGGTTTTTTAGAAACCAAAGGGGTTTGTGTAGATCAAATGGATTTAAGTATTGAGTTGTTTACGGAAATTTTTACATCAGAATATGTAGAGGCACTTTTTAAACAAGCAGAAATGTTGGGTAACTATGAATTTCCTTTGGTTTGGAAATACAAAGAGGAATACATAGATAAGGTAGATTCTGTGATGAATTATTTAAGAAATCAAGAAATTACGGCTGCTTATCAAATAAATCACCCAAGTTATTTACCACAAGGACATAGAAGAATTCAGTTAGAAAGTGATCTAAGCACAACTTTTGGGAATTTAGGAATATTAGACAAAGCTAAGCATTTGGCTACTTTGTTTGTAGAAGAATTAGGCGATTTTATACAAGCTAATGTGGATGAGTTTTTCTCTTTTACTCGCTATGCCGAACACATTGCCAGAGCTGCTTCTAGTTTTGACGAAATAGACGATTTGTTGCAATACGAAACCACTATTATAGAGGACGAAATGTTGTATCTGTTAAAAGAACAGGTAACCCAAAAAGCATATGATTTGGTGGGGTTTAGTATACCTTTTCCAGGAAATTTATTTTCTGCTTTGCGATGTGCACAGTATTTAAAACAGGAATTTCCACAACTAAGAATTACACTAGGAGGAGGTTATTGTAATACGGAATTAAGGAGGTTGTCTGATCCCAGAGTTTTTAATTATGTTGATTTTATTACTTTAGATGATGGAGAAGGACCTTTGTTAAAACTGATTCAGTACTTACAAAACAATGTGTCAGAAAATGAGTTGGAAAGAACTTACAAAATCCAGTCAGGAAAAGTAGTGTATAAAAACAAGATTCCCAATACTATTTTCCATCACAAAAACTTACCAGCTCCAAGTTATGTTGGCCTGCCTCATGATAAATATTTGTCATTTTTAGATGTAATGAACCCAATGCACAGAATGTGGTCGGATGGTAGGTGGAACAAACTAACAATTGCCCACGGATGTTATTGGAAACAATGTTCTTTTTGTGATGTAACTTTAGATTATATAGGAAACTACCAAAACACCACAGCCGATGATTTGGTAAACAAAATAGAAAAAATAATCAGTGAAACAGGCATTAGAGGTTTTCATTTTGTAGATGAAGCAGCACCTCCAAAAATGTTAAGAGCTTTAGCTCATAAACTTTTAGAAAGAAAGGTATACATTACCTGGTGGACAAATATTCGTTTCGAGAAAACATTTAACGAAGAACTTTGTGCTTTGTTAGCAAAATCAGGCTGTATTGCTGTTACTGGTGGTCTAGAAGTAGCATCCGATAGATTGTTGACCAAAATGAAAAAGGGGGTAGATATTGCTCAGGTAGCAAGAGTAACCAAGGCCTTTTCAAATCATAATATCATGGTTCATGCTTATTTAATGTACGGATTCCCAACACAAACGATACAAGAAACAATTGATTCGTTAGAGGTGGTAAGACAATTGTTTTATCATCAATGTATACAGTCTGGTTTTTGGCATTTGTTTGCTTGTACAGCTCATAGTCCTGTAGGAAAAAATCCAGATGCTTACGATATTGAAGTAACAGGTCCTGTTTTTAAAGGTTTTGCAGAGAATGATTTATTTCACAAAGATCCTAAAGGAGCCAAACATCAAAAATTTACGCAAGGCTTAAATACAGCGCTACATCAATATTTAAATCATAAAGGTTTTGAGACTCCTTTGCAAGATTTTTTTGACTTTAAGGTGCCAAAAACAAAAGTAGATAAGTGTTTAATTTTAAATGCTTTAAGTTGTTAAGAAATTAGATGGTTTTTTAACAGATTTTACCCACTGACTAGGGGTATTAGCTTCTTGCTTTTTAAAACAGGCATTAAACACACTTTTAGAATTAAAGCCACTTTCGTAAGCTAAACTAAGCAGTGTGTATTGCTCTGAACCTGGCTGTACGGCTAACTTTTTAAAATGTTGAATTCTGTAGAAATTGATGAAATCATTAAAATTTTGATCAAAACAATCGTTTAGCAACCAAGAGAGTTGGTTGGGGTGAAGATCAATTTTTTGGGCAAGTTTACGTAACGATAAAGAAGAATCTAAATACACCTGATCTTGTTCCATGCTTGTTTGCAATTTATTTTTGTAAGTAGCAATTAAACTAGAAGAAAGTGGTTTTTTTACAGTTGTTTTTTCTGACAATATATGAGTGTTAGACAGCTTAAAAATAGTTTGTAATTGTTGATTGAATTTTTGGTAGCGATGTAATGGTTTTAGCAAAGGATCAACCTTTAACAAAGTCATTAAAGGTTCTTTATTTTCAATTCCCTGATCTATTAATTGTAAAGCAAGTCTATCTTCCTTAAGTAATACATAGACATAAATTAGAAAAAAACGTACTCTTTCTCTGCTGTCGGAAGATAACAAAAGTTGAAGTTGGTCTAAATGCACTTGTAATTTACTTTGATGTTGCATTGCTGCATAAGCCAAGGTTTGCATAATTTTTATTTCAATATCCGAACCTTCTATTGGGGGAATTTGCTCACAAAGTCTAAGGATGTGTTTGCTCCTTTTTTGATGTATTAAGGCCAATGCATAAATACTATATCCTACTATAAACTTATTGTTAATTTCAAAACAGCGATTAAAATAAACATTGGTGTTTTGAGCATCGGAATTTATATAGGCATTGTAAGCCATAAAATAATTGTTAAGATCGTTTAAAGGATCTAACTCGTACGCATGCTGAATATGAGTTTGTGCCTGAGATAAATTGCCCTCAAGAATTAAGGTGATGAATAATTTTTGATGTGCATCGGCATAATTAGGTAACAATTGTATGGCTTTTTGCAAGTGTTGTACAGCGTGAATAAAATCCCAGTTTTTGTTTAATGCATCCCAACCTTTAGAATGGTAAACTTCGGGCAAATACATATCTAAATCGTTGGCTTTATTTAGGTAAGTACCTCCTAAATCAAAAGCTTTTTCTACAGGCATTAAGCCCCCAGCAGCCATACTATTATAAGCGTAGTGAATGGTTACGTAAGCTTGGGCGAAATTTGGAAAATCGTTAATTATATTTTTTAGCAAATCAATTCCTTGCAAAATGGCTTGTTTGTTAAATTCTGCAATCAGTGCTTTGGCTTGTAAGAAATGTTGGTATGCAGTAATGGAAATATCAGGTGGTTTTACTAAGCTATCCTCAAGATCTAGGTGTCCAAAGTTTTCTCGGATTTTATCTGCAATTAACAAACTAATTTCGTCTTGAAGTTGAAAAATATCTTGGAGTTCTCTATCAAAATTTTGAGACCAATAATGAAATCCATCGGTAGTGTTAATTAGCTGCGCTGTAATGCGTACTCTTTTTTTCTGAAAGCGAATACTACCTTCTAAAATAGAAACCACTCCAAGCTCTTGTCCAACAGTTCTTAAATCGGTGTTTTTGTTTTTGTAGGCAAAAGAAGAGGTTCTGGCAATCACTTTCAAATTAGCAATGGTGGTCAATGCATTAATGATTTCTTCTGTCATTCCATCACAAAAATAGCTGTTTTCAGAATTGCTACTCATATTTACAAAAGGCAATACAGCTATAGACTTTAAAGGAAGTAGTTTTTCAGTTTTTACGGTTGATGACATTACAATAACAATTTAATCAGTGGTTTAGCAGTTGTTATAGTAGCTAACTTACACGTCAAAAATAATAATGATATCAAAAAGTGAATGAAAAATAAGACCGAATTGTTAAAATTTAGGGCTGAAATGTAAAAAATTAAGTGGCAGTTTTAGAATCTGAGGAGCTGTACTCATTTTTATAAATGCGTACCATCACAAAAAAGATACTTACTAGCAAGGGGCCAAAAACCAAACCAATAAATCCAAATAGAGGAATACCAATTAATACTCCTAAAAGTGTAATTAATGGATGTACATCGTCTAATTTATTAAGTACGTACAAACGAATGATATTGTCCGTAGCTCCGACAAAAACAATTCCATATACTAAAATTCCCCAAGCGTTAAACACATCTCCACTAGAAAAGGTAAGGGCAAAAACTGGCAAAGTACCTAACATGCTACCAATAAACGGAATCATAGAACCGATGGCTACAACAACTGCCCAAAAAAACGGGTTTTCGATGTTAAAAATAAAAAAACCAACAAGGGCTACAAGTCCTTGTGCTACTGCTACTAGTGGAATTCCCAAAGCATTGGCTTTTACCATAGCGTTAATTTCTTTTTCTAAAAGGGAAAAGTTTTTTCTTTTTAAAGGAAGGTAATTGTATATGGAGGTGTTTAAATGCTGAAAGTTGATTAACATATAGTACAGCAAAAAGTACATGATAAAAATAACCATAGCAGTGTTAAAAGTACCGCCAATCCAACTTTGTAAATTTTCAGAAAGCCAAGAAGAAACTTCGGATGTGTTAATGAATTCCGTTACATCATAGCCAATGTATTGTTTGGTTGCATCTAGTTTTTGTTTGACTTCGTCTATAATTTGATCTGAATTTTTAGAAATGTTCTTAATTTTTTCTGATAACATAAAAAATACACCAAGAATTGGTAGCAAAATAGCTACAAAAGATAGAGCTAACAACGCGGTGGCAGACCAGTGTTTTTTCCAACCTTTTTTAGTTAATAGATGCATCCCTTTGCTTAAGATTACATACAGAGTAATAGCTCCCAATACTCCTGATAAATAAGGAGTCATTTTGCTAAAAATAAGTCCGCCAGTAGTTAATATCAATAAAAGAATAAATAGTTGACGTATAATGGAAGGAGCAATTATTTTCATAAAAAAGGCTGTTTTCTTCAATAGTTTAAAGATACCAATTTTAGAAAGTTTAGAGGGTGATATGTTTAAAAAAGAAGTTGAAGTTTATCATATAAAAAAACCGTTCCTAATTAGGAACGGTTTTTTGTGTGGTGCCTCCAGGAATCGAACCAGGGACACAAGGATTTTCAGTCCTTTGCTCTACCAACTGAGCTAAGGCACCATGCTTAACTTAGCGGTTGCGAAATTAAACTTTTTTTTGGATAAAAATAATTTTTTTTAAAAAAGTTTAGCATACAAAGGCTTGGTTTTTGATAGTAGGATTCAGGCTTATTTTACATTAATTTTGTAACCACGTAAGTTAAGAATCGTTTTATAGACAGATATTGAAAAATAATCATATGCGTATAGGTATTGTATGCTACCCGACTTTTGGTGGTAGTGGGGTAGTAGCAACAGAATTGGGAATGGCATTAGCACAAAAAGGATATGAGGTACATTTTATTACCTACAAACCTCCTGTTAGATTGGATTTAATTGCTAGCGGAATTCATTTCCATCAAGTACAAATACAGGAATATTCTCTGTTTCATTACCAACCTTATGAACTTGCTTTGTCTAGTAGAATGGCACAAGTTGTAGAAAAATATAAGATAGATATTTTACATGTTCATTATGCCATACCCCATGCTTATGCAGCTTACATGGCCAAACAAATGTTGGCACAAAAAGGAATTGATGTAAGAGTAGTAACTACACTACATGGTACAGATATTACTTTGGTAGGTAGCCATCCAAACTACAAAACAGCTGTTGAGTTTAGTATTAACAATTCTGATGTTGTAACATCGGTATCGCAAAGTCTTAAAGATGATACCTTCCGTTTGTTCGACATAAAAAGGGATATAGAAGTTGTGTACAATTTTATTGAGTTAGAAAAATATGCAAAACATCCCTTAGGAGCAGTTGATTGTCAACGAAAAAATATTGCTAAAGAAGATGAGTACATTTTAACACATATTAGTAACTATAGGCCCGTAAAAAGAGCGAAAGATGTGGTTCGTATTTTTGCAAAAGTAGCAGCTATTAAACCTGCTAAATTATTGTTGGTAGGAGAGGGACCCGAAATGGTAGAAGTAAAAAAAATAGCTAAAGAACTAAATGTATATCACAAAATTTTATTTTTAGGAAATAGTACCGAAGTAGCAAAAATACTATGTTATACAGATGTTTTTTTATTACCTTCTAAATCCGAAAGTTTTGGTTTGGCTGCTTTGGAAGCGATGGCAGCTAGAACTCCTGTTATTTCTAGTAATACAGGAGGGTTACCAGAGGTAAATATTCATGGAGAAACAGGTTTTTTAAGCAACGTTGGAGATGTAGAAGATATGGCCAAAAACACCTTGAAACTAATAGAAAATAAAGGAGTTTTAGAAACCTTTAAAGAAAATGCACAACAAAGAGCTGCAACTTTTCAAATGGATGCTGTACTCCCAAAATATGAAGCAATTTATAAAAGCTTGGTAGTGCCTGTGTAAAAGAATAAAGTAGAACTGATAACAAATTACAAAGCCTTCTAATTTTTAGAAGGCTTTGTTTGTATTTATTGTGTACGTAAAAAAGAATTAGATTCTTTTCATCTGATCTTTCATCATTTTTATTTGATCTCCTAACATACCATGTTTGTCTAATTTTTTAGCTTCGTTCAACAAGGTAGTAGCTTCTCTTTTTCTACGTTTGCTCATAGCAACCCCTGCCAAATTTAATTTAGCCATTGCCTGATCGTGCCCCATTCTTAATCCAATGTTTAATGCTTTCTTTAGTAACTTTTCGCCTTGGGTCATGTTTTTCTGAATTACAATCAAGCCTTGTAAATAGTAGTAGTAAGCTTGTTGAGAAGTAATTAAAGACATTTCTGGATTTTTGATTTTTAGCAGCCACTTTTCAGTTCCTACCATATCTTGTTTTCTCATTTGCAAAAAAGCTAATAATAAGATTTCGTTTTTAAAATATAAAAAGATAAAAATACCTGCCAATAAGAGTAACAAGATACCGTTACCTATATTTTCATCAATAAATTGCAATACTGCTAAAACAACAACTCCAGCTGCCAATACGAGTTTTAAATACTTGTGAAACATGTTAGTTTATGAATTTTTTTAGTTGTGCAAATTTAAACGAATAATTATGGAAAATACCAAAGCTTTTACTTTTTATAATACTTTTTAAACTTTACATAGGCCAAAATACCTAGAACAGCTACAGTAGCAATAGAATAATAAACAAAATTAGGAGTTACTACTTGATCTCCACTAGCGTATGAGTGCAATCCTGATAAGTAAAAGTTTACACCAAAATAAGTCATCATAATACTAGCAAAGGCATAAACCGATATGATATTAAAAGCAAATCGACCTCTAAGTCCAGGAATTAAGCGCATGTGAAGTACAAATGCGTAAACCATAATGCTAATTAAGGCCCAAGTTTCTTTAGGATCCCATCCCCAATAACGTCCCCAACTTTCGTTGGCCCACATTCCACCTAAAAAGTTTCCAATGGTTAGCATAACCAAACCAACGGTCATACTCATTTCGTTAATAATGGTTAGTTCTTCAATTTTAGTTTTTAAAGATTTTCTGTTTTTTTCGTTGGTTAAAATCATCAAAATTAGGGCAACAATTCCCAAAATCATACTTAGCGTAAACGGTCCGTAACTTGCTACAATAATCGCCACGTGTATCATTAGCCAATAAGAGTTTAATACAGGTTGTAAGTTGGCAATTTGTGGATCCATCCAGTTCCAGTGAGCAATCATAAGAATCATAGAAGTAACAAAAGCAGTAGCAGCTATGGTTAAGGATGATTTTTTTCCAAACCACAAACCAAACAACATAGTGGCCCATGATACGTAAATAATAGATTCGTACGCATCGGACCAAGGAGCGTGTCCAGAAATGAACCAGCGAACTCCCAATCCAAGGGTTTGTAATATAAACAGAAAGATTACAACTACAATGCTTCCTTTGATAAGATAATTGATGATTCTACCATCTTTAAAAATCTGAATGATGATAAATACAAACAACAAAGCACTGATGTACATGTAGTAAGAGAATAGTTTTTTAAAGACATCGTATTGATTGTACAAAACTTCAAAATCTATTTTATCTTGACTAGGGTAAACAGCCGCACCAAATTTTTTCTGAAAATTTTTAATTCCCGTTAAAATTTCATTGGCTTCAGAATAATCTTTGTTTTGTTTTGCTTGCCACAAAGTTTGTCTGTAAGCAGGTACAATTTGTTTTACAAACACAGAATCAATGCCAGTAAATCCAGCAGTTTCTAGTTCTAGCTGAGAAACCCATTTGTTATTTTCATCATTAGGTTTAGGAAAAATTCTTAAAATACTTCCGCTAATGGCTGTATATAATAAGCCAACACGTTTGTCTACATTAATAACATCTTTTTCAAAAGTGTTTTTTTTCTGATTTTTTTCAGCTTCTGCTACATAAGAAGTTAAAATATAATTTCCGCTAGGATCAATAAAGTCTGACAAAGCAGCATATTTGGTATCTTGATTTACACCAATAATGCTTCGTATTTTTTTGTCGTTACGTTCTAAATAAATAATAGGAGCACCAAACCAAGCTCTGGGATTTTCAATAATAGACAAAAATACTTGATTGGCATCCAAACCGTGGTAAGTGTCTTTTTTGCTAACTTTTCTTAACAATTCGCTGGCAAAAGTATGTACAGGTTTCATACGACCTCCGGCATCTTGTATAACCAACTTGCTAAATTTTAAGGCATGTTCTGGTTTTACAGCATTTTTTATGATTGCGTTTTTTACCGTTTCTGGATCTAATTGTTGTGGTAAAGTTTGTGCTTGATGACCTTCGTGTTGATGCGTGTTTTCGTGTGAATGGTCATGGTCATGGTTATGGTCGTGGTCATGTTGATGCTCATGAGTTTCTTCTTGTGTATGATCGGTGTGATTGTGATCGTGTTCTTGGGCAAATCCAACAGTAGTAGAAAGGGTGATAAACAAACCGATAACAGTAGTTTTATTTTTTAGTTTTCTTAATTTCTGACTTAATTGACCAAAGCGAGTCTTTTTTAAGAACAAAGTCATAATCATACAAGTATATAATAAAGAGTATCCAAAATAGGTAATTAAAGTTCCTATAGCATCGTGGTTAACAGACAAACGGGTTTCTTCTTTAGGTCCAGATAAGTCGTAACTAGATTGAAAGAATTTGTATCCTTTGTAGTTAAGAATGTGGTTCATGTAAATTCTAAAATCAAACGTATTGTTTTCTCTTTCATCAATTACTGTAACTTCACTAGCATAAGAGGCTGCAGATTCTGAACCAGGATATTTTTCCAATTGAAAATCGTTTAGTTGTATAAAAAATGGCAATTCAATAATTTTTGAACCATAAGAAATATTAAAGTTTAAATCTGCTAGTTGAAAAGAAATAGGCTTGTTAGAAGTGTATTTTCCTCCTCTAACTTGTACCAAAGTCATCTTGTCCTTAGAGCTTACTTTTAGTGTAATTAAGGCTTCTGGATAAGCGTTTTTATCTTTTGCAGAAACAGTTTTCATTTCTCCATGAACTGGTTTTTCGGGTACTACAAAACTCAACCCTGCCAATTGATGCAAACTTAGGTAGTTAAATTTAGTGGTTTCTCCTTTCGTAATTTGTCCAGTGTAACGATCTGCCATTCGCATAAAAGTACCGTTGTGTTTAGACTGAATTTGCATCTCACCGTTTGCTTCAGTAAAATTGATAGATGCATTTTCTTCATTTTCAAAACCTACCAATACTCCATGAATATTTTCTATACTTCCTTTTTTTATATAGTGATCATGTCTGCTTCCCGAACTAGATTCCACAAAGTGCAAGTACAAGTCTCCTTGTTCAGTTTGTGTGAATTCTGTTTTTGCATTAGGTATATAATCCGTAAGTTCAATAGCTATTTTCTGACCTCTAAAATCTGTTTCTAATTGATAAGAAGCTTTACCTTTAGCAGACAATAAAATAGGACTGTGTACGTATTTTTCTTCTTTAAAGTTATGTATGTTTAGGTTTAAATACGTGGTTTCAGAAAAAATCTGATTTGTTTTTTCTCCTTCTAATATAGGCATCATACCTTCGTAACTGACATATCTAGTAACAGCTGCACCAATTATAATAAAGATAAAAGCAACATGAAACAGCAAAACAGTCCACTTTTCTTTTTTGTATAACTTATATTTAAAAATATTACCGCAAAAGTTAATTACAAAAAACACCATAATAAGCTCAAACCACCAAGCATTATATACCAAAACTTTGGCTGTTTCTGTTCCGTAATCATTTTCAATAAAGGTGGCAATTCCCATAGCAGCAGCAAAAACAACAAATAATACAGCCATTAATCTAGTGCTGTAAACAAGGTTCCATATTTTTTTCATGAAAGGGTAAAATTTAGACCGCTAAATTAAGAATATACTTAGAAATAGCGTCAAGATTTAAAATTTTAAGATTGTTTTTATTGACTCAAAAATAAAGCCAATTCCACTGTTTGATAAGCAAATTTTAATTTCTATTATTGTTACGCAATTATTGAAAAAACTATGGAGAATTATCAAGTAGCCATTGTAGGGTCAGGACCATCAGGAGCCTCTGCAGCATTCCATTTAGCCAAAGCAGGAATTAAATCCATTGTCCTAGAAAAAGAAACTTTGCCACGATACAAAGTGTGTGGTGGAGGTTTGGTTTATAGAGGGAAAAAAGACATGCCTTTTGATGTAACTTCTGCGGTAGACATCACTTTTCATGAAGTAGATGTTTACATGGGAAAAAACTTACATTTTAAAACACACAGAGATCAGCCCATAGTTTCGTTGGTTATGCGAGATGCTTTTGATAAGTTGATGATAGAAAAAGCACAAGAACATGGAGTAACATTGCTAGAAAATTGTAAAGTAATAGCTCTTAGTTCCTCTAAAAACGGTGTTATGGTAGAAACCAATCAGGGAACGTTACAAGTACAACAAGTAATAGCTGCCGATGGGGTATACAGTCAGTTAGCGAAAATGGCTGGTTGGGAAAAAGATACCCGAACGTTAATTCCTGCATTGGAATACGAAGTAGAAGTAGACCCCAAAAATTTTGAAAGATTGTCTAAAGAAATAAGATTTGATATAGATGCAATTCCAGGAGGTTACGGATGGTGTTTTCCTAAAAAGCACCATTTGTCTATTGGGGTAGCTATTATTCAAAAATTAAAAGACGAACAAAAAATAAAAGCATATTGTGCCAAGTATATGCAGTTCTTAGGGATTGATGAAATTGTAGATATTAAAAAGTATGGTTACCAAATTCCTGTAACTCCAAGATTAGATGGTTTTGTAAAAAATAATGTGTTTTTAATAGGAGATGCTGCTGGCTTTGCAGATCCTTTAACCGCGGAAGGTATTTCTAATGCTATTTTAAGCGGTAAGTTGGTTGCCAAGGCTATTGAAGAATCAAAAGGAGACTTAAAAAAAGCTGCAGCAAACTACAGTAAAATTATAGAAAACACAATCATGCCAGAGTTGTTAACATCTATGAAATTGGCAAAGTTATTTTATAGTAACAAAACTGTAAGAAAGTTTTTGTTAAAAAAGTATGGACAACGTTTTAGCGAAGCTTTGACAGACATCTTTATGGGAGAAAAAAATTATCCTAAAAACGTGAATGAAAAAATTAAAGAGAAATTAAAAGAATTGGTTTTTTAAATTCTTAAAGAAAACTAAGGTTACATAACAGAATAAGAAAACTCCATCAACAATACGAATTTTGTTGATGGAGTTTGTTTTTAATGAAGATAAGAAGCATTTTCTTGCGTTTTCGCATAAAAGATCATAATAAAAGTTGATGAGTATCTTATTCAAAAAAGTCATAAGGTGATGTATATCACCTACTTATATATTACTGTTTGAGTATCTTTATACTAGAGAAATAAGTAGAAAATCTTACCCCTAAATAGAAGCTTATGAATACCCCAGCCCTTTTACACAGATGCAACAACAAATTAGATGCGTATTATCTAAAAAATGTAATTCAAAATGTAATCTCTATTCAGGTTTATTTAAAAAAACAGGATGGTGCCATTTGTTTGATGGTAGATGAAGCAAATCAACATAAAGCAAACGTTATTCTAAGCAACAAACTTTCTATTTTACCGAGTGTGCTGGCTAAGAAAACTTTAGAAGAAGTGGTTCCTGAAGAAACATCAGTAACATTGGCTCAATCTCACGATCAATCTTATTTGTCTTTACGATTTTTCTTAGGACAGTTTAAGTCATTGTACACAAATCATAAATCATAAAAGTATCGTTTATCATAGTGTTTTATAGTTCCAAAAAAAGCTGCAACTTTTATAATTGCAGCTTTTTATATGTTTATATAATTGTGGAATTACATGGCATCAATAACACTATTCAAAGTGTTACTTGCTCTCATTACCGCAGAAGTCAATGCTTCGTTAAATAAGTAATAACCTCCTGTGTTGGCAGGTTTTCCTTGTACAGAAATCATTTCTTCAACAATTTTAGCCTCGCTAGCTGTTAAAGCTTCGGCAATTGCAGTAAATTCATTTTTTAATTCTAGATCTTTGTCTTGAGCAGCTAATTCTTGGGCCCAGTACAATCCTAAATAAAAATGAGAACCTCTGTTGTCTATACCTCCTAATTTACGTGTTGGAGATTTATCATTGTCTAAGAATTTACTAGTAGCAGCATCTAAAGTTTCGGATAAAACTAAGGCTTTTGGATTGTTGAATTTGTTCCCTAAATGCTCTAAAGAAACAGATAGTGCTAAAAATTCTCCTAAAGAATCCCAGCGTAGGTAGTTTTCTTCTTGTAGTTGTTGTACGTGTTTTGGGGCAGAACCTCCAGCACCCGTTTCAAATAATCCTCCTCCATTCATTAAAGGAACAATAGATAACATTTTTGCAGAGGTACCCAATTCTAAAATAGGGAATAAGTCTGTTAAGTAGTCTCTTAATACATTTCCTGTTACAGATATTGTATCCTTATTTACTTTTACTCTTTCTAAAGTATATTTAGTAGCCTCTATAGGAGATTTGATGTAAATTTCTAAACCTTCTGTATTGTGTTCAGGTAAATATTTTTCTACCTTTTTGATAATTTCAACATCATGAGCTCTATTTTCATCCAACCAGAAAACTGCAGGCCATCCAGTATCTCTAGCTCTATCAACAGCTAATTTTACCCAGTTTTGGATAGGAGCATCTTTTGTTTGACACATTCTAAAAACATCTCCTGCTTCTACTTCCTGAGCCAATAATACATTACCTTCTTTGTCAATAACTTCTACTGTTCCAGCTTCGTCTAATTGAAAAGTTTTGTCGTGAGAACCATACTCTTCCGCTTTTTGAGCCATCAAACCTACGTTAGGTGTAGTTCCCATTTGTGTAGGATCAAAAGCTCCATTTTCTTTACAGAAATCTATGGTAGCTTGAAAAACTCCAGCATAAGATCTATCTGGAATTAATGCTTTGGTATCTTGTTGCTCTCCTTTTGCATTCCACATTTGCCCCGAGGTACGAATCATTGCAGGCATAGAAGCATCTACAATTACATCAGAAGGAACGTGTAGGTTGGTAATTCCTTTGTCTGAGTTTACCATAGCTACAGCTGGTGCTTCTTGATACACCGCTTCGATAGCTGCTTTTACTTCTGCTTCCTTAGGGTGTCCAGCAATTTTATTATAAACATCACCAATACCATTGGTTGCTGTAATTCCTAATTCATCAAATAACGTTGCGTATTTTTCAAAAACGTCTTTATAGAATACTTCTACAACAGCACCAAAAATAATAGGATCAGATACTTTCATCATTGTTGCTTTCATGTGTAAAGAAAGCAATACTCCATTTGCTTTAGCATCTGCAATTTCTTTGGCAGCATATTCTTTAAGTGCGTTGATGCTCATTACAGAAGAATCAATAACTTCTCCTTCTAATAAAGGAGCGTATCCTTTTAACTCTTTTCCGTTAAATACAATTTTAAATTCAGTTGCTTTCTCAACTGTAGTTGATTTTTCGGAACCATAAAAATCATTTGCCTCCATAGAAGCTACATGAGTTTTAGAGTCTTTAGTCCAAGGTCCCATTTTATGTGGGTTCTTTTTTGCGTAGTGTGATACAGCCTTTGGAGCTCTACGATCTGAGTTTCCTTCTCGCAGAACTGGGTTTACTGCAGATCCTAAAACTTTTGAGTAAGCAGCTTTGATGGCTTTTTCTTCATCATTTTTAGGATTGTGTGGATAGTTAGGAATTTGAAATCCTTTTTCTTGTAATTCTTTAATAGCAGCTTGTAACTGTGGAATAGAAGCTGATATGTTTGGCAATTTAATAATGTTAGCTTCTGGAGTTTTAGCCAACTCTCCCAATTCAGCCAAAGCATCGTTTACTTTCTGATTTTCAGGAAGAAAATCTGACAGGTTTGCTAAAATTCTACCTGCTAAAGAGATGTCTCTAGTTTCTACTTCTATTCCAGCTTTGTTTGTAAAAGCTTTGATGATAGGTAACAAAGAAAATGTAGCCAACGCTGGAGCTTCATCTGTCTTTGTATAAATAATCTTTGCCATTATATATTGTTGATTTAATTTTATTTTTTCAGCTAAATAGCTTCATTTTATGCTGCAAATGTACTAATTAACAATGGTTTTTGTACCAACTGTTAAAAACATAACGATTTTTGTCAAACTGTGCTATTTTAAGCGAAAGTTGAGGTTTAAAAGTAAAAAAAAACTCAATACAATTGTATTGAGTTTCTTTTAATTTGTGATTAAAAAAATTATTTTCTTCTAACTTCTTTAATTCTTGCTTTTTTACCTGTAAGTCCTCTAAAGTAGTAGATTCTAGCTCTACGAACTTTACCTTGCTTGTTCAATTCAATTTTTTGAATAGCAGGTAAGTTGATAGGGAATATACGCTCTACACCAACAGTTCCAGACATTTTACGAATGGTAAAAGTTTCTGATGTTCCAGTTCCTCTACGTTGAATTACTACACCTTTAAAAAACTGAGTACGTACTTTTTCACCTTCACGGATTTCGTAGTATACAGTAATTGTGTCTCCAGCTTTAAAATCAGGAGTTTCTTTTTTGGTTACAAATTCGTCTTGTACAAATTTTACTAAATTTTCCATTTTGTTCTTTTGAATGGTTTGCTACTAAACAACATACACGATTTTCGTCAGAGGTTGTTTTAGCGGCTGCAAATATAATAATTAGTAGTTAGTTTTTAGGTATTTGCAATTGATTTTTTTTAGAAACTATAAAAGCTATCTTATAAACAAGTTACCTAGGGTTTGATGCTAGCAGCAAGTTAGAAATCTTTTAGTAAATCGGGTCTAATTTTTTGAGTTATTTCTAAAGCTTTATCACTACGCCATTCTTCAATTTTAGGAAAGTTTCCACTGGTCAAGATTTCGGGCACTTTATGTCCTTGGTAATCTGCAGGACGTGTGTATACGGGCGGAGATAACAAATCATCTTGAAAAGAGTCTGTTAATGCCGAGGTTTCATCACCTAAAACTCCTGGAATCAAACGTAAAATAGTGTCGCACAAAACAGCAGCACCTAATTCCCCACCGCTTAGTACATAATCGCCAATAGAAATTTCTTTAGTAATAAACAAATCACGTACGCGTTGGTCTACGCCTTTATAATGACCACAAAGTATTATTATATTTTGTTTTAAAGAAAGGGTGTTGGCTGTTCTTTGGTTTAGCGTAGGGGCATCTGGGGTCATGTAAATAATTTCATCGTAGTCTCTTTCTGATTTCAGTTTACGAATGCATGCATCAATAGGTTCTATCATTAGTACCATTCCGGCACCACCTCCAAATTGCATATCGTCAATTTTTCCGTAGTCGTTAATTGCGTAATCTCTTAAATTGTGAAAATGAACTTGAGCCAATCCTTTTTCTTGAGCTCTTTTCATAATAGAATGCTCAAACGGACTCTGGATGAGTTCTGGAGAAACAGTTATAATATCTATACGCATGAAAAATATTTTTTTGCAAATTTAGACAAATCAAAATGATAAAATTATAGGAAATAAACTACTTTTTTGGTAAAATGCTTCAGGTTGAAGCTTTTGTCATTCTATAATTTCCAAACACATCTTTTCGAAGTTCTACATTTTTAAAACCAAGGTGATACAATAAATCAACCGTTTCTTTTCCTAAGTATTGATTGATTTCGAAATACAGTATTCCTTTAGGTTTTAGTGATGTCAAAGCTAATTCAGCAATTTTTTTATAAAAAATTAACGGATTGTTATCTTCTACAAACAAGGCTAAGTGAGGTTCGTAGTTCAATACGTTTTTTTGCATTTTTTTCTTTTCTAAATTTCTGACATAAGGAGGGTTGCTTACTATCACATCATACTGTTGAGGCAAATTAGAAGTTGTTAAAATATTTTGATGTAGGAAATGTACCTGCACCTTGTTTTTTGTTGCATTTATTTTAGCCGTTTCGATGGCTTTTTCAGAGACGTCTATAGTCGTAATATGGGCGTTTCTAAGATTTTTAGCTAGGCAAATGGGAATGCAGCCTGTTCCGGTTCCAATATCTAAAATTTCTGTTTTTTGTTGTGGGGTAAAGTCTTCTATAATCCAACGAATTAATTCTTCAGTTTCGGGTCTTGGAATTAGAACATGCGAGTTTACGTTGAATTTTAAATCCATAAACTCTATAAAACCAATTAAATGCTGAATGGGTTGTTGCTCAGTCAAACCTTGTAAAATTGTCATTAGTTGATGAGATTGCTGCTCTGGTATTGATAACTGTGGGCTTAGAATTGCATCTATTTTTGATATACCTAAGATGTCTTGTAACAAGATGTTAAAAAAAGAATCAAGCTCTGTTTTGGGGTAATGACTTTCTAGTTGAGTATAAAGTTCTTGTTTAAATGTTGCTAAAGTCATTAAATGGCTTATTAATTGATATTTTTGTTGCGAGTACAAATATACAAATATGAAATTCGTAAAAATAAGTTTCCTTTGTTTAGCAGGTTTTTTAGTAGTGTCGTGTGCACATCTAAAAGCACCCAAGTATAGGGGAGTTGGAACTGTAGAAGTTTCTAAAATTATCAATGATTCCATTACTATAAAAGCAGGTTTAAATTTTAACAATCCAAACAAAGTAGGAGGAACAATGTATTTAAATGACTTGCATGCTGTGGTGAATGATATAGATTTAGGAACTTTAAAAAATCAAAAAGTAAAAGTGCCTTCTAAAAAAGATTTTTCTGTTCCTTTAGAAATAAAATTGTCTTATGGCCAGTTATTCGATTCTAAAAAAGGATTGTTAGGGTCTATTTTAAGTAGTATATTAACCAATCAAGTAGCAGTAAAACTAGAGGGAGAAGCAATGTTTAAAAAGTTTTTGGTTAAAAAAAAATATCCTATTAAGTTCCACGAAAAAATCAAAATTGTAAAGTAATGGATGCTGTACATGTAGCTTTTATGCAAAGAGCCATTGCGTTGGCAAAAAAAGGAATGCGAGCAGCTTATCCCAACCCATCCGTTGGAGCAGTTGTTGTATACAATGGAAAAATTATAGGAGAGGGTTTTACGAGTGCCTATGGTGGACCTCATGCAGAAGTAAACGCCATCAATGCTGTAAAAGATACAGCTTTGTTAAGTAACGCGAGTTTGTATGTTACATTAGAACCATGTTCTCATTATGGTAAAACACCACCATGTTCGTTGTTGATTATAGAAAAGCAAATTCCTAAAATATTTATTGGCTGTGTAGATTCTTTTTCAGAAGTATCAGGACGTGGAATTAAAATGTTGCTAGAAGCGGGTAGGGAAGTGCGTGTGGGGTTGTTAGAAGAAGATTGTTTGGCATTGCACAAGCGTTTTTTAACATTTCACAATCAACAAAGACCCTATGTATTTTTAAAATGGGCACAAACCAAAGATGGTTTTATAGATGTTGATAGAGTAGTGTCTACAAAAAAACAAGCGAAGCCTACTTGGATTTCAAATTCGTTATCAAGACAGCATGTACATCAACTAAGGGCTAAGGAGCATGCTATTTTGATAGGAACCAATACAGCTATAAAAGACAATCCTAGTTTAACCACTCGATCGGTAGGAGGTTTATCTCCCGTTCGTGTGTTGATTGATAGAGCTTTGCGGGTTCCAGAAAATTATCAATTATATGATGGTACAGTTGCCACGATTGTGTTTACTGAAAAAAAAGCAAAACATCCCAATGTTGTATACAAAGAGATCGATTTTTCGAAATCTATCATGACTCAGATTTTAAAGATTTTACATCAAGAAAACATACAGTCTGTTCTTGTAGAAGGAGGTAAACAGATTTTAGAGAGTTTGATTGAAGAAGATTTGTGGGACGAAGCTTATGTGTATCAGGGAGTTGCTGCCTTTGATTCAGGAATCAAAGCCCCAAAGTTAGATGCTCTTAGTATTGCAAACTATTCGTTAGAAAACGACTCTCTGTTTCATTATAAAAACACAAAATGATTTACCTTTTTTTAAGTGTTCTTTTTACGGTATTGGTGTTTGTAATTCTTAAAGAATTTAACCGATTTGGCTTAGATAATCTTCAGGCAATCGTGGTAAGTTATTTTACTGCCTTGCTCATTGGAATTGGTTTTAGTGAAACCCCTATGACATTTTCTTTTTTGCTTTCTAAGCCATGGATTTATGGAGCAATGGCAATTTCTACATTGTTTATTATTGTGTTTAATTTAATGGCAATTACTGCGCAAAAAGGAGGTTTGTCCGTTATGACCATTGCTAATAAGATGAGCATGTCTATTCCTATTTTGGCAGGAGTTCTTTTGTATGATGAACAATTAGGAGTGTTAAAAATAGCTGGAATTTTATTGGCTTTTTTAGGATTGTGGTTTGCGTGTAAAAAAGCCGAGGCTCATAAGTTTGACAAACGTTTGTGGTACTTACCGTTCTTTATTTTTATAGGTGCGGGGTTGGCAGATACTTTGCTAAATCATATGCAAACACAGTATGTTCCTGTGCATGAATTTGATGTGTTTTCAACTTCTTTGTTCTTGTTTTGTGGACTCTTAGGCCTGCTAGTCTTTTTTGTAAAGTGGAGTATGGGTAAGCTAAAACTTCATCCTAAAAGTTGGATAGGAGGACTAGCTTTGGGTTTTCCCAACTATTTTTCTATTTATTATATAGTAAAAGCTCTTTCTCAAAAAGAGTTTGATGCAGCTTTTGTGTTTTCCGCAAACAATTTATTGGTAGTTTTAATATCGGTGTTGATAGGTTTGTGGTTGTATAAAGAAAAGTTAAATGTCCAAAACTACATCGGCCTAGGGCTTTCATGTATCGCTATTATTTTACTATATTTCGCTTTATGAGTAAAGAATTAACCACGTATCAAACCATAGACCATCCAATAGAAGAGATTTTATACAAAGAAAAAGGAAGTAAATTTATTGGATATGCTTTTCCTGTTTCTGATGAAGAAACGGTAAAAGAGTGTTTGCAACAAATCAAAAAAAAACACCACGATGCACGTCACTGGTGTTATGCATACCGATTAGGCTATGATGGCCTTACCTATAGGGTAAACGACGATGGTGAGCCAAGCAATACAGCAGGACAACCTATTTATGGACAGCTATTAGCTTTTGATGTAACAAATATATTGCTAATTGTTGTACGTTACTTTGGGGGAGTAAAATTAGGTGTGGGTGGTTTGATTAAAGCTTATAGAACAACAGCAGAAGAAACGTTGCAAGAAGCTGACATAAAATTAAAAACAATTACTGCTACTTTTGAAATAAAAAGTAGTTATGAGGATGTTGATAAAGTCATGCGGTTGATAAAAAACCACAATCTAAATATGGTAACTCAAGACATGTATTTAGATTGTAGATTTGTTTTAGAAAGTCCCGTTGAAATATATAAAAAGGTACTTAGTGATTTTAAAGAGATGAGATGTTTTACGATAAAAACAATTACTTAACTATTAATTTTTAGCGTTTAAAATAGTCTCTAAAATAGCATCAGGACAACGCATTGGTTTGTTCTTTTTCATGTCTACAAAAACTAAAGTAGTTTCCCCAGTTGTTAACAATTCTTTAGCTTCATTATACACCTTGTAAAGAAAGATAATTTTTACATCTGGCTTTTGTTTTAAAGAGGTTTCAATAGTTAATAAATCATCGTATTTAGCAGGTTTTTTAAAGGTCGTATTTAGGTTGATTACAGGAAGCATAATTCCTTGGTCTTCCATGCTTTTGTAAGAGATTCCTACAGACCTAAGCCATTCAATACGAGCGGTTTCGAAGTATTTTGCGTAGTTGCTATGGTGTGCATATTGCATTTGGTCTGTTTCGTAATATTTTACTCTAAAATGATATTTTTTAGGATTCATGTAAATATGTCGTTTGCTTTTTTATAGTAGACAAAAAAAAGAAAAAATGCAATAGCGTTTGTGTTTTTTTTTACTGAATTTTATTCACACTTTTGTACTCCCCTAGATAAGATTGCAGTGATGAAAAATTGCTTACAAAAATGCAATCAAATAAGTGAAAAAAAACTAAAACTAAAAGTGCGAGTAAAATTATGATAAAGACTGCTGAAGATGTATGGGCTTCTTGCTTACAATTTATAAAGGACAACATCACCCCTGTTGGTTTTAAAACATGGTTCGAACCTATCGTACCTGTAAAATTGGAAGGAAGTGCGTTAACAATTCAGGTGCCAAGCAAATTCTTTTTTGAGTTCTTAGAGGATAACTATGTAAAGATTATGAGAAGTGCTTTGGTAAGGGAATTAGGAAAAGAAGCCCGTTTGCTATATGACGTTCGATTGGAAAACTCGTACAGTAGTAAAGTACCACAAACGGTAAAAATACCAAGTGCCAATAGAGCACCTATCAAACCGCAAGATGTACCTTTTACAGCCAAAACTGCTAGTAGAGAAGTAAAAAACCCTTTTGTAATTCCAGGATTGCAAAAAGTAAAAGTAGAGTCTAACTTAAACCCAAACTATAGTTTTGATACGTTTATGGAGGGAGACTCTAACCGACTGGGAAGATCTGCAGGGATGGCTGTTGCCAACAAACCAGGTGGAACTTCTTTTAACCCATTAATGATTTATGGAGGTGTAGGACTAGGAAAAACACACTTAGCACATGCTATTGGGGTACAGGTAAAAGACAAATATCCAGACAAAACAGTCTTGTATGTTTCTACCGAAAAATTTATACAACAATACGGAGATGCTGTTTTAAAAAACAACAATAGAAACGACTTTTTGCATTTCTATCAAATGATAGATGTGTTAATTATTGATGATATTCAGTTTTTATCAGGAAAAACAAAAACTCAAGATGCGTTTTTCCAAATTTTTAACGAGTTGCACCAAAACGGAAAGCAAGTCATTTTAACATCAGACAAAGCACCTGTAGATATGCAAGATATTGAACAACGTCTGTTGTCTCGTTTTAAATGGGGCTTGTCGGCAGAATTGCAGTCTCCTGATTACGAGACACGTATCAATATCTTAAAGAATAGATTGTACAGAGACGGTGTAGAAGTTCCTGAAGAAGTTATTGAGTTTATTGCAAAGCACATTAAGAGCAACGTAAGAGAGCTAGAAGGTGTAGTTACTTCTTTAATTGCACAAGCAGCTTTTAATAAAAAAGAGTTCAGCTTGTCTTTGGCAAAAAGTATTGTTGATAAGTTTGTAAAAAACACCAAAAAGGAAGTTTCTGTAGATTATATTCAAAAAGTAGTTTCTAAATATTTTGAAATAGATTTGGCTACTTTACAATCTAAAACCAGAAAAAGACACATTGTGCAGGCAAGGCAATTGGCCATGTATTTTTCTAAAAAAATGACCAAATCTTCTTTGGCTAGTATTGGAGCACAAATAGGGAAAAGAGACCATGCAACTGTTTTGCATGCTTGTAAAACCGTGGATAATTTAACTGCCACCGACAAGCAGTTTAAGAAATATGTTGATGATATTTCTAAAAAATTGTCTTTTTAATAGCATAGATGGCAACAACAAAAGTTTTAATGGTTTGTTTGGGAAATATTTGTAGATCTCCATTGGCAGAAGGTATTCTAAAATCTAAAATACAAAATTTAGATGTTGTTGTAGATTCTGCGGGTACAGGAGCTTATCATGTAGGAAATTTACCAGATGCAAGATCTATTGCTGTAGCCAAAAAAAACGGAATTGATATTACCGACCAAAGAGCAAGAAAGTTTGAGCTAGATGATTTTGATACCTTTGATTTTATTTATGTAATGGATAAAGCAAATTATCAAAATGTAATAAGGTTGGCTAAGACTGATGCTCAAAAATCCAAAGTAAAAATGATTATGGATGAGGTGGATTTACAGAAGGGGATTTCTGTTCCTGATCCGTATTACGGAGGAGATCAAGGATTTGAAAACGTGTACAATATGTTAACTTTAGCAGCAGATGTTATTGTAAACAAAATAGCCAATAAACATGAAAGGTAATCTGTATCTTATTCCAACAACTTTAGGAGATAATGAGCCTTTAGAGGTAATGCCTATATCGGTAAAATCTGTAGTAGAAGAATTGACTCATTTCGTTGTAGAAAATGAAAAGTCTGCTCGTAGATTCATCAAAAAAATAACACCACTAAAGCCTCAACCAAGCTTGCAGTTAAAGTTAATAGACAAATATGTTGACCCTATTGAAGTAAATTCTTATTTAGATGTTTGTTTGGAAGGCGAGTCTATAGGTTTGTTATCGGAAGCTGGTGTTCCTGCGGTGGCAGATCCAGGTGCCAAGGTGGTTAAATTAGCTCATAAAAAAGGAATAAGAGTGGTGCCGTTGGTGGGGCCTTCATCTATTTTAATGGCAATGATGGCTAGCGGAATGAATGGTCAGAGTTTTGCTTTTAATGGATATTTGCCTATTGATAAATCAGAAAGGAAAAAAGAAATTAAGAGATTAGAGCGTTTGTCTAAAGAACATCAACAGTCTCAGATTTTTATAGAAACTCCGTATAGGAATCATAAAATGCTAGAAGATTTAAAAAGTACTTTGTCTCCTAATACTCAACTATGTATTGCAGCAAATATAACCATGCCATCAGAATACATAAAAACTTTTACTATTACAGAGTGGAAACAAAAACAGCCAGAATTACATAAAATTCCAGCTATTTTTATCATTCACGCATAAGTTAGCGATGAATGCGTTGCTTTTGTAACCAGCGGTGGTATTCGTAAGCATTTCTATTATGCTGTCTTAGAGTTTGGGCAAATTTATGTGTTCCCAAATGATCAGCACTTGCACAAAAATAATAATAATGGTGTCTTTCGGGATTTAGCACAGCATCTATGGCATCAATATCGGGCATGGCAATTGCAGATGGTGGAATGCCTCTTTTTTTATATGTATTGTAAGGAGAATCTATTTCTAAATCTTTGGTTAGTACTCTTTTAATAATCACTTTTTTCCCTTGTTTTTCTTTTAGAGCATAAATAATTGTAGGATCAGCTTGTAAAGGAATTCCTTTTCGTATACGATTAAGGTAAACCCCGGCAACACGTTTTCTTTCGGGTTTGTATTGTGTTTCTTTATGAACAATAGAGGCAAGAGCAATTACTTCGTTCTGAGTAAGGTTTAGTTGTTGTGCTTTTTGCTGTCTTTCCTTGTTCCAGTAGCGTAGGTACGCTTGGTAGAGTTTGTTTCTTAATTGGTCTGGAGAAATGTTCCAGTAACAATTGTATGTGTAAGGCATGCAGTAATTCAGTGCTGTTTTGTAATTAAAATTGTGTTTGTCTAAAAAATCAGGATTTGTAAGACTTCTTAAAATCGCTACAGAATCTGCTTCAATTTGCATGGCAAGTCTACCCGCTAAATCTTCTATATAGTTTTGGTTGTTGAATGTTACTTTGATAGGAGTTTGTTTTCCGCTACGTAGTATGTTGATGATTTGGTTGGCATTCATTCCTTTTGCTAACACATATCTTCCTGGCTTTGGAGTATTGTATTTTTTTAAGCTAGCAACTGTTTTTACGTTGTTGATGTCTTTACAAATAGCATCTAGATTGCTTAGAACTTGTGCAATAGAATCTGTTGATTTTATGTAAAAAGAAGTACTATTACCAATTTGGGTGCTGTAAATAATTTGGTAAAAGTGTATAGCGATTCCTAGTATAGCTAAGCAAAAAATGCTTAACGCAATATGTATTTTTTTCATGTTGGTGTTAAGAGTCAATCAATTGATAAACAAAAACATCTAAAAATGTACCGTTGTTGTACAGCCAGTTTTTTAAAATTCCCGTTTGTAGGTATCCTGATTTTTGAAATAAATGGATGCTTTTGCTATTGTTACTTGCTATATGAGCGTATAATTGATGTAGGTTTAATCTGTTAAAAGCATAGTTTTTTAGCAAAAATAAACTTTCGTTCGCATAGCCTAATTTTTGATATTGAGGTAAAATTACGATGCCAACTCCGGCTCTTTGATGTTTAGGATCAAAATCAAACAAATCAATAAAACCTACTGTTGCTTTGTTTGTGTTTTCTACGGCTAGTCTTAGTTGTTTGGCTTGGTATATGTCTACGTGGGCATTTTCTAAATACGATTGTAAAGTGGCTTTAGAAAAAGGGGTTAGGGTGTTGCTAGCTTCCCAAAACTCCTCATTATTTTCAGTTGTATATAAAATGGATAAATCTTCGGGTTCCAAAGCTCGAAGTTTTACTTTTTTTCCCGTTAAATTAATCATTGTAATCAATTACTCCTTTAAAGACAAATGTTGCAGGGCCTTTTAAAAACACATTTTTGTAACCGTTTTCTGTAGGTTGAAAGGAAACCTCTAAGAACCCTCCCTGTACTTGTAATGGTACTGTAGTTTGTGTTGTGTGCTTTTGTTGATGCAAGGCTATGGCAGCAGCAGTAGCACCTGTTCCACATGCCAATGTTTCATCTTCAACCCCTCTTTCATAAGTTCTTAGTCTGAAGGTGTTGTTAGTTGTTTTTTGAACAAAATTCACATTGGTTCCTTCATCAAAGTAAGGTGCACCATATCTAATTTTTGCTCCAGTATTTTTTACGTCAAAGTTTTCGATGTCGTCTACTAACTGTACGTGATGGGGAGATCCAGTATCTAAAAAACAATGAGTATTATATACGGCAACTTTAGCTACGTCTATCATTTGTAAATTGGTAATTCCGTCATGATAAGTAGCATAATGCAAACCATCTACAGCATCAAAAGTAGTTTCGTTTTCAATAATTCCTAATTGATTGGCAAAAGCAACCAAACATCTACCTCCATTTCCACACATGGTACTTTCGGTTCCGTCTGCATTGTAGTATACCATGGTAAAATCATATGTTTCCGAAGGGTTTAATAACATCAAACCGTCTGCTCCAATCCCAAATCTCCTGTCGCACAGAAAATTTACCAGCTTGGTGTTTTCTCTTGGAAAGTTTAAATCTCGGTTGTCTATTACAACAAAATCGTTTCCTGTTCCTTGGTATTTGTAAAAGGTAATTTTCATTTTCCTTGTAAAATTAGACTGCAAAAATACAAAGAAATTTACGGGAACAAAAAGTTAAACGTATATGTGACTTTAAGTTTAATAACTTATATTCACCTCGAAAAAAAAAAAGTTTATGAAAAAAATAATTTTGGCGTGTTGTGTCTTTATGTTTTCAATAGTAGGATATTCACAATCCGATTATCGAAAAGGTTATGTGGTAACCATGAATATGGATACAATTCATGGTTTTATTAATTTTAGAGGAAAATCTTTCAATGCACAAAGCTGCCATTTTAAAAAAGAACGAACAAGCAGAGTAATAGTGTATACCCCAGATCAGATACGTTCTTATAAATTTAATAATGGAAAGTATTATATAGCAAGAGAGTTGCAGTTAAACTACGAAAAGAAGAAGGTTTTTGTAGAGTTTTTGGTTGATGGTTTGGTAGATCTTTTTTACTACACCAAT
Organism: Ochrovirga pacifica; assembly: GCF_000220525.1. Lineage (GTDB taxonomy): Bacteria > Bacteroidota > Bacteroidia > Flavobacteriales > Flavobacteriaceae > Ochrovirga > Ochrovirga pacifica. The sequence goes on along the minus strand of NZ_AFPK01000067.1, from coordinate 13,845 downwards.
TTTGTTCATGATGAATATTACTTAGTAGAAAATAATGAAGGAGAGTTGTATAAACTAACCAATGACGATAAAAACATTTACAAAGGAAGTCAACATTATCAAAAAAGCAGTAATAAATACAAAGGGGTGCTAAAATATTTGTTTAGAGATGCAGAGAAAACAAGAAAAGATGTAGATCATGTTTTGTTAAATAGAAAATCTTTAGTTAAAATTTCAAAAAAATACCATAATGAAGTATGTGTGCCGGGAGACGTATGTATAGATTATACCGAAACCAAAACACAAGCGACGTATTCATTTGGACTATTGTTTGGAGTAGCAAGTACCTCTTTGTCCGAAATTAAGAGTGATGAAAATCCTTACGTTTACTTGGAAGACAGTGACTTTAAGTCTTCAGCTTATTCATCTTTTGGTTTTTATTATAAGAGAAGTTTGCCAAACTGGAACGAAAAAATGTTTTTTGAATCAAGAGTGATGTATGCAAGTTTTAAGCAAAGCACCACAAATGACCACAGCAATGTCAATAGTAGTCCTATAAGAGATGTGTATCAGGTAGATGCAGAAGTATCTAGTTTAGGATTGGATTTGTTGTTGAAATATGAATTTAATAAATCGCTTATCAAACCTAATGTTCATTTTGGAATTTTTGGAGATTATTATGTTTCTAAAGATTACAAAGCAACAAGAACAAGTACTTTTTTTAACTCGGGAAATTTAAAGGACAGATACACGTATCAAAATACAGAGGATATATTTGATGCGTATAATGCTGGGGTGATTTTGGGGCTTGGTGTTAGAAACAATAGCCTTAATAAACAAGAAATTTCATTAGATTTTACCTATAAGTTTGGTTTAGGTTATAGTAACTATTTTAATACTCACACAATTAGCTTAAATTTAGCATATGGATTTATAAAATAAAAAAATCAATGAAAAAATATATTGTTCAGCTTTTGGTAAATGCCATTGCGGTATATGTAATTGCTGCTATTTTACCAGGGGCATATGTGTCTAGTTATTGGATTGCTATTTTAGTAGCTTTTGGGCTAAGTTTGTTGAATTTGGTAGTAAAACCCTTATTGGTGATTTTTACTTTGCCTATAACCTTACTTACATTGGGATTGTTTTTGCTAGTGATTAATGCAATTATCATAAAAATGGCAGACGGTTTAATAACAGGGTTTGATGTACATGGTTTTTTTACAGCTTTGTTTTTTAGTTTACTACTGTCATTTTTGCAGTCACTTTTACACGGAATGTTTGGGCTAAAAGAAGACTGATATTGTGTTGGCATAGTTTTTGAAAATTTCAGTTTGAATAAAAAAATTTAGAAACATGAAACAGAATATAAAATTAGTTGTAGTAGCTGTGTTAGGTAGTATTCTTTCATTAGTTGTCTACAGTCAGTTTATCCAACCGAAAGTAAAAATTATAGAAAAAGAACAAAGTACGTTGCCTGTTTTTAGAACTAGCAATAGTACTGGTGTGGTAGCTGCTGAAACTTTGACAGACTTTACAGAAGCAGCAGAAAAAACATTAAATGCAGTAGTGCACGTAAAAAATACTGCCATTGGAATTCAACAAGACCCTTTTGCAGAATACTTTTTTGGTCGTGGTTACGGAGGAAGAGAATATGAGAGAGTAGGAACAGGAAGCGGTGTGGTTATTTCTCCTGATGGATATATAGTAACCAATAACCACGTAATAGAAGGAGCAAAAGAAATAGAGATTAGTCTAAACAATCAAAAAAAATACAAGGCAGAATTAATAGGTGCTGATAAAAGTACAGACATTGCGTTGTTAAAAATTGATGCAGAAGATTTACATTTTATCACTTTTGGAGACTCTGACACCTCTAAAATAGGGGAGTGGGTACTGGCAGTCGGTAATCCATACAATTTAACATCAACAGTAACCGCAGGAATTATTAGTGCTAAAGGAAGAGATTTGGAAGGAAATAATAACATAGAATCCTTTATTCAAACAGATGCAGCAGTAAATCCAGGAAATAGTGGTGGAGCCTTAGTAAATACAAGAGGAGAGCTTATAGGGATTAACACAGCAATTTCTTCTCAAACAGGATCATTTGTTGGATATTCTTTTGCAGTGCCTTCTAATATAGCCAAACGTGTCATAGAGGATTTAATGGAAAACGGATCGGTAAAAAGAGCAGTATTGGGTGTAAGTACCCAACCAAAGTCTGACTTAGATGGGGTTTATATTGCCGAAGTATCTAAAGGAAGTGGAGCAGACAAAGCAGGAATAAAGTCTGGTGATGTGATAAAAAAAATCAACCAAGTTAAAATCCATAAATTTTCTGACTTGGTAGGTCAACTGGTTGCCAAAAGACCTGGAGATCAAGTGTTGGTTACTATTGATAGAGACGGAGTAGAAAAGCTGATGAAAGTAACTCTGTCAGAAGTATCAACCTTTGTTTCTGAAGCATTTGGAATTCAGTTTGGAGAGCTAAAAGCCAAAGAAAAACAAGATTTAAATACCGAAGTAGGAGTAAAAGTTACCAAAATTAACAACAAGGATTTACAGAAATTAGGAATACGACCAGGATATGTAATTGTTTCTATTAACAACTACACTCTAAAAAGCGTAGCGGATATAGATCTTATAAAAAAGATGGTAAAATCAGAAGAAAGCATTAACAAGTTAGTGGTAATTAATCTTCAAGGAGAAAGAGAAACATTTTCTAGAGGTTGGTAAATACCGTTAGTAAAATATTCCTGATTGCCTAATCTGTTTAATTCTTAAACTTAATTTCTTTAGAAAATATTTAAGTGGATATTCTCTAAATAAAATGCTAAATTTGCGGGCTAGCACAAATATTAAAGAAGGTAAGTAAAAAATGAGTAGTTTTTTAGGTACAGGAGTTGCTTTGGTAACCCCTTTTGATCAAAATGGTAACGTAGACGTACAAGCTTTAGAAAAACTTGTAGAGTTTCAGATAGATAATGCGGTTGAATATTTAGTGGTTTTAGGAACCACGGGAGAATCGGCAACATTGTCAAAAGAAGAAAAAGAACTGGTAAAAGAAACTGTGGTAAAAACCAATGCAGGTAGATTGCCTATTGCTATTGGAATTGGAGGAAATAGTACAGCAAGTGTTATTCAAGAAATAAAAGAAACAGATTTTACTGTTTTTCAAGCAGTATTGTCTGTTTCTCCTTTTTATAACAAACCTAGTCAAGAAGGAATTTATCAACATTTTAAAGCTGTAGCAGAAGCTTCTCCTGTAGATGTTATTTTGTACAACGTACCAGGTAGAACGGGTTCTAATATAAAACCTGAAACAGTAGTTCGTTTGGCAGAAATTCCAAACATTATCGGAATAAAAGAAGCAAAAGGAGATATGGATCAGGCCTTAAAATTAATCAAGTCTGTTCCTAAAAATTTCTTAGTTATTTCTGGAGACGATATGTTGGCACTGCCAATTACTTTAGCAGGTGGTTCGGGGGTTATTTCTGTTATAGGTCAGGCTTTTCCATCAGAGTTTACGCACATGATTCGATTGGGAATCTTAGAAGAATCAAAGAAATCTTTCCGTATGCATTACAAATTGCAAGAGTGTATAGAATTGATTTTTTCTGAAGGAAACCCTGTCGGCGTAAAAGCATTGTTAGAAATTTTAGGTCAATCTTCTAGCTATGTAAGATTACCATTGATAGAAGCAAGTCCTGCATTAAAAAGCAAACTAAGAAATTTTGTAGAGGCCTTTTATGTGGCTTCCTAAAAATACGATATGATGAAAATAGTAAACTACAGTTTGGTTATTGCAACTGTACTACTTTTGCACGCTTGTGGGGAGTATAATAAAATATTGAACAAGGGAACCAACCCTGATCGATATAAATTAGCAAACGAATTGTACAAAAAAGGAGAATATTCCAAAGCCATTCGTCTGTATGAGTTGGTATTGCCTTCTTACGCAACCAAACCTCAAAGCGAAGCCATTGTGTTTAGATTGGCAGATGCTAATTATCTAACCAAAGACTACCTAACTTCTGTTTACTACTATGAAAAGTTTTTAAGGAGTTATCCCAAAAGTACCGAGATAGAAACAGCTCAGTTCAATATTGCCGAAAGTTATTATCAACTATCGCCTAAATATAGTGTAGATCAAACAGATACCAAAAAGGCGATTCAGGCCTACCAAAATTTTATTGATGAAAACCCTGATTCTGAAAAAATAGAAGAAGCTAATAAAAGAATTAAAGAGCTAAGTTTTAAATTAGAAAAGAAAGCCTTCGAAATTGCTAAACAATACTATAAAATAGGAAACTATAAATCTGCTATTGTGGCTTTTGACAATGTGATTTTAGACTTTCTAGGAACTCAGCTAAAAGAAGAAGCAATGTATTACAAATTTCTATCGGCATACGAACTAGGAGTTAACAGTGTATTGCATAAAAAAGAAGCAAGAATAGAAGATGCTTTAAAAATTTACGAACGATTTTTAAAAGCATTTCCAACATCAGATTATCAAGAAGATGCAAAAGACTTGTATGATAAATTAGTGAAAATTAAAGAGGGTAAACAACCTGTATTAAATAGTTAAGAGAATTTTAGAGATTATGGATTATAAAAAAGTAGAAGCTCCTTTGTCTACCGTAACGTACGACAAAAATAAAGTAGAAGAACCAACAAACAACATTTACGAAGCAATAGCTGTTATTGCACAAAGAGCAACTCAGGTTGGAACAGATTTAAAAAAAGAGTTGGTAGAAAAATTAGATGAATTTGCTACTTATAATGATAGTTTAGAGGAAGTTTTTGAAAACAAAGAGCAAATAGAAGTATCTAAGTTTTACGAAAAATTACCAAAACCTCATGCTATTGCTGTAGAAGAATGGTTGCAAGGTAAAATTTACTATAGAAAGCCTCAATCAGAACAGTAACATTATTACAATGAGCATACTACAAGGTAAAAAAGTTTTGTTGGGAGTAACTGCAGGAATAGCAGCCTACAAAACAGCTCATTTGGTAAGGCAGTTTATAAAGGCAGGTGCACAAGTACAAGTGGTACAAACACCTGCTTCTAAAGATTTTGTTACCTCTTTAACATTATCTACATTGTCCAAAAAACCTGTATATTCTACTTTTTACGACGAAGAGGAAAACGAGGTTTGGAACAATCACGTAGAGCTGGGATTGTGGGCAGACTTAATGATTATTGCTCCCGCAACAGCAAATACATTGTCAAAAATGACTCATGGAGTTTGTGACAATTTACTACTTGCAGTATACTTATCTGCAAAGTGTCCAGTCTATTTTGCTCCTGCTATGGATTTGGATATGTACCAACACCCATCTACCAAAGAGAGTATACAAAAATTAACTTCTTACGGCAACGTGTTTATACCTGCAACTAGTGGAGAGCTGGCAAGCGGTCTGGTTGGAGAAGGAAGAATGGCTGAGCCTGAAGATATTGTAGCTTTTATAGAGCAAGATTGGTTAGCTAAGCTTCCTTTGAAAGGAAAAAAAATAATGATTACCGCTGGACCAACGTATGAAGCTATAGATCCTGTTCGTTTTATAGGAAATCATTCTTCTGGAAAAATGGGGTATCAAATAGCAAAAGAAGCTGCCAATTTGGGAGCTGAGGTTTATTTAGTTTCAGGACCTACACATCAAAAAATTAAGCATGGTTTGGTACGTAAAGTTGATGTGGTTAGTGCTGAGGAAATGTATCAAGCTTGCCATCAATACTATCAAGATGTAGATGTTGCTATTTGTGCTGCTGCAGTGGCAGATTACAAACCTTTGCAAGTAGCTAATCAAAAAATCAAGAAAAAAGAAGCAAGTTTACAAATAGACTTAACACCTACAAAAGATATCCTTGCATCTTTAGGAAAGCAAAAACAACATCAATTTTTGGTAGGATTTGCATTAGAAACGGAAAATGAAGTAGCCAATGCTCAAGGAAAAATAGAACGAAAAAATCTGGATATGATTGTTTTAAATTCTTTGAGAGATCCAGGAGCAGGTTTTGCAAAAGATACCAATAAAATTACTATTATTGATAAGCATTTTGCTAGTCACGAATTTGGAACAAAACCCAAACAAGAGGTAGCAAAAGATATTCTTAATTTTATAATAGAAAAACTGCATGTCTAAGTCTTTGTTATGGATTGTTTTTGTATTGGTTTTTACGGGAGTAAAAGCCCAAGAGCTGGATTGTAATATTATAGTAAATGCAGATCAAATATCGGTTTCTAACAATCAAATCTTTAAGACTTTAGAAAAATCGTTAACAGAATTTGTAAATCAGCAAAAATGGACCAATCTAGATTTAGAAAAACACGAGCGTATAAAATGTGCGTTTACTTTATTGCTAACAGAGCAAACAGGTCCCAATTCGTTTAGAGGAAATTTACAAGTACAAGCATCTAGACCCGTGTTTGGATCTAATTATTACAGTCCAATTTTTAACTATAAAGACAATAATTTTTCGTTTAATTATACAGAGTTTCAACCACTGAATTTTAATATCAATAATTTTGAATCTAATTTAATTTCTGTGATTTCGTACTATTCTTACTTAATTTTAGGAATGTACACAGACAGTTTTCAAAATAAAGGAGGAACTCCATACCTTAATACAGCTTTAAGAATTGCCAACCAAGCACAACAATTTGGTGCAGCTGGGTGGGAAAACTCTAGGGTAGATATTACTCGTTTTACCATGGTAGATAAATATGTGGCAGAAGATAATAATATGTATAGAGATTTATTTTATGAGTATCACTACGATGCCATGGATGAATTTGAACGCAACCAAAAAAAAGCAGTAACAAAAATTGTAAAAACCTTGTCTTATTTTAAAGATATTTACAATCAAAATCCAAATAGCATTGCATTAAGATTGTTTACTGATGCAAAATCAGATGAATTGATTAATATTTTTAGAAAAAATAGAGGAGTAGATACCTCAGAATTGCTAGTAGTCTTAAAAAAAGTTGCTCCAAACAACTCAAAAAAATGGAAGCAAATTTATACCAATTACTAAAATTACATTCTTTTTATGTTAACATCTTTAACTGTTCAAAATTATGCTTTGATCAAGCAATTGCAAGTGGACTTTACACAAGGATACTCCGTAATTACAGGTGAAACAGGTGCAGGAAAATCTATTTTGTTAGGAGCATTAGGTTTGGTATTGGGAAATAGGGCAGACTTATCACATCTAAAAGACAAAGAAAAAAAATGTATCATAGAAGCTGAATTCCAAATAGGAGCTTACGATTTAGAGAGTGTTTTTGATGATTTAGAATTGGATTACGAAGCGTTAACTATTATTAGAAGAGAGCTGTTGCCTAGTGGAAAAAGTAGGGCATTTGTAAATGATACTCCCGTAAGTCTAAAAGCATTGCAGAGTGTAAAAGAACGTTTGTTAGACATACACTCGCAACACAATACAATGGCTTTGTCTGATAAATTTTATCAATACTACGTTATAGATGCCTTAGCAGAAAATGCACCTTTGCTTTTGTCTTATAAAAAAGCCCTAAAACAACACAAAAATGCTGTAAAACAGTTAGAGTTACTAAAAACACAGCAAGAAGAAGCACAACAACAATACGATTACAATTTGCATCTGTACAAAGAGTTAGAAACGGCAAAATTGAAAGAGGTTGATGAAGTTGAAACTCTAGAAAAAGAAATAGAAAAATTAGCACATGCCGAAGATATTCAAATCAATCTTTTAGAAAGTGTACAACTTAGTACTGAAGAAGAAATAGGAGTGCAAAGTTTGTTAAATAAGTTAGAAAATGCTTTGTCTAAAATAGCTTCTTACGACGAACAATATGCCGATTTATACCAAAGATCTAAAAGTTTAAAAATAGAATTGGATGATTTGGTGTTTGAACTAGAAAAACAAAGTGAAAAAGTAGAATCTAATCCTGAGGAGCTAGAGGAGTTAAATCAACGATTGACTTTGCTGTTTGATTTACAAAAAAAACATTTTGTATCTTCTGTAGAAGAATTGATAGCTGTAAAAAAACAACTATCAGAAAAGGTAAAACAAGTAGAAGATGCAGCCGATGCATTACAAAATGCAACAAAAGAAGTAGACAGTACCCATAAAATAACGTTAGAACTAGCACAAAAAATTAGCAAAAACAGAGCTAAAGTCATTAAAAAATTTAAGGCAGAACTAGAACAAATTTTAAGTAACTTAGGAATGGAAAACGCACAGTTTAAAGTGCAGATCACAGCTCTAAAAAACTTTTCAGAATACGGATTAGACGACGTGTCCTTCTTGTTAGCTTCTAACAAAGGTTCGGATTACGGACCACTAAAAAAAGTTGCTTCTGGAGGAGAGTTGTCTAGAATTATGCTAGGAATAAAGATGATTTTATCTAGAGTTGTAAAATTACCCACCATTTTATTTGATGAAATTGATACTGGAGTATCGGGAGAAGTAGCGACCAAAATAGCCGATGTAATGCAAGCTATGGGAGATAATATGCAAGTAATTACCATTACACATTTGCCTCAGGTAGCTGCCAAAGGAAAACAACACTATAAGGTGTATAAAGAAGTAAAAGGACAAGAAACAGAAACACACCTAATTACTTTAAATCAAGAACAGAGAATAAACGAAGTAGCCGAAATGTTGGGAGGAAAAGAGAAAACACAATCTGCCATAGAACACGCTCAGCAATTGTTAAGTATTAACTAGAATACTTTATATTTGCTGCCAGATATATTTAGAACACTATAAACTACAGATATGTACAATTTATTAAAAGGAAAGAAAGGAATTATCTTTGGAGCTTTAGATGCAAACTCTATTGCTTGGAAAGTAGCTGAAACAGCTCACGAAAATGGAGCTGAATTTGTGTTGACCAACGCTCCTATCGCTATGCGTATGGGAACCATTAATGAGTTGGCAGAAAAAACAGGATCGCAAATAATTCCTGCGGATGCAACTTCTATGGAAGACTTAGAAAATTTAGTAGAAAAGTCTATGGAAATTTTAGGAGGAAAAATAGATTTTGTATTGCACTCTATAGGGATGTCTTTAAACGTACGTAAAGGAAAACATTACACAGAAAATAACTACGATTTTACACACAAAGGATTTGATATATCCGCATTGTCTTTTCATAGAGTAATGCAGGTGTTGTACAAAAAAGAAGCCATGTCTGAGTGGGGATCTATTGTTGCATTAACCTATATGGCTGCACAAAGAGTTTTTCCAGATTACAACGATATGGCTGACAATAAAGCTTATTTAGAATCTATCGCTCGTTCTTTTGGATACTTCTTTGGAAGAGATCATAAAGTACGTGTAAATACCATTTCTCAGTCACCAACAGCAACCACAGCAGGAAACGGTGTTAAAGGATTTAAAGGATTTATCAACTATGCTGAAAAAATGTCTCCGTTAGGAAATGCATCAGCGCAAGATTGTGCAGATTATACTATTACTTTGTTCTCAGATTTGACTAAAAAAGTAACACTACAAAACTTATTTCACGATGGTGGATTCTCTAACATGGGAGTTTCTACAGAAATCATGGCTGCTTTTGAGGATGCCGAAGAATAGTCGTTTATTATCACAAAAATAAACCTTTAAAAAAGCTGTCCGAATGTTATATTCTGACAGCTTTTTTTATCGGTATAAATTGATTTTATTCTAAAATCACATCAATATAAAAATTAGGATCTATTTTTAGTTCTTGACTATTGCCTTTTAGTTTCTTCCATTTTTTGTCGGAGGGATGTAACCAAATTGTTTTATTGTTTAAAGTAGCTTTTACAGGAATCTTAAACCCTTTAACAACATTCTCCCATTTGTATAATATTTTGTTGCCTTTTGTTTTTAGAAGTAGTTTAGGAATAGTAGTGGTGGTTAAATAGTGTTTAAAAAAAGGTTGTAAATCTACCTTGGTATAGGCATCTAAATAATCTATAATTTGCTTTCCATTTACCGTTTGGTGGTAGAATTCACTTCCCAAACCTCTCAGCATTTTTCTCCATAAAATATCATCGTCAATAATTTGTCTTAATGTGTGCAACATCAAACTTCCTTTTGGATACATATCCATACTACCCTCATGGTGCACGTGAAAGATACCTAATACAGGTTTGTCATTTTTTACACTGCTTCGTAAACCTTGTACATATTCATTTGCAGCTTTGGTTCCATAGTGGTAGTCTAAAAACAAGCTTTCGGAATACGAAGTAAATGCTTCATGAATCCATAAATCTGCAACATCACTACAACTTATATTGTTGGCAAACCATTCGTGACCCGATTCGTGAATAATGATAAAATCAAACGTATCAGACCAAGTAGAAGTTCCCATACGATGTCCTAAATAACCTTTTTTATACTGATTTCCATAAGCCACACAACTTTGATGTTCCATACCCAGATAAGGAACTTCTACAATTTTGTAACCATCTTCGTAAAAAGGATAAGGTCCCATCCAGTACTCAAAAGCTTGCAACATTCTTGTGGCATCTTTAAAATGTGTTTTGGCTTTGGTTTCGTTTTCCTTTAGTACGTAATAGTTACAATCCAAAGCTCCTTTTTCACCATGGTACACTTCGCTAAAATGGGTATAGTTGGCAATATTAATGCTAATTCCATAATTGTTAATAGGATTTTTAACTTGCCAAGTATATGAAGTGGTACCGTTTGTATTAACAACTGTTTTAGTATTTCTACCGTTCGAAATGTTTTGGAGATTACTAGGACAGGTAATGGTAATATTGGCAGAAGATGGCTCGTCGTAAGGGTGATCTTTGCAAGGCCACCAAACACTAGGACCAATAGATTGATTTGCAGTAGCTATAAAAGGCTGTTGATTATGATCGCTACTCCATACAAAACCACCATCCCAAGGGGCTTTTATGGCTTCTTTAGGGATTCCGTGGTAATAAATGTGCAATTCTTCTGTTTGATGCACTTTTTGTTCTTTTTTTAGCTTTATAAAATAACTGTATCCTTTGGCTTGAAAGCTTAATTTTTGTTGATTTTGTAAAATAGAATCAATCACCAAAGGTTGTTGCAGTTCTATTTGTAGTGTTTGATAAGGTTTTAGTACTTTGTAAAAAATGGTGTTGCGACCAACAATACTTTTGGTTTTAGGAAATACCCGAACATTTAAATCGTAATGTACAACATCCCACCAAGCTCTTTCTTTAGTAATGGAACCTCTTAAGGTGTCTTGTTGTGTAAAATGAGTTTGTGCATCTGCACCTAAATAAAGTAAAAAAACAAAAGAGATAATCGCTTTTTGCATAAAAAGAACATCAAAAGTTAAAAAGGTAAAAGTAAAACATCTTAGAAAACAAAGACATTTACAAACGTATAGAAAGCAACTGCGCTTTGTCATAAAAATAAAACAAAAAAAAGAGTTCAACCACGGTTGAACTCTTAGATCTGTGCAGAAGCAGTTTCAATTAACTTTTTTTCATATCAATTAAGATAGAGAATGTTTTGTTAATGTCTTCTTCCTTTACCACAATGGTAATTTCGTGAGTGGTAGAAATAATTTCTTGTACAGGAATGTCTGCCCAAGCCAATTGCTTTAGAATAAAATAATATATTCCCGATTGTTGCGAATTAGATTTTGGCAACTTAATGGTAATAGAAGCCAGTTCTACAGAGGAAGAAAGCAATTGCTCTGCTTTAAAAATCTCTTCAACCTTAGTGTGTAATTTTTTACTGGTAATAATATTCGTTTCAAAAATACCTTGTGAAATGGTAAAGAAATAATCTTTATCATTTCCAAACTCTTGAATCAATTCAGAAATACACGTAAGTAAGGTTGGGGTGTTTTTAAAAGTAAAGTTTCCTAAGTCCGAACGTACAATAAAATCACCCAAAGTAAGTGTGATTTTTTTTATGTTTTTCCTGATTTTTAAAATACTAGAAGGAGATAATCTATTGATGGCCATCATGATTGCTCCTGATTTTACATCTTTATTTAAATCTTTTTCTACATCGGGCTGAATAACTCTCGCTAAAGAGGATACGTTAATTAATTTGTCGTTCAAAGCTTCTTCCAAAAAAGGGGTTTTTCTTATAATCCCTTCCACAGATTCCTGTATGGTCTTCATACCTGTTCAAATTTTAACAATTCGTAATAAGATGTAAAGATATTATTATTTTTTTGTAAGCAGCCAACAATTATAGAACCTTTGCATTTTTTAGGGGCTATTTTATTTTTTTAAATTCGCTACCTAAAAAAACAACAAAAACTAGAGACTATAAAAGATTATGAAGGTATTAAAATTTGGAGGAACTTCTGTAGGAAGCCCTTCGAGTATAAAAGAGGTAGCTAACATTGTTAGAAACATTGAAGGTAAAAAAACAGTGGTTCTTTCTGCCATGTCTGGTACAACCAATGCATTGCACGAAGTAGCAGATTACATTATTAACTACAAAGAAGAAGAAGCCAATCAGCTAATAGACGATTTAATTGCTAAATACGTTGATGTAGCACACGAGTTGTTAAACGAAAAAGAAAATCAAGAAGCAGCTATTGCTTTAATCTCTGACCGATTTGAGTACATTAGAGAACATGTTGGTATTGAAATTCCGTCTTCTCAAATAGAAAAAAACATCGTAGCACAAGGTGAAGTATTATCTACTAATTTATTCATTTTTCATTTAAAAGAAGAGGGAGCAAAAGCAACATTAGTTTCTGCCTTTGATTTTATGGCTATTGATGAAGCTAACGAGCCTGTAATTTCTAAAATTACCGAAGCTTATGGAGAAATTGTAGCTGCCAACACGAACACGGAAATTTTTGTAACTCAAGGATATATTTGTTTAAGCCACAGAGGTAAAATAGACAATTTAAAAAGAGGTGGATCTGACTACTCAGCCTCTTTGATTGGAGCTGCTATCAAAGCAGAAGAAATTCAGATTTGGACAGATATAGACGGAATGCACAACAACGATCCTCGTTTTGTAGAAAATACATTTTCGTTAAAAGAACTTTCTTTTGATGAAGCAGCCGAATTAGCGTATTTTGGTGCAAAAATCTTGCATCCACAATCGGTAATTCCTGCAAGAAAAGCAAATGTACCTGTAATGTTAAAAAATACTTTTGAACCCAACGCTGCTGGAACCATTATTAAAAACTGTGATGTACCTGCTGGAGTAAGAGCTATTGCTGCTAAGGATGGTATTACAGCCATAAAAATAAAATCGTACCGTATGTTAATGGCTTACGGATTTTTGAAAGGAGTTTTTCAGGTGTTTGAAAACTACAAAACGTCTATTGACATGATTACAACATCAGAGGTGGCCGTATCTTTAACAATTGATGATACAACACATCTAAATGAGATTGTAAAAGAATTGGAAGAAATTGGTTCTGTAGAAGTGGATACAGATTTAAGTATAATTTGTTTAGCAGGTAATTTTACCGAAGAAAGTAAAGGAGCTAGTTCGCCAATATTTAACAGTTTAACCAATATTCCAATCCGTATGATTTCTTACGGAGGATCTAATTACAATGTTTCTTTGGTAATTAATACCGAAAATAAAAAAGAAGCATTGGTGGCACTAAATAAAGGTGTATTTGGTAGGTAATTAATTCTAAAAATAGCAGTATAATCATCAAAAAAAATATATTTTTGTATTATAACTCACAGATTAAAGACACAGTATACAATGGATTTTTCTCAATTCTCAGGATTTTTAGCTTTCTTGTTTGTATTTACAACAGGATTTTGGTTGTTGTTATTTTTGTTAACGTTTGTTGTACCTTACTGGATTACAGGAACAATTATCGAAAATTTTCAATTGAAAGCAGCTGCTAAAAAAGGAAAAAAGTAATTAGAAAATTACACTCAATAAAATAT
>NZ_AFPK01000068.1 GCF_000220525.1 Ochrovirga pacifica | reverse complement strand
AATATGAAAGTCTTATAAACCCCCATAACTCAACAGAGAAACGAGGATGCAAAATCCTCGTTTCTTTAACTATAATTTATACTAATAGTAAATAGAGTAAAAATAGTGTTTTTATAATATCCTGGATAGAATACTATTTTAATAACTCTTAATATGAGTTTAATATGCTTTCTAGTTTTTGTGTCAATTTTAATTTCATTGAAAACTATAATTTCATCACCCCCATATTACCCTTCTTAAAACTGCCTTAATTATTAAATTTAATTCTGCTAAGTAAAATGGTTTTGTAATATAATCATCTGCACCTAAATCTAAACCTTCTAATTTATTAGAGAAGGAATTGTTTGCTGAAATAATAATAACATTAGCTCTTTTTTTATTTTTTTGAGCAATTTTAATATATCGAGTCCACTTCCAGAAATTAAATTAATATCTAAAATTATAAGATCATAATCATAAATAGCTGCTTTGTTTGCAGCTTCTTCAAAGTTGGACGCTACTTCACAGATGTTACCATCACCTTCTAAATGCGTAACTATAGACTTCTGTAAGTCTATTTCATCTTCTGCTATTAGATATTTGATATTATAAAAGTAATATTTAATTCTAAAATTATTCTAAAGAGAAAAAGATGTATTGTAAAATACATCTTAATTTACGGTTAAAAGTATAATAGTTATTGTGCTATGAGTCGTTTTACTTCTCCACAGGTTAGCATTGCTTTACCAAAATATGGATTGATTACTTTTTCTTCTTTACTCAACCAATACGCTCCCTTATTGTTATCACCCATTGGACAAAATTCTACATATACTTTTTCCTTAACACCAAACATTTGTACCACATTTATTAAGTTTAATGATAGATGTTTAAAATGGTCTCTTTGAATCTTTATATCAGTGGTTTTAGAAATAGTGATTGAAGCCGATTTTATTTCTTTTTCTAATGACATCCAATGTGTGTGAGCATTATTGTCTGATACTAATTTCATATCTACTTTGCCTAAATTGTTTAATAAATTTGTGGCATTTGTTGAGGCTTTTTTAACATCATCAGTTACTAAAGCATCTTTTAAATTGATGTAATCATTATAAACAACTTTTAATTGTTCTTGAAATTTTACTGACACTTCCAAACGTTCATTCATATTGGTAAGGTCACTTTCTTTTTTTGATGCATTATTATCCATTCCTAAATGTCCTTCGTGGCCTGTCATTGTTTTACCACCATCTTTATTCATCATTGATTTTTTGCCTTGTAATTGGGCTGCTGCATCGACTGTAAATGTTCCATTTGTAACTATTTCATCACCATTATTAACCCCCTCTAATACTTCATAATTATCACCTATTTTATTACCTAATATAATTTTTCTTATTTCAAAAACAGGTTGAGTAGAGTGTGTTTTTACATACACAACTGAACGTTTTCCAGTCCATAGAACTGCTGTAGATGGAATTACGAGTATTTGCCCTTTACTAGATGATTTACCGTTAATATAACCTTCAACAAACATACCTGGTTTAAATACATCATTTTTATTAGTAAGCACCACACGTAAGGTTACTGTTCTTGTTTTAGTATTTAAAAGAGGGTCTATAAAATCTACCGTTCCTTTAAATTCTTTATTATGATAGGCATTAGTTGAAATCATCACCTCCTGTCCTTTTTTAAATAACGAAATTTGATTTTCGTACACATCAAAATTCGCCCAGACTGTTGCAAGGTTAGTCACTTTAAAAATAGGACGGCCATCCATAACATGAACACCTTCGTTCACTGTAATTTCAGATACAACCCCAGAAACGTGTGAATAGATAATGAATTGTGTTTTAATTATACCTGTCGTTTCTATTTCAGATAATTGAGAATTGTCAATTTTCCAATTTTTGAATTTATTACGAACAGCCTTGTATAATTCTGGTTGTGAATCCTTAATTTGATATGCCGTAATTAACTCTTGCTGTGCTGTAACTAGTTCTGGAGAATATACTTGAGCAATAGCTTGTCCCTTTTTTACGCTTTGTCCTAATGAATTTATGTACAATTTTTCAATACGACCATTAAAGTGTGCTGGTTGTGTTGCCGTTTCATCTTCATTTATAACAATTTTCCCTGATAATTTAATGGTATTATCTTTTATTTCACCATTACCAACAATTGATGTTTGAATGTTTGCCAATGCCATGGCATTTTCTGTTAACTTGAATTGGTCTGCTAATAAACCATCTGCACTAGTTTCTGCAGGAATTAAGTCCATACCACAAATAGGGCAGTCTCCTGGTTCTGGTTGCATAATCTGTGGATGCATTGAGCAAGTCCACATTTGATTGGTTTCTGCAACCTCATCGTGATTATGTTCTGTCTGTTCGTTTGATGAACCACTAAAAAGTAACCAACCCAACAATAGACCTATAGCAACTAAGCCTATATATATCACTATTTTATTATTTTTCATTTTCTAATCGTTTTATCATTGCTTTCATTTCTTCTATTTCCTTCTTTTGTGCTTTTATTATATCATCTGCTAATTTTTTAACTTCAGGGTCTTTTATATCCGCTCTTTCACTTGTTAATATTGCGATGGAATGGTGCGGTATCATTGCTTTCATCCAAAGGACATCACCAATAATTGGTGCTTGTGTTCTTACTAATCCTAATACACTTACAAAGAGAATAAAACTACCTGCAAGTATTGCTATATTCTTTTTTTTGTCTTTATACATTTTTCGCATAAAAAACCACATTATGACTGCCATTGTTGAAATACCCAAACACGTCATATAGAAACGTGTTAAGCTAAACCATACGTGGTCTATGGAATATGTATTTAAATACATTGTGATGTACATTGCTACAAATGAGCAAGCCAACATTATAAAGAAGGTTTTGTAATTTCCTTTGTTTGCGTGTTCTTTTGAATTTTCCATAATTAGTTTGATTTTATAGTTAAATTTTAATTGTTCTTAATCTTAAAGCATTTGCTATTACTGAAACAGAGCTAAAACTCATTGCTAACGCTGCTATCATTGGTGAGAGTAATATTCCGAAAAAAGGAAATAAAACACCTGCTGCAATAGGTACACCTAATGTGTTATAAATAAGTGCAAAAAATAGATTTTGCTTTATGTTTTTCATTACGGAATGACTTAAGTTTTTAGCCTTTACTATGCCGTGTAAATCACCTTTTACTAAAGTTATCATAGCACTTTCAATAGCTACAGAGGTACCTGTCCCCATTGCAATACCCACATCACTTTTTGCCAGTGCTGGTGCATCATTAATACCATCACCTGCCATAGCAACTACTTTGCCCTTTTCTTGCAGTTTTTCTACTTCTTTGAGTTTATCTTCTGGTAGCATACTGGCTTTGAAATCTGCCAAATTAAGTTCTGAAGCTACTGCTTGTGCTGTATCGTGATTATCGCCTGTAAGCATTATAACATCAATGCCTTTATCTTGAAGTACTTTAATAGCCTTGGCACTTGTTTCTTTTATTTTATCCCCTATAACTACATACCCGACAACGGTTTCATCTATTGACAAATAAGAAACTGTTTTGCCTTGTTTTTGGTAAGATTTCGCTTCATCTTTCATTTTAGAGGTAATGTCTGCTTTGACATATTCCATCATTCTAGGATTACCTAATGCTACATTTTTTCCATCAATTTTAGCTTCAACACCTTTTCCTGTAACAGCACTAAAATTTTTAGATTTTACTATTTCTGCGTTATGTTCCTTTCCATATTTAACTGTCGCTTCTGCCAAAGGATGTTCGCTATTGGTATTTAATGAAACGATGTATTGTAATACCTCTTTTTCGTTTAAAATATCACTAAAAGCACGAACTGTTTCTACCGTTGGTTTTCCTTCTGTAATTGTACCCGTTTTATCGACTATAAGTGTATTTACCTTGTCCATTTTTTCGAGAGCTTCGGCATTTTTAATCAATACACCATTTTGAGCACCTTTACCCACGCCAACCATTACAGACATAGGTGTTGCTAAACCTAAAGCACAAGGACACGCAATGATTAGTACTGCAATTGCATTGACCAATGCATACACATAAGCAGGTTCTGGTCCCCAAATTACCCAAACCATAAATGTGATGATAGAAATAAGAACTACAACTGGCACAAAATAACCTGATACCTTATCTGCTAAATTCTGAATAGGTGCGCGACTTCTACTGGCATCATTAACCATATGAATGATTTGTGAAAGTAAGGTATCACTTCCTACTTTTTCCGCTTTCATCAAGAATGATTGATTCCCATTAATGGTTCCGCTACTTACTTTATCATCTTGAGATTTGTTTACAGGAATAGGTTCTCCTGTAATCATAGATTCGTCAATGGTTGTTTCTCCTTCTGTTATTACACCATCCACAGGAATTTTATCACCTGGTTTTACTTTTAGAATATCATTTAATTCTATTTCATCGATACTGACTTCAATTTCTTCATCATCAACTATTTTTATGGCTTTATTAGGGGCTAATTTTAGTAACTCTTTTATTGCGGAATTGGTTTTGCTATGTGCACGCGCTTCTAACAACTGTCCTAAAAGCACCAAGGTTAAAATAACTGTAGCTGCTTCAAAATACACGTGGACTGCACCTGATTCAGTTTTAAACTGTGCCGGAAATACATCTGGAAACAACATACCAAAAACACTAAATAACCAAGCTACACCTGCACCAATCCCGATGAGTGTAAACATATTGAGATTCCACGTTTTTATGCTTCTATAAGCACGCTCAAAGAACATCCAAGTCGCGTAAAAGACAACTGGAATAGATAATCCAAACTGAATACAATTCCAATATTTCTGTTCCATTATATCGTACAATGGATTGTTATTAAGCATTTCGCTCATAGCCATTAAGAATATTGGTAATGTGAATGCAGTTGCTATCCAAAACTTCTTTAATAATTTTTTATAGGTCTTTTCTTCCGCTGAAACATCTGGTTGCATTGGTACTAAATCCATACCGCAAATAGGACACGAACCCGCTTCATCTTTTACAACTTCTGGATGCATTGGACACGTCCATTGTTCAGCTGTAGCTTGTTTTGATAGATTTTGTTCTTCGACCAAATCCATTCCGCAAACAGGACAATCGCCTGGTTTATCATAAGTTTTATCACCTTCGCAATGCATAGGACAATAAAATGTACCTGTGCCTTTTGCTTTTGGTTGATTTTCCTTTTTATCTTCTAAATGGTGATGATGTTCACCTTGTTTATGAATACTGTATCTCCCACCATCGTTTTTTAAGGCTTCTTGAAATGTTTCTATAGGAATATGTTGATCCATCTCGATTTTTGCTTCTGCCTTTTCTAAATTGACGGTTGCTTTTGAAACACCTTTTACTTTAGAAAGTGTTTCTTCTACGTGAGTACGACAACCGTTGCAGGTCATTCCGTGTATATGATATGTATGTTTCATTTTAGTTTTATTTATTAAAAAAAGTAAAGTAACCAAATAAGAAACTAGACATTTCCAAAAGGTATTAAATACTTGCTGTTATTTAGAATTAGAAATCATTGTTTAATTGAATGATTGATAAAGCATAGTGATTATAACTATAGTAATAACGATAGTATAGATTATGTAATTTGACCATCTTCTTATTCCGTTTTGTTGATTTTTTTTATCAAAACTGTCTTTACAACATTCTTTCATTTTTATTAATTGCTATTAACTTTATAATTATTACTCTATGGTTTTTATAACAGAACCACATTTAAGCATTTTACTACCATAATATGGATTTTTAACATCTTTACTTAAACTTAACCAAGTTGAACCATCACCGTACATTGGGCAAAACTGTTCGTATAATTTTGATGTTGTTCCTGAAATAGCAACCATATCTATAATATCTTTACTTAAAGTTTTAAAATGTTCACGTTGATGACCTATAGCACTTTTAGTAATATGCTCTGCATGTTCGGTCGCATCTTCTATAATGTCAGCCAATTCTTTTTGCTGTTCGGCCGTATAGCTTGATGTATCAAAGGCTTTAAGAGAAGCCGCCAATTTAGAACCATTTTGAGCTGACTTTTTAGAATCATCTGCAACTAAAGCATCTTTTAGACTTAAATAGTCAGATAAAATAGCTTCAGTCTTTACGTCTTGCATTTTGTCCATATTCATTTTCATGCCATCCACTTTCATATCACCGTGATTATGGTTCATTTTTTCTTTTCCCTGTGCATTGGTAAAAGAAACTATCAACAATAGCATTGTTAATATATTTATTTTTAAATTTTTCATTAATTATTTTTAAATTATTATTTATAAACTATCCTTTAATATTGTGATGAAATTGATTATTTCATTCATTTCTTTCTTTGAGAACTTTGCATCCTTATGAATTAAAGTGTAAGAATCTAAAGGCATTTCTCCGCTTTCTATTTGTTTGATAATTGATCGAAGTTTACTTTTTTTTCTTCGATTTGAAAGTGAATCCCATTCGTTAAAATTAAGTTCAGCTTTTCCTTCTTTAATGTGATCTTCTAAAAACCAAGCAATAGGTTGTACTTTATTATACCAAGGGTATTGGGTATTATTACTATGGCAGTCATAGCAGGAAACCTCTAACTTTTTTTGAACAGTTTCAGGCACATTATTAACCAACATAAAATCAGTTTCGAGCACAGTATTACTTTGGTTGCGTGTTGTGGGAACAAACTGAATTCCCACTAACGCTACCAATAAAACCAATGCTATAATTTTAACAATTTTCATTTAGTTAATTTCTCTTTGCACTTTACCACACTTAAGCATTTTGTTACCATAGTATGGGTTTTTCACTTCATTACTCATACTTAACCACGCTGAACCACCATCGTACATTGGACAAAACTGCTCGTATAGTTTTGTTGTTGTTCCTGTAATGGCAACCATATCTATAATATCTTTACTTAAAATTTTAAAATGCTCACGTTGGTGTGGCATTGGACTTTCTGAAATATGCTCTGCATGTTCCACTGCATCTTCTATGATATCTGAAAGTTCTTCTTGTTCTTGTTTATTATATTTAGAAATATCTAATTTAGATATACTTTGTTTTAATACTCCTCCATATTCTTTTGCTTTTGCTTCATCATCGGAAACTAATGCATTTTTTAAATTGAAATAATCGTTTAGTATCATTACGGCATCATCGTCTTGATTGTTATCCATTACCATTTCTTTTTTATCACTATTATGGTGACCATCGCTATTGTTATGATTCATTTCTGAATGAGAACCTTTAGTATTACTGTTTTCTTTTTTAATGTCTTTACAAGACATTACTGTTAATGCTAAAAATGCCATTGCTAAAATTTCTGTTGTTGTTTTTAAAATTTTCATTTTTTAATTATTTATTAGTTACTATTTTTTGTTTAAAATCTTATTAAAAAACCAGCTCCCCAACCATATCTGTTATTATAATTTGATTGGATTGAAAAATTTCGTGATAAAATATAAGATGCTCCAACCAACCACTGAGTTTCATCTTGATAAGATTTATTTCCTATATTATTTACCCAACCAAAATCTCCTCTATATTCATATTCTCCTTCTATAAAAAGTCTTGGAAAAAGTAAAAGCTCCCTATCTAAACGGATTCTAGGTCGAAGTTGATGATCCATACTCACATCTACATTAAATCTATAAGGTGTAAAGTATTTAATACCTACTAGTCCTATAGTATTAAATGTGTCATAAGAATCGGGGGTTGATGTTTCGGTGTTTACACCTGCATACACGCGCACCCAATCATTTAAGTATCGGTTGTAGTTTACTTCTACTTCAGCATTTTGGTTATAGTCAAATTCTGCACGCAAGCCAAATTCATTTCTAATGTTACTAGACATAAGGTTTAATTCTGTGAAATTTGAACCTGTACGAGCCATTCCCCAAGAATAATAGTGGTCTGTCTCGTCAATTAATTTTTGAACCGGATAGGCTTCCATTCTTTCATCTCTTGGCGTGTCATAACTAAATACTCTTGCCATACCCCCCATCATATGATATAATACGTGACAATGAAAAAACCAATCACCATACTCTTCATTATAAAACTCTATAACTACTTTTTGCATTGGTGGCACATTAACCGTATGCTTTAAAGGCGAACGTTCTCCATTTTCATTAATAACCCTGAAATAATGACCGTGAAGGTGCATTGGGTGGTGCATCATGGTTAAGTTATTTAGTGTAATTCTTGTAACCTCACCACTTTTAATTTTAATCTTATCTGTTTCAGATAAAGGGACTCCGTTTATACTCCAAATGTAGCGTTGCATATTTCCAGTTAGATTGAGTAAAAGATCATTTACAGGTATATCATCCTTATAAGTAGTATTTTCTTTAGCCTTTAAAAAATCATAGTTAAAATAGGTTTTACGTGTGCTGTAATCAAAGGATGCCGTATCCTTCTGTATCATAGACATATCGTGACCCATATGGCCATCCATCTTGTGCGACGGTTGGGTGGATTTCATTGACATTGTATCTTTTTTTATTCCTGCCATACCGTCCATCTTTTTATCCGTCTCCATATGCATATGATTTTTACTCATATCCATAGGTTTTTGGTCTTCCATTTTCATTTTATCATCCATTTGACCGTTATTCATTGACATCTTATCGTGCATTCCCATTTGCATCTGCCCATCCTTCATATTCATCTTCATACCGTACTTCTGCATCAAATATTTGGGTGTACTCTTCTTTTTGTTGCCAGCCATTGCAGGTGCTCCCATTTTCATATCCATTTTGGCCATTTGCTTCATCATCGCAATTTTGTTTGGTCTATCTATTAAAGTTGCAGGAAAAAGTTTCCCATTTCCTAAACGAATGGATGTACTACCAGAGCCATCTTGTGCTGTGGCCGTAACTTCCAACGTACCGTTGGGAATAGTTACGATAACATCGTAGGTTTCAGCTATTGCAAATAGAAATCTATTTTTATGTACTGGTACTACATCAACCCCGTCACTTGAAACTACCATTGGGTTTCCAGCTCCAAAGTCCATCCAATAATATGTAGAAGCTGAAGCATTTATAAAGCGAAGCCTTATTTTTTCACCAGGTTTAAATTTAGGGTATTCTGCAAGTTTTTTTCCGTTAGTTAAAAACGTAGGGTAATATACGTCTGCAATATCTGCACCTTCCATTCTATCACGCCAAAATTTTAATTGTGCACCTAATGCCCCTTCTTTTATTACTCTACTTAAAGGAACAGCTGTCCCTTTTTTAACTTGATACCATTCGTTACCTCTTTTTAAGTTACGTAAAACATTCATTGGTTTTTCGTTTGTCCAATCAGATAAGACTACCACTAAATCTTTATCATAATCCAATGTTTTTTCTTTAGGCTGAATAACAATTGAGCCATATACTCCTTTCTGCTCTTGTAACATTGTATGGGAATGATACCAATACGTACCAGATTGGTTGATAGGGATTCTATATTGAAATGTTGTTCCAGGCTTTATTGGTGGTGTTGTTAAATAGGGCACACCATCATAAAAATTAGGAAGGATTAATCCGTGCCAATGCACAGAGGTTTCTTCATCCATCTTGTTGGTAACATTGATAATGGCGAGATCTCCTTCATTAAATTCCAAAGTGGGTCCAGGAATACTACCATTGATAGTCATACCTTTTGAGGTTACACCAGCAAGGGTCATTTCATTTTTTTCTATAGTCAGGTTATATTCTTTTATATTTCTTCCTTTTTCGTTTCTGTCATCTCCATTTGTTCCTACTTGGGCAAATGCAATTGATGTCAGAAATAAGAAAATAATAGTATTAATTGTTTTCATTGTTTACTGAATTAAATAATTAATAATTGTGATTTGAACATAATAGCTCTTAACAGACTCTATTTGATTCATTTGAAACTTTAGTTGTAGTTCTTGGATATCAAGTACATCGTTAAAATCAATTGTTCCTGTTTCGTAGTTTTTTAATAAAATATTTTCTGCATTTTTGGCTTGTTTAAGATTTTTAACTTGGGTAACATAACTTATTCTTGCTGAAATTCTATCGTTTATGGCCTTATCTAAAAGTGTTTCCAAAGTATTTAAGCGTTCTTGTTTTTGAGCTGTTATTTCTTTCTGTCCTAACTCATTTTGCTTGGTTTGAGATCTATATTTTTTGTTAAAAATTGGAATGGAAACTGAAACCATAGGCATCACAATATCTTTTCCGTTTTCGCTAAAATCCATGTTAGGACGTTTATCAACACTGATATAATCCAAACCAAAACCAATCATAGGACTACTTTCTTTTTGATTTAGCAACTCTGATTGTTCTATGGATTGATATAGTTTATCATACTTCAACAATTCTGGGTGTAGCCCTAGGTTATTAGTAGTAATTACATAGTCTTCTGAAGGCATCATTAAATCATCTACCACAGTAACTACAACATTATTTTCTCTATTCAAAAGATTATTAAGAGTTGTTTGTTCTGCTAAAAATTGTTGATGCAATATATCTTTTAGTTGTTGTAATTCATTTTGACGCATTTGCAATCTCAACACATCTACAGCAGATGCATTACCAACCTCTACTGCTGTTAACGCTAATATTTCATACGTTCCTAACAGCTTTATGTTGTCCTTTAAGACCTCTTGCTTTGCTTTATTAGCATATAAATTATAATAAGACTGGGATATAGAAGCCATCAATTTTCGCTTAGCAATAACAATGTCTTCATATTTTGCATCTGCCAATGAATTGATATAATTTTCACGTGATGTAATGGTTCCAAACCAAGGCATCATCTGCTTTACCGAAAGCTTAAAACGTTGTGCACCTGTTCGTGTTTCTGGTTCACTTACAAAGTAACCTACACCAAATTCGGTATTAGGCAATGTATTTACTTCATTCACTTTTTCTGAAGCGATGTTATATTGTAACTCAAATTTTTGAATTTCTGGATTATTTTTTAGTCCCTCATCTATAAGAGATTCTAATTCTTGAGCACTAGAAATACAATAAGTTAATAAACTGATAAGTGTATAAATTATTCTTTTCATTTGTTTCCTCTTTTTAATTTTAACTCTTCTCTTAAGCTATATAAAACAGGTACAATAAAATAAGAGGTAATATCTATAACCATTCCTCCAAATATTGGAATTGCCATAGGTATCATTATATCACTTCCTTTTCCTGTGGAGGTTAATACCGGTAATAGCGCTAATATTGTAGTTACAGTGGTCATTAAACATGGGCGAATACGTTTTTCCGCAGCTTGTAAAGCAGCTGCTCTAATTCTCTTTTTATCAGCAGGTTTGTCACGTTCAAAAGTTTGTGTAAGGTATGTTGCCATTACCACACCATCGTCAGTAGCAATTCCAAATAGAGCAATGAATCCTACCCAAACAGCAACACTTAAATTGACTGTTTTCATATTGAAAAGATCTCGTATATTCTCTCCAAATAGATTGAAATTGAAGAACCAATCTTGACCGTATAACCATATCATAATAAAACCACCTGCAAATGCAACTGTTATTCCAGTAAAAACCATTAGTGATGTAGAAACAGATTTGAATTGGAAATACAGAATCAGAAAAATTATAGCGAGTGCCAAAGGAACAACGACAGACAGTGTTTTTTCTGCTCGTAATTGATTTTCATACGTTCCTGTAAATTTATAGCTAATACCCTTTGGAACATTTAGATCTCCTGAATCTATTTTCTGTTGAAACAATTTTTGTGCATTTTCTACCACATCAACCTCTGCAAATCCATTTAATTTATCGAACAAAACATAACCTACTAAAAAAGTATCTTCACTTTTAATCACTTGTGGTCCTTGCTCATATCTAATTGTTGCTAATTCGCTCAACGGAACTGGACTTCCTTTTTCAACAGGAATATAAATACCTTTTATATCTTCTGGATTACCACGCAGCTCTCTTGGATAACGAACTCGGATACCATAACGCTCTCTACCTTCAACGGTTTGTGTGATTGCCATACCTCCAATAGCTACTTTTAGCACACTTTGCACATCTTCAATAGCAATACCATAACGGGCAATTTTCTCTCTATCAATATCAATCAATAAATAGGGTTTCCCTACAATTCTATCTGCAAATACAGCTTCAACTTTTACCCCATCAGCTTGTTTTAAAAGGTTTTCTAATTGCAATCCAAATTCTTCAATTTGTTGTAGATTTTGTCCTTTTACTTTTATTCCCATGGGTGCACGCATTCCTGTTTGCAGCATTACTAATCGGGTTTCTATAGGTTGTAATTTAGGTGCGGAGGTCACCCCTGGTAATTTGGTAACTTTTACAATTTCGTTCCAAATATCATCGGGACTTTTAATTTCTGGTCGCCAATTACGATAATATTCTCCGTTATTATCTTCTATTAATTGAGTATTTTTAACACTTGTAAAAACAACGTTTTTTGAATTGTTAGGGTTTTCTATAAATCTTCCATCTTTTAATTTAAAAGCACCATTTTCATTTACTTTATAACGTTGTCTTTCTCCTTTGTTATTTCGCATATATTCAGTTTTATACTGAATCATATTTTCATACATCGATAAAGGAGCAGGGTCTAAAGCAGATTCTGTTCGTCCAGCTTTTCCAACTACGGTTTCAATTTCTGGAATAGTGGCTACTGCCATGTCTAACTGCTGAAGAACACGTTTATTTTCTTCAATTCCTGAATGTGGTAATGAGGTTGGCATTAATAGAAAAGAACCTTCGTTTAGAGATGGCATAAATTCTTTTCCCGTATTTTTCATAATCCATCCTCCAAAAACTAAAACAGTTGCTGGTATCATTAAAAACAAAAGTTTGTTTGCTAATGCCCATTTTAAAATACGACCATAATAAATTCTAAAAACAGAAAAAGTTCCTAAAATCCCAAAACAAATTATAGATACAAAAATAAGATTGACTAAAATACTTCTGTCAAAGCCTAATGGTCTCCAATATTCAGCAAGTAAAAATATAATGGCAGTACACGAAATAATAATATTTACAAGATTACTGTTTTTCTTATTTAGTTTTCCCAAGACTCCAAGTAAACCGGTAATACCAAAAGCAATTAAAATAATCCCTAAAAAATATCCAGTAACCATAATTGCTATTCCAGCAATTATTAAAGCACCATTTATGATGTATTTAAATGACTTTTTAAGTGATGTTTTTCTGAATAAATATGCTGCAAACGGTGGAATTAAAAATAATGCAATTATCAAAGATGCAGATAAGGCCATTGTTTTGGTAAATGCTAAAGGTCTGAATAACTTACCTTCGGCACCTATCATTGTAAAAACAGGAATGAAACTGATAATTGTAGTTAATACAGCTGTTAGGATTGCACCAGAAACTTCAGCTGTAGCATTGTAAACCACTTCATTAATACTTAACTCTTTACCTTCTGTGTTTAGTCTCAAGTTATCATCATCGAGATGACGAATCATATTTTCTGCTAGAATAACCCCCACATCTACCATTGTTCCAATAGCAATAGCAATACCCGAAAGCGCTACAATATTAGCATCTACATGAAATAGTTTCATGGTAATAAAAACAATTAATACAGCAACAGGTAACAAACCAGAGATTAAAATAGAAGCTCTTAAATTAAAAACCATTACAATAATTACCAAAATGGTAATTAAAATTTCTAATGTCAATGCTTCGCTAAGAGTGTGTAAGGTTTCTTCAATAAGTTCTGTACGATCGTAAAAAGGAACTACTGTTAATTGTGATGTTCGTCCATCTTTTAATATTTTTGTTGGTAACCCTCCTTTTAACTCCTCAATTTTACCTTTTACATTATTTATGACTTCCATTGGGTTAGCACCATATCTTGCCACCACAACACCACCAACGACTTCAGCCCCTTCTTTATCTAACAAACCTCTCCTTGTTGCTGGTCCTAAAGAAACTTTACCTATATCTTTTATTTTAATAGCTGTAAAATCTTCGGAAGCAACTACTGCATTTTCAATATCTTCGATGGATTTTATATACCCTAAACCACGAACTAAATATTCAGCTTGATTTATTTCTATAGTTTGTGCTCCTATATCTTGATTACTACCTTTTACAGCTTTTACAACTTGATTTAATCCAATATTATATTGACGCATTAGCTCTGGATTCACATCAACTTGATATTCTTGAACATAGCCACCAATAGAAGCCACTTCAGAAACTCCACTAGCAGACGACAGGGCATATTTCACATAGTAATCTTGAATGCTACGTAGTTCGTGTAAATCCCAACCACCAGTTGCGTTTCCGTTTTCATCACGACCTTCAAGTGTGTACCAAAAAATTTGACCTAATCCTGTGGCATCAGGCCCCAAAGCAGGATTAACACCTTCAGGTAACAAACCACTTGGTAAAGAGTTTAGTTTTTCGAGAATACGACTCCTACTCCAGTAAAATTCTATGTCTTCTTCAAAAATGATATAGATACTTGAAAACCCAAACATAGAAGAACTACGTATGGTTTTTACTCCTGGAATCCCTAATAGGGAAGTAGTAAGTGGGTAGGTGATCTGATCTTCGATATCTTGGGGAGAACGACCATCCCATTTTGTAAATACAATTTGTTGATTTTCTCCAATATCTGGAATGGCATCAACAGCCACAGGATTACTAGGTAAAAAACCTGTATCCCAATTAAAAGGTGCGTTTACTGTACCCCATCCAACAAAAAGGACAAGTAGTAGTACCGCAACGAGTTTATTTTCTATAAGAAACTTGATTGCTTTATTTAGCATATATTTTGATAATTAAACAGTTAGACTTTGATATTAAGAAAATACCGAATACTACATTATATCCTTATAACATAAATTGTTACAGGATAAAACAGTCTATTGTTTAAAAAATCAAATTAAATAAGTCTCGTCAAGCTTAAAGATTTTCTTGACGACATGAGGTCTTCTGTATAATGAAAAAGAAGATACTTTTTTATTAACACTTTCAAAAAGATTTATGTAAGTGTAGACAAATGAAGCAATAAATAATTGTTGATCAAAAGTAATTTTGTTTACTTGTAATTGTATTTCGTCTTGACCATCAACTACCATCTGTTTATCATTACAACAATCCTTTTTTAGAATAGAACATTCTTCAGTTGAAGGAGATTGCATTTCCATACCACATCCTTTAGCTTTATGAAATATAGCTGTTTCTACTAAAGTATCACCACAATAGTGCATATCAAACGAGTAAGACATAGTAGAACATAGTACTACCAAAGTCATTATAAATGATATTATTTTATGTGATATTTGTTTCATAACCACTTCAAAATTACAAAAAATAATATAATGAATATTTATTTTTTGAAAAAAAACAGACATTTAACTCCATTCCATACGTTGCAGTCTAATCGCATTTAAAATAGCTAATAATGCAACACCTACATCTGCAAAGACTGCTTCCCACATTGTTGCTAAACCACTTGTTCCTAAAACTAATACAATTAACTTTACACCAAATGCCAAAATAATATTTTGCCATACATTTTTTTTTGTTGAACGACTTATCTTAATTGCTTTAACAACTTTAGAAGGTTGATCTGTTTGAATAATAACATCTGCAGTTTCTATGGCAACATCACTACCTAATCCTCCCATTGCTATTCCTACATTACTTGCTGCTAGTACAGGAGCATCATTTATACCATCACCAATAAAAGCTATTTTATTTTCTGTATTTTTCTTTAATACTTCAACTTCTTTTAATTTATCTTCAGGTAACAAACCACCTTTAGCTATTTTTATATTTAATTCTTTAGCTATTTTTTGAGTAATAGAGTCTTTATCACCTGATAACATAACTATGTGTTTAATTCCAATGCTATGTAATGCTGTAATTGTTTTAATTGCATCTTCTTTTAATTCGTCGGCAATTACTACATAACCAGAAAACACATTGTTTATAGCTACCAATACTATGGATTCTATAATTGTATCTATTTCTTTAGAAAGTTTGATATTATTAGACTCCATTAAGGCTTTATTACCTACTAAGACTGTTTTTCCATTTATTACAGCTTTTAAACCTTTTCCTGCTATTTCAGACACTTCGGATACCTGATATTCTATGCCACTATCTTTATAATCCAAAATAGCTTTGGAAATAGGGTGTGTAGATTGTGATTCCATAGCCATTAGATACTTCATAAATTCAGATTCATCAATATCTAAAGTTTTAATTTCTTTTATCTTAAAAACACCTTTGGTTACAGTCCCTGTTTTATCCATAACTAATGTGTTAATTTTAGTCATTGCTTCAAGAAAAGATGCACCTTTAAATAAAATTCCATTTTTAGAAGCAGCCCCCAATCCACCAAAGTAGCCTAAAGGGATAGAAATTACCAATGCACAAGGACAAGAAATCACTAAGAATATTAAAGCACGATATAGCCAAACTTTAAAAACATAATCATCTACAAAAAAATATGGTAAAAATGTAACACCTATTGCTAAAAAGACAACAATTGGTGTGTAAACTCTTGCAAATTTTCTAATGAATAATTCAGTTTTTGATTTTCTAGCAGTAGCATTTTGGACCATATCAAGAATACGAGCTATTGAACTGTCTTTAAATTCTTTGGTAGTTTCAATTTCAATAACACCTCCCATATTAATACTACCTGCAAATACTTTTTCGCCCTTCATTATGGTGTTCGGTTTACTTTCACCTGTTAATGCTGCTGTGTTGAATGAACCTTTATTAGAAAGGAGGGTTCCATCCAAAGGAATTTTTTCACCCAAACGTACTTGTACTTTTTCTCCAATTTGTACGGTTTCTGGTTTTACAGAAACATATTTATTATTACGGTAAACCTGTGCTTTATTTGGACGAACATCAAGTAAAGCTTTTATGTTACTCTTAGCTCTTTTAACTGCTGCACCTTGAAATAATTCACCAACTGCGTAAAATAACATTACAGCAACACCTTCGGGATATTCACCAATAATAAACGCACCAATAGTAGCAATAGACATTAAAAAGAATTCAGTAAATACATCACCTTTTTTAATACTTTCCCAACCTTCTTTTACAACTGGAAATCCGACAGGTAAATAAGCAATACCATACCATATTATGCGAATCCAATCCTTGAAAAAGGTAACATTAAAATAGTCTAAACCAATACCTATAATTAGCATTGTAAAACTAATGATAGCTGGAATATAGGTATTAATTTTACTTGAGTTACCACTATGATTGTGGCCATCGTTGTGACTATGTTGTTCTTCTGAATTTGGTTTTAAACCTCTTAAATTGACTTTCTTTTTCTTCATTTTGAATTAAATAATTTCTTAATATCATCAGGAATAGTCATAGGCTTTAACGGAGGTACATTGGCACCTCCTGTATTACCAAGAGGCACGTGGTTTATAAATGATTTCCAACCACCTACAATTAATCTTATAATTTGTCCAAATACTTCTTTGGTATTTTTTTGCATTAAGCCAAATTTTAGCATTAACCAATGTGAGTAAGTATGCTCCATTGAATAAGATTGACCTACGATATGACTTCTTTCTAAATGATGCCAAGCATTTTTATATTGTTTTTTATCTAAATAATAGCGATAGTACTTTAACTCCTTAAGGTATGCTTGTTTTAGATATTTAGGTATTCTTAAATTAATCTTCATTAAAAAATTTTAACTAAAAATACCTAAAAATAAAATGCAATAGAAGTGCAATTATTATAGAGAACATTTATCACAAATTCCTTTTACAACCAAATTAATGTTTTCTGAAACAAAACCTTTAGGAACTTTAATTTGAGGAATTTTGTGGTCTGTTAAGCATATAGTTTCATTACAATTATTACAATGAAAATGTAAATGTAAATCGGTATTGATATCACAATTACATCCAGGTTCGCATAAGGCATATTTTGTAATGCCAGTACCATCATCTATTTGGTGAACAATGTCTTTTTCTTCAAAGGTTTTTAAAGTCCTGTATAATGTTGTTCTATCTGCTTTTTCAAATGCATTTTCTACATCACTTAATGTGACTGCAATTTCCTTTTCTGCAAGAAATTTGTAAATGAGTAATCTCATTGCCGTAACACGAATATTTTTTGATTCTAATATTTCTTCTATTGTATTCATCATTAATATTTTACATCTTCTTTATTCTAATATTTTATCAATAAAAAATTATAAATTGTTTCATAATTAAAAATTCACAAAACACTAATTATTCATCATTTAATGCAATTGTTGATTTCATAATTAAATCAACAATTGCATTGTTTTTAATGTTCATGTTCAAGTACTCCTGCTTTAGATTGAGCATACACATAATAAGCTCCTTTGGTAACTATTTGTAAGCCTTCAGAAATTTTATCAATAATTTTTATTGCAGTAAACCCATTATTAGTTGCACCAGGAATAACTCTAATTTTTTGAAATTGAATTTCATCTTTATTCTTCTGATTTTCACCTGCATATATAAAAGTGTTATTACCATCTTTAATTAAAGCTTCTTCAGGTAGGGCTAAACTGGTTTCATCATTTAACCAAATTTTAGCATTGATAAATAAATCTTTTATAAAAAGTGGTTTTTGACCATCTAAATGACCATGAACACGAACTGTTTTAGATTTGCTTTTAAAGGTTTTACCTATTTCACTTATTTCACCACTATAAATTGTTGTACCCAATGCAGGTAAAGTATAGCTTATTTTTTGTCCTATTTTAATATTTGCAATGTCTTTTTCAAAAACATCTAACTCCAAATGCAAATGGTCAGAAGAAACAATCTCCATTAAAGATTCAGTAGGCTGAGTATACAATCCATTATGAATGTTCATATTTTCTATATAACCACTCATTGGTGCTGTTAGTGCAATTCTTTTAGTTATTGTATTTGGAGTTAAGTTATTAATAGGTATACCTAAGTAAGCTAATTGTTTTGACAATCCAACTGTTTTAGCTTCTAAAACAGCTACCTCTGCCTCAGCATTTTGAAGACTTTTTGAAACCCCTGCATTTGCATTAACTAAACTTTGTTGCCTAGATAAATCTAATTTTTTAAGGTTTAATTGTGCTCTAGATTCTAAATATTCTTGTTGTTTTACAATAAAATTAGGATTTTCGATATATGCTATAAGTTCTCCTTTTTTTACAAAATTCCCTTCAACAAACTTTTTTGTTTCTACTATAATACCTTCAGATTTTGCAGAAACAGATGCATAACCATTAGGAGGAACTCCCAATACTCCGGTTGTTTTAATAAAATTATTTACTTTAATTGAAGATAAACTTCCAAATTGTAGCCCGATTGTTTCTATTTGTGCTTTGGTTAAATGTAAACCTTCTTCATGTTGTTCTCCATTACCCGCATTTTCTTCGTAACCGTGACCATCATCTTCCATATGATTTTCGGTTGTATTTCCGTGATTATGCCCATCTCCTTCCTTGTGTTTGTCATTACAAGAAGTAATGATTGTAGTAACTGCCAATGCTATTACTATCGTTATATATTTTATATTTTTCATTTTTAATGTCTTTTATTGATTTGTAAGAAATTGATAATCGGCAACAGATTTATTATAGGCTGCTATTTGATCCCAGTAATTTTTACTATTTGTTGCCATTAACTGCAATGTGTTTAATAATTCAATATATGATATTTCACCAGCTTTATAATTTAGTTCTGAAATTCTAACAATTTCAGGATTAATAGTTTCTAGTTGTTCTTTATAAAATTGAACACCCTTTTTATACAGAGAAATAGTGCTTTTAGCATTACTTAATTCTTGTTTGATAACTAAATTTTTACTTTGATATTGATATTCTGCAATGTTTATTTCTAATTTTTGAGCCTCTATTTGTTTTTTAATTTGACTATTAAACAAAGGAATAGATATACCAGCTTGTACCGCATTTAACCATCCACCATCAAAATAATTTTGAGCTGCATATCCAATATTAAAACTTGGTCTAGTTGTAGATTTTAGAACCTTAACTTTTGCAGTTTCAATAGCCACATTTTGTTTACTCTGTTCTAAAGATAAAATTGAAATTGAATCTAACTGATTCGTATTATTTAACATTTCAAAATTACCTGTTGTAGTAAATGATTCATTTGAGTTAAGAGAAAGTTTAAAGTTTTCATGAAGATTTTTAAGTTGAATACTTACTTGTTCTAACAACAACTGATATTCCTTCCATTTAGCTTTTAAGGTTAAAACTTCAATAGCATTTGCTTCTCCAACTTCTACTCTTATTTTTGCTTGGTTATAAAAACTTAAATAAGTTTTTGAAAGATCTTTGTATAACTTTACTAATTCTTTATTGTATTGTATTTGAAAATAAATTTGTTTAACCTTCCACTTAATTTCGTTAATGGTTTGTTGATTCTTTAAATCACTTTGTAAAACCAATTCATCTTGTAATTTATTACTTGCTTTAGTAGCACTTAAACTGGGAAAATTTTGAACAATACCTAATTGATTTACCTGTTGACCATACTTTTTATCAACTAACCCATCACCTTGGTATGTAATATCTGTATTACCTAAATTGTATTTTAAGTTTTGAAGAGATTGATTTTTTTCTACTTCTAAAGTAGATGCTTTTATCATAGGATGATTATCAATAGCAATTGTTATAGCATCCTCTATATTAATTGGAGTTTCTTGTGCTATTGAAGAAAAAGAAAATCCTAACAAGCATAAAACACATAATGTACTACCATTTGAAACTGATAGAGATTTTAATTTATTTATATTCCATTTCTCTAACCAATAATAAAAAACAGGCAATATAACTAAGGTTAAGAAAGTGGCTGAAATAAGCCCACCTATAACCACAGTTGCCAAAGGACGTTGTACTTCTGCACCACCTGAAGTTGAAAGTGCCATTGGTAAGAAACCTAAAGAAGCCACAGCAGCTGTCATTAGAACTGGTCGTAATCTAACTTTTGTACCTTCCAATATTCTTTGGTTTATATCTGTTATACCTTCTTTTTTAAGTTGATTAAAATAGCCTATAAGAACAATTCCGTTTAATACAGCTACACCAAACAAAGCAATAAAACCAATACCTGCCGAAATACTAAAAGGCAGGCCTCTTAACTGTAATGCCCAAATACCACCAATTGCTGATAATGGTATTGCTGTAAAAATTAAAGCAGCTTGAGAAAGTGAACCAAAAGTAAAATATAGTAGTATAAAAATTAAAGCTAATGCTATAGGTAATGCTACAGATAATCTTGCATTTGCAGCTTTAAGATTTTCGAATTGACCACCATAAGTAAAATAATAACCCGTTGGCAATTCTATTTTAGCATCTAATTTTGTTTTAATTTTTTCTACTAACGTCTCAACATCAGTGTTTCCTACATTTACCCCAATAACTATTCTACGATTTGTGTTTTCACGAGAAACTTGCATCGGAGCATCAACTAAGTCTACATTGGCTACACTATTTAATGGGACTTGTGTACCATTACTTAATGAAATAAAAAGATTATTTACATCTTCAATTCCTGTTCTATTTTTTTCATTTAGTCTAATTACTAAATCAAAACGTTTTTCACCTTCGTAAATAACACCTGCTTTTTCTCCTGCAAAAGCTGAACGAATAACTTGATTCACTTCTTTGATATGCAAACCATATTGTGCCATTTTATCATATTTATACTTAATCATTACCTGGGGCATTCCTACAGTTTGTTCTACATTTACAGTTCCAACCCCCTCAATATTATTAATTATTTTTTCTGCCTCTGTTGCTTTAAGAAACATTAAATCTAAATCATCACCATATAATTTAATAGCAATATCTGCTTTTGTTCCAGTCATTAATTCATTAAATCTCATTTGTATAGGTTGTGAAAACTCATAACCTACACCAGGTATTGAAGCTAGAGATTCTTCTATTTTCAAAAACATTTCTTGTCGATTATCTGCTGAAGTCCATTCTGATTTTGGTTTCATGATTAATACATAATCGGCTATTTCTACAGGCATTGGGTCAGTAGGAATTTCTGCTGAACCAATGTTAGCAACGACATCCGTAACTTCAGGGAAATCTTTTAATAGTTTTTTCTGTATCATTTTTGCAGTTTCGATACTTTGAGAAAGTGAACTACCAGGTGGTAAAATATGTTGCATTGCTAAGTCCCCTTCTTCTAATGTTGGAATAAATTCTCCACCCATTTTACTAAATACAAAAGCACTTATTAGAAATAAAACGATAGTTCCTCCTACAAATAGTTGTTTAAACTGCATTGCTTTTTTTAAAACAGGAGTGTACCCTTTTTGAAAAAAATCTATGATTTTATCGGCGAATGTTCTTTTATTAGATATTTTTTTATTTAAAAAAAGTGCAGCCATCATTGGCACATATGTTAAAGATAAAATTAATGCCCCTACTATAGCTAACATTACTGTTTGTGCCATGGGTTTAAACATTTTACCTTCTATACCCACTAAGGCTAAAATAGGTATGTAAACCATTAAAATGATTATCTCTCCAAATGCTGCAGAGCTTCTTATTTTTTGAGATGATGATATAACTTCTTTATCAATTTTTGATTGACTTAGTAATTTACCAGAGTGTTTTATTTGAAGTCTATGAACAATAGCCTCTACAATAATAACAGCACCATCTACAATTAAACCAAAATCAATAGCACCTAAACTCATAAGGTTAGCAGAAATACCAAATAAATTCATCATTGACACTGCAAAAAGCATTGCAAATGGAATTACAGAAGCTACTATTAATCCAGCTCTCCAATTACCTAATAATAAAACTAAAATGAAAATTACTATCAATCCACCTTCAATAAGGTTTTTCTTTACCGTTCCAATTGCTGTACTAACTAATTTATCTCTTACTAAATAAGGCTCGATGACGACTCCTTCGGGTAGTGATTTTTGAATTTGGAGCACCCTTTCTTTTACCAACTCTGTGACTTCGGATGAGTTTGCTCCTTTAAACATCATGACTTTACCACCTACAACTTCTTTACCGTCTCTAACTAATGCACCATAACGTGGAGCCTTACCAT
Organism: Ochrovirga pacifica; assembly: GCF_000220525.1. Lineage (GTDB taxonomy): Bacteria > Bacteroidota > Bacteroidia > Flavobacteriales > Flavobacteriaceae > Ochrovirga > Ochrovirga pacifica. The sequence continues at coordinate 62,897 of NZ_AFPK01000068.1, read as the reverse complement.
ATTGTATAGTTGCAACATCTTTTATTAATACAGGGGTATCTCCTGTTTCATTAATTACAATATTTCCTATATCATCTAAAGATTTAGCTAGGCCTTCTGAACGAATATAATATGCATTTGAATTTTTTTCAATATATGCACCACCTGTATTTTCATTACTCTTTTCTAGAGCATTAAAAATATCTAAAATGCTTAAATTAACTGATTTTAACAATTCAGGGTTTACAGCTACTTCATATTGTTTTAAATAACCACCCATTGAATTTATTTCAGCAACTCCCTCTATACCTAATAGTTGTCTTTTCACTACCCAGTCTTGAATAGTTCTTAAATCTGAGGCAGAAAATTTATTTTCAAAACCTTTCTCAGGTCTAACTACATACTGATATATTTCTCCTAAACCTGTAGATATCGGAGACATTTCAGGCGTTCCTAAATCTGATGGAATTGCATTTTCTGCTTCTTTAATACGTTCTGTTACTAATTGTCTTGCTAGATATATATCATAGTTTTCTTCAAACACTACAGTAATCACAGATAATCCAAAACGTGAAATAGATCTTATTTCTTCAACTTTTTGAAGACTTTGTAGTGAAAGTTCTACAGGTGTTGTAACAAATTGTTCTACTTCTTGTGTGGCAAGTGTGGGTGAAATTGTAATTATTTGAACTTGATTGTTAGTGATGTCAGGTACAGCATCAATAGGTAATTGGCGTAGAGAAAATATCCCCCAAATAGTTAAAGCGGCCATAAACAGCCCTATAACAAACTTATTCTGTACAGAATAAGTAATTATTTTATCGAACATAAAAATATGATTTATTAAAAATTAAACTTAAAAAAGTAAGGAAAGGACATAGGTATCCTTTAATTAAAGTTTAACCAACCATCGGTGGGTGCCAAACACCATTCTTATAATTAAAACAATAAAATGAAGTATAATAAAAAGTACAAGAGTATGTACTATATTTTTTTATTATATCAAAGATATATAGTATTGGAGATGTAATTGAGATACCACAGCATTGACAAGTACAAAAGGGCGTGCAACTATCTTTTGTCTCTTGTGAATGATTATGGGTTTTATTTTCAATATGATTATATGACTCATTATGGGAAGCACTAGCAATAGTATCTCCACATGTCATCGCTGATATGGAAAGTATAAATACAGATAATATTAAAGTTATAATTTTCATCTTGATTTCAAATATAGCTAAAAAACCATGCAACAAGATTGCAAAAGTTTTACTTGAAATTATAATTACAGAATTTATACATTACTAGATTCTTTTTATGTGTTTGTACCACAATCAGTAGCCCCCACTTTTTGTCCTAAACAAAAAATAATTCCAGTTGGTAAATGCTAGACAGCCATTAAAATTATTACATAACTTTTTGAATTAATTACTCTTTAAAATTTATATGATTTAATCATAGAGTAATTTTTTTCCTGCTTTTTAAAAATAAATTATTAGTTAACTTTAATTATTTACAGAGAGTTATTTTATCATCTTTTATCCTTACAAGTCTTATCAAAAGCCACTAAATTAAACAACTGTCTCATACGTGAACGAACTCTGGAACCGTAACGTTTGTCTATTTCTCCTGCGTTGAGGTTGGTGGTAGCAAATGTTAGTTTTTTGTTTTGGAGGAATAAATCGTACCTGGAGAGTAATATTTCTCCCATGACATTACAATCTTGTCCAAAGTGTTTTCCATCAGGTTCTACTCCTAAATCATCAAAACAAAAAGAAAAGCTAGATCCGTATTTTTCAATGACCTCAAAACCTTTGCTATTGAATTGAAAGGTTAAGAATCTGCTAGGAATTACTTCGTAATTGATAACGTTTGGAGAAATATGTTTTAATAACTTCATCCAACTTGTTTTTCCACAACCTACGGGTCCAGAAAGCAAAATTCCTTTATGGGGATCTAATCCGTATTTTTCACAGTTCTTATAATCTCTGATAAAATACAAGCAAAGCTTGTAGAGTAAAAACATATCATCTTCGTAGATTTTAAAGTTTTTTCCAAAGGTTAATCTTCCTTTGTAGTTGAGGTAACCAACGATTTTATCAAAATCATAGTGGATGATGTTGTTTTCTATGGTGCCTAATTCGAATAGGGTTTCTTTTTCGTGTATGATGTGTGGGTGCATTTTTTAATTATGAATTTAGAATTACGAATTGGTTTTGTTCTCGATACATTTTTTTTCCGAATACTTCGGAAACAAAATCACTCGAACTGACATTGCATTTTTTATGATTTTAAAATCGGCCGGAACTTTTATTTTTTGAAAAAAAAATTGCTCATAAAGGTTGGTTATAATCTTTGTCATTTTCAACTTTTAAATAATCAGAATTTTGATTTTCCTGTTTATAATGTTTACTATGTTTATTATTGTTTATATAAGGCCCCGATACTTGTCCCACTTTTGATACGGTAGTTGTCCCACTTTTGGTACGGTATCGGTTCACTACTTGTACACTACTTGTCCCAAAATCGAACATGTAAATTTTACTTCCAATATGAGGGTTATGAGAAGGTTTGTAAATGATATATTTCCACTCTGATAAATCACGTAAACATTTGTGATAAGTTCCCTTAGAACCAATCCTTGACATTAACATGATTTCATTTCTATTGATAAAAAACTCCGTAGTAAATCTGGCTTTGTTCCAATGATAGAACAAAGCCATATACATGCTTACGTGCGTAGGATTCATTTTTGAGTCGGTTTGTATTTTAACAAAGAAATTACTGAGATGTGATATGTAATTAATCTCAGCCATAAACTCAATGTTTTACTTTATTCTCATCCATGACTTTCTGAATTTCTTCAGCATCGTAATAAATAATACCTCCAATTTTGGTGTAAGGTAACGTTCCGTTGATACGAAGTGTTTGTAAAGTTCCTGGACTCACTTGAAGTAGTTCCATAATCTCATTAGATTTTAAATACTTCTTTGTTTTGGGAGAAGTATGAGATTTAAATATTTTTTTAAACTCTTCTAACATTTCTAATTTAAACTCTCTTAAATCATCTGTAGTAATAATTTCTTTTGGCATAATTTGCAATTTTAATGGTTCACTAATAGTTTGATTTGACTTTCGTTTTTCAAAATTGCAATGCTTTGATGGATTTTATTCGGTAGTTGTTCGTACTACCGAAAAATATTTTTGTGAAATTAAAAACCTCAACGTTTATATGGGTTGAGGTTTTTTAAATAAGAATATTTCTAAATAAATATTTTAGAAATGCCGTTTTCGGTAGTTCCATCAACTACCGATTTTAGATATCATCGATTTCTATTTTTTTAACAAGATTTAATGCTAATTTATTAATGAATTTAGTTTGGTTGTTAGCTCTGTTTCTTATTTCAGAAAATGTTTTATAAAAATTACCTAATTCAATATTAAATATGTCACTGAAAACCTCTATTAATTCCTTAATTTGATAATCTCCATTATTGATAACACCAGAAGTTTTAAGAGCATAAATTAACTCTACTAAATCTGTTTTGGAGCCTGTCCAATGCAAATGATTATTAGTAGCTGGTCTATTTAATGACGTATCATAAAAACCTGCTTCCACATTTGAAATACAATGAAGTTCTTGTTTGTAGAACTCACATAAAACATCATAGGTTTTTACTTCACATGCTAATTGATCATGTGAAGTTGTAAAGTCAATATCTGTATCATTAAAATCCGAAAAAGGAAACAATTCTAGACGTTCTTTTTCTCTTGAGAAATACAATTCATCATAAGCTGTTTCCTCCAGTTTCATATACCTGTAAAACTTTAGATGTTTCTTCTTTTTGACTTCTAATTCTCGTAGCTTTTTTTGGATGTATTTTTTCTGTTTTCCTAGACATATAAATGGCTTTTCTTGATGATAAGCCAATTGATGATTATAAAGTTTAATGTCTGCTGTAATTTTAGGTTTGATGGTTTTAAAAAAGGTAATTTCTTCGTTCAAATCTTTAAATTTCATGTCACGAACATAGACCCTTATTTGATGCGAATACCTTTTTGAAGCTTGTATTTTGTACTTTAATTGTTTGTGTTTGGCAAGATTTTTAGATTCAATTTTTTTTAGTGATGCATGATATGCATCCATTAATTTGGTAATGTTTTTCATAGGATTTTTTTAATAATATATCTATGAAAATATTGAAACACATATTGTTAATAAAAATCAACTGCGTAAAAACACAGTCGTACAGGTGTACTGAAACTAAAAAAACACTCAAGATGAGTGTTTTAAAATCAGTGATTTACGAGATTTAGAACTGAATTTGTTTTTCAAAAGCTGCATGTCTTCACTTATTTTTTTGTCTATAATTTTAGCGTAAATCTGTGTCGTGGTAAGCTTGGTATGTCCTAACATTTTTGAAACCGTTTCAATTGGAATTCCATTGGATAAAGTAACCGTAGTAGCAAAGGTGTGGCGTGCCATGTGAAAGGTTAAATTCTTAGTAATTCCACAACAATCTGCAATTTCTTTTAAGTAGCTATTTAACTTCTGATTTGAGATAGTTGGGAAGATTTTATTCAAATCAATTTTTCGGTAGTTTTCGGTAGTTGAAAAAATCAATTTTTCGGCAGGTTCCAACAACGGAACTTTCACAGAAATTCCTGTTTTCTGTCTTTTGGTGATAATCCAGTTACCACCATCAATTCCTTTTACAATATTATCCGAAGATAAGTTTCTAATATCAATGTAAGATAATCCTGTATAACAACTAAATAAAAATAGGTCTTTTACCAAGCGTAATCTTTCTATTTTTGGTTGATAGTTTTGAATTTTATTCAATTCGTTTTCCGTTAAATATTCTCTTTGTTTCTTTTCGATAGTAGGAGAGAATCTAATAAAAGGGTCTTTGTTAATCCATTCCAATTCAACCGCCATCTTTATCATTTTACGAAGTCTTTGAATGTGTTTCATGACTGTATTATTCTGAATTTTTAACTGACCGTTTGTAGGTTGGTAGCTTCTTAGATAAGTTTCAAAGCCTAAAAGAAATTGATAGTCTAATTCTTTTAGATATAAATCGGTAGTTTTTAGTAGTTCATTTAGGTAGGAAAAAAGGTAGGTTTGAGAAGTTTTGTAACTACGTAAAGTGTCTTTATGGATTTTGTTTTCAACAAATTGATTATGATAGGTAATCAGTTCTTGTAAGGTTTTTTGTTTTTGGTCGGTTCCTAAATACCTTGCTTTTACTAATTGAGCAGTTATTAGCTTTCCTTCAAGTTCTAATTCTCTATAAGCTTTTGCAATTTTAGACTCTTCCTCTTTTAAATATTGATTTAAAATTCTCGCTTCATTTGAATTTCCCTTAAATTTTGACTTGGAATTATCCCATGAATCAATTTTAACTTTCTTGTTTAAACTAATATTGGCTCGTTTAGAATTTATAGTAATTCTAAAATAAATAGTTGCAAAACCAGGTTCTACTTTTTGAGTATATAACCAGGTAAGTAATGAATAAGTGTTTGATGATACCATAGTAATCGTCTTTAGTGATGAAACATTTAGACGAAAGTCAAATCAAACTAATAGTATCTTTTCAAGGTAAAGAGGTTAGTATTTTTAAGATTTGAATTGTACTAACCGAATTACTGACCTAATATATGAAATATTTTGGTTTTCATTCAAATCATTACAAATAAAAAAACCTTATAAACATAGCGTTTATAAGGTTTTGTAAGAGTTTGATGTTTCTTTTGCGGTCTGGACGGGACTCGAACCCGCGACCCCCTGCGTGACAGGCAGGTATTCTAACCAGCTGAACTACCAGACCGTTGCGTACGATACATATCGTGTTAGCGGTTGCAAATATACAACTTTATTACATTGCAACAACAAAAAAGTAAAGTTTTTTCACAAAAAAAGTGATGTTTTTCACATCACTTTTTTAGCTTGTTTTAAATCAAATAGTTAAGAAAACTCTAACCAAGAACTCCCCTGTCTATAGTCGGTAATTAAAGTTGTGCTTTCTTGAAATGTTAGAGAACTAACACTTGCTGTAATTTCATGTTTAAGACTTGTAATACATTCAGACACTAAATCTGATCGAAATCCTTTAAAACCTAAATCTATTACAAAGTTGGCCGAAACTACCCTACCAATAATCTTTCCTAGATCTACCATCTTACGCTGTGGTAAATCCATGTTTAAGTTAAAACTTAAGGTTTCTTTAAAAAAGTCAGAAGACTTAGCCGTTAAATCATATTGATTTAAAAACTCAAACAAATTGGTCATTTTCTTACGTTTCATCAACTTCATCACAGCTTCTGAAATCTGTGTGTATAGCATTTCATTTGATCCTTCAAAAATCATAAAAGCTCTACTATCCATAATCCCACGTGCTCCTATATTCTCTTCTTTGTAACCAGAAGACCCTGAAAGTTGTACCAATGTTTGTGCTGCTGCTTGCATCATATCTGTAATTACAGACTTCATACTATTTGCTTCCACTTGACAAGTTGCCAGTTCTTTATCAATACCACTTGTTTCAGAACTTCTAGCACACATTGCAGAACATACTGTAAATGCAGATTGGATGTTGGCAATTTGTTCTTTTACTTTATCTAAAGCCAACAAGTTTTTTCCACCTACAATTCTATTGTGACAATGTTCTATTGCTTCGTCCATCATTCTTTTGATGAATCCCATAGCCATTCCTGGAAATTGCATTCTAGAGCGGTGCAATAAATCTAACATCAACTTTATTCCTGTGCTTCCTCCTTCTAACTTTTGATTTTCTGGAACTTTTAAATCCAGTCTATTGTTTCCATAAGGGATGGCATACAATCCAGCGTTGTTGTAGTACTCTTCTACAATAACTCTTTGTTCTGGATCTTGATTATCGGCAATAAAGAAGTCTATATCTCTTGCTAATTTTCCATCTGCTCCTTTTTTTCTTGAGGTGATCAACCAATAATCGGCCAAACCTGTTAATCCTTGCCAGTGTTTGTAACCTTGTATGTGGTATTTCCCATCGGCATAGGTGTTTGATGTTTCCATGCTTAATGCATCCGATCCAAAACTAGGTTCTGTAATCATAAGCCCTCCCATGTTTCTTTCTTCTAGAAAGCGATTAAAAATAGGGGCTTTTACTTCTTCTTTTGCGTACTTTGCTACAGGCTCTAAAAAAAGAGCAATGTTAATTCCAAACGTTAACGATAAAGGCAACGATTCGTACGAAGCAGCCTCAAGCACTCCCAAACATTCTTTTACCTTTACACCTCTACCTCCATGTTCTTCGGGAATAGCAACCGACAACGGCTTTTTTGCCATGATATCTCTAAAGACCAAAGAAGGAAAACCTCTAACCTGGCTAAATTTCTGAATATCATCTTTCTCGTAAAAAACGCTTTTTAAAGTTTCTTTAAAATCTTTTAAGAAACTATCGAAAGAAATATTTTGTATCTCTTTTAAGGACATATGCGTATTTGTCTTTTTAAATTTAGTGGTGCAAATATACAATTCTTATAAGTAAATTCATCTGATTCACAGGCTTTCCTGTTTATTTGGTATGATTTTATACACAATTAAACCTCTTTTTTTAATTATTTTCTTAATTTTGAGCCGTGAAAAATAGTAAAACTACATATACAGTTATCACTTTTGTTACTACAACCCCTTGGGGGTATCTTCACTATTTATATGTATAAACCGCAAAATCTTGAAATTTAATTGACATGTTATCCATTAAAAATCAAGTACTATTTTTTTTCTCAATCCTTTTTCTACATCTATGAAAATATTAAAATTTGGAGGTACTTCTATTGCCTCAGCTCAGAATATTGAACGCGTAATTGATATCCTTAAAAACAATTCTCAGCAAATTGCTGTAGTGTTTTCTGCCATCAACAAAACTACAGACGCACTGATTGCAATGGCAAATAAAGCACAACAACAAGACGATACGTATACCCAAGATTTGGCTATGCTAGAACAAAATCATTTTGATATTGTACGAGAATTAATTCCAGTAAACAGTCAAGGAAGTGTTTTAAGCGGTGTTAAAAAACGAATCAACGAACTAGAGAACATTTTAGAAGGGGTTTCTTTGCTTCAAGAACTTTCTGCCAAAACAAAAGATACCATTGTTAGTTACGGAGAGTTTTTATCTACATTTATCATTACCAAAGCACTACAATGTAGAGAGTTGGATGCTATTTACAAAAATTCTGGCGAATTGATTATATCGAACAGTAATTTTGGAAACGCTAGTGTGATTCAGGATCTTACTGAAAATAATATTAAAGAATACTTTTCAAACAACTCGCATAACATTACTGTATTGCCAGGATTTATTGCTTGCAACCCTGCGGGTGAAAAAACTACACTAGGACGTGGTGGTTCTGACTATACTGCTGCAATTATTGCTGCCGCTTTAGAAGTAGAGCAATTAGAAATATGGACCGATGTTAGCGGTATGTATACTGCAAATCCCAAATTGGTAAAACAGGCAAAACCGATAGAAAAATTATCGTACAGCGAAGCGATGGAACTATCTCACTTTGGAGCTTCAGTATTGTATCCTCCAACGGTACAACCTGTAATGCACAAAAACATACCATTGTATATAAAAAACACCTTTTCTCCAGAAGATCCGGGGTCTTTTATAAATGATCAAAATACACAAGGTGATGCTCTTGTAAAAGGAATTAGCCATATAGACAACATTGCTCTTGCTACTGTCGAAGGAAATGGTTTGATTGGAATCCCTGGAGTTTCTAAACGATTGTTTAGTGCCTTGTCTGAAAAAGAAGTCAATGTTATTTTAATTACCCAAGCTTCATCTGAACATTCTATTTGTATTGCAATTGATATGGACGATGTTGAAAAAGCAGAATTGGCTATTCAGGATGAGTTTGCATACGAATTAAGTCTAGGAAAAATTGATCCTTTGCACATAGAAACCAAAATGGCCATTGTAGCTATTGTAGGTGAAGAAATGAAAAGTCATCAAGGGATTAGTGGTAAAATGTTTAGTGCCTTAGGAAAAGACAACGTAAACATACACGCAATTGCACAGGGAGCTTCAGAAAGAAACATTTCTACAGTTATTGATAGTAAAAACGTAACCAAAGCATTAAATAGCCTACATGAAGAGTTTTTTGAAGAACACATTACCAAACTAAATCTATTTATAGTAGGTGTAGGAAATGTAGGAGGTAAATTGATTGAGCAAATAGAACAACAAAAAGATTATTTACTAGACACGCTACAGCTAAACATACAGGTAGTTGGTATGGCCAACTCTAAAAAAATGATTTTTGATGCCGAAGGTTTGGATTTAACTTCTGACTGGAAACAACATCTAATCGATTGTGGAGAAGAGCTAAACCTTGATTTGTTCTTGGAGCATGTAAAAGAAATGAACCTCATCAACAGCGTATTTGTAGACAATACTGCCAATGCTACTATTGCTGGTTTGTATGCTGATTATTTAAAAGAAAGTATTGCTGTAGTTACGTGTAACAAAATTGCAGCATCTTCGGAATACAGTATTTATGCAAGGTTAAAAAAAATATCTCAAGAATACAATGCTCCCTACTTGTTTGAAACCAACGTGGGTGCGGGACTTCCAATTATCAACACTTTAAATAATTTGGTGCAATCAGGAGACCGAATCAAAAAAATTCAAGCAGTAGCATCTGGTTCTCTAAACTTTATTTTTAACTCTTTTGTAGGAGATGCTAATTTTGCTGAAATCGTGGATCAAGCAGGAGCATTAGGATACACAGAACCAGATCCTAGAATTGATTTAAGCGGTGTTGATGTTGCCAGAAAAATATTAATTCTAGCACGTGAAAGCGGTGCAAAAATGAATTTAGAAGATATTGAGAATATTTCTTTTTTGCCAACATCTAGTTTAGAAGCTGCTAGTGTAGAAGACTTTAAAAAGACATTAATTGCAGAGGAAGCTCATTTTAATAAAATAAAAGATACAGCTGCTGCCAACAACACGCAGTTAAAATACGTAGCAGAATACAAAGAAGGAAAAGCTAATGTATCTTTGCAAGAGGTAGATGCACAACATCCATTTTACAACCTACAAGGAAGTGATAATATTGTCCTGTTTTTTACCGAAAGATACCCAGAGTTCCCTTTAATAGTAAAAGGTGCTGGTGCTGGTGCTGATGTTACAGCTTCAGGAATTTTTGCTGATATTATTAGAATAGGACGTGGTTAGTAGTAATTAGTATATGGTACAAAGCAAAAAAAAGTATTGTAAAAAACTTATTGCTTTGTACTTATTACTTAATACTAAAAAGAAAAAAATGAAAGAAATAAAAATATTTTGTCCAGCTACTATCGCCAACGTTTCCTGTGGTTTTGATGTATTAGGACTTTGTTTAGATACCACAGGTGATCAAATGGTGATTCGTAAAGTCGAAGAACCAGGTGTTAAAATCACTAAAATAATAGGTCAGGATCTGCCTTTAGAAGCTGAAAAAAATGTAGCAGGAGTTGCTGTATTGGCCATGCTAAAGAAATTGAACAATACCACAGATGGTTTTGAAATAGAAATCTATAAAAACATAAAACCTGGTAGTGGAATTGGTAGTTCTGCTGCTAGTAGCACAGGGGCTGTCTACGGAGTAAATCAATTACTTGGACAACCTTTTAGTCAGCACGAGCTTATTGCTTTTGCTATGAAAGGTGAGGAACTAGCTAGCGGAGTTCCACATGCAGACAATGTTGCTCCGGCCTTGCTAGGGGGTTTTACCTTGGTAAGAGCTACCCAACCTTTGGATGTTATTAAACTACACACACCTTCGGAACTGTACGCTACAGTAATACACCCACAAATAGAGGTAAAAACTGCCGATGCAAGAGAAATTCTAAAAAGCAAACTACGTTTAAAAACAGCCATTACCCAATGGGGAAATATTGGAGCTTTGGTGAGTGCTTTGTACACGGAAGATTACGATTTGCTTTCTCGTTCACTACATGATGAGATTGTAGAACCTATCCGTTCTATTTTAATTCCCGCTTTTGACCTTGTAAAAGAAGCTTGTAAAGAAGCAGGAGCTTTGGGTTCTGGAATTTCAGGATCTGGACCTTCTATTTTTGCTTTAAGTAAAGGCGAACAAACAGCCCAAAAAGTTGCAGAAGCCATGAAAGCTGTATACAATAAAGTAGGGGTACAATACGATATTCACATTTCTAAAGTAAACGATCAAGGGATTAAGATTCTATAGCACACCATTCATTTAAGTAATTTGCTAAACAAAAGCATAGCATCAATCCCACATATAAACACAAAAAAACAGCTTAAAGCTACGAACAATGAAATATTTTAGTTTAAACGAAAAAGCTCCTGATGTATCTTTTAGAGATGCAGTAGTCAACGGAATTGCACCCGATAGAGGCTTGTATTTTCCAGAAAGCATTACTCCTTTATCTCAAGATTTCATCAACAACTTAGACAAATACAGCAATGATGAAATTGCTTACGAAATTATACAACAATTCGTAGGTGATGAAATTCCTGAACAAGAACTTAGAACCATTGTAAAAGACGTATTGTGTTTTGATTTCCCTGTCGTGCCTATTGAAGAAAACATTGGTTCTTTGGAATTGTTTCATGGTCCTACAATGGCTTTTAAAGATGTAGGAGCCCGTTTTATGGCTCGTTGTTTGGGATATTTTAACCAACAAGAAAAAAACGACAAAGACGTTACCGTATTGGTTGCAACATCTGGAGATACTGGAGGTGCAGTAGCCAGTGGTTTTTTAGGAGTTGACGGGGTAAATGTAGTAATTTTATATCCTAGTGGAAAGGTGTCTGAAGTACAAGAAAAGCAACTGACCACCTTAGGACAAAACATAACGGCTTTGGAGGTTGACGGTGCTTTTGACGATTGTCAAGACATGGTAAAAACAGCTTTCTTAGACCCATCTCTAAAAGAATACAGAACCTTAACATCTGCCAACTCTATCAATATAGCTCGTTGGTTACCACAGGCATTTTACTTTTTCTTTGCTTATAAACAACTAAAAGACACCTCTAAAGAGCTCGTTTTTTCTGTACCTAGTGGTAATTTTGGTAATATTTGTGCAGGAATGATTGCACAAAAATTAGGCTTACCCATCAAAGAGTTTGTTACAGGTACCAATGTAAATAGAGTGGTTCCTGCTTACTTAGAATCTGGAATATACGAACCTAAGCCGACCATAGCTACTATTTCTAACGCTATGGACGTTGGAGCTCCGAGCAACTTTATTAGAATAGAGAAATTACACGACTTTGATATCGAAAAGTTACGTAGCAACCTAAAAGGATTTTCTTATACTGATGAAGAAGCTACCGCAGCTATGGGACATTTGCATAAAAAACACCAGTATGTAGCTGAACCTCATGGAGCTATTGGCTATTTGGCCTTAAAAAATTACTTAAAAACAGCAGAAAACACGCAAGGTATCTTCTTAGAAACAGCACATCCTGTAAAGTTTTTAGATGTATTGTATCCTGGTGTAGCAGAAACAATTGAATTACCAAAACAAATAAAAGCAGTTATAGATCAACCTAAAACAGCTATTAAAATTTCTGATTACAAAGGGCTAACAGATTTCTTAAAGTCTTAGATAAAACTTTTCTTAGAAAAAAAGCTTCAGTACAATTATACAGAAGCTTTTTTTATGTTTATTAAAAAAGGTAATTTTAGAATTTCATTTCCCCTCCAAGCTCTACAAAATATCCTTGTTGAGTAGGGTCTCCCTCTACTCCTTTTTCTAAAGCATTGGATTTTTCTTCTTCTAAGTACTTGTTGTACATTTCCTCATAATCCCTAGTATAGTCTGCGTGGGTAACAACATTTACATCAAAAACCACCGTTTGTTTCATTACAGAATCTAGATTGGCATATATATCAATATAAGCTTCTACAAAACCAATGTTTTTTCTACTGTTATATGCTACATTGATAAAACCTATACCATCAGGAAGTATAACAGATTCTGGATAATCTACAACAATGCATCCACAAGAAGGAATAACATCTTTAATCACCAAAGGCTTTTCTCCTGTATTAGTAAATTTAAATGAAGTATTTAGTACGCTCCCCCTTACTATAGGGTAGTAATGTCTTAAGGTATCTTCTACAACCATCGACGTTTTTTCAAGGGAGTTTAAGGCTTGCTCTCTTGCGTATTGTCCACAAGAAAGAGCCAAAAAGCTTAGTAACGTAATGAGTATATTTTTTATCATCTTAAAAATCTTATTTCATCAATTGCTATAGATTTGTGATCATTAACAAATCGCAAGTTGTAAGAAAAATTTCCTTCTGTATAAGGTAACAAAATCTCTAGAATTTCTACATGAGAACCATTTATTTTTTTTGTAAACATAGGAATTTCTTTCACTAGATTATTCGATTTATCATAAACCTGTATCAAACTTGGCAAATATATTTTGTGTTTTACATCTGACAGAAAACCTATTTCTAGTTTGGTTACTTTTTTATCTACAAACTTAGCATTGTTAACGTTAATTAACAATTCCTTTCCGCTAAAAATCAACCAGTTGTCATTATAATTATTAAATCCAAAAGCTCCGTCATTCAACACTTTTATCTGATTGTAATCTTCATCTAAAGTAGAAAAAGTTCTAATGCTTGTGTTGAAAAAGGAAGGATTGTTTTTAATTCGTTTTAAAAATTCTTTCCACTGATGAACATAATTAGAAAAGGTATCTTTTTTTTCGTTAATTTGATTCAACCCAGTACTTTGCATCAATCTCTCTAACTCAGACAGTTTTCCAGATACATCTCTTGTTAGCTGAATATTATTATCATTCAGCGTTCCCATTCCTTCATTCTTAAGTCCGTTTACATGCATCAGTTCTAACTGCAAATACAACAAAGCTAATTTTAATTTACTTGTTTTTTCTGAATTAAAAGACTTTAATTCCTTTAACAAACTTTCCAATTCCTCCAATGCCAAATAACGTTTATTAGCTAATTTAATTCCGCTATAAATGTGTTGTTTTTTTTGAGAATTAACCGCTTTGTTTTCTATGTTGATAAGGTAAGGGGTTAAGATAGCCGAAAGTTCTGGATAATACTTAACAACCCCCTCTTTTATTAGTTGATTTACGTCTGCATTAGGATCTAGCATTAAACGAGAAAGCACATGGTATTTTACTTCTTCGGCTACTGAATATTCGTAACCACTACCATGCAAAAAAACACCAGTAACTCCATGTTCTATGTACGATTTTAAGTTTTTTTGTGTGGATTTGTAAATGGGATAAAAATCCATGTAATTATCAAAATTAACAACATAATCCCATATAAAAATATTCTGAATTTTCGAATTCCAAGTTGCTATATGGTTAAGAAATGTTTTCCCTTTAGGGGTTTCCTTTAAGGGCAAGGCCTCTTGACAATCAATGGTACTTAACAACACCCCTACATTTTTAGGTAATTGAAATGTTGGTGGTGTTTTGGTTGTTACATAACCCAAAGACCAAAAACTTAGGTCTGTATGCCTTTTTGCTAATTGAGCCAGTAAGCTGTAGACCGCAGGACTTGCATTTTTTTTGGTATTTCCTTTAGCCTTGCACAAATTGCATTGGCAAACAATGGAATTGTCGTCTGGTGCAATCATAAATCTTTTTAACGACGGCTCATTTTCCTTAAAGTATGCTATATTTTTTTCAATAATTTGCTCTAGTTCAACACTAGAAAAACACAGTTGATCTGAATTTCTTTCTCCGTTATGCAATGCATAAATCAACTCCGATGGTTGTTCTTTTTTTACCCATTTACGAATATTGTGTCCCCACAAGCCCCATTCTGTTTCTAAGTATTGATTCTTATAAAAAGACCTTGTCTGTGGCTGAAAATTTTGAGAAAAATACACTTCTCTATATTTTAACCTCGAATTATGGGTTGGTTTGGGTTGTATTTTGGTGGGTATTTTAATTTCTTGATCTTTGGTAAACACCAAGTAATCGTTTACCAAATAATCTACTGCCTCTATAAAACCGCTTTCATCCGATGCGCTAATTACCAAATCACTTCCATCCAACACTACATTATAGCTGCTTAATACTTTAACGATTTTAAAGTGAAAGTTGATATCATTTTTTCTTTTTGATGGGGAGAAAGAAATAAGTAAGCCCGTTTTTTCCTTGATCTCTTTTTGAAAATGACTGATTGGATTGGTTAGCATACTGCTAAACTTAGGCATATATATTATTGGCGTATGTACTCCTTTTTGATAAACATACAAATCCTTTCCTTGTCCTCGGACTAAGATTGTTAGCAACATAAAAAAAGCAACTCCTATTTTTCTCATACGGCCAAAATTAGAATTTGGTTTGAATTACAAAAAACACATGATACTGATCTACCCTACTTATTGTATTTAACAACTGATTGTCTTGTATTACATCCTGAATAACTTGAAAACTGTACCAATTTCCTTGTATTCCATAGGTATACTTGTGTTTTCTATGCCACCTGTAACCTGCACCTACCATAGAATTGGTATAGGTTGTAAACGTATTAATTTGGAAATTGGTAGAAAAGTCATCCTGAGGTGCATTCCCCGCAGATGCCATGGCCATAAATGTATCTCCATTATCGTTTATATTATACGTTCCTTGTGCAAAAATATTGTTGTATAGCCTTTTGTTTTCTTCCGTAATAGCTCCGTTTACATCGTATTCAAATTCATCTCCGTACAAAATATTCAACCTAGCGGTTACAATAAAATCACCTAATTCTTTGGTAACCCCTCCTTGTACGTTAAAAAAGTTTCTTCTGTTCTGTAAACGTGTAAATCCTAAGCCAGCATTTACCGACCATCCTTCATTAAGAGCTTTGTAGGCAGCAACCGATAATTTTATCCTAGGAAAAAACATAGAACCGTAGTAAGCATCAGCTTGAGCATACAGTTTTTTGTTGAATTTATGTACCCAGGTTCCTTGTAACTGTAAACCTACCCCAGTGGGTTTGGTGGCATAATGCATTGCAAGCCCGTACTCATTTTTCTCCAATTTTCTAAGATAATAAATACTTGCAACCGCAGAAGTAAAACTTTCTTGTCCGGAATACACTCTTAAATAACTAACTCCAATATGATTTATTAAAGGATCGTACGTTAAATAATCTAAATGATCGGTTAGATCTACCTCTTTGGGAGCTTGACTCATTTTTTGATAGTAGTAAGCATACTCAAACTCGTCCATCATTTCAAAAATCACTCCTTTTTTATACATAAAAAAACGACTTTCGGGATTGGGTTCTATTTCTAAGGCACGATTTACGTATATCATAGCATTGGTCGTATCTTTTTGATTGATAGATAAGTTCACCAATCTTTGGTATGTAGGAATGTTTAAAGAATCTAAAACCAATACGGAGTTGTACAATAAATTGGCCTTTAGTGTATCTCCTTCTTCTTCGGCAATGGTTGCTAATTTAAAACGTTCTTCTGACAAAATTCCTGCAACTACTACATCTTTGGGATCTGCATCATTCAACTCTTCTAACAAAGCTGTTGCTTTATCATGTTCTTTCATACCTGACAAAGCGGCTATTTTTTTGATTTTAAAATCTACTTCATCAGGATGGTTGTAAACCGCACTATCTGCATAAATTAACATTTTTTGATAATCTTTAAGTGCAGCTGCTGCGTTGATTGCATAAGTGTACGAAAGTTTTGTTTTTCTGTTTACTTCTAAACTTTTATCAGCAACAGGGAACGCCTTTTTGTATTGCATATCTAACAACAGTTCTTTTAAATACAATTCTGAATAATAAACGTATTGCTTTTTGTACTGTTCTTCTTCTGGAAACTCATTCATTAACGCTTCTATAATTTCTAAAGAAGCTTCAAAATTTTTGATATCAGCCAACAATTGTGCTTTTTTTACCAAGTTGATTTTTTCGTTTGGAGAAGCTTCTACCATAGCATCAATTTGGCTTAAAGCATCAGAAGTATTGTTCTGTAATGCGTACAGTGCAAATATGTTACTATCTGCAATCGCGTTGTAATCTGGAAACTTTTTTAAGATAAAATAGTTATCTAAAGCAGCTTGATATTGTTTTTGCAAGGTATATTCTTTGGCTTCTTCTAGCAAAACCATTGCATATTCTTGGTTGATGTCGTAATCTCCTGGAAACTTTTCATGCAAAGCAAAAACAGCTTTTCTATACCTAGGAGTATCGTTCAGTTTTTTATATACCAACATTTGTTGAATCAACAATTTTTTATCGGATGGATTTCTTAACAAACCTTCAGAAATTAATCGCAAAGATTCTGTATAATGCCCTTTATCGATTGAATTTCCCAGCAAATAATTATAAGAATCTCTATTTCCATCCAAATCATAGGATTTTAAATGCAATACATAAGGATCTGTATTTTCGAAGAAGATAGCTGCTTGATGTACTAAATACCTATGTGTTTGGTTAAAAAACTGTGCAGGAACTTCTGTTCTTTTGGCTTTTAAATAACTGATTGCTGCATCATATCGTTCTAACAATTCTAAACATCCTATTTTTTTCTGAATCAACTCTAAATCATTAGGATAATAAGCCAGCCCTCTTTCGGCATACTCTAATGCACTTGCTGTTCTACCTGCAGAATTTTCTATGTTAATCAATCTTAAGAAAGCTACTTTGTCATCTGGCTTTTCTTTCAGTACATCCAAATAGGTTTGTTTGGCTTGTGCTAAATTTCCTGACTTGGCATTTCTAAGTCCTTCTTGAGTCATGATATAACTATAGTTGGCTTCTACAACAGAGTCATTTGGAAATATTTGACGTAATCTAGTTACGGCTCTTTTTACTTCTCCGTAGTTTTCTAGGTCGTTGTAAATAGCAATTTTCTTTAACCACAACCCTTTCCAATACGGTGTTTTTTCTAACAATTCGTTTACATAACAAATTGCACTTGAATATCTTTTAGTTTGATACTCTATATTGACCAAATAATGTCTAGAAGTTACATTGTTGTCGTCTTGTAAAATTACTTTTTGAAGAAAATAACGAGCACTATCCATCATTTTCATATTCATGTAACTCTTCCCTAACAATTGTTTTAAGTCAATATCATAGGGCGTTTTTCTAAGTCCTTCTAAACAGATATCGGCAGCTTTTCTGTATTCTCCATTTTTATCTGCTTCCATTCCTGCATCCAAATACTCATTTTGCACTTCTATTTCTTGTGCAAAAACAGAAGAAATTGTAAGTAAGAATACCAGTAATATATTGTTTTTTATATTGATTTTCATTGTTAAGAGCAATTTAAGTATTGACACCTTTTCTTGTCATCGTTCCCCATTTTAATTCCTTTCCTACATAAAAGTTAAAATACCCTTTTAAGGCAAAAAATACAATTAGAGGATGGTATAAAATAGGTTCTAAAAATCCCATTAAAATCAATCGGAGTACTTCGGTAATCTTTTTGTAATGCTTAAACACAATATGATCCTGAATAACTACCAATGTTGTTATAAATATAGCAAACGTATAGGAATATAGGAAAATGATAAAGAACATGTCCCAGTTTACTTTATTTACTAGGATTAGATAAATAAAGAACAAAATTCCAACACCTTCAATAATAGGAGCCAAGAACTCATATATAAATGTATATGGAAAAGCCACAAGTCCTAAACGTTTGTATTTTCTATTAAACAGCACTTCTCTATACACTCTAAAAATCTGTGCCAATCCAGAACTCCATCGAGTTCTTTGTCTGTTTAATACCTGAACGTTATCAGGTCCTTCTGTCCAACAACAAGAAATAGGAATGTATACCAATCTATATTTCATGTTGTTGTTCATCATATATCTTGCTAGCTTGGTTGCCATGTCCATATCTTCGGCATGTGAATCTCCCGAATATCCTCCTGCCTTAATAGCAATTTCTTTATCAAAAAGTCCTAAACCTCCAGAAATGTTGGGTACTGAGTTGATAAAAGACCATCCCATTTTCCCCAATAAATAAGCTCGGATATATTCTAGCTCTTGAAAACAGGGAATCAATCTTTTTGGTGGACTTACTCTTGTTACCACCCCATCTTTTACTTCGCAACCATTTAACATTCGTAAAGTAGAACCTACTCCTACCACCCTTTTTTTAGAGTTCAAGAATGGTTTAATCATTTTCAACAAAGTCTTTCTATTCAATACACAATCTACATCGGTACTTAAATAATAGGGAAATACAGAGGCATTGATTCCTGCATTGGAGGCATCGGCTTTGGTTCCACCATTCTCTTTATCTACAACGGTTAAGATGGAGTATTTTGGATTGGTAGATTTGAATACCCTTTTAAAAGGTTTGGTCTTAATTTTTTCGATGTACAAGAAATCTACCTCTACCAAATCAAACTCAGATATTAGTTTTTCTAAAGTTTTGTCTTTACTACCATCGTTTACAATTACCACCTCAAAAAGAGGATATTCTAAAGTTAGTAGGGAATTTACGTTTACAATAATTGTTTTTTCTTCGTTATATGCAGGTGCAACAATGGAAACTCCTGGCGTAAGTGGAGATTTCATCAACACCTCATCGTCTTTGTCTGAGTTGTAACTTTTATATCTCATCAAGTTGATGGATGAAAAAGTAGCCAGCACCAAATAACTGAATATCATAGAGGAAGCGTAATAAAACACAAACGTCTCATAAAATTCTGTGATACTTTCTAACATATGCTTTTTATTTGTATAAGATTAAATCATTTTCGGCATGTTTAAACAACAAATCTTTGTAGATTATTCCAACATCCATAAACTCATTATTTTCTTTACTTTCTTTTTTCTCTTTTTCGTATTCTTCTTGCATTTCACGTTTCATCTCCATAAAGATTTTTTTACCTTCTTCTCCATAGTCATAAATTACCAATGCAATATTTTTCTGAGCATCTAGGTCTTTATTTTCATCAAAACAAGATTTTAAAAACGTTACTGATTTTCCTGAAGCTAGGAAACCAATTGCTTTGATAATTGCTTCCTGACAAATATCTGGTTCGTTAAAGTATATCCTCTTTAATTCGTCTTCGAACTCTAAATCTCCTAATTTTCCTAAAGCTAAAATTGCTTCGGCTCTTAATTCGTGATTTTCGTCTTTAATTTTGGTTCTAATTACTTCTATAGCTTTTCTTTGGTTAAAGTAGGCTGCTGCTTTTAACAAGAAAATTACCAAAGAGTCATTGTTAGAATATCCAATCCACTTACCAAAGTTGGGCAAACCAACTGTATTAGATTGTTCAATTAAAAGGTTCATCAATTTTACCTGACTCCATTTGGTCATATCTCCTTTTAATTCGTCAAAAAATCGATACGGGTCGTTCTTACTTAAGTTCAAGTAAGATAGTCTAGCTTCGGTTTGTACCTCTTCGTTACTACTATAAGTGTACGTTAGAATGGTAGCATCTGAGTTAGACATCCCCAAATCTGAAAAGTATTCAATTGCTTTCTTTTTGGTTCCTGAAGAGGTAAAGTTGAATTTAGAATTCAAGTACTTTTCTAATTGTAAAGCGTTAAATATTAATGGATACCTTTTAGATTCTTCAAAAGAATTGGATTTGATTCGGATCAGCGTATCAATTGCCAAGTCCATCTCATAAGAGTTACTTACTTGTTTTTTCTTCCCTACTACTTTCTTTTTTCTTTTCCCTTTGTTCACCGTTTTTTCAAATTCTTTTCTAACTTCGTCTTCGGTATCTAAATAATCTTCAAACAAAATTTTCTCGAAAAGTTCATGAATTTTAGGTGCTACCTTGTCCTCTAGTCGTTCTCTAATAGCATATACCCTTCTTAATAGTGTTAAATACACCAAAAAGAACAGTGACATAAAGAGACTCATAAAAATAAAAGCAATAGAAATCTGAATAACTAAGGGATATGCTTTCATTTTGAATTGTAATGAGTACAACCAATTGATAAATTCCATAGTTTAGCTTAAACGTTAATAGTTTTTAGTTTTAGTTTTAGTAGGGGCAGCTTTCTATTTAATTTTCATTTTTCATTGCAAACACATCGAAAGACAAATATAACGCATTCAGAAGAATTACAGCCAACATGCCTTAATAAATACGTATAAAATACGTAATACAGGATAATAACAAGCATCTATAAACCTTTGTTAACCTGCTTCAGCTATGCCCCACAAAACTAGTATGATAATCAGCATAAATCCGCTCTATACAAGATATAAAATATAACACGAATACATAACTTTTTTACATAAAACCTTAATTTTGCTTTTTTACAATTTAGAAACATGAAAAAAACAAGCCTACACTCTATTCATAAAAGTTTACATGCCAAACTAGTACCCTTTGCTGGTTACCAAATGCCTGTACAATACCAAGGAGTTAAAATAGAACACAAAACAGTAAGAGAAGCTTTAGGAATTTTTGATGTTTCGCACATGGGAGAGTTCTTAATTGAAGGTTCCGATGCACTAGCGTTAATACAAAAAGTTAGTGCCAATGATGCTAATAAACTGAACATAGGAGATGCTCAATATTCTTACCTTCCAAACAACAAAGGAGGAATTGTTGATGATTTATTGATTTACAGAATTAAAGAAAACACCTTTTTACTGGTAGTAAACGCAGCTAATATTCAAAAAGACTGGGATTGGATCAATCAACAAAACGACACAAATGCATTGCTAAGAAATGTATCCGACAACTATTCGCTATTAGCCATTCAAGGTCCTAAAACTACAGAAGCCTTGCAAGAACTTACATCTGTAAATTTGGCTGCGATTCCATTTTATAAATTTAAAATAGGAGATTTTGCAGGTATAGACAACGTAATTATTTCTGCAACAGGATACACTGGAGCAGGTGGTTTTGAAATTTATTGTAAAAACTCGGAAGCTGAACAAATTTGGAATCGTGTTTTAGAAGCAGGTAAAGACTACGGTATTCAACCTATTGGACTTGCTGCTAGAGATACCTTAAGGTTAGAAATGGGATATTGTTTGTACGGAAATGATATTGATGACACTACCTCGCCTATTGAAGCTGGTTTGGGTTGGGTAACGAAATTTAACAAAGACTTTATTCACAAAAAAGAGCTTGAATATCAAAAACAAAATGGAGTTTCAAAAAAATTAATTGGTTTCGAATTGGTTGATAAAGGAGTTCCCAGAAAAGATTATTTAATTGTAAACAATGCATCTAACCCTATAGGAATGGTTACTTCTGGCACCATGTCTCCAACCTTAAACAAAGCTATTGGCTTGGGATATGTTGCTACAGAATATAGTAGTTTAGGATCTGAAATTTTTATTCAGGTAAGAAATAAAAATCTTAAAGCAAAAGTTGTAAAACTTCCTTTTTATAAAAAATAATGCACAGTATGGAAATGATTTATGTATTGATGAGTTTACTTATTGGAATCTTAGTTGGATTTTTAATAGGGAAAAAAATTGCCCTTTTACAAGCCTCTCAACAAGAAGCTTCTTTACAAGAAAGCATCAAACTAAAAGAAAAAGAATTAGAACTACAAAAAGCAAATGCTGATGAAGTACTGCGTAAAATGGAGTTGGCATTAAAAGAAAGCAAAGACTTGCTATGGGCAACTTCCGAAAAAGCCAAACAAGAGCTAGAGCAACTTCGCAAACAAAAAGATCACGATCTTAAACTTTTACATAATGATAAGGAAAACGCTGTAATCCTTTTAGAAAGAGCCAATGCAAAAATAGAAGAACTTACTGTAGACTTAAGTGAAAACAAAAATGAAATAGAAAAACTTCAAGAAAAATTTACCAAAGAGTTTGAAAATCTTGCTAATAAAATTCTTGAAGAAAAGTCCAAAACATTTTCTGATCAAAATCAGAAAAACATCAGTCAAATATTACAGCCACTGCAAGAAAAAATTCAATCTTTCGAAAAAAAAGTAGAAGATACCAATAAAGAAAATATTGATAGAAATGCTGCTTTGCGTCAACAAATATCTGGGTTAAAAGAGCTGAATCAGCAAATGAGTAAAGATGCTGAAAATTTAACCAAAGCTCTTAAAGGCGATAGTAAAACTCAAGGTAATTGGGGGGAAATGATTCTTGAAAGAGTTCTAGAGAAATCAGGTTTAGAAAAAGGAAGAGAATATGAGCTGGAAAAAAGTTTTGATACAGACCTAGAAAACAAAACACGATTACGTCCCGATGTAATTATCAATCTACCCGACAATCGCAAGATGATTGTAGATTCTAAAGTAAGTTTAACTGCTTACGAAAAAATTGTAGCTGCAACTCAAGAAAACGACAAAATTCAGGCTACTAAAGAACACTTACTTTCTTTGTACAGGCATATCGATCAACTAAGCAGTAAAAAATATTCTGAATTGTACCAAATAGAATCTCCTGACTTTGTGCTTTTGTTTATCCCAATAGAACCTGCTTTTGCTTTGGCCTTAGAACAAGATGGAGAACTGTATAACAAAGCCTTTTCTAAAAATATTGTCATCGTTACTCCAAGTACATTGTTAGCTACACTTAGAACCATCGAAAGCATGTGGAAGAATGAGAAACAACAAAAAAATGCACTAGATATCGCAACTCATGCCACTCGTTTATACGAACAGTTTGTAGCCCTAACCGAAGAATTAATAAAACTAGGAAAACAACTGAACACCGTACAAGGTACCTATGATACTACTATGAAAAAATTAACAGGAAGAGGCAATCTAATTGTAAAAGTTGAAAAGTTAAAAGAATTAGGAATAAAAACCAACAGTAAAGAATTCAATCAAAAACTATTAGAAAGAGCCCAAGAGGATAGTTAAACACAAGCCTTATAGCATATAACTTTCTGATTAACAAGAGCCATTGTACGTTATAAAAAAAAGTTATTTTTTTCTTTTGTCATAAAACAGATTTGACATATATTTGCATCCGCAATGGCGAGGTAGCTCAGTTGGTTAGAGCGTCGGATTCATAACCCGGAGGTCACGAGTTCAACTCTCGTTCTCGCTACAAAAGTTCTTTCAAAGAAAAGCGAAAATAGCTCAGCTGGTAGAGCGCGACCTTGCCAAGGTCGAGGTCGCCGGTTCGAACCCGGTTTTTCGCTCTATAAGATGAATTATTAAAAATTTTCGCGGGAGTAGCTCAGTTGGTAGAGCGTCAGCCTTCCAAGCTGAATGTCGCCGGTTCGAACCCGGTCTCCCGCTCTAAATTTTTAAACTATTTTGATTTTGTAAAATCTACCGCGGGAGTAGCTCAGTTGGTAGAGCGTCAGCCTTCCAAGCTGAATGTCGCCGGTTCGAACCCGGTCTCCCGCTCTATTTTTAATGTGATTTTACAACTTCAAAACAATTCTACCGCGGGAGTAGCTCAGTTGGTAGAGCGTCAGCCTTCCAAGCTGAATGTCGCCGGTTCGAACCCGGTCTCCCGCTCTATGAGCTCCTTATTTTTTATGGAGCTTTTTTTAATGATAACCATCTATCGGGGTGTAGCGTAGCCCGGTTATCGCGCCGCGTTTGGGACGCGGAGGTCGCAGGTTCGAATCCTGCCACCCCGACAAAAATTAATGCCAATAGAAACTAAAACCTTGTAAATTGTATGATTTACAAGGTTTTATGGTTTTTAGACTATCATAAGAATTGAATTAATATAGTTTAATTCGGTTAACAATTCGGTTAACAGTTAACAAAGTAAAAAAGTGTTAACCGAATAGATACTTAAAATACTGTAATTGAAATAGTTGATTTGACTTTCGTCTCGATGAATGTTTAACAAAAAGACGACAACTATGCAATCACAAACCACCTTTAGCTTATCATTTTGGGTAAGTGCTTCACGTAAGATTAATAATGAAGTTTCTGTTTTTGCTCGAATAACAGTAAACGGTAAACGTGCAAATATCAGTTTGCAACGAAAAGTAATTATATCTGAATGGGAATCAAACAAAGGAAAAGCAAGAGGCAACAAACAAGAGTCTCGATTACTCAACAGATATTTAGACCAGGTTAAAAATAGAATCTATGAGGCTCATGATGAACTTGTAAAAGAAAAAGCGTTTGTATGCGCTCAATCAATCAAAGCTCGTTTTCTTGGAGAAGATAATGAAGAATATTCTTTGTTAACATTGGTTGATTATCACAACACCCAAATGAGCGAATCTTTGAGTTATGGTACTTTAAAGAACTACTTCACTACCCAAAAGTACATCAAGCTTTTTCTAACCAAAAAGAAAATACAAGACATCTATTTATCACAATTGACGTTTCGTTTTCTGGTTGATTTTGAAAAGTTCTTACGTTCCTATGTTCCGGAGGACCATCAAAAGCAAATGGAAAACAACACAGTTATGAAGCATATCCAACGACTTCGTAAAATGGTAACATTAGCCTATAAAATGGAGTGGATAGATAAAGATCCTTTTATAAAATTCAAGCCTTCGTATATCAAGAATGAGCGTGAGTTTTTAAGTGAAGATGAACTGCAAACCATTATTGAAAAAGAGTTTGAAATTGAAAGACTGGAGCTCGTTAAAGATTTATTTGTTTTTAGTTGCTATACAGGCTTATCGTATATTGATGTTATGAACCTCAACGAAGATAATATTACGATTGGTATTGATGGTGGCAAATGGATAATCACCAATAGACAAAAAACTCATAACAAAGTAAAAATTCCGTTACTTCCAATTGCTGAAGAATTAATTCAGAAATACAAAGAGCATATTAAAACCAAGAAAACAAAAACCTTATTCCCTAATATTTCAAATCAAAAGCTCAACTCATATTTAAAAGAAATTGCGGATTTATGCAAAATCAAAAAGAATCTAACTTTCCACATAGCTCGTCACACTTTCGCAACTACAATAACTTTAAGTAATGGTGTCCCAATAGAAACAGTGTCAAAATTACTTGGACATTCAAAAATTGCAACTACCCAAATATATGCTAGGGTAATTGAACGTAAAGTGAGTGAGGATATGCAATTGCTCAAAAAGAAAATTTATGTAGCAAAAAATAATGGAAACCAAGAAGTTTCTTGAGGGTCAATCTTGTTAGTCCTGTTTTTTAGTAAGAAATCCATTAACTTTGAAGATAATAAAATTTTAGAAAAAAGTGCAGTTGTTTAAATTAACATCATTTTTCAAATGAAAATTCTCTTAATTGAAGATAATTATGATTTAGCTGAAAGTATTGAAAAATATCTTTCTGCCGAAGGCTATATTTGCGAAACTGCAAATACCGTAGAAAAAGCAATTGAGAAGATAGAGCTTTATGAATATGACTGTATATTATTAGATATATCTCTCCCAGATGGTAATGGTTTTACCATTTTAGAATCATTAAAAAAGAACCATAAGCAAGATGGAGTAATTATTATTTCTGCTAAAGATTCTCTAGATGATAGATTGAAAGGTCTTGTAATTGGAGCGGATGATTATCTGGTTAAACCATTTCATTTGGCAGAACTGTCAATGCGAATTATGGCAGTTGTTCGCAGGCGAAAATTTAACGGAAATAATCTACTTAATTTGGGGGATATTAGTGTTAATCTTATAGAAAAAACTGTTTTTTTCAATCAAAAACCCGTTGAAAGATTGTCTCCTAAAGAATATGAACTTCTTCTGTTTTTTATGTCGGCACCCAAAAGGGTTTTAACCAAAAGTACTATTGCAGAACATTTAATGGGAGACCATGCCGATATGTTTGATAATTTCGACGTTATTTATGCACATATTAAAAATTTGAAGAAAAAACTGAAAGAAGCTGGGTGTATGGGTTACATCAAAACAATTTACGGGATGGGCTATAAATTTGAAATACAACAGTCATGAAGCTCTTGCGTAAAACCTTAAAATTATATCTAGTTTTTTCAATCATTATTTTTCTAATAAGTGTTCCAGTATTTTACTTTCTAGTACAAGACTTATGGATTTCAGATGTTGATGATACTTTAATTTATCAAAAAGAAAATATCATTAACGGAATTGAAGAAAAAGATATGGACAGTATATCCATCGTTCAATTTTCTGAAGCCTTATCAAAAACAGATGCCGGTATTTCCATCACTCAAATTTCAGGGAACCATCTAGCAAAGGACTCCATTTATTATAATAATTTTTATGAAATTTCAAGGCAGCATGTGGAACCTTATAGAGAGTTGAAATCGATAGTTGAGGCGAACAATAATTGGTATAAAATTATAATTAGAAAAGATTTGGTTGAAAGCGAAGATTTAATCCAAGGCATTGTTTTTGTACAAATCGTTCTTTTTCTAATATTCTTAACAGGAATGTTATTGTTGAATAGTTATTTCTCAAAAAAAACATGGAAGCCATTTTATTTTATTATTTCAAAATTGCAATCTTACAAGATTGATAGCGAACAACCTATAGAAACTGTATCTTCAGATATAGAAGAATTTAATACGTTAAACCATTCCGTTCAAAAGCTGACAGAAAATAATATTCAGATTTTTAGGGCACAAAAAGAGTTTACCGAAAATGCGGCCCACGAAACGCAGACCCCTTTGGCGGTCATAAAGAATCAAGTAGATTTATTGGTACAGGATAAACAAATAAGTAAAAATCAGTCTGAAATAATCAATAAAATTAGTAAACATGTCAATCTTTTAACAAAGTTGAACAGGAATTTACTGATGCTCTCTAAAATTGAGAACAATCAATTTGCTAAAAAAGATTCCGTAATAGTATCAGATATTATTGATGAAATTCATGATATGTTTAAAGAACATATTGATTTAAAAAAGATTCATGTTGTTTCTGAAATTTCCAATATAAAGCCTATAGTATCAAATAAACAATTGATACAATCGCTCATTATTAACTTAATGGGAAATGCTATAAAATATAATATTGAGGGAGGTACAATAAAAATAGTTCTAAAAGATAGTTCGCTTAGTTTTACAAATACGGGTATAAATGTTTCTTTGCAAAAAGATAGGGTATTTGAGCGCTTTTACAAACAATCCCAACAAATAGAAAGTGTTGGGCTGGGATTGGCAATTGTAAAACAGATTTGTGATACTTTGGGGTATAAAATATCCTATCAATTTATCTTTCCCAATAAACATACCTTTACTGTTTTATTCTAAAAAGGGAGTGTTCTAAATGTTTTCAGAATTGAGATTTATGTTTGCAGGTGTTCAATTCAAAACAATCAATAATGAAATTTTATTTTACACTTGCTTTTACGCTAATCTTTACCATTCAATCTTATGCTCAAGGCAATGCCACTATATCAGGGCGAGTAATAGAGTTGTCAACCAAAAATCCGATTCCTTTTGCTAACATTCTTATAACCAACGATAGCGATGCTACGGTAACGGGTTCAATAACAGATGAAAACGGTAGGTTTTCTATAAAAGGTTTAAAAGAAGGGAATTATAAAGTCAAAATATCATTTATTGGCTATAAAGAAAAAGAAATCCCTGTTTTGGTAGGTAGTTTAAATAATGCTTTTGACCTTGGTAAAATTGAATTACAGGAATTTTCAGAAAACCTTAGCGAGGTTGTAATTACAGCAAAAAAAGACATAGTAAGTTCTAGTCTGGACAAAAAAAGTTTCAACATTGAAAACAATATTTCACAGGCAGGAGGCTCTGCTATGGATGCTATGAGAAATCTTCCAGGAGTTACTGTTGATAATGAAGGTAAAATCTTGCTTAGGGGAAGTGATAAAGTAACGGTACTTATAGACGGTAAACAATCCAGTCTTACTGGTTTTGGTAACCAAAAAGGGCTGGAAAATATTCCTGCTTCTAATATCGAAAGAATTGAAATTATTAACAACCCATCTGCAAAATATGATTCTAGAGGTTTGGCAGGAATTGTGAATATTATTTATAAAAAAGAAATAAAAAAGGGTTTAACGGAAATGTAGGATTGAACTTTGGTGTAGGGGAATTAAATGTTAGAAAAGCGAATCTTCCCAACATCATGGATAAATATGCGTTTACTCCAAAAACAAACCCATCTTTTAACATAAACTACCGCTCAAAAAGTGTGAATTTATTTTTACAAACAGATGGTATTGTTAGAAAAAGAGTTAACAGTAATGAATTTACAACACGTATTTATTCAAACGGAAACCCTAATATCAATTCTCAGTTTTTAGAAAACAGAACGCAAGAGTTGTACAATATAAAAGCAGGTCTTGATTGGTTTATAGATGATAGCAATAAATTAACACTGTACTCACTATTTCAAGATGAATATCATATTGATAGAGGTGATGTTCCTTATGATTTTATTTCAGATGGTAGTAGAAAACGTTTGTGGTCATGGGCGGAAGATGAAAATACACGCTTTATAAATTACGCTGGAAATTTCACTCATAATTTTAAACAAGTAGGTCACACTTTAGATGTTGGGTTTTTGTATACCAAAGGAGGTGAAGATGAATTATTTCCATTTACAGATACAAGTGATACAGGAAATTCAACAGACGAAACACATTTGTTGGTTGATGAAATTGTTACAGACTTAAATGTAGATTATGTTAAACCGTTAAGGTCTGGTAGAATAGAATTGGGATCAAAGGTAGAAATTCGAAAAATCCCTATTTCTTATAAAATAAACCCTGGAACAAATTCGGTTTTAGACCCAAATTTAGGAGAATGGTCAGAATATAACCAAGATGTTTATGCCTTATATGCCAACTTAATACATGAAGGAGAAAAGCTAGATATTGAAGGCGGTCTTAGAGTGGAACAAACTACCATAAATTATGATATTGACCCTGCAAACATTTATTACACCAAAAATGATGCTTATAATTATTTTAAGTTTTTCCCAAATGTTAGGCTAACCTTAAAAGCAGATAAAAACAATAAAATCTCAGCTTTTTATAATCGTAGAATTGATCGCCCTGGAGAATTTGAATTGCGACCATTCCCAAAATATGACGACCCTGAAATTTTAAAAACTGGCAACCCGTATTTAAGACCTCAATTCACTCAAACTTTTGAGTTGGCCTATAAAACTAAATGGAAAGGGGGTTCTGTTTATCTCGCTGGATTTTACCGTTCAATAAAAGATATTTTTGAGCGTATTTTTACAAATGATAATACAACACCTAATACCATTATTAATTCAATTCCTCAAAATTTGGGTAAAGGTTCTAATTTAGGATTTGAGATAACATTGGAACAAACTGTTACAAATAATTGGGATGTCAATGGAAGTTTTAACTGGTACACAAATAAAATAAATGCTTTTTCGGGAACAAGTATTTACCCATCTCCACAACCTTTTTATTTTGACGAAAGCAAAAGCAATACTTGGAATTTTAAGTTGAATAACAATATAACATTGCCTTATAAAATGGACTTTCAATTATCGGCTGTCTATTATGCGCCCAATATTATTCCACAAGGAAAAGTAAAAGAACGCTATTCAGTGGATTTTGGACTAAAGAAAAACGTTCTAAAGGACAAAGGAGAAATTAAATTATCAGCCACAGATTTATTAAACACTTTTGGAATAAAAAAATCAATAATTGGCGACGGTTTTAATTTAACATCAACAAACTATTATGAGACACAGGTTATTACTTTGGGGATGAAATATAAATTTTAGTTAAACCTATCATTGTTTTATTTATATAGATCCTGTTTGAAAAGGAGCCATCTGTTAAAAGCGACTTGAAATTTAATATGTTCAGTCGCTTTTATCTTTTAAAAAAGGAACACCTGTTGTATTATGACTAATCAAATAAAGTACAATTGACTCAAAAAATCACAAACCTACTTACCAAACTTAACGATCAATTAAGCTTTATAGATTTAGAAATAGATAACCAGTCTCTTCGTTGTGAAAAGGCTTTAGAAGTGATTTTAAAAACAATAAACTCATTAAGGACTCTTCTGTCAAAAACAAAGTTTAAAACTGATGCAGAAGAAATTAAATTCTTTAAAGAAATAAAGCCGCAGTTTACCTCTAAACTAATTTACTATAATACGCTTTTCAAAATTGAAATGAAAAGACCAAATGGTGGTAGTAGAATAGTAAAAAAGTATTACAACAATGAATTGGTGAAGTTAAAGGCATTTTTCGATAACGAACTGGAGTTTTATAAATACTATCGCTCAGGCAGCACCTATTTAGACCATAAATATTTTTTGCGAAGTAGTTTTGATATAAAAATGTCTTTAGATAGCTACTATTTTGAAGCAGATACAAGCTTTTCTACCTCACACGATTTTAAGGTAGCCAAAATATTGGCCAATGATTTAATTCAATTGTATATAGAGAATCAATTAATTATGATTGATAATAAAAGCAATGGCGAAAAATCACAACACAAACCCAACATGAAACTCACTTGGACCAGCTCAAAAGTAGCACTTATTGAACTTATTTATGCGCTACACTCAGAAGGAGTGTTCAATAATGGTAGTATAGATTTAAAAGATGTTGCTTCTTATTTTGAGCATATTTTTGATGTCAATTTAGGGCAATATAGACGTGCCTTTTTAGAGATTCGAGTACGCAAATCAGAAAGAACAAAATTCATTAATTCGCTGAAAGAAAAATTAATAAAACGGATGGATGATACCGATTATTAAAAAATCGTTCACAATACAATCCCCGTTGTGAATAAAGATTGTCAATTCACTTCATATTTGCCAAACGAAAGTCAAATCGACAGATTCACGAACACATATTTATTAAAATAATAAAGTTCGTGAACTAAATCACATTAATAGCTACTGCTGCGAATGTAAGTTCAATGCGGTAGCTATTTAATTTAAAACTTTATTATGGCAGCAACAATTATCACTACCGAAGATCTTCGAGAATTCAAAGAAGAATTACTGGAAGACATCAAAGCAATCATTAACCACCAATCAGGCTTTAATACCAAAAAGTGGCTCAAATCACCAGAGGTTCGCGACCTCTTAAGTATCTCACCAGGAACATTACAAAATCTTCGTATTAATGGCACACTACCCTACACAAAAGTTGGTGGTGTTATCTATTACGATTACGAAGAAATTCTAAAGGTAATGGAAGAAAACCGCATCCATAATAAGTTTTAGTGTCATTGCGAGGAGCAATAGCGACGTGGCAATCTCACTTATATGGAAGAAGTAAATTACATCAAGCATCTCAACGCAGTTTTCAACCAATTCTCGAAAGATAGTCGATTAAACCCCACACATATAAGCTTATATGTTGCTTTATTTCAGTTGTGGAATTTAAACCGGTTTTTAGAAGAGTTTTTTATAAACCGTGATGAGGTTATGCAGTTATCTAAAATAGGCTCTAAATCTACTTATCACAGATGCATCAAGGAATTAAATCATTGGAAATATATCGTGTATTTCCCATCCCACAATCCGTATAGAGGGAGTAAAATTAAGATGTTCAAATTTGGGACAAGTACTGGACAAGTAGTAGGACACAACTCTACTCAAATTGAGACAAGCAGTGGACAAGCACTGGTACCTATATATAAACATATACAAACTATAGAAAACATAAACAGTAATAAACAGAAAAATTTTAAAAATTCAGATTTTAATGATTCTGAAAATGATTTAAAACAAAATAGCAGTGTCCCAAATATGGACAACCTAAAGACTACTAAAAATAAAAACTACAATGAACCTTTATGAAAAATGAGCAACCACATATCATTATCGAAAAAGGAGTGCAATACAAACTTGGAGAGTTAAAAGACAATCATATCTATTATGATTTCAAAAGAATACTCATTTACCTCGATGCAAAAGGAAAGTTGCTATTTGGCAAAAACTTCAAGATTTATGAAGAAGATGAGGTTGTGCTCTACAAACTATGTATTTATTTCATTCGCGATTTTGAAGCTTGTGCAAAATTAAATATCGACCCAAATAAAGGTATTCTGTTATCTGGTCCTGTGGGTTGTGGTAAAACTAGTTTAATGAAACTTTTGAGGCACATTGTACCACACCAAAAATCGTACGAATTGATACCTGCAAGAAACATCACGTTTGCTTTTAATAACATAGGCTACAAAACTATCCAAGAATATGGCAACAGCAACTTCTATTGTTTTGATGATTTAGGAGTAGAAACAACCGGAAGACATTTCGGAAAAGACTGCAATGTCATGGGCGAAATCCTCTTATCTCGTTACGATTTATTTCTTCAGCGAAAAATTAGAACTCACGCAACTACAAACCTCAATGCTCAAGAATTAGAAGAAAGATACGGCAATAGAGTGCGTTCCAGAATGCGACAGCTCTTTAATTTGATTGCTTTTGATAAGGAAAGTAAGGATAAAAGAATTTAACTGTAAACAAATTTTAACAAAATAAGGTAAACCGTAATAAATCAACTACATAATTTGTATATTTAGTGTATTAAAAAATCTCTAAGCACTCAAAGTTTTTAATAGCTAATGATATTTCATTGGCTTTTTTATTTATTTAAGTTTCAATGAATTTGAAAAAAAACAACAAAATTGAATTCAATTTCTTTGATGAAATAAAGCAAAGTAAAACGTACGCTCAGTTATTTCCTAAACGAAAAGTAGGGCTGGCTATTATCTATTTGTATGAGCAAATGGATAAAGGTGATATAGTAAACAAAGAATTTACTGAAAGAGATATACATAAAGCTTTTGTTAAAATATTCCAACCTCAGCATAGACAACAAACCGAAGATTACAGTGGATATATTTATGAATTGCAAGAATATTTTTTAGACTACAATCAAGAAACCCAAAAGTATGTTTTTAAAGACTATGCATACAGATTTTGCGAACATGCCAAAACTACTCTTCTAGGAGCTTTTAATCCTACAAAAATTAAAGTTCTATGTACGGACATCACTTCGTTACTAAAGGAAATCAAAGATGAAGAAACTGAAAAATTAAAGGAGTGGTTAGAAATTCATTATAAAGGATTTGAACCTAAATTGAGGGAACAGATAGATTTTCTTGAAAAACAAATTGCAAATTCAATTGAACAACTTAAAGAAGATATTAATTTTTCGGAACAGAAATTTGTTGATGTTTTAAGAGGTGTTGAAGGAAGCCTAGATAATGCAAAAGAACAAAATAAAGAGTTGAGGTCTGCTTATGAGCAAACAAAAATTATCAGAGCTCTTTTAGAGAAAAGAAATATTGACGATTCTTATATTAATGATTTAATATCTGAGGTAAACTCTTTCATAAGTTATACAAACAGGAGATTAAACACAATTGATAAAAAGCTAGAACGAATTCAACCTAGAATAAGACAGCTGTTTTCTGCACTTAATAGACCTCGATTTAACTCTAAAATCCAAAATTTTATACGGTATCTTCTAGAAAACAGTAGTATCGAAATTATTGATGGTAAAAAGGAGATAATTTTTCCAAATCAACTAAGTACACCTAAAATACATATAGATACACCAAATTTTACAATCTTAAGAAAAGATATAGAGCTTTTTCCATCCAAACCTAGAACAATTCAAAGCTATAAACAAAACAAAAGCTTGATGAAGGAAAACCAGGAGAAAGTAGAAAAGAAAATATCCCAACAAAAGAAGATAATGGATTGGGAAAATCTAATTCTGTCGAGAATCGAACTTGGACAAAAAGTTAATTTAAGTCAGTTGTTTTTTGAAATACTTGAAGCTGAAAATGATAATCAGGTGGCAATATCAGCTTTGTTTAATGTTATAAAAAGATTACGAAATCAAGAAAAAATAGAGGTGAAATTGAAAGAAGAATTAGAGAAAAATAACAATTTTAAAAACATTAGTTTATGGAAAATGGAAGTTCAAAAACCACTATAGAAAGTTTTTTACAGAATAGTGAAACAAAAGAATTGTTTGCTGAAATTGATTATAAATTAAAGGATGGTGTTCATATTCAGCAAGAGGGAAGGCAAATAGACTTGTATAACTATATTGTTGAAAATGAAGAAAGTTTAAAACTTTATTATAAGGAGCTTTTTAAAGTAGACTTATCATCTGGCGGAGAATATCCGGACAAATATTACTACCTCAATTTCAATGATCCGCACAATAGAGGTAATATCAGAAGAGACCATAGACATTATCTTAAAAATGAACACGTTATTATTGGGTTCATTATTTATGAAATAATATACATTCAAAAAGAAATAGATCTAAACTCAATATCTGAATTAAAGAGAAAAATGCGAATTGATTATGAAGACATTAAACCAGGTATTTATAGATTGATAGGTAAGTCTAAGAATAAAAACCCTAGTAAATTAAATGATGAAGCCATCGATAGGGAAATCAAATCTGCCTTGGTAGAATTTCAGAAAATTGGTTGGGTAAAAATAAATGAAGATGAGTTCGAATTACTTCCTGCATTTGATAGGTTTATAAATTTTTATGAAAAGGAAATCCTAAGTCGTGATGAAATATTTAAAGAATTGAAATGATAAAATATCCTAAAATCAAAAGACTATCAACGCTCAATATTATACATCATCAAGAGTTCGATTATGAGTTTAATTCTTTTCGAACAGATTTTGTAGGAGAAGGTGGTTCTGGCAAAAGTTTAATTTCAGACTTACTACAATTAATTTTTGTGGGAACTGGAGCATTTCATTCTCCCACAAAAAGTACAGATGATAGGTTGCCAAAAACAATGGTATTAAAAACCGATGGTAGAGGGACTGATTTTGGATATGCTTTTCTTAATATAGAAGTTGAAGAAAATAAATTCATTGTGATTGGTATTTATCTAGAAAGTACAGGAGCTTCTCATATGTTCATTATTCAGAATGGAAATGACTTTTCTGAAGAAACCAAATTAGTTCCTTTTAACAGGCCAATAGGTGTTTCCCATTTTATTGATAATAAAAAGATACTTCCTATTGAACAATTTAAGGATCATGTTTTTGGTTCTTTAGGTTTCACTTGTGCTTCTTGGTCAACCCCAAATAAGTATCATAAAATACTATGTAATGATGAAAATAATATCATTCCGGTAAATATTTCAAAAAACGATAAGGTATTAAAAAACTACTCTAAAATTATTCAGGCCTTTTCTAGAGAATCCTTGGACACTTCTAAAAGTGATAAATTAAAAGAGTTTTTATTTGGTGATGAGTCCGAAAAGAAGTTTGAAAAACAATTTAATGAAGCCGTAAAAGAACTAAGCTCTGATGTTGAAAAATTTAAGGATAATTCTGCCGAAATAGAAAAACTCAAAAACAAGCATAATGATTTAGTGGATTTACTAAATAAAAAGGATGAAGAAGAAGCCACTCTAAAGGAGTTTTTATTAGCCAAATATGTTTTTACAAAAAAACAGTCAATAGCTACTCATAAAGAGGTTATTGATACACTCAATAATTTTTACAGAAGTGAGTATAATCTTTCTTTTTTAGAAACAATAGCTCAAAGTAAAGTAGATAAAATCATCTCGGAATTAAACGAAATTGAGGATGAGTTCAATAGTGCTTTTGCTGCCCAAAAGGATTTGGAGGAAAAGAATAAAGCTGTAGAAAAATTTCATAGCTGGATGAAGCTATTAAATTGTAGTAAAGATGATATTTTAAAGAAGTACGAAAAGTATCATAAATCAAAAACAATAATAGATAAAATCAATATTCTTAAACAAAAACTATCAGATAAAAAGCTACTATATTTCTTTCAAAGCAGAACTTGGGATAACGATATTCTAATCAAATTACAAGCTGAGAGAGCTACTATCTTAAAGGATATTGAGAATAAAGAAAGACTTAATAGCATCAATGATATAGAAAATGAAAAATCACTTGCATATTGGGCTTTGAATTTGAATCGAGAGCTTTCTGTAGAAGAAGAAAGTATTCTAAACAAGTACCAAGACTTTATCATTGTAGATGAGCCTGTAGACATTAAAGAAAAATATATTCCAGCACCCAAAGAGCTATTTGAAAATTTTTCAATTTATAAAAAGAATGCTGATGGATTTTGGCTAGACCTTAACGGCATTAAGGAGTTTATTCCATTTATTCAAGAACCTATATTTAATACTTTAGACAAAGGTGAAATCAAGAATATTTTCAAAAAACAAAGTATAACATTAGGTGAGGAAATAGAAAAGCTAAAGGAAAAAGAAAGTAAATTGAATGTGTTACAAGATACTTTTGGTGACCTAGAAAACCCAAAAGAATATATTACGGCTTGGAATTCAAAAGATGCCATAAATGATACTAAAACTTACGATTTTTATAAACTTGATTTAAAGGAAATTAATGAGTATACTTCATTATTTGTAAAAGCAACGGAATTATCCAATAACTATTCTCTGGCGAAGAAAAAGTACGTTGAAGTAGATACAAAAAGAAGTAAGCTGAAAACACTACAAACTAACCTTAAAACATCATTACAAGATTTTCCTAAGGTTGAATACCTCAAGAATCTTAATGAGTTTGAAAAGAAATACGAATACCAACATAAAACAACAAATGATAGCAGTTTGATATTGGATTCATTATCCAATTCTGAAAATTATTATCAAACGTTTCAAGATTTTTTACTTGTTCAGAAAAAGTACATTAATCCAGCTGAGTTACTTATCCAATTAGATGAAAAATCATTAAGTTTTGAAAACGAATTAAAAGAACTTTCAGATAAGTATAAATCAAACTTTGAAAATGATATACTAAATGAAAAACACCCTGAAATTGAGTTAACAGAATTCTCTGTAAATACTCTTGAAGTCAAACATAATAAAAGTAATACCGCATATATAGGAGCATATAATTCAATTGCGAGAAGTTATATGGAAAATAATTATTTGCGTTATGAAAATACAGGGGATTTTACGGGTCTTTGTCAAGAAATATTACCACCAGAGATTTTTAAAGATGGAGAAACTTTAGACAGAGAAATTATTGAGAATATTGATAAAAGACTAAAAGACATTAATCAAAAAAATCAAGAACTTAATGGAAGAAAGCTTCAAAGACTAAATACTATTATTGATGAGGTAAATGCAGAAGTTAGTAATCAATTGGATTATGTTAGAAGAGTAAAGAATTTTTTAATTGATGACAATAAACTTATCACAGGTAATCATAAAGCCTATTTAAGACAGGATATTAACAAATCTTATCCTAGAGATTGGATGCAAGATTTTATTGAAAAAATCAATGAAGAATCTTCTTTAGGTTTAGCCAACAATCTTTTAGATGATTTAAAAGTATTTAGCAAAGGATTAGAAAAGTTTGCCTCGTTAGAAGAGAAAATGATTGAAGCTTTTCATAGATGTGGTGGTCCAAAAAATACGCATCCAACCTATAAACAATTACTAAGCCCTAAATCATATTATGATTTAAAGTTTACAATTGAATCGAATAAAGGAAAAAATGCAGGTAGTACAAGTCAAACATATTCGGCCATAGCTTTACTCTGTATAGCAAGATTATCTTTAATTGAAAATAATAGTAAAATTAAGTCAGGAGTGCGTTTTATGCCTATAGACGAAGCAGAAGGATTAGGCAGTAATTTTGATATGCTCTACGAAATTGCAAAGGATAACCACTATCAATTATTATCACTTTCCATCTCGCCAAATAAGGTAAATAAAGAAAGTCAAAACATTTATTTACTTCAAAACAACTTAGAAGAAGATAAAAAAGTGAATTATCCACCAATACCGGTTTTTATAGACTCTAAATAGAATACAATTTTGAAAGATATAGAATGGAAATACCTTAAAGGATTAAATGAATTGTACATAGCTGGAAAGACACGGTTAAAGATGTTGAATGATGATTTTATTAACCAGGTTATATACAACCAAAAGAAGTTGATAAAATATAAGACAGGCAATCATAATTTCTTAGAGTCTACACCAAGATTTAGCCTTTTTTATGAGCAACATTTCAAAGAAACTTTTGAATACTATAATAGCTTCTTCGAAAAATCAGGAATAGATAATAATGCTCATAAAAGGTATGATAAGTCAGACCTCGAATCATTAATATTCATATTTAATAATAAGGAAAAACTAAAAGAAACCTTAACAACAGAATACACATTTTCAAGTAGGGTTTTTAAAAGAAAAGGAGCGAAATACTTATCGGGTAAACCAGGATTAAAAAAAGATGTTTTAAAACTTTTAGACATAGATGAGTTTCCGGAAAAAGACCCTAAAAATAATTTTTGGCGTATCGTAGTAGATTGTATAAACCCTCAAGTCATTGTTATTTGTGAAAATATTGCTTGTTTGAAAGTGCCTACTGTATATAAAAAGCGTGGTGTAGAGTTATGGTATGTTGGAGGTAATAATACGAAACCTTTATTAGACTTATCACTTGAAAAAATCTCACATCCAATATTTTATTTTTGTGATTGGGATTATCACGGTTTAACTATCTTTTCAAGAATAAAGGAAATCTTTAATTTAAAAGGAGTTGATGTGAATTTGTTAGAACCGAAAGACCTATGTCATGCGCTTCCTGTCAATTCACCTAACCATAACAGTAAATGGAAAAGGGAAGATTTTTCTAAACTGAAGAAAGATGATTTTACAAGATTTCAAACAGATATAATTAAACAGCTTATCTCAAATGATGAATGGGTAGAAGAAGAATCTATGGATTTGATAGAGTTGTTGGAATTAAAAAGTGAATTATAAGAATAAAGGTGCTATGAATGGCAAAAGCATTTCAGATAGAAGATAGTGGTAGTTTCAATTTGATTGGTTCTACAAGAAACATGAAGATAAAAGGAGATGAAAATGTAAATTATGGTAAACCATAAGAAACCAAACACATAATTTGTATATTTAGGCTGCCAAATAGTCTCAAAGTATATTATATAATATTAAGAGCTAATGAAATTTCATTGGCTCTTTTATTTATTCAAGTTTTGATTAAAAAATGTTAGACCAATCATTTTCATCTAAATCGTTTCAGGAAATATTCGATAAAGAAAATCGAAAAGGAATTAATGTCGAGAAAAAATTCAAAGAAGATTTTGTAGATTCTTTAGCTAAAGTTGGGGAATTAAAAAATATTGGGAAACAAATACAACAAGAAACAGAGTTTGATGCAAAAAGACTACTTTATACTGAAAAGAATAAATTAAAAAAAGAAAGGGATGTACTTGTTTCTGGTGTTTTAGATACGGTTGCTGATGAAATTAATTCCCATACTATTAATTTAGAATTAGGAGGTAATTATGGAGGCCAGAGTTATGTATTTGAAAAAAATGTCCATAATTTTTTTATCTCTAAAAAAATTCAAGACAATATAAACAAGACTTATAACGTAAAACAGTCTTCAAGATATGCGATATTAAGTGAGTTATTAAATCTATTAGAAGACAACTTTCCTAAATATGTTATCCGTACAGATATTAAAAGTTTTTACGAATCAATTCCTCAAAAGAAATTATTGAACAAAATTGATAGCGATTATTTGCTGAGTATCAAAACAAAAAAGTTTATCCATCAAATTTTTACGAGCTATAATAGTTTAACCGGTCAGACTAATCCTGAAATAGCCAAAGGTGTTCCACGAGGTGTTGGTATAAGTGCCTATTTATCTGAACTCTTTATGAGAAGTGTAGATAACAAAATTAGGGAACTTGATGATTTAGTTTACTACGCAAGATATGTAGATGATATAGTTGCTATTTTCGTTCCTAAATCTAAAAATATTGAGCCAGCTCAATTAACTGATTATAAAGCTAAACTAACAAATTTAATAACAAGTGAAGAACTTGTTTTGAATGTTAAAAAAACAGAAGAGTATAACCTTTTAGAAGGAGTTTTTGATTTAAGATTTAATGACAATAATCCTAATTTCGTTAGCAAAACAATTCAATATTTAGGTTATGATATAGGAAGTGTAATTACATATAAAACTAACGGCAGTATAAAAAGTAAAGATTTAAGTGTTAGGCTTTCAAAAACTAAAATCGACAAATATTTCAAAAAAATCAAATTATCATTTCAGCATTTCGAAAAGAAAAAGAAACACAATAGAAAGAACGCTTTTAAATTATTATCAGCTCGGATCAATTATCTCACTTCAAATACAAAATTAAGAAATAACAAGGATAAAGTTTTTGTTGGAATATATTATTCTAATCCATTTTTGAACAATGATGTATCTCTTCAAAAACTTCAAACAAGACTTAAATGGCATATCAATAGAGCTGGATTAACAACTGATGAAAAGGAAACAATCCTTAAATATTCTTTTGCAGAAGGATTTAAGAAGAAAACATTTCAAGTATTACCATTAAAAAACAAAAAGTATAAAAGTCATAACAGAAAACGAAATGATGTAAATAATCAGAATAACGAAGGGATATTACAATTCGGCATTGCTGAAATCAATTCAATATGGAAAAGATGAGAAGAAAATCAGGACATAATATAGGATATAAGAAAGAAAGAGTTGTTCTTTCTGATATATTGCCTTATGAGGTTCCGCCATTTTTTTCAAATAGGCATTTTTACAATTTTTTAGTCAAAAATAAAGTAGTTATTGATGAAAGCAATAGAGCTATTCAGTTTAGCAAAGACCATTCCGGAGTATTAAAGAGATTGATTCAAACTCTTTTTGGAATTCCTAATAATGTAAATTTTATAAATGACACAAATTTTGATTATTTCAAATTTAACGAAACAGCTTTTGAAAAGGTTTTTTTAACAATCCCTTTTAAATTCAAAATAACTCATAAAGACAATGATTACAGGGAATTAACCGTAATTCATCCAATAAACCAACTTTACCTGGTAGGATTTTATGATAAGTATAAAAATACAATTCTATACAATACAAAGTTGAGTAGATTTTCATTGAGAAAACCGAGTAAAGTCTCATCATTAAAATACTATAAAGATAATACCAATAAAAAAAAGAAATCTAAAAATCAAGATATTGAAATAATTGAAACGACAGATAAAGAATATACAAGTTTGAAAACATTCTTTTCCTATCAGAAATATAGCAATATTTATGAGTTTTATGAATCATACGAGTATCAAAGAGCAGAAAAACGTTTTGATAATTTGATGAAATTTGATATTTCAAGATGTTTTGATAGTATTTATACACATACTCTTTCCTGGGCATTATCTAATAAGAAAATTGTAAAGGATAATTTATTTACCAATAAAGATTCCTTTGGTGGTAAGTTTGATAGAGTAATGCAGCAAATGAACTACAATGAAACAAATGGTATTGTAATTGGTCCAGAGTTTTCAAGAATATTTGCTGAACTTATTTTGCAAAGAATTGATAAAAATGTTGAAAAAGAATTATATAGTAAAGGTTATAAGTATAAGGAGGATTATGATATTTATAGATATGTAGATGATTTTTTTGTTTTTTACAACGATGATAAAATTAAATCGGAAATTTTAAGCTTATACAAAATCAAGCTACAAGAATACAATCTGTTTTTTAATGACTCTAAAACTAAAATTCTTCCTAAACCAATCATAACAAATATTACGATTGCCAAAGAGGAAATCAGAAAATTGATTGAACATTCAATGATTTTTCAGTTTTATGATTCGGAAATGAAAAAACAAATTGGTTTAAAATATTATTCAGCCAAAGATATTATTACTAACTATAAAGCCATTTTGGCCAAAACTGAAACAAGTTACAAAGATCTACAAAATTACTTTTTGGCAATTATTTTCAACAAGCTCAAAAGTTTAATAAAAAAGATACAAGAAGAACAGGAAGCGGTACTTCACTTGTATGTTCAGAAACGTGATACAGAAACAAAATTAGATGATGTTGAAGAAAATGAAAAACCCAAACATCAAGAAAAATTAGATGAAATTTTTGAAGAAATAAAAGAACAAGAGAAAGAATTAAAGTCATACCATAATCAATTATTTAAAAATATTAATGAAATAATTGAATTAACATTTTTTATTTATTCTGTTCTTCCAAGGGTAACCTATTCAATTAAAGTTTGCCATATATTATTTAGAATTATTGATTTTATTAAAAATCAGGAGCGTACAAAACAAAGCTATTTGGTTAAAGTCCCAAATGCGAGTACTGAAGAATTAAAATACATAGCATTTGATTTTGATAAAAAACATAATATTTTCAAAAGAATATATGATGGTATTTCATTAGTATTTCAAAAAAGTCTTTCGTCTGAATATGCAGAAGTAGAAACTTTGTATTTATTACCTATAATTAATGAGTTAGGAGAAAATTATCGTTTTGAAGAAGAATTAATAAATAAACACTTTCGAGTTTTTCATATAGATAATCAAAATGTCAAAATTCTTAACAGTAGTATGAATTATTTCACAATTATTTCTTTGTTAAATTATATAAATGTTGATTCTAATCAAAAATACACTGTAATAAGAGCTGATATTCAGAAAATAATTATCGAAAAGTTTAATAACTTTGAAAAGAATAATGCTGAAGATATTTTCTTATTGATAGATGTACTTACTTGTCCATATGTTGGTACTACTGATGCAGAAATAAGAGATTTTAGACGACAAGTTTTAGACAAAATTAAGTTTTTTGATGCGGGCACAAGCATTGCAGATAAAAATGACATCATTGAAAAAATTGCGAGCTATGCTTCAGATTGGTTTTACAGCTGGAAGGAAAATGATTTAGGGAAAGAACTAAACACAAAAAGAGGTCATAGTGTTTATTAAAATATTTGGGGCAACGTACTCAAGAAATTGAGTACACTCTTGAAAGCCATAATTTGTAGTTTATTCTGGTAACTATCACACACAAGCCCCAACAAAACTTTTAGAGTTTTTAGGGGTGAAGGTAGAGTCTTCACCCTATTTTTTTACATTTATTGATTTCCCCACAAACCCAAAACCCAGTTTTTTCGTTCCTCAAAATCCTCTGTCTTTTGGTTTGTTCCGCTTGCCAACGCTCTTGTAGTTTTTGGCTGCCAACCCTCACACAGCACATTGCTTGTTTTGTTTAAAGGAATTATTTGTAGAAAATAGGTTAAACAAAAAAGCAAAGAGCTGTTCCCAAAGCGCACACCAAAAAACTACCCAAAGCTATGTTTACATAACGGGTAGTTATAATAGCAGCCGCTACACCCACCGCATCTCCAAAGCTGTAGTTATAACGCCATTATGTAAAATAACCACTTTACCGTACTGAAATCAGTGCTTTACAATCAACTTACGTTTTTATTAATACTATATTTATCATTTTTAAGAAGTAAAAATTTATGAATGAGCAAGTTTTATATGATAATCCGTTAGAATTTTATGAATACTTACTTTTAGGTCCATTAACCATGACCTATTATCCATTAAGCAGTGAAGAAATACCTGTCTGGCAAGAATATTCAAATCTTTTAATTGATAAATTCGCTATACATTCTTCATCTTTTTTTCATTTATCAAAAGGCATTATAGAAAGGAAAAAGTCCGGAGAAGTTATTAAGCAACGAGGTTATGATTTATTTACAGTAAACTCAACTATAAGAGCCATAATTGAAACTTATTCTGCCTTTAATCACATCTTTGTTGAGCCTAAAACTTCAGATGAAAAAAAATTTAGATTTTTATTGTGGAAATTAGATGGTCTTTTTCAAAAACAAAAATTAGAGATATACGAAGATGATTTTG
This sequence comes from Ochrovirga pacifica, assembly GCF_000220525.1. GTDB lineage: Bacteria > Bacteroidota > Bacteroidia > Flavobacteriales > Flavobacteriaceae > Ochrovirga > Ochrovirga pacifica. The sequence continues at coordinate 18,356 of NZ_AFPK01000068.1, read as the reverse complement.
AAGGTGCAAAAGAAATTTTAGATAGTTATAAACTTGAAATAAGTAAAACAATTAATGAAATTGAAACCTCAAATTATAAAAACACCTTATCAGATAGTGAGCTATTGAAAATTTATAACTTGTCCAAGAAAAGAATTTCTTGGAGATTTTTAGTAGTAGAAAATAAAGTCAGGCCATTAAAAATAATTGAATTAGTAAAACATACTTGCAAACAAAGAGCATTTGTTAATGTATATAAAGATTCTTCTATTCACTTGCATTCTAACTATCCTTCACTTGAATATTTTAAGGGTTTTAGGGGTAAAGTAATAACAAAAGAATTTACAGATCCATTAGTCCGATTAGCAATATACTTAACATCCTTAATGATACATGATATTTGTTTTATTTCTAATGAGTCTAAAAAGAAATTTGAGTTGCTACCTGTTGAAATCAAAGACTTTATTAGTGGTATTAGTAAAAGTATAAAAGAAGAACATTAAGCTATGTTGAACCACTTTTCCCCACCACCCATTTCAACGGTGTAGGTTACAGCAATTATTAATGTTTTGCCTTGTGTCTGCGGTAAATGCCCCACTATTCCCCCTTTGGGGGTTAGGGGGCATCCACCTCAACACCGCGCATAAAAAAAGAGCATTTTTCAAATGCCCTTTATTTATATTTTCCACCGCGCCACATCAATAATCACTTCCACCTACGACACTTTGCCCCAAGAAAAGTGATCAGTTTTTTAAGTATTAGAGAAACAAAGAAACTCACGATTGCACCAACAATAGCCAAAACAATGGTAGTAATCAAATCCTCAACACCAATATTCAAAATTGATGAAAAGAAAGTACCACCAATAATGGCAGATTTGGTGTTATAGTCCATCGTCATTCTCATCTGTTTCAGTGTTTTCATCATCAGTAACAACTGCTTGACTTACTGTGGTGGCTACAGTTCCGGCAACGGTCATATAAGTAGCAATAGTTACCACAATGGCAGGCATGCTAATTGGTGCAGCTATAATCGCACCGCCAGCTGTAGCAAGAGCAATTCCAATATTTCGTAAAGTTTTAAAGAATTTGGGAGTTGGTTTTTTATAGCGTTCTACAATGTTCATAATTCTGAGATTTAATAGTTAATAAAATTGGTTCTTTTCGGTCTTTAGCCTGATACACCAAAGACAAGAGTTTCTGCATGGCATTTTTAGAGTAAATACCTTTGCCGGGACCATTCAAATAAGTTACTGGAGCAATACAACCTTGAAGTTCTTTCAACGCATCATTCGCAGGATGAAATAGTATAAAACTTCTACCTTTGACACCCTTCAAAATCAAATGATGTTTAAACCGTTTAGAAAAATGAGGTTCAACTTCATAAACACCTTCAGGAATACAGGAAATATTTCGTTTGTTATCGTTCCAGGGCAATTCAATAGTATGACAAAGAAACCTGTCTTGAGCGGAGTCGAAAGATTTACCAGAAGTAAAGAGAGCACCATTGGTGCCCTCTTCAAAATAGGCTCTATGCAGTACTAATTCCATACTTAAGGAGTATCTACAATAACAATTGCTAAAGCGTTGTAAGCACCGTTCTTAAGCTCGTACATTTGCCCATTTACCTCTTGGTAAAACTCAATTCCCAACACCTGAACAACAGACAAAGTTGAGTTAGCGGTCAAAGAAGCTGTCAAGGCAATAGCAGCTGTATCAGCAGCGGTATATGGTAGAATAGCAGTCTCATCATTTTCAAATGTCGAGGTCTCGTTCTCAAAATCCAATTCAGAAGCACCCATTACTACTTTAAAATGCGTGGTTCCCGAAGGAGCTGCAATTCTAACAGTTGGAGAAAATGCATCAAGGTTAACCGTAGCATCACCAGAAACACGGTCAAAAGCATTCGAGAACGGAGCAAAAAGTGTTGTACCTAACTTTCCATTCAAATTGAATTCAAAGCTGTTTAATAAGCTTAAATCACCATCCTGTAAGGTTCTTAAACCTCTTTCATTGGTTGTGTCGGTTTTGGTAACCGCAACCAAAGTTTTCGTCAAACGAGACACCACACGTTTGTCCTTTGCATTTTGCAAAAGAATACGAATAGCATTTCGTAAGAGCTTACCGCCTTTACCTGCTCGTCCAAATTCAGAGCCATTTTCACGCGTTCTCTGAAACGCAGGATCATTTGCGATGCGATTGCCATCAACACCGCCTTTCTCGCGTGCAAGATGTCCGTCAGTCGTTTTGTAAAAGGAAATACCACCGATAGTTCCTTTCAGTTTAATAATTCCAGTTTGTTTTGCCATAATAATTCGTTTTTTGATTAATGAAACCAAATCACGTAATTTTATAGCACGTTGTTAAAAAAGTAATTCCGTTTTCGGTCATTCATTCCGATACAACCAAAAACGTCATTAAAATATTGAAAACCCATTCGGGTTTCCAACATTTTAACAACGCATCATCATCACCATAATCATAAAACAATAAAGCATGGATGATGTACGGATAAAGCATAGATAAAGTATTATGACCCCAAAAAGAGCTTGCATATACCCAAAAGATATTCAGCGTATTACAGGACGTAGTGAACGTTATGGGCGTAAGCTTTTAAACGATATTAGAAACTACTTTGGAAAGGAGTCATATCAATTTATTACAATCAAAGAATTTGTTGAATACAGCGGAATAGAAGAGGAAATTGTCAACAAATATTTAATAGATTAATCATAATATTTGATGTAAATTGACTGGTTTTAATGGAGTTAAAATTGTAAATTTGTAGTAAGACGTTCAGATAAAAAATACTATTTCAAACTAACAGATAGGTCTACATTTCGGTTCACACTGTTTTAGTCTACTTCTGAAAGTATTGATTTTACTGCATAGTGGCAGTTTGGGTGTCATCCTGCCACCCCGACAAAAAGCCAAAACTTTCTTAAGTTTTGGCTTTTTTATTTTAGGTCACCTTCAAAAAATAGCACCTCCTTTTTACTTTATAAACACTTCCAATCGCTCCATCATAAAAAGTTATGCCAAATGCTATATCTAACTGTATAAAAAAAATTAATTTAGCGACGGATAAATTCTAAAAACGTAGAAAAATGTCAAATACTATTGAAAGAATAAAATGCTTGATTATCGGATCAGGTCCTGCAGGTTATACTGCTGCTATATATGCTTCTAGAGCAGACTTAAACCCAGTAATGTATACAGGAATGCAAATGGGAGGACAGTTAACCACTACTACAGAAGTAGATAACTTTCCTGGATACCCAAACGGAACCGATGGTACAGCAATGATGGAGGATTTAAAAAAACAGGCTGAACGTTTTGGAACTGAAGTTCGTTTTGGTTTGGCTACTGCTGTTGATTTTAGTAATGAAGTGGGAGGAATTCACAAAGTAACTATTGACGGTTCTAAACAAATTGAAGCAGAAACCGTAATTATTACCACAGGAGCTACCGCTAAATATCTAGGGTTAGAAAGTGAAGAGAAATTAAAAGGTGGTGGTGTTTCGGCTTGTGCTACTTGTGACGGTTTTTTTTACAGAAAACAAGATGTAGTTGTAGTGGGAGCTGGTGATACAGCAGCAGAGGAAGCCACTTACCTAGCTAACATTTGTAACAAAGTAACAATGTTGGTTAGAAAAGATTATTTTAGAGCCTCTAAAGCAATGGAACACAGAGTTAACAAAACTGAAAATATAGAAGTATTGTTCAATACTGAACTAGATGAAGTTTTAGGTGATAATGTAGTCGAAGGAGTTAGAGTTGTTAACAATAAAACAGGAGACAAACATGAAATTCCTGTAACTGGAGTTTTTATTGCTATTGGTCACAAACCAAATACAGAAATTTTTAAAGGTCAATTGGACATGGATGAGACCGGATATTTAATCACCAAAGGAAAATCTACCAAAACCAACAAACCTGGGGTATTTGCTGCGGGTGATGTGCAAGACCATGAGTACAGACAAGCCGTTACTGCTGCAGGTACAGGTTGTATGGCTGCTTTGGATGCAGAACGTTATTTAGGTAGCTTAGACTAAGTTACCTTTACCAATAATACATAAAGACCACTCTACAAGTGGTCTTTTTTATTTCTTCTTTTTGATTTGTTGCACTTTGTGCAGCTAATTCTTTAACTTTAGTGCTAGACTTAATTGCAATGAAACAACGTTTTTATTTTCCTCCTATTTCTTTCTTAAAATACTTTGGTATTTTTCTTCTAATTCTCTGTTCTATTTTATGGATTGGCTCTATTTTATTGAGCTCTATTATAAAAGACAAACTACAAAAAGTTGATGGACTTAGTATTAAAGAGGTAGACATTGCTTGGCATTTACAAGATGTAAATATATATGGTATAAACTATCAAAAAAAAGAACAATTACAAATAGAAGTTAATCAAATAAAGGTGCATAACTTACATTGGTTTTCTTTACTCTTTTCTAAAAAAATTCAATTTGATGACGTTTTAGTTCAGCATGGAAATATTTCATCACATCAAACTATATCTACCTCCAAAAAGCAAACAAAAACAAAAGAATTTGGTTACACTTTGGGAACTCATCAACTAGAACTGGTAGATTTTGTTTTTCATATTCAACACCCATCTAAAAAAATTCAAGCATCGCTAACCCAAGCTCAACTTAAAAATCTACATTATAACAATGGTAATTTTAGTTTTAGTGATTTTATGGTAGATGCCAATCAAATTACATATCAAAAAAAAGGAGGAGCGTATAGCATTCAACTTACCAAAATACAAGCTAGTAAAGACAAAACAATTTTAAGTGATTTACAACTACTCCCTAGCTTTACCACACAAGAATGGGAAACCAAATTTAAATATAAAAAACCAAGAACAGAGCTAACCGTTCCTAAAGTAGTATTACAAAACATTCACTTAGACAAGCTTTTACAACCCAAAAGAGTAATAGAGTTAGATAAAATTTTGTTGATGAACACACTCTTAAAAGTCGAAGTAGATGAGAATAAAGAGGCTAACCCTACTGCTTACAAACCCTTGCTAAATGAGCTTTTAATGTCTTGTCCGTTTCCTTTAAAAATTAATGAAATTACGTTAAACAATAACAGAATTGATATTGAGGTAAAAAGCAAAGCAACTCAAAAATTCAGTACAATTTATTTTGACAGCATTCAAGCTACTCTATATAACATACAGAATAAAAAAAACCACACCATCCGCACCCAGCTTTCTACCGCTGTTTTAGGAAAAACAAATATGAAATTAGAAATATTATTTCATACCCAAGCTCCACTATTTCCTTACGAAATAAAAGGAAGTGTAGCACCTTTTGATTATAAGATTTTCAATCCTTTTTTGCATCTAAATAGAAAAATAAGAATTGTTTCTGGAGCCTGTGATAAACTTGATTTTAAAATATTTGGAAACAACGACATTGCTCAAGGATGGGTGGCTATGGATTATCAAAATATAAAAATGGGGTTGTTAGAAGATACCCGAGTATATGATATAAAGGCGTTGCCCTCTTTTTTAATCAATCAATTACTAATAAACAACAACAACACACCCAAAAGCGAAGATCATCAAACTGGTACTATTTATTATGTTCGCCCAAAAAATAGATCCATGTATCACAGCTGGTGGTTTGCCTTAAAAAGCGGCTTTCAATCCATTATATTACCTGACTTAATAAATCCTAAAGAACTAGACAACTAACTTTTATGAATACCAACTTAGCCGTACTGATAGATGCAGACAACATCCCTGCAACCCCTGTAAAAGAAATGATGGAAGAAATTGCCAAATATGGAAATCCTACCATTAAACGAATTTATGGAGATTGGACTCGCCCACATTTGGCAAAATGGAAAGATGTTTTACTAGAAAATGCCATAACTCCCATACAACAATACGCATACACTACAGGAAAAAACGCAACAGATTCTGCCATGATTATTGATGCTATGGACATTCTGTACACGGACAAAGTAGATGGATTTTGTTTGGTTTCTAGCGATAGTGATTTTACCAAATTAGCCACTAGGTTAAGAGAGGCTGGCATGCAAGTTTTAGGAATTGGAGAAAAGAAAACCCCCACTCCTTTTATTGTAGCTTGCGATCGTTTTATTTTTATTGAAGTCTTACGAAAAAAGCAAAAACAAAGTGCCCCAGTTAAAAATAATGACAATGATAAAAATGACGACATTACTCCCAAAGTAATCCGACTAATTCAGTCCAGTATTTCGGATATGTCTGATGATGACGGATGGGCTTTTTTAGGAGATGTAGGTAGTTTGATTCAGAAAAAAAGGCCCAGTTTTGACTCTAGAAACTATGGTTTTGACAAATTGACTCCCATGATAAAATCTATTGGTTTGTTTGATATTGAACAACGAGAAAACAGTAAAAGCAGACACAAATTAATTTACGTAAAAAATAAATAAGCAAACCAAAAAACAACTACATTTGCTCGGTTATATTCCTTTAAAATCATGTTAAAAGATAGACGGTTTCCTGCAGAATGGGAACCTCAAAGTTTTGTGCAATTTACCTTTCCCACTCCAGAAAGCGATTGGGCGTATATGTACAAAGAAGTAGTTAATTGCTTTGTAAACATTATTCACACAACGGCAAATTATGTTCCTGTGTTGGTAGGCTGTTACGACGTACATAAGGTTCAATCTTATTTTACAAACATTAGCCCGTATCCAATTTATTTTGTTCAGGTTCCATCAAATGATACTTGGGCAAGAGATCATGCTGCTATTACTGTTTTAGAAAATGAAACACCAATTTTGTTAGATTTTATATTTAATGGTTGGGGGCAAAAGTTTAAGGCAGATTTAGACAATCAAATCACCCAAAATTTAAAAAATACGGTGTTAAAAAACGTTCCTAGCACTAAGTTAGATTTTGTTTTAGAAGGAGGAGCCATAGAATCTGACGGAAATGGAACACTGCTAACAACTAGCCAGTGTCTGTTGTCTATATTTAGAAATCCAACTTTAGATAAACATCAAATTGAAACCTATTTAAAAAAGCAACTAGGAGTTAAAAAAATATTGTGGTTAGATTATGGATATTTGGCTGGTGATGATACAGATTCTCATATAGACACCTTGGCTAGATTTTGCAACAACAAGACCATTGCTTACGTAAAGTGTGATGATAAGCGTGATGAGCATTATGAGGCTTTACAAAACATGGAAGCACAACTAAAAACATTTACCAACGTAAACCAGCAACCGTATAATTTAGTGGCTTTGCCTTGGCCAGATGCATGTTTTGATGCAAATGGAGAACGAATTCCTGCTACCTATGCCAATTTTTTAATTACTAATAAAGCAGTTTTGGTTCCTGTTTATAAGGTGCCACAAGACCCGCTAGCTTTGGAAATATTACAAACCATTTTTCCTGACAGAAAAATTATTGGTTTGGACTGTAAACCGTTAATTGATCAACACGGATCTTTGCATTGCATAAGTATGCAGTATCCCCAACAAGTTGAATTAAATATTTTATAATCTCTAACAACTATTGTATCTTTAAAAGGTTGGATGTTTCTTTAAGAAACAAAACAATCCAAATACAAAAAATCGTATTTTACATCATTTCATCATTCTAAAATGAATTTATTAAAAGTAGGTATTGTGCAACAATCTTGCACTACAGACAAACAAGATAACATCAATAAATCTATTGCAGGAATTAGACAATGTGCCAAAGAAGGTGCAGAACTAGTTGTGTTGCAAGAACTACATACAGGTATTTACTTTTGTCAAGCAGAAGAAGTTACCATGTTTAATTGGGCCGAAACCATTCCTGGTCCTTCTTACCATCAATTTGCGGCCATTGCCAAAGAACTAAACATTGTTCTGGTAACTTCTTTGTTCGAAAAAAGAGCTCCTGGCTTATACCACAACACCGCAGTAGTTTTTGAAAAAGATGGAACCGAAGCCGGAAAATATAGAAAAATGCACATTCCTGATGATCCTGCTTACTACGAAAAATTCTACTTTACTCCTGGCGATTTAGGATTTCAACCTATACAAACATCCGTAGGAAAGTTAGGTGTTTTGGTTTGTTGGGATCAATGGTATCCTGAAGCTGCTAGATTGATGGCCTTAGCTGGTGCAGAAGTTTTAATTTATCCTACCGCTATTGGTTACGAAAGCACCGATTCTGAAACAGAGAAAGCCAGACAACGTGATGCTTGGCAAATATCACAACGTGCCCATGCAGTTGCCAATGGATTGCCTGTTATAGCTGTAAACAGAGTAGGTTTTGAAAAAGACTGGACCAACGTTACTAACGGAATTGAATTTTGGGGAACTAGTTTTGTAACAGGTCCTCAAGGAGAAATTTTATGGCAAGGAACTCAAAAAGAAGCAATCAATCAAGTAATTACTATAGATAAACAAAGAACAGAAGACGTAAGAAGAATTTGGCCTTTCTTTAGGGATAGGCGAATTGATGGCTATGGTAATTTGACCAAAAGATATATAGATTAACCACTGATAAACAATATTTTACAATCGTTAAAAAAATAATTATTTTTGATGGTCAGGTCAAAAAAAAATTACTTTTACCAAAAATTATAAATCTATTTAACAACATTTAAAATGTCTAAAGTTTTAATCATTGGTGCTGGTGGAGTTGGTAGCGTTGTTGCACAAAAGTGTGCTGCTGCTCCTGAAGTTTTTTCTGAAATTATGTTGGCAAGCAGAACAAAATCTAAATGTGATGCAATTGCAGCTTTAATTACGGATAGAAAAATTCAAACCGCACAAGTGGATGCGGATAGCGTGCCAGAATTGGTAGCGTTGTTCAATGAGTTTCAACCTGAATTGGTAATCAACGTTGCATTGCCTTATCAGGATTTAACCATTATGGATGCTTGTTTAGAAACAGGCGTTAACTATTTAGATACTGCAAACTACGAACCTAAAGATGAGGCTAAATTTGAGTACAGTTGGCAATGGGCTTATCAAGATAAGTTTAAAGAAAAAGGATTGACCGCTATTTTAGGTTGTGGTTTTGATCCTGGAGTAACTAGTATTTATACTGCTCATGCGGCCAAACATCATTTTGATGAGATTCACTATTTAGACATTGTTGACTGTAATGCAGGAGACCACGGAAAAGCATTTGCTACCAACTTTAACCCAGAGATTAACATCCGTGAGGTGATTCAAAAAGGACGTTATTGGGAAAATGGACAATGGGTGGAAACCGAACCACATGAAATTAAACAAGCATTAAATTACCCTAATATTGGACCTCGTAACTCTTATGTTATATATCATGAAGAGTTAGAATCTTTGGTGAAGAACTTTCCAACCCTAAAACGAGCTCGTTTCTGGATGACTTTTGGTGATGAATATTTAACACACCTACGTGTAATTCAAAACATTGGAATGGCTAGTATTAAACCTATTCTATACAAAGGAGTAGAAATTGTTCCGCTACAGTTCCTTAAAGAAACCTTGCCAAAACCAGAGCAATTGGCAGATGGTTATACTGGTGAAACTTCTATAGGATGTAGAATTAAAGGAATTAAAGATGGAAAAGAAAAAACCTATTACGTTTGGAACAACTGTAAACACCAAGATGCATACGAAGATACTTCTTCTCAAGGAGTATCATACACTACAGGGGTACCAGCTATGTTAGGGGCTATGTTGTTTTTAACTGGTAAATGGAGAAAACCTGGGGTGTTTAATGTAGAAGAATTTAACCCAGATCCATTTATGGAATTGATTGGAAAATACGGTTTGCCTTGGCAAGAAGAAATCAACGGTGACTTGGAAGTAAACTAATTTTAAAAAAAATTAATAATACACCAATAGCAAGTATTTCTTTTTTAGAAGTACTTGCTATTTTTTTACTAATACATGGATTACACTAAAATACCCAACACAGCTTTTGTGTTAGACGAACAATTGCTACGCAACAACCTATCATTAATAAAAAATGTACAAGACCAAGCAGAAATAGAAATCATTTTAGCTTTTAAAGGTTTTGCAATGTGGGGAGCTTTTCCTATTGTTCAAGAATATATTAAAGGAGCAACCGCTAGCTCTTTGTACGAAGCTCGTTTGTGTTTTGAAGAAATGAAAACCAAAGCACATGTGTATGCTGCTGCTTATGTTCCTGATGAGTTTGAAGAATTAATGAGCTATAGCTCTCATATTGTATTCAACTCCGTGGCTCAATTCAATCACTACTACAAACAAACTTTAACGGCAAAACATAAAATTTCTTGTGGATTACGCATCAACCCAGAACAAAGTGATGTAGAAGTCGATTTATACAACCCGAGTTCCCCAAAATCTAGACTAGGAGTTCTTAAAGATTTTATGCCCGAAAAATTGCCTGAAGGAATTGAAGGGTTGCATTTTCATGTATTGTGCGAATCGGATTCCTATGCATTGGAAAAAACATTGATTGCTTTAGAACAACGCTTTGGTGATTATTTACATCAAATCAAATGGATTAATATGGGAGGCGGACACTTAATGACTCGTAAAGGTTATGATACGCAACATTTGATTCAACTTCTAAAAGCTTTTAAAAAAAAGTACAATGTGCAAATTATTTTAGAACCAGGAAGTGCATTTGCTTGGGAAACAGGCGTATTAACAACTACTGTGTTGGATATTGTACAAAGCAGAGGAGTGAAAACAGCCATGCTAGATGTTTCTTTTACAGCCCATATGCCCGATACTTTAGAAATGCCTTACAGACCCAAAATTGTAGGGGCATGCAATCCTGATAGCCATAGCAAATTTGTATATAGATTGGGAGGTACTAGTTGCTTAGCGGGTGATTTTATGGAACCTTATGCGTTTGAAAAAGAATTACAAATAGGCGACCAACTGGTTTTTAAAGACATGATTCACTATACCATGGTAAAAACCACTATGTTTAATGGAGTTAAACATCCAGACATTTGTATCTGGACAAAAGAAAACCGCCTTAAAACAATTCGCAAATTTACCTACCATGACTACAAGTCTAGATTGTCCTAAACAAAACACCTATTGCCATTGGCAATAGGTGTTTTTACAAAAACAAACAAAACGAAAATGTAATATGCTATAGGTTAAATTCTTTTTTAACTTGCTCTATCCATTGATTAATTCGCTCTTCATTCAATTCAGATTCATTATCATTATCTAAAGCCAAACCATAAAAATAAGCTGTATCATTAGGTATAATTGCCTTAGATTCGGTATGTTTATAACCCTCAACAGACCATTTACCCACTACTTCTCCTCCATTTTCTATTACAACTTCTGCTAAAATTCCTACTCCATCAATAAAATATTCTGCGTAACCTATTTGATCTCCTAAACCATAAATTGCGACTTTTTTTCCTGTAAAATCAATTGTTTTAAACTCTTCAAAAAAATCTTCCCAATCACTTTGCAAATCACCATCGTACCAGGTAGACAGTCCCAATAAAATTAAATCATAAGATTCAAAATCTTCTGCTTTGGCTTCAGACACTTCTTTTACGGCTACTTCCTTAAAACCCTCCACAATATCGTGCGTTAGTTCTTCTGTAATTCCAGTATCTGATCCAAAAAATAAACCGACTGTATGTTCCATCTTTTACTTAATTATAATTGTTATCACAAAGTTAATTTATTTTTATTTATTCTTAATAAATAAAAATAAATATTTCTAGTTTTATAAATGTGATAAAAATCATATAAATAAAGACTAAATAGTATTTATTTTACTTTATAGAAACAATAGCATAAAACATCTAAAATTTAATCTTATGAAAACCATCGACCATCAACCAGAATTAGACAATACTGTCGTCAGTGTAAAAGAATTTGTATACAAAAATATTCAGCCATACCACGGAGATTATAGTTTTTTAGTAGGTCCTAGTAGCAAGACACAAAAGCTTTGGGATATTTGTAAAAAAGCCATGCAAGAGGAAAGACAAAATAACGGAATCCGTGCTATTGATACAAAAACCATTTCGGGTATAGCCAATTTTAAAGCAGGTTATATTGATAAAGAAAATGAAACTATTGTAGGGCTACAAACCGATGAGTTGCTTAAAAGAGCAATGAAACCTTTTGGGGGTTATAAAGTAGTAGTAAAAGCACTACAAGAACACGGATTAGAGCCCAGTAGAGACATACAAAATTTATTTACTAAATATGTTAAAACCCATAACGATGGTGTTTTTGATGCTTACAATGCAGAAATAAAAAAATACAGATCCCTTGGATTTTTAACTGGTTTACCTGATAATTATGCTCGTGGTAGAGTTATTGGAGATTATAGAAGAGTTGCTTTATTTGGAATAGATAAATTGATTGCCGACAAAAAAGCAGATTTAGAAAATATTACAGGGCCTATGTGCGATGCTACCATCCGTTTAAGAGAAGAAGTAGCAGAACAAATAAAAGCTTTAAAAGATATGGTTTTAATGGGAAACCATTACAGTTTAGACTTAACTCGTCCTGCACAAAATGCAAGAGAAGCTGTACAATGGACATACATGGCTTATTTAGCAGCTGTAAAAGAACAAGATGGTGCAGCTATGTCTTTAGGAAATGTATCTACATTTTTAGACATTTTTATTGAAAAAGACTTAAATGATGGATTGATTACTGAAGAAGAAGCACAAGAATATATAGATCAGTTTGTAATGAAATTAAGAATGGTTCGTCATTTACGTATGGCTGCCTATGATGAAATTTTTGCAGGGGATCCTACTTGGGTTACAGAAGCTATTGGTGGAATGTTAAATGATGGTCGTAGCAAAGTAACCAAAACAGCTTTCCGTTTTTTACACACACTGTACAACTTAGGCCCTTCTCCTGAACCAAACATTACCGTGCTATGGTCTCCTTTACTTCCAGAAAATTTTAAAAAATTCTGTGCTAAAGTAGCAATCGACACATCGTCAATTCAATTTGAAAATGATGATTTGATGCGTATCTCTAGAGGGTCTGACGATTATGGAATTGCTTGTTGTGTATCTTACCAAGAAATAGGAAAACAAATCCAATTCTTTGGAGCAAGAACCAACCTAGCAAAAACATTATTACTGGCCATTAATGGTGGTAAATGTGAAAATACAGGAACACTAATGGTAGAAGGTATTGAACCTTGTGATCCTGATGAATACCTAGATTTTGAAAAAGTGATGTATAACTTTAAAATTGCCATGAGACATGTTGCTGGTGTTTACAACGATGCTATGAATATTATTCACTATATGCACGATAAATACTATTATGAAAAAGCTCAAATGGCTTTGATAGACACCAATCCACATGTAAACATTGCTTATGGTATTGCTGGTTTATCTATTGTAGCAGATTCTTTATCTGCTATTAAATATGCCAAAGTAAAACCAATTAGAAATGATGAAGGTTTAACAGTAGATTTTGAAATTGAAGGAGATTTTCCAAAATATGGAAATGATGATGATCGTGTAGATGTATTTGCAAAAAATGCTGTAAGAGATTTTAATAATGAACTAAAAAAGTTGCCTGTTTACAAAAATGCAGAACCCACTATGTCTGTATTAACCATTACCTCTAACGTAGTGTACGGTAAAAAAACAGGAGCTACACCTGATGGTCGTAAAAAAGGAGTTCCGTTTGCACCCGGAGCAAATCCTATGCACGGACGTGATACCAATGGTGCATTAGCTTCTTTAAACTCTGTTGCTAAAATTGATTATAACGATTCTCAAGATGGAATTTCTAACACATTCTCTATCATCCCTAAATCATTGGGAGCTAATGAAAAAGACAGAGTAGACAATTTAGTTGCTACGTTAACCGGATATTTTAACAACGGAGCACAACACTTAAATGTAAACGTATTAGATAAAGAAACTTTATTAGATGCAATGGAACATCCTGAAAACCACCCACAGCTAACCCTTCGTGTTTCTGGATATGCTGTTAATTTTATCAGGCTAACCAAAGAACAACAGTTAGAAGTAATTACACGTTCTTTCCATAAGTCTATGTAAACTAAACCATAAGTAGTAGTATTAGTTGTTATTAGGGATTCAAAAAATAAAACTGACTCTGTATTAGAGCCACTTTTTAAAAATAAAAAGTACAATCGGTATTTTTTGAATCCCTTTTTTTAACATTTCATCCCCTTTGCTATGAAAACTACAAACCACACACTAAACGTACATTCTATAGAATCTTTCGGAACTCATGACGGACCAGGTATAAGAATGGTTGTCTTTTTACAAGGCTGTAAACTAAAATGTTTGTATTGCCACAACCCTGATACCATAGACACTCAAGGTGGTTCTGAATATGAAATTGAAGATTTGGTACAACGTGCCATTCGGATGAAATCTTATTTTGGAAAAAATGGAGGTGTTACTGTATCTGGTGGAGAACCTATGTTACAAGCCAAAAACCTGATTACATTTTTCAAACGTTTAAAAGAAGAAGGTATTCATACCAATATAGATACCAATGGTAGAATTTTAAATCATCCTGTCAAAGAACTTTTAGACAATTATGCAGACTTGGTCATGCTAGATATTAAGCATATGACCGAAGAAGGCTATCAAAAAATAACAGGAGTAAAGAATAAAGAAACCACGTTTCAGTTTGCAAAATACAGAGAAACATCAGGCAAAAAAATGTGGTTACGCTATGTACTAATTCCAGAAATTACAAATACACCCGAACTTTTACATGCCTTGGGTAATTATTTTAAAAATTATAAGCATATAGAGCAAATAGAACTTCAGCCTTACCACAAATTAGGAATTCATAAATGGGAGGCTTTAGGGTGGGAATACGAATTGAAAAATGCAAGAGAAAATACAGAAGAAGAACTACAACAAGCAGCTCATATTTTAAGCAACTATTTTCAGAAAGTAAAAATTAATTAAAAACGAACATAGATGAAATCACAAAAAATAAAAAATCGATGGCTCATTGCAGCTTCAGCAGTAGGAATTCATATTTCCATTGGTTCTGTATACGCATATTCAGTTATGACAAATCCTGTAAAAGATGTGTTTGGTGTAGAAGGTAGTGTGATTAAATGGGCATTTAAAATTGCCATTTTATTGTTAGGATTGTCTGCTGCCTTTTTAGGAAGATGGGTAGAAAAAGTAGGACCTAAAATTAGTGGTACAACTGCAGGATTATTTTATGGTATTGGTGTTTTAGGTGCTGGCTTTGCAGTACAGTTAGAATCGTTAACCTTATTTTATATCTGTTATGGTGTTATAGGTGGTATTGGGCTTGGATTAGGGTATATTACCCCTGTAAGTACCTTGGTAAAATGGTTTCCAGACAAACGTGGTTTGGCAACAGGAATGGCCATTATGGGTTTTGGTTTTGCTGCTCTAATTTTTGGACCTGTAATGGCTAAATTATTTGAATCTGTTGGGGTTGCCAATGCCTTTTATATATTAGGAATTATTTATATGATACTAATTCTTTCATCTGCCAGATACATAGAAAGACCTCCGGAAGGATATGTTCCTAATGGTTTTAAAGCAGGAGCACAAAAACACATCAAACAAGATTTGTCTAACAGTAGTGCCAACGAAGCTCTAAAAACTTCTAGGTTTTATTACATGTGGATTATGATGTTTATCAACATCTCTTGTGGAATTGCAATTATTTCTGCTGCTAGTCCAATGATGCAAGAAAAACTAAACTACACTCCTATGCAAGCTGCTGCTGTTGTTGGTTTCATTGGTGTATTTAACGGCTTGGGAAGAATTACTTGGTCTACATTGTCCGATTATTTAGGGAGAGCAAATACCTTTATCATCTTCTTTTCTTTTCAAATACTTGCCTTTTACTTTTTACCTAAAATTCAGGTAGAAACTGCATTCTTAATTGTACTATTTACCGTAATTACCATGTACGGAGGTGGTTTTTCTACCTTGCCTGCTTTTTTAGGCGATTTGTTTGGAACTAAGCAATTAGGAGCAATTCACGGAATGGTATTGGCTGCATGGGGATTGGCTGGAGTTATAGGACCAACCATTTACGATGTGGTTAAAACCAAAACAGGTTCTTTAGATACCACACTAGTTATTTTTTCAAATTTATTCATAATTGCTCTTGTGTTTTCAATTTTAATGAAAATACAAATTTCAAATACTATCAAAACAAAAAAAGTAGCCATTGCTGCTTCTTAGTAGTGTTCTAAAAGCAATCAGACTACAAGATATTAACAATTTTATATAGATTTCTTTGTTTGATTGCTTTGAAAAAATAAGTAACTTGCCCATGCTAAAACTGTTATTTTAAAGAATTGTGGAAAAAATCAACCCTAAAGTATTTGTAAAACAATTATTTGTAAAAGATTTATTTGGAAAAGACTCACAAAGAGGAGTCAGTTTAACCTACGCATGGCTCGCTAATCAACTAGGCCATTTTACTTTAGGTTTTTTTCCAAGTATTGTTTTAAGTGTTTTATATAGAAATGAACATCCCCCTGTTTACTACAGTATTATAGTTGCCTCTGTGTGGGCTTATTTCGAGTTCTTCAACTTGGTACTTCCTTTATTTTTTTCAAAAAAGGATCGTGTTTTTAAACCCAAATGGGATCATCTTATTTTTGATACTATTACTGATGTTCTTTATTTTGCCTTAGGAGCAATGGTTTCTTGTGTTGTTATCAATCCGCTTAATCAAAATATAAAATGGGTATCAATTTTACTATTAATAGCCTTATTTTACCCTTTTGTTTATTGGTACACAACTAGAATTTATCAACAGTATGCTTACTTTCCTTTTCAATATCGATTATCTCAGTGGAAAGGTGAGTTTTTAGACGAAGAAGAAAAAGATATTGTTGAAAGTTATATTAATAATACTCCTAAATCTACAGGAAATCACTTATTAATCTATGGAAGTGTAAACGAAGGTAAATCAAACTTAGGAGTTGCCATTGCAAACGAACTTGCTCTAAAAAAACAAACTTGTACCTACATTACAGCAACCAAACTCTTTACTTTATTTCACAATCCTGAACAAATAAACAATGAATTACTTTGGACTTGGGATAATTGTAAATATCTTATTATTGATGATATTAATCCTGATAATTTTAATGCCATTACACACGAACAATTCTTAGAATTGGTAGATGCATTAACCAATGAATCTGAATCTAAAAATAGAGAAATTTTAAAGAATAAAAATGTGATTTGGGTTTTGGGTGTTAATAAAGAGGACGAAAAAGAAGAATGGTCACAATTACCTAAGGCTATTGGAGTTCCCAAGGATAAAATCAGTATTGTAAATCTCTCTTGGTAATAGAGATTTACAATATATTATTTTGATAAGCAAAACCAATCAAATGAGGTAAACTCTTTACATTAAACCTTCTGTATAAAGGTATAATTCTCTTTTCTATAGCAGATTGAGATACTCCTAACTCTTCCGCTATTTCTTTAAAAGCATAACCTTTTGCAGCTAAAATTAACGCTTCACGTTCTTTTCTTGAAATTGCATAATGCTGAAATAACTCCTGGTTTAAAGCAGCTTCAAATTCATTTACCTTAGGTCCGTAAGCGGCGTATTGCATTACATCACCTAACTTTAAAGTTTTTATTACCTCAGAGTAACCTATAATCTCCTCTATTTGTCCATTGTCCGCTTTATGAATACCCACTCTAGAAAACAAAGGTACTATTGTACCATTCTTATGTACCTTTTCTAACTCTAATGTAAAACTATACTCTTCTAGGTTCTCTGTTTGATTAGCCAAAAACATCATTGCTTTGTCATTCAACTCAGCAGAAAATTTTAAAAATCTAGGAGTTGTAATTGTTACAATCGTTAACATCGTAATCTCATCATCACTATACCCTAAAATTTCTTCCCATCCCTGTGCATATACCATTCTATTCTCTTTAAAAGAATATATGTATACTGCTTGGTTAGGGAATGATGGCAAAGTCTCTTTATAATGCTTATATGTTGGGTGTTCTTGGTCAACTGGTATATTGGTTACCAAACTCTTTGTGTGTGAACCTAAACTTTCTAAATCCATTAATTTGAGTATTATTTAAAAACTGCGTAAAGACACAGTTGTATATTCTTTATTACTAATTTAAATTTGTAAAAGGTAAAATAACTTTTACTTACCACAATAAAGGTATAAAATTTCTAAATTTTATGCTTCGAAAAAAAGAAAATAAATTGGGAAGATTTGCTATGATTTAACCGACCCTATCTAAAAAAAGTGTTAGTTTTAACGCTTTTTTTTTATGTCTAATTTTAAACTGTTCCTCTGTTTAAGCCTTTCATTTTAAGAGTATAAAAACAGGTATCCAAACAAAAACATCCCGATTCTGTTTATAGAATCGGGATGTTATCAAATAAAAAATCCCT
>NZ_AFPK01000069.1 GCF_000220525.1 Ochrovirga pacifica | reverse complement strand
TGGGAGCAAAGCAGAAAGTACTGGAGTACACTTGTGATTCCTCACATAAAAATACAATTTGAAATCAATTCACAACCCGGGCAAACCTATTTTACTCATAAATGGACTTGTGATTCCTCACATAAAAATACAATTTGAAATCAATTCACAACATGCTAATCCATTTGAAGGAGCAACACTCGCTTGTGATTCCTCACATAAAAATACAATAATAACAAATTAAAAAACATCAAATTTAAATATGTATAAACTATACACAAAGAAGTTTCTAATTAGCTGCTTGCTTTGTTTGTTAAAACATTTCTCGTTTTATTTTTTTACAGTTTTGAGAGCAAAAATTAACAAACTTGACGTTTTTCGGTATTTTTTAACTAAAAAAACACACTTATTTCTAATTTTTGAACTTTAAGGATATACAAATTCTTGTATAAAAACTCCCTTTTTTTCACTTAAATATCAAGAAGTTATTGACATTTATAACACAATCAAAAAAACCAAACCTCTAGAAAACAGCAACTTAACAAAAAAAAAATGACATAAGTTATCAACATAAGTGTGAATACTGTTTAGAACTAATAGATTAACAAAAAACAATTAGTCGTATCTTAGTGATAGTAACAGACCACCAGAGGGGTGGTCATAAATTTATTTATTATGATAGAGCTAAAATCTTTAGCAAAAGTTAATCCGCAAGACAGACAAGCGGATAAAAAGTATTATGCACAAGCAGTAGCCACCGGTACTACCGATCTGGAACGTTTGGCTTATTTGGTATCTAACCAAAGTACCGTACGCGAAGCAGATTGCTATGCTGTAATTTCTTCATTAGTTCACAACATTGTAGACGAACTAAAGCAAGGGAAAATTGTAAAGCTAGACAAACTGGGGTCTTTTCAGGTAGGTGTAAAATCTAAAGGATTGGAAACCCAAGAACAAGTATCGATTCATGCTGTGCAAAAATCTCATTTAAATTTTAGGCCTGACTTGCGCTTAAAAGAAATGCTAAACAACCTTAGATTCAAACTGATTGCTTAGCATTTTAAATTGTTAATTTAATAACTTGTTGTTTTGACCGAGAGCAAGTTACTAAAATTTGCTCAACCTATCTTATGGGTTGAGTTTTTTTTTTGATTACTACCTAACAAACTCTACAAAAAAGGTCACTACCTTTTTTAAAAAGTTACTGTACTTTTAACCTAAAGCTTATAAACTTTTTAACAAAAGTAACGGAGCTTTTTACCAAAAGCACCTGTACTTTTAAAAATTGTTACTTAGCTTTTTTTCACCAAACATTACACAAAGAAAAATCTTATAAAATCTTTAGATTTTTTTTCATCTCAGCTTCTTTTTTGTATTTCATTTGCTTTTTACAAAGGGCTTTTTACAAAGGCTAAAAACATTATTTTTGCAAGATGGATACAGCAAATATCAGACAGTTAAAAACGGAGTTAGAAAATTTAAACCGTGAAGAACTGAGTACTATTGTACTACGGTTGGCTAAGTTTAAAAAAGAAAACAAAGAGCTGTTAAGCTATTTGCTTTTTGAAAGTAGTGACGAATCTAACTACGTATTAGAAATTAAAAAAGAAATGGATCTTGAATTTGCCAGTATCAATACACAAAGTTACTATTACATAAAAAAAAGTGTTCGTAAAATCTTAAAAAATACAAAAACCTACATTCGTTACTCTAACTGCAAGGAAACCGAAGTAGAACTGCTTTTGTATTTTTGCAAAAAGCTTAGAGGCTTATCTCCATCCATTAGTCGAAACCAACAATTGCTGAATATCTTTGTACGTGAATTAAAGCTAGCCGAGAGAAAAATTGCAAGCCTACACCCAGATTTGCAATACGACTACCAGCAAAATATCGATATTTTAAAGAAATAACAGAAAATACTCACAAATCACATCAAAAACACATTTAAGGTATTAAATAATCAATTTATACTAACCTATACCTTAAACAATGCTTTTGATACAGTTTTTGTTAGGTCTACACAAGTATCTGTAAAGTGTTTTTAAACAGATACTTGTGTTATTAAGGGTAATTTTAGCAAAAGCAAACAGCACTATCCATTTGCTATATTTTTAACAACCCACTTAACCAAAAAAAGTATGAAAAAATGTCTACTTCTCCTTCTATGTGTTTTTGTGTACACATGCTCTTTTTCGCAATCCTTAGGATATCATCAACACAGAATTGCTATTAGTGCCGATGGAAACAAACAAGCCGATCATCATGATGAAGCTAAGTGGCCCAGAGCCGATCCAGATGACTGGGCAGGAACTCCAGCTGCTTTGGCAATGCTGGCAAAGGCAGGTTTGCAAGATCAGTTGGTTCACTTTTCTTACAACAATTTTATAGGGGCCCCAGCACATACCACCGAAACCAATCATATGGACAATAGTGTGCAAGGAGCTATTGAAAGGTGGAACTTTAATCGTTCTGTTTTTTTTGATGTTCCAGAAAACAACTCGGCAGCCATTACACATTTAGCCAATGAACTAAAAAAATCTACCGCAACAGATCCTCTGTACTTTATACATATGGGTCCTAGTGAGTTTTTCTATTTGGCCGTACAACAAGCTATAGACCAAGGAAATATTGAAGCTTTGTCTCATGTATACGTTATTTCTCATAGCGGATACAACGACAACCATTTACGCAGGTATGCTCATCATACTATGGAACAAACTATAACATTGAGTGGAGATCGTATTCAATACAAAAAAATTCAAGACCAAAATGCTTGCGACCAACCCAGCGTAAAATGGTGTTCGGATGATGATTTTAGCCCTTACTACAGGATGCGTGATAGCCAAGACGAAAACCTACGCTGGCTGTTTACAAGAATGCAAATCCCTGGTGGAAAAGGAGCCGATATTTCTGATGCAGGTATGATTTGGTACTTGTTAAAAGGAGACGAGTTTGGAAATCCATCTAAATTAGCCACTTTTATAGGGGATGGAATTACAACACCTACTGCTATTGATTGTGTGGATTATAGTTTGAATGCCATTAACGATTTTGAGATAGCTACCGTTACTGGTTTTGTACCTCATTACAAAGACACGGGTAGAAATGCTATTGGGATAAATGCAGCAATGTATCAAGACAAAGTTGCGGCTACTCAAAAAACATTTGAGGGGAATTCTGGAACCTACAATATTACCGTTACCTCGCTAACCGAAGAAGATGGGGAAAGTACTTACACATTAAAAATAAACGGTTCCTTGGTAGGTTCTTTCCAAAACCCAGAAGTAGAAAAAAGTGGAGATATGCAACCACACACTCATACTTTTACAAATGTATCTATTAAAAAAGGGGATGTTTTACAGGTTGAATCAAACACGCACACCAATGGTAAAATTCCAGAAGGTGATGGCACGGCTTGGGCAAGAGGACGTTGGAGAACCATAGATTTTAAGTGCTTAAGTGCTACTAGCAACAATCCTAGCAATACCGAAGATAAAACCTGCAACGTAGAAGAAGTAGACGGCCTGTTAGTTTTTGAAGCAGAACGTTTTGAACTTAAAGGAGCTTGGAAATTAGGAACCGATGCAGCAAAAGCATCAGGAGGAAAATACATTTATTACGATGGAGCAAACTCGTATGGTACTGTAAACCCATCACATAATATATCTTATACTTTTAAGATTAACAATCCTGGAACTTATACCTTTAAATGGATGATGCGGCAACCCGAAGGTGAAAGAGGGTCCGACTTGGGAAATGATGCTTGGTTCTATTTCTCAGATGATATAGGAAAAGGAAAAGACAAAGAGAAAAACGATATTATTTTAGGACAGTTTTACAAGTTCGTTGGTCGTAGTGACGATAATTTTACCTTAAATGGTGCTGTAGAAGTAAACCATGCACAGTCTTGGGTAAGAGCTGTGTTTCCTACAGCAGGAGAATACACACTAAACCTAAGCGGACGTTCTCATGGATTTCAGTTAGACAGGTTGATTTTGTACAAGGGAATTGCCTATGACGATTTACCTGCTGAACTAGCCAAAACAGCAGAAACACAAAACTGTAATGATGCAATACCTACAGCAATTGCATTAACACCTTCTCCTTTAGAAGTTCGTGTGGGGATAACCGAGGAATTAAGTGTTGCATTTCAACCTGCCAATGCAAATACTAATGTAACCTGGACAAGCAGTGACACTAGTATTGCAACCGTAGACGCTAACGGAAAAGTAACTGGAGTAAAAGAAGGAACGGTAACCGTTACAGCTACCTCCTCCGTAGACAATAGTATTAAGGGAACTGCTACTGTAAACGTAGTAAGCTACTTTGCCATTCCTGTAACAGGTATTACGGTTACTCCAGAAACCAGTACAGTCTATGTAGGAAATACTAAAAAAGTAACTGCTGCCATAAGTCCAACAAATGCAGACAACCAAAACTATACTTGGTCTAGTAGTGATGATACTATTGCAACGGTAAATAGCAATGGAACCGTAACCGCTATTAAATCGGGTACAGTTACTATTACCGCAACTACAGAGGATGGAAACTTTACAGATACTGCAATCATTACAGTGGATGTATTTACTGCTCCCTCCATTTCTTTTGATGATAACAATATTTACAAAACCACCACGTATTATGAAAATGGCGAATTGACCGTTACAGCTAACTTCCATGCGGGTTCTGGTAATACGGTTTTATCAGACAATGGGAAAGGAGTACGTTTCTGGCTACGCGAATTGGACAGCGGATGGAAAGTAAAAAAAGACTATACAGCCTACGATGCAAGTGTTATTGGGCAACAATCGGGTACAGCTACTGCTACCATATCTTTAGATGGGGCAACCCCTACTAAAGAATTAGATAATGGAAGCTTTTATTGGTTATGGATCAACTTCTACTCTAGCAACGATAGTACGAAAAGAGTTGCAGCTCAGATTAAAGACATCATCATTTTAGACCAAAGCTTAAGTGTTCGTACTATTGACATACAACATAAAATAAGCTTTGTTAACAACCCTGTTGAAGACCAAATTGTCTTAAAAGATAATTTTATAGGTAAAGAAGCTTTTATTTACAATGTTCAAGGAAACATTGTGCATCAAGAAATAATTAAAGGTTCTAAAATACTCGTTAACCATTTACCTTCTGGGTTGTACTTTTTACATATAGACAAAGGGCTTGCTAAGTTCATAAAAAAATAAGAAAGTTTATACTTACTATTTTTTCTTACATTACAAAAGGGAAGCTGTTGGTATCAGTTTCCCTTTTGTTTTTACCAAAAAAACACCCTTATCCTATTCGTTTTTTTGCCAAATACGTATGTACTCAATTTCATAATCTGCTGGTAAATCTGCTGCAGTAGGCAATCCTAACCAAGGAAACGTTTCAGAATCAAACCACAACCTATAAGCTACATCGGTAATCCATCTATCGGGTTCAGTACCTCCTTTGGTTACCAAATCTTTAGTAATCTGTCCTTCTGGATGCAAGATTCCGTCTATATATACATAAATATACTCCGAAGTCCACTCAAACCCGTATACATGAAAATCATCTGCTGTATTATAATCTGACTGAATGTTGGCTGTATACGTTGGTCCGTTAAAACGAGGTTGGTAAAAAGGATTATCTGGATTCCAGCTAATCATATTAAACTTTAATCTTTTTCTCCAAGCAGCATTGCTTTTATGCCCTCCAAAAGTCTCGAACATATCTAGCTCAGAACTTCTGTTTCCTGTAGTCCAAAAAGAACTAGTTATAGGAGCTTTGGCAGATTTACTTTTGATTTCCATATAACCAAATTGAAACATGTTTTTACTGATTACTGCTGCCGTAGTAATATTTTCATACTTATACACGGTTCCTCCTACTGTCTGAGTTTTTTCGGTATTGAATTCAAAGTCGGGTTGCCAACGTGTTTGCAATTTTAGTTTTCCATTTTCCAAACGTATATTGTCTGTAGAAAACTGAGACGGTGCCCTACCTATAAAGTTCGAATAATATTCGTTGTTTTTTCCTTGTATGTGCCATTTTTCTTCGTCCAATACAGCTGCTTCAAACTCATCGGACATTTTTGGATTTAAAATCCAATTCCCTGTGTTGTTTGGATCGGAAAGTGGGTATGTATTTTCACATTCACATGTTACTTTATTCAATACTTTTTCAGAGTCACAAACTATCTTACAAGCATTTGGTTTGTTCTTTTCAGACTCTTCTATCAAATCAGAAATATCATCATTTGAATCACTACTAGAAGAACAAGAAATAAAAAGAAAAAGAAGTGTAAAAAGACCTAAAAAATTACTGTGCTTGTATAGATTCATGTTTTTTGGTTTTAGTTTGACACAAAATTACATCAGAACCCAAACCACCATCAGCACTATTTTTACTCTTACTATCTTAAAAATGATATTTTATACTGATTGTATACCAAAATCTCTTAAAAAATAAAAAACCGCTATAAATGTAGCGGTTTTGTTATTATATCCATTGTTTTGGGTTCATCAAAACTTTAACAAGTTTCTCTTCCCAACTTCCTTCTTCTGGTTCATGGCAGTAATGCCATTGCACATGCGGTGGTAAACTCATCAAAATAGATTCTATTCTACCATTGGTTTTTAAACCAAATAAAGTCCCTCTATCATGAACTAAGTTAAACTCAACATAACGTCCCCTCCTAACCTCTTGCCAATCACGTTGCTCCTGAGTGTAATCTAGATCTTTGCGTTTGTTTACTATTGGCACGTAGCTATTCAAAAACGAGTTCCCAACCTCAGTTACAAAGTTATACCATTGTTCTAAAGACATTTCTTCAGTAGGCTTTAGGTAATCAAAAAACAAACCTCCGATACCTCTAGCTTCATTTCTATGAGCATTCCAAAAGTATTCATCACATTTCTTTTTGTACAAGGGATAAAATTCCGCACTATGTGCATCACAAGCATTTTTACAAACGGTATGGAAGTGAACAGCATCTTCTTCAAACAAATAATAAGGTGTTAAATCTTGTCCTCCGCCAAACCACTGTGTAACCACATTTCCAGATTCGTCGTACATTTCAAAATAACGCCAATTTGCATGTACTGTTGGCACCATAGGATTTTTAGGATGTATCACCAAACTCAAACCACAAGCATAAAAGTTTCCTTCTTCTACTCCAAACTGTTTGCGCAAAGCTAAAGGCAGTTCACCATGAACAGATGATATGTTTACTCCTCCTTTTTCAAAAACCTTTCCATTAGAAATCACACGAGTTCTTCCTCCACCTCCTTCAGGTCTATCCCACAAATCTTGTACAAACTTTGCCTCTCCATCTAAAGCTTCTAAACCTGTACAAATAGTGTCTTGTAATTGTTGTATGTAGTTGTAAAATTGTTCTTTCATATTTTTAGTTATCCGCTATTGGTAGTTGGTAGTTGGACTTTTGATGTAATTTTCTAACTACCAAAAGCAAAGCGTACCAAATACTAACGACTAATTACCATATTCTTTAACCGCTTCTATAAACGCTCCTGCATTTTCTAGTCCGATGTTTGGTAAAATACCGTGTCCTAAGTTTACTATGTATTTGTCTTTACCAAAAGCATCAATCATGGCAGTGACTTGCTTTTTTATTTCTGCTGGAGATGAAAACAATCTTGTGGGATCAAAATTTCCTTGCAAGGTAATGTTTCCTCCTGTTAATTTTCTTGCCCATTCTGGAGTTATGGTCCAATCAACCCCCAGAGCAGAAGCATTGGATTGTGCCATTTCTTCTAAAGCAAACCAACATCCTTTTCCGAAAGCAATTACTGGGGCATCATCTTTTAATGCTTCAATAATTTGGTTGATGTACTGCCAAGAAAACTCTTGATAATCTACTGGCGACAACATTCCTCCCCAAGAATCAAACACCTGAACCGCATTGACTCCTGCCGCTACTTTCTTTTTAAGATAAGCAATGGTTGTATCGGTAATTTTTTGTAACAACGCATGAGCCGCTAAGGGTTGTGTAAAGCAAAACTCCTTCGCTTTATCAAAGTTTTTTGAGCCTTGTCCTTGAATACAGTAACACAAAATTGTCCATGGCGAACCTGCAAATCCGATTAGTGGAATTTCATCATTCAACATTTCTTTGGTCAACTTAATAGCATCCATTACATAGCCTAAGGTTTCGTCAATATCAGGAACGATGGCTTTTTCTACATCTTGTAAGCTGCGAATAGGGTTTGGCAACCAAGGCCCCACTCCATTCTTCATTTCTACTTCAATGTTCATAGCTTGCGGAATGACCAAAATATCCGAAAACAAAATTGCTGCATCCATTCCGTACCTACGGATGGGTTGTACGGTAATTTCAGCCGCCAACTCTGGAGTCTGGCAACGTGTAAAAAAATCGTATTTCTTTTTGATTTCTTGAAACTCTGGCAAGTATCTTCCTGCTTGTCTCATCATCCACACTGGAGGTCGCTCTACAGTTTCACCTTTTAAGGCTCTTAGGTATAGGTTGTTTTTTATCATATTAGTATTTGGTTGTTGGTCGTTGGTCGTTGGACTTATTATCCTAACCATTCCCAATTGCTACTTTAGTAAGTATTTATTAAAACCTGATAATTTTCTTTGAATGATTTGTAATTTCTTAATCAAATCTTCAAACTCTATTTCTTCTATATAATTTAGCTCAAATGCTATTATCAGTTGGGTTTCTAACTCAAAAGCAGAACCTAAAGCGATATTAATAAATCTAGAAAAATCCTTATTACTATTTCTTCCTGCTCCTTCTGCTATATTTGATGGTATTGATACTGATGCTCTACATATTTGAGAAGTAATTCCATATACTTCTTGTTTAGGAAAGTCTCGAGTTATTTTATAAATACGAACACTTAAATCTTTAGATTCTATCCAAATTTCTAATTCTCTAAAATTGTGATGCATCTTTTATCCAAATACCAATTACAAACTACCAACTACCCCCATGGACTTATCAATAGCAACACTTAGTTTCTCTAATTCAACTTCTTTAATCTCTGTGGATAAGAACCAAGCTTCAAACTGAGAGGGTGGTAAAAACACTCCGTTCTCCATCATCGCCCAAAAGAATTTGGCAAACTTATCTGTATCTGAAGTTTGTGCATCAGTAAAATTGGTCACTTCCTTATTCGTAAAAAATGGATTGATCATTGACCCAAAACGATTTACAGTCAATTCAACTCCATATTTATTAGCAGAAGTCAACAACATACCCTCTACTTTTTCCGCAACTTCGTTAAACTGATCGTATGGGTTTTGTTTTTGTAACTCTGTTAAGGTTGAAATTCCAGCTGCCATGGCGATAGGATTTCCAGACAAGGTTCCTGCTTGGTACATACCTCCCAACGGAGCTACATTGCTCATAATTTCATCAGAAGCTCCATATGCTCCTACAGGAAAACCTCCACCAATTACTTTTCCTAAACAAGTAATATCTGCTTGAACTCCTATCAATTCTTGAGCTCCTCCAAATTGAGAACGGAAACCTGTCATGACCTCATCGCAAATTAGTAAAGCTCCTTTTTCTTTGGTCAATTCTCTTATTCCTTGTATAAATTCTTGAGTAGGTTCAACCACTCCCATATTTCCTGTTACAGGCTCTAAAATTACCGCAGCAATATCGTCGTTCTTTTCAAAATGTGCTTTTACACTTTCTAAATTGTTGTACTCAGCAATCAATGTATTTTCTACTGCTTGGGCGGGTACTCCTTTAGATCCTGGTAAACTTAATGTTGCCAAACCAGACCCTGCAGCTACCAACATGGCATCCATATGACCGTGGTAACACCCTGAAAACTTTACAATTTTATCACGATTGGTATGTGCTCTTGCCAATCGAATAGCACTCAACACCGCTTCGGTACCTGAGTTTACAAAACGAACCTTGTCCATCCCAGGAAATGCATCACAAACCAACTTGGCCAATTTAATTTCAGCATGGGTTGATGCTCCAAAAGAATAGCCTTTTTTTAAGGCTTGTGCTACTGCTTTCTCTACATTTTTATTGCGATGTCCCAAAATCATCGGGCCGTACGATAGTACCATGTCAATATACTTATTGCCATCTACGTCTTTGATGTATGCTCCTTTTGCTTTGTCTATAAATAAAGGATTTCCTCCTACAGAAGCAAAAGCTCTTACGGGTGAGTTAACAGCTCCTACTAGGTTTTCACAACCTTTTTTGTATAGTTTTTCTGAATTTTTTGTATTCATATTTTTATAGTATCTGGTATTTAGACTTTAAAATCTCTACACTCACTACTTGTTTCTTAATATCCTAGCTACTTCCTTGGCAAAATAAGTTAGTATAATATCTGCTCCTGCACGTTTCATAGACAAGAGGGATTCTAACATTGTTTTTTCTCCATCCAGCCAACCTTTTTCTGCAGCCGCTTTTAACATAGCATATTCTCCACTTACGTTGTATGCTGTAATAGGGACATCGTAATTGTCTTTTAATAATTTGATGATGTCTAAATATGCCAAAGCAGGTTTTACCATAATCATATCTGCCCCTTCTGTAATATCCAAATCTGCTTCAATCAATGCTTCTTTTGCATTGGCAGGGTTCATTTGATAGCTTTTCTTATCCCCAAATTTTGGAGCAGAATCTAATGCATCTCTAAACGGCCCGTAAAAAGCACTTGCATATTTTGCGGTGTAAGACATAATTGAAACGTTGGTATATCCTGCTTGATCTAATACATTTCTGATGTAAGCTACACGACCATCCATCATATCTGAAGGTCCAAGAATGTCTGCTCCTGCTTCTGCTTGTGCCAATGCCATTTTGCCTAAAATTTCAAGTGTTTCATCGTTTAAAATCTCACCCTTCTCTACAATACCGTCATGACCATCACTCGAATAAGGATCCATGGCAATGTCCGTCATTAAGGCAATGTCTGGAAATTGAGTTTTAATTTCTTTTAGCGCTGTATTGTACAAACTATTGGGGTTGTAACCTTCCGTTGCGTATTTGTCTTTTTTATCTTCTCCTAAAGATGGAAATATACAAAACCCTTTGATTCCTAATGCTGCACATTCTTTGATTTCTTCTAATAACAAATCCAACGTATAGCGGTAAATATTAGGCATCGAAGCTATTTCTTCTTTTTTCCCTGTTCCTTCAATTAAAAATAAAGGAAAAATTAAATCATTTACAGACAATGTGGTTTCCGCTACCATTGTTCTAATTGCAGCAGACTTTCGGTTTCTTCTAGGCCTTCTTATTCTGTTCATTTTTTATTTTTTTGATGTTCGATGTTTGCATGTAACAAAACACGTTTCTCTTTACACTTTTTGTTTTGTATCAAATACTCTAATCACTCAAAACTTCTTTCGCTTTTTCAAGTACTGCTTCTACGGTGGTGGTGTTAGAAATATATACTTTATTAAAATGTTTTAATGCTTCTGTAGCTGTGGTGTTCCCAATGCACACTACAGGAATATCTAATGCTTTATTTTTTTGCACAAAACTTAGAATCCCCGATGGACTGTAAAATAGAATTGCATCTAGGGATTGATTTATTTCTTGAGGAGTTAATTGTGTTTGATACACCTCGTATTCAGCAACCATTACTCCATTTTGTGCCATTAAACTGGTCAGGTCATTGCTTTTTAAATTTCCGCAAAACCAACTAATTTCCCGAATTTCATCAAACTGAGTTATCAGGATTTGTGCCAATGTTGCTCCATCTTTTCCCATACCAGCAACTTGAATTCCATGTTTTTCTAAGACTGATTTTGTTTTTGTTCCTACGCAATACACTTGTTGAAATAAAGAAGCTGAAACGTTATTTTTTTCGAATACTGCAATCACACTATTTACACTTGTAAAAACGGCATGTTGTATCTTTTCATTCATTGCCAACCCTTTTCCATACACAATTGAGATCATGGGAACTTCCAAAATTTTGTATGCAGCCAACAAAGCTTTTTGTGTAGTGGTTAGTTTTTTGGTTGAGAGAATTGTCATGTTTTGGTTATTCGCTTTTCGTTTTTCAGAAGATCGACTTACAAAAATCGTTGTTTACTTATTTGTTAACTACTTTTTTTATTTCCTGCATTAGCTCTTTTCCTCCATTTGCTAGAATTTCATCGGCACAGCTTTTTCCTAAATCTTGTGCCTTGTCTTTACTCACAATTTTAAACACTGATTTTTGTTGTTTTCCATCCAAGGAACTCAACAAACCGTTAAAGGAAATTTTATCGTCAATAATTTCAGCATAGCCTCCAATTGGTGCTGTACATCCACCTTCCAACCTACGCATAAAAGCACGTTCTATTGCCACACAAAGAGCCGTATCAGGATGGTTCAATTGTTCACATGCTTGCAACACCATTGGATTGGATTCCAAAGCTGTAATCATAATAGCTCCCTGAGCAGGTGCAGGTACCATCCAATCTAACACTACGTGGTTTTTTGGCAATAAGTTGATACGTTCTAATCCCGCTTTGGCAAAAATAGCTCCGTTCCAGTCATTGTCTTGTAGCTTTTGCAAACGGGTATTTACATTTCCTCGCAAATCTGTTAAGGTATGTGTAGGATATTTATGCAACCACTGTGCAGTTCTACGCAAACTTCCAGTTGCAATGGTCGCTCCGTCTGCAAACAGTTCTTTCTGTTCTCCTTTGTATACAACAATATCATGAATGGCAGCACGTTCTAACACAGCTGCCTGTACAATGGTTTCTGGCAATTGAGTAGGCACATCTTTTAGCGAGTGAACCGCAATATCAATTTGTCCGCGTAGCATGGCAACATCAAGGGTTTTGGTAAACACTCCCATGCTTCCTATTTGGTGTAATGGAATGTCTAGAACCTCATCTCCCACAGAAGACAGTTCTACAATTTTGGTAGAATATCCCAGTTTTTCTAATTTCCCTTGTACCAAATGTGCCTGCCATAAAGCTAGCTCACTGCTTCTTGTTCCAATTCTAATCGGTTTACTCATCAGGAATTGCTGCATTAAATATTTTACTTACCACTTCTATACTTTGATCTACGGAAGTACCTTCGTCTTTTAAGTGTTTGACAAACTGTGTGGTTATTTTTTGGATTAATCTAGAGGTAATCTGCTCTGCATGTTCTGTATTAAAACCTTCTATTTTCTTTTGATGAAAATTGATTTCGTCTTCTTGAATAGATTGCAAGGAAAGCTTTAGAGCATTCACTGCAGGAGTAAATTTTCTATGAGCTAGCCAGTTAGAAAATTCCTCTTTGTATTTTTCTATAATCAACTTAGCTTTAGGAATTTCTGCCTGTCTAATTGCCAAGGTCTTGTCTGTTATTTTAGACAACTGATCTACGTTTACCAAGGTTACGTTTTCATATTCTTTAAGATCTTTGTCTACATTTTCGGGCATCGATAAATCTAAGATCAGTAGCGTTTTGTCTGACTTGATATTTTTAGCAGTAATGGTTGGTTTTTCTGCTCCTGTAGAAACAATCAATACATCTGCATCTTCTATTTCCACTTCTAAATTTTCTACCTTATTGATAGCTATATGCTCGTGCTGATCAGCAAACTCCACTGCTCGGGCATGTGTTCTATTGATTAGATGAATGTTGGTGTTTTCAGTATACTTTAATAAATTTTTACAAGCATTTTTTCCTATTTCTCCTAATCCATAAACCAACATTCTTTTGGAATTGTAATTGGTTACATTTTCTACAATATACTGGGTAGCAGCATACGCTACAGAGGTTGTTCCTGAGCTTAATTTGGTATGATTTTTTACTTCTTTGCTAGCCTGTAAAACATTGTTCATCAATCGTTCTAAATACGTATTTACCGTTCCGTACTTTTGAGCCAATTGATACGCTTGCTTTAACTGTCCTACAATTTCATAATCTCCTAAAATCTGACTTTCGAGCCCTGTTCCTATGTTAAACAAATGCTGAATGGCTTCAGCATCTTTGTAAATATTGGAAAACTTGACAAAATCTTCTACAGTTCCGTTTGAATGTTCGCACAATAACGAAATCAGCTCAAAAGGATGTTTGGCAAAACCTGTTACCTCTGTTCTGTTACAAGTAGAAACTACCAAAACTCCTTGAATCCCTTTGGACTTAGCATCTTTTAACAAACTGATTTGCTTTTGCTTAGACAAACTAAATGCACTTCGTGTTTGTACATCTGCCTTCTTGTAGCTTACCCCAACATTGTAGAGTTTTGTCCCTGGTTGTTTTATTTTCATATGTTCGCACACCATAAGTATCGGCAAAAGTACTACCAATATAGATTAGACAATATCGCTAAAAGGACTATAAATACCTCTTAGAGGTTTTTAAACTAATTTATAACCAATCTAAACAGTCTAAAAACCTAGTGATTCCTATATAAATATGACGAAAATCATAAATATTTATAAAAATATTCGGAAATCTTTTTTTGCTATTTTTCACATTCTAATTAGGCTAATTAGCGTAAATTTGCATCAAAACCCCTAAAAAACAACGATAAAAGATGATGCCTTTTGATTCTAAAAAATTCCAAAACATCGACAAAAGTACTCATTTGCTAATCGATGAAAAAAACATGTTTTCTTTGTTTAATTTTAACAACGAAACTTCTGAAAATCAATATTTTGTTCACACAACACAACACAACTATATTCAGCTTTTCTTTAATCTAAAAACCATTTGTAAAGTAGCTTTTAACATGGAGCATTGTGCTATTGAGCTAGAAAGCAACGAATCTGGAATGGTTTATTTTAATGAAGAACATACCAATATTCTTTTTTCGCTACCTCCAGACAGTCAACTAATCGCTTTATTGATTCCAGTACAATACTTTCATTCGCTTTTTACCAAAGAAGAAAACTACTTGTTAAATTTTGACAATTTTGTGATTGGAAAACCCATCATAGAAAAAAAAGAAACTCCAGTTACACAACAGGTTGTTCTGCATCAAATTACACACAAAAAAGACAACTCACCACTAGACCAGTTATTCATCAAAGCAAAAGCTTACGAATTGTTTAGCTTGTACTTTAGCCACTCCGAAGAAAACAGCAACGAAAATTGCCCATTTATTTCTAACGAAGAAACCATATCACAGTTAAAAAAAGCAAAGGAAATCATTTTAGAAAACTTGGCAGATCCCCCATCTTTAGAAGAATTAGCCAAAACTGTAGGATTGAATATCAAAAAACTAAAGCAAGGGTTTAAAGAAGTGTATGGTGCACCAGTGTTTACTTTTCTGCTAAACTATAAATTGGAATACTCCAAAAAACTTCTTTTAGAAAATAAGCTTAACGTAAACGAAATCGGAAATAAAATTGGCTACAGCTCGTCTAGCCACTTTATTGCTGCATTTAAGCGTAAATTTGGAATTACTCCGAAACAATTCACCAAACAACAAAATAACTAATGGAGCAGCTAACACATACAGAGGTAAGCAACCCTCAAAAAACTTTTCCTATAGCTGTTATTGCTGATGAATTGAGAACACCACAAAATGTAGGCATGTGCTTACGGGTTTGCGAAGCTTTTGGAATAGACACATTTTACCAAAACGAGCAATCACCTAACATCGATAACAGACTGGTGCAAAGAACTGCACGAAACGCTGAGAAACGAGTAGCTATTAAAACCTATAAAAATTTACTACATCAACTACAACGTTTAAAAGAAGAAGGTTATTTGTTGTTAGCTTTGGAAATTACCGACAAAAGTAAAGACTTAAGTCAGTTTGTTTTTAGCAATGACACAAAAATAGCATTGGTGATTGGTTCAGAACGTTTTGGCATCACTCCAGAAGCTCTGGATATTTGTAAGGAAAGTGTCCACATTCAAATGTTTGGACAAAACTCATCCATGAATGTTGTAAACAGTTTAAGCGTTTGCTTGTACGAAATAACAAAACAACTCAACTAGATTTAAACAAACTTTTAATAATGAAAGGAATTTTATTAGTCAACCTAGGATCGCCCAACAGCACATCGGTAAAAGATGTAAAAAAGTACTTAGATGAATTTTTAATGGACGGAAGAGTTATTGATGTCCCGTATGTAATGAGATGCTTGTTGGTTAAAGGAATTATCTTAAATACAAGACCCAAACAATCTGCAGAAGCCTACAGCAAAGTATGGACCGAAGAAGGATCTCCGTTAATTGTAATTTCTGAAAAATTTACCCATAAGGTAAAACAACAGATTAACGCACCAGTTGCTTTAGCCATGCGTTACGGTAGTCCATCAATAGAAAGCGGTATTAAAGAACTAAAAACACAAGGAGTAAACCAGATTTTAGTGGTTCCATTATATCCACAGTTTGCCATGGCAACCACAGAAACCATTACTGCTTTGGCTGATAAAATTGTAAGAGATCAATTTCCTGACATTACACTTACTCATTTCCCTGCTTTTTACAATCAACCAGACTATATTGATGTGTTAGCCAAGAGTATTCAGGAAACATTAGACAAGGAAGATTATGATCATTTGCTATTTTCTTATCATGGAGTTCCAGAAAAACACATTCGCAATTCGGATGTTACTCAAAGCCATTGCGAACTGAATGGTGCTTGTTGCACTACACCGTCTAAGGCTCATGAATTTTGCTACCGACATCAATGTTACGCAACCACCCAAGGTGTGGTAGAGAAATTGGGACTACAACCTGGTTTTTACAGTACCTCATTCCAGTCTAGATTAGGAAAAGATCCTTGGCTACAACCCTATACAGATATGACTATTAACGATAGAGCACAAAACGGAATAAAAAAATTAGCTGTGGTTACTCCTGCTTTTGTAGCAGATTGTCTAGAAACCATAGAAGAAATTGGCATGGAAGCCAAAGAGGAGTTTGAAGAGAATACAGGAGAATTGTTCACTACTATACCTTGCCTAAACGACAGAGACGACTGGGTACAAGTAGTTACAAACTGGTTAAATAACTGGTTAGTAGAAAAAAAATAATTTTAATAAATACATAGGGCTGACACCGCAAATATTAGTTTTTTTTCAAGAAGTGTTGCTATTAAAAATTACAAACTCATCAAATTGTGTGTATAAAAAAGCAGTTAGGTGCTCTATCACCTAACTGCTTTATATATTTTAGTTAGCTATTTTTTTTTTATTATTTTTTTATAAATTTTATATTTTTTCCGTTATCAAAACTAACATAATAGACACCATTTACTAAATTACGAATATCTATTTTAAAATCTTTTGCTAAAACTCCTTTTACAATCTCAACACCAATAACATTGTAAATAGTATATTTTTTTAACTCATCAACTTTTTCTATGTATATATAGTCCGAAGAAGGATTAGGATACAAAGCAATTTTTTCCGTATGTACATTTGCTACACTTAGTGTTGGCACAGTAAATACAATATCGTCTAAAGCAAAAGAATCTTCGCCTGCTGCACTAGTAATAGTAAAAGAATTTACATTTGTCCAATTTAAAGCTACTGTAGAACCTGCATTTTTAGTAATTAATTGTGTTACACTTGAGTTATTCCCTCCTGAAGGTGTAAAAGTCCAATCATAATCACCGGATGTAGTAGGATCAAATGCAAAAACAGATGTGATATTAATCGGAGAACTAAAAGAAACTGTTACCGATGTGTTTTGATTAATCATATAGGTGTAAACTATATTTCCTGATGAACCACTATATCCATTTGGATTATAAAGCGTTTCATCTTCTATAGATGTAGTAAATGCAGCTGTAATACCAGAAACTTTTTGAGTTATTTGTTCTCCTTCATGAACAGCCGTTTCCCAATCAAAAGTTTGAGAGAAAGAAAAAATACTAATCAAAAATAAAAGTAATGTAGGGTAAGTTTTTTTCATTTGTTATTAAGTTATTATACGCTAACTATTGTAATAGCCTGCAAAAATAGACAACAACACACATTACTTTATTATTTTTTTTATTGATTCCTATCAAAACAAATGTACCTAAAATGATATAACACAATTCAGAGGGGTAAAAAATGTAAAATTCTTCTTATTTAGACGAACCAATATTTTTGCTTAAACACAACAATTAGTCATGATCCGTGATCCATTAAAAAACAATATCTTAAACAAAAAAAGCACCTCTAAAAAGAGATGCTTTTTGCGGTCTGGACGGGACTCGAACCATTTACGCTATGCCTTATAAAACAGTACTAAGTAGTACTTTATGTTTAGTATACTAACCGATTTACTAACCTTCTAAATTGATACTATTTGTTATCAATTGACTTTCAATCGTCTCTACAAATTTACGACTTAACACTCTATAAATCAACATAAATGATGTTAAATTTTATGAAACCTGTTTCAAATATTGATTGATAATTTCGATATTTATCCCGCTATATTCAGCGAATTCTTCAGAGGTAATAAATTGGTGGGGTTGCTTATCAAAATGTTCTCTAATCTCTTTTAAAAGTCTCCTACCATAACGTTCACTTCTTCCAGTAATACACTGAATGTCTTTTGGATAAATACATGCTCTGGTAATTTTCATGATTTTATACTTTAACTATGCTTTATCTATACTTTATCCATGGGGTAAATATACACCATTTCGGAAAGAAAAGCTTTTAACGGCCTGTATAACACCTTGTTTTTGATTTCTATATAAGATAATAATTCTTTTGCTATAAATCTTAAAATCATATTATTATGGCAAAACAAACAGGTATTATCAAACTAAAAGGAACTATCGGAGATATTTCTTTTTACAAAACAACAGATGGGCATTTGGCTCGTGGTAAAGGGGGAATTGACCCTGAAAGAATCAAAAACGATCCTGCGTTTCAAAGAACACGTGAAAACGGTTCTGAGTTTGGAACCGCTGGTAAAGGTGGAAAGCTTTTAAGAAACGCAATTCGTATTCTTTTACAGAATGCTAAAGACAAACGTGTGACTAGTAGATTGACTACTCAAGTATTAAAAGTAGTAAAAACGGATGCAGGAAATCCACGTGGACAAAGAACCATTCAAGGAGGAACTTTTGGTTTGTTAGCAAACTTTGAATTCAACATCAATGGTAAACTAGCGTCTACTCTTTTTGCTTTGTACACGCATGCTTTTGATCGTGTAACTGGGGATGCAACGGTAAACATTCCAGTGTTTAAACCAAACGTGCAAATTGCTGCTCCTGCTGGAACTACGCATTTTAAAATTGTGACTGGGGTTGCTGAGTTGGACTTTGAAAATGAAGCTTTTGCTTTTGACAATGATGAAACAGCTATTTTACCTTATGATGGTAATGATACTGCTATCATTGACTTGACTGCTTCTGCTCCTGCAAACTCAGTACTTCCAATTGTACAGGTCTTAGGTGTTGAGTTTTATCAAGAAGTAAATGGTGAAATGTACCCGTTGAAAAATGGTTCTTACAATGCTTTAGCAATCAAGATTGCTGAAAAAGTGTAAGTACATGGATATCCATTTACATAGAACTTATTTTAAAGAGAGTACCAACGGTGCTCTCTTTATCCATGATTCTTTTTTTGGATTCTGTATCGAGTTGCCCTGGTTAAATAATCGTAGAAATGTTTCTTGTATTCCAGAGGGAACTTACATCTTAAAAGCTAGGTATTCTCAAAAATTCGGACATCATTTGATTTTGGAAAATGTTAAAAATAGGACACTTATTTTGATTCATCCTGCCAATGATGCTTTGAAAGAACTTAAAGGCTGTATCGCTCCTGTAACTTGTTTATCAGGTATTGGAAAAGGTACTTCTTCCAAAAATTTATTAAACAAATTGGTTTCTAAATGTTATCAAGCTTTTGACAGAAATGAAACCGTTAAACTCATTATTAAATCTTAGAACTTATGAATATTCAAGAACGATTAACACAACCGACACCTTCATTTTTTAGAAAACTTAGAAACATTGGTTTGGCTCTTGCAGCTGCAAGCGGGGCCATCTTGGCTGCCCCAATTGCTTTGCCTACTGCTGTGATTAGTATTGCCGGATATGTAGCAGTTGCCGGAACGGTGGCTACTGCGGTCAGTCAAGCTGTGGTGTCTGATAAAAACTAAAAAAGCTATGGGAAATCTTCAATTAAAATCAACCGTGTTTGGAGGTACATTGTTTACCACCCTAGCAAATATCAAACTACACGATGTTTACTTCACTATCATCATGGCGGTCATTGGTGCTGTGGTCAGCTTCTTTGTTTCGCTCCTTTTACGTAAGATTTTTTTGAAGTAACTTCTAGTTGTTAGCCTTTAGCTATTAGCTGTTGGCAAAATATTAAAATCTCCTGGTCTTTTGATCAGGAGATTTTTTTATGCGTTGATTTTATTTTTCTTTTGACCAAAACAAGATTGTATATAGGCTTGTTTTAATTGCTCTATTTTAGAAAGTACTTGTGTTAGCCTTATTTGCTCCTGGTTTAATCTTTTAATGATTTGTATATGTTTCACAACCTCAGCATTTAAAGACAAACCTTCTTTTAAAGTCTTAGAACAATCATTTATAGTAATAAATGGAATGACACTCCCTTTCAAATAATAGGCGAAAAAACCGCCTATTTGAAGCATCATTGATAAATGAAATAAAGTGTTTTTATCCTCTTCTGTTGTGGTGGTCACCACAAAGCAGTTCGGACAAGGATTGTACAGCGGTTTACCGCTGTTCAATCCTTTGTTTAAAATAAAAAAGTGTGGTTGGTCGTAGGTCATCCCTACTCGGTGGGTTTTGATTTCAAAAAAGTGCATAGCTATCCAATTAAAGTTGCTACACTGCGTTCCGCAACAATATTTTTTTGGAGAAAAAAGATGCCTATAACATTGTTGCTGTGGCAGATGCTGTCAAGCTTTTTGGAAAAAAGTTTGGAGAAAGAATGCATAGTTTTTTGAAATACTTATCAAAGTTTTTATCAAAACCCGGAGGGCTTGAACTTGATAGCATTGAGCGTTGGATGAAGGGAAGCAACGAAATTGGCAACCTTTTTTATTTAAATAATTTCTTTCTTTTTCAAAGGCTTAAAGCAAGTGGTTTGTAATGTAACGTAGTGGAATGGAAAACCTCTTGCTGTACGGTGCTGAGGTGGGTATATTTTAAACAATCAGATTAGAATAAAAATTATTACCGACCGCAAGCACATGGCAAATTGGAATTGTAAAATTTCTTATGATGATAAACTAAATGTTTTCTTTTTTATAAAATGTATCGATGGACTGAAATGAGGTAAAACAGCCTTGAGCCAAACGGTGGGCTGAGTGTGCAAATAGTGGAACGGTTTGCGGACACAGACCAAGCGCTAGCGAGCCGCCTTGCGAGTGGAGCAACGGGTGTTGCAAAGAAAAGCATGAGGAACGAATGTGGTTTGCAGCTATGTGTGGAGTTGAACGGCAGGTTTTTGTATTTTTTCAAACAAAAACCTAGAGAGAAACGGAACAATACACAAGGGTGCCGATTTAATTGCTAGAGCCTGTGTGTTGGATGATGTGGTTGGCAAAAAGGCGGAGGCAACACAATCAAGAACCTGCAGCCCGTAGCGACCTGCAAGGCGAGCTAAAATTATGGCAATGGTTGGATGTGTTGTGGCTGAACGAAATGAACCGAAGCCATGAGTGTGAATGCAGTGAAGTGACAAAAGCAGACAAAGGAATTGCCGTGAGGACTGATTGAGGAACGCAACAACCGTGACAAACTTGGAGCGTAGCGGAAACCCAAAGGGCAATAACACTCTTTTTTTGAACTTTAAAAATAATAGGAAAGCTTAAAAAAAGTGTATTATAGGTTTGGCGGGGTTGTTTGCTGACGATTGAAGGAGGAACACCGCTTTACCTGTTAATTTATATTTACTTTGATTAACGCATCACGAAATTTATTTATCTTAATATCCTTAAGATGTCTGTTTACTTCTCTTTATTCATTCTTGATTTATCAATACCCCATGTTGATTTTGCTAAATCTTCTAATTTAGCAATAAATTTATCTACATTTAAACCTGCTATAAATGCAACTGCTATAAAACCATAAGATGAAGTAGGTGTAATCATTTCAGAATTTAAAATTAAAACACCTGCTTTTAAAAAAATATAACTTGCAATACCACTTAAAACACTTGTAATAGGTCGGATATAATACCACAATTCCCATTTTATATCCCATTGGTTTTTGACACATTTATTTATATAAATTGACCTAAATAAATATAGTACACCTCCAAAACCTGATGCTATAATTGATTTAAATGGTAAAATCATACTAGTCTTTAAAACAAACCATTTTTCAAAATAACCAATTGATAATAAGAATAAGACTATTGTTATAAAACACAACCAACATATTATTTTTTTCATTTATACATTTATTTTAATATTAAATCCATTATCACCTAGAATAATCATTACTACAGGTTCACCACTTATTTTTCTATCATCTTTTAATTGGTCAAATTGTATAATATCGTCTTGACTCATTGATATTGAGCTACCTTTAGGGTGCGAATGCCATTCACCCATATAATATATAAATTCATTTGTGATTTTAGAAACTTCATTTAATGTTGAACTTATATTATCAATACCTCTAATAAAATTATACGGTTTTTCAATACTGTCAGCAGGAGATAAAATAGTATCTGTTAAGTATACTTTTTTATAAAGTTTATCTACACCACCTAAAAGTATTCCTCCAGTTTCTACAGGAAGTTTAATAACTCTATGAGATTTTAATTTATCAATCAACACTTTACTTATATAAATTTTCCATTCATTAATTTCTTTCACTGTCCAATCTATAATTTTAAAATTATAATTATGGATAGTATAATTCTCACCTAATAACCAAATATTCAATCTAGCCTCATTTTTAGTGTGATTAGACTTAAAGAATTTAGATAGTATTCCTGAAAATATAGAAATATCTTCTTGACTAATTTTGGATGTTATATCTCTACAACCTCTTGCATATCTTATTTTAGTTTCTTCTGAATAATTTAAAAAATCATTTAATTTTTGATTATTAATTAATTCAGAATAGTATTGATATTCAAGTAAATCTAACGTAATGTTATTACTTATATCATCAGTAAGCAATACCAGACCTGTTCCAGACGGGTTTAAAAAAGCCGTGTATTTAGTGTTTTCTTTAAATACTTTTGTTAAATATCTTTGTACTCCTATAGATGTTGAAATATCAATTATTATATCACTCTTTGGTATAGACAAAGGATCTATATCAAGAATATTTTTATTAATAGGTTTTGAAAAAACTTCAGAGTTTAAAAGTTTGTTAGCATCACTAGAAATTATTTTAGCCTTAAACTCAGAAACAGCATTTGTTCTATCAATACTTGAATGTTTGGTAAGATTATGAGGTAATAAAACATCATTGTCAATTAATGTCCATTTTCCTAAACCAGATTTAGCTAAGTTCATAAAAAAATGAGAACCAAGGGCTCCACAACCTATTAAACTTACATTTGGCTGTGAAATTTTATCATTTGAGATAGTAGAATATTCTCTAGCACTTTCAATATCAAAATCATAAATATTTGATATTATTTCAATTTTAATAGATTTTGATTTTATCTCATCTAGTTTATCAGTTGTAATATTTTTAAAATTAAATGGTAGATTGTAACCCAATAAATAACACAAATCACCAAAAGATTGATTTAATTTACCCAAAAATATATTCTGATTAATATTTCCATTAAATTTATAAGGAGAATTTATAGCTATAAAATATTCATGTTTAAATATTGAAGGATCAACATATTTACCTTTCAATAAGCTATCTATCCTTGATTTTATTTCTTTTTTTATTAAATACAAAAAATCTACACCATGTTCTTTGTATATTTTCATTAAATCATATAAAGTATCAATTGAGTGGTAAACTATATTATTTTCTACGCATTTTATTTCAACATATGAAAAATTAAAATACTTTGTCTTATTTGATTCCTGAGGGGTTAATCTATATATATTATTATCTAATTTTTCTATGTGATTAAACCCTTTTTGTATTATCACAATATTATTACCATGAATAAAAGGTTCAGGAGGTTGGTCACTTTGATGAAGTTCGTCTTTGGCTGTTAATTCTAACCATTTTTTAATAGAGTTTAAAAAAAATGTTCCAGACCATTTGTGTTTTAATTCTATGAAAGTATCTTCAAAAATGCATAAACTAATAGGTGAATCAAAATTTGTGTAATTTGTGTGAGGCAAACCTTTATTGAACCCCTCTCTTAAAGCATAAACAAAAGGTAATCGATCATCATCATTTGTAACCAATATCAGTATTTCTTCAAATTCCTTAATGCCATTTTTAGGTTTATTTGATATTTCTAATTCAAATTTTAAGTATATAAGTTCATCATCATTAGAATTCTTTTCTAATTTAATTAATTCTATTAATGGACTGTTCCTATCGATGTCTTTAATTATATCTTTTGAATATTTATGTTGAACATCTATACTTCTAATTCTGTATGGGTTATATAATTTTGGATTTATAATCATACTAACCAGCTCTAGATGGAATAACAGTACCTTGAGAAATAGATTCTTTAGCTCTTTTTAATAAGGTTGCTCCATTATCATCAATTCCAAACACAATTGGTAATTTATATGTATTATAAAACTCTTCCGTATTATAAAAATTATTATCTGCTACAATTTTTACATATTCATCTTTAGCTTTATAATGTGGTGGATTATCATCGTTGTTTTCTATTTTTTTAGATGTAGCTATGATTTTTGCACCTGATAATTTATAATTTAATATATCAATAGATGTTTGTTTTGGTTTTGAGTTATCAATACCTCTTTCAATATCTTTATATGGCGTATCATTAAAAAATGACCAAGAGCAATGATGAGGAGTTTGAAAAATATCCCAATTTAATTTTTCCACATCATTTTTCTCACAGGTAAATTTTATTTTTTCCCATACTTTATGGTCAGAGTCACCACCGAAGATAACTCTTGTAGACAATTCTTTACTAATAGAATTAAAAAACCTTGCTTGAAACACTATTGATGCAGAATTTCTATCATTTAGATTAAAGCAATTTTCAAGATGTTCTTTGAATGGGGCATGTATATAAATATTAAAGTTTGGTAATGTTTTATCATTAATACTATCAACAATATCACCTGGTATATAAGTTGGAACATTATTAAAATCTCCATTTATATCTGAACCAATAAGCATCAGTCTATTTCCTTTACTATTAGCTGAAAAATTATTATTTTTATACAAATCCCTTCTCCTAACAACTTCTTTTTTTATGTAATCGGCATCTGAATCTTTTATTATTGTTTCATCATTTAAAATATGTGCATTAACCCATAGTTCATCAATAATAATTTTATCACAATTTGATGATTGATTAGAAATATCTCCCGAATAAAAGTTGTTTTTAAAACCTAGACAATGATCTTCATCATGATGAGATAGTATAAACAAATCGGTGTATGTTTTATTGTCTTTTTTGGGTAATGAGTTATTTAAGTCTTTTCTTACATCAAATACTTCATCTTTAACTTCTCTTATTTTACAATCAGTTATAATTGTAATATCATCATTGTCTTTTGAGATAATCATTAATGAAGAGTCACCATTTCCAACTGGATAATATTTAATAATAT
>NZ_AFPK01000070.1 GCF_000220525.1 Ochrovirga pacifica | reverse complement strand
TAATTTTCAATTATACAATCTTCTTAATAACACGTAACTTATGTGTATGTCTTTTGCTGTCTATATTGTAAATGCCTAGATGATCCAATCGATCAATACGTACTTTCCCATGAGCATGTATAATGTGGTTTTCAGCCATCATGATTCCTACATGTACAATGGTTCCTTCCTCGTTGTCAAAAAAAGCCAAATCACCAGGTTCGCTTTCTTCAATAAAACTGAGGACTTCTCCTTGTTTTGCTTGATCTTTAGCATCTCTTTGTAGAGAGTATCCGTTAAGTTTATATACCAATTGTGTCAAGCCTGAACAATCAATCCCTAAAGGAGTTTTTCCTCCCCATAAATAAGGAGTGTTGATGAATTGCAATGCGGTTGCTACAATATTTTCTTTGCCTAGTTTGCCATGGCAGGTTTCTCCTTCTAGATGAAAGACCTCTTCTCCGACACGGAAATGTTGTTGTTGGTAATCAGGTAGTTGTGAGCCAATGAGTACATGAGTCAGTAAGTGTTGCTCGTTTTCGGCAAAGTTGATCAAGTCCTTAGATAGAACAATAGGTTGTTGTTCGTATTGATGGTAAGTGTCTTCGGCAATAGAAAGGTACTGCTTGTTGTCTATCCAGCCTTCGTATTGATCGAAGGCAAGTCGAATTTTACTCCACTTTTTTCGAATTTCTAAGACTTTAAAGTGTTCTCCTAACAATAGTTGGGAAACCATTTCAGAACTGTCAGTGGGTTCTAGTCTCAAGGGGACAACACTTAAGTTGCAAATACCGTAATTCATGTAAGTTTGTACTAAACTAAGTAATATTTTTAATAATCAAAGCGGTAGCACCTCCACCACCATTACAAATAGCTGCAAGTCCATAGGAGGCTTGCTGCTGTTTTAAAATGTGAATCAAAGAAACAACAATTCTAGCACCTGAGCAACCTAGCGGGTGTCCAATTGAGACAGCACCACCATGAATATTGATTTTTTCTAAAGGGATTCCTAACAATTGTGCGTTGGCTAAGCCTACTACAGAGAAAGCTTCGTTGAG
Organism: Ochrovirga pacifica; assembly: GCF_000220525.1. Lineage (GTDB taxonomy): Bacteria > Bacteroidota > Bacteroidia > Flavobacteriales > Flavobacteriaceae > Ochrovirga > Ochrovirga pacifica. The sequence continues at coordinate 61,103 of NZ_AFPK01000070.1, read as the reverse complement.
TTCAAAAAAATCAATAGCGCTAATCGGGAGCTGGGCTTTGCGTAATACTGCATGAGTAGCATGAGTTGGAGAGGTTGTAAAGTGTTCGGGGCTTTGGGAAGTGTCTTCATAAGCAATAATTTCAACCAAAGGGCTAAGTCCTAAAGATTGAGCTTTAGTAGCACTCATCAATAACAAGCAGGCAGCTCCGTCGTTCAAGGTCGATGCATTGGCAGCTGTTACTGTGCCATTTTTAGAAAATGCAGGTCGGAGTTGAGGGAATTTTTCAGGGCGAAAATGTTGGTATTCTTCGTCTTCAGAAACCAAAAGCTCTTTGCCTTTAATGTGTGTAGCTACAGGGGTGATTTCATCATCAAATTTACCTGTAGAAGCTGCAGTTCTTGCTTTTTCGTAAGAATGGATGGCAAAGGCATCTTGTGTTTCACGGCTAATTCCGTACTGCTGGGCACACAAATCCCCACAAACACCCATGTGTTTGTGGTCGTAAACATTGGTAAGTCCGTCTAGTAGCAATCCGTCAACAAGAGATTGATTACCAAATTTTAATCCTTTTCTTAAATGGCTATAGTGAGGAACCTGAGACATGTTTTCCATGCCTCCAGCCAATACAATATCACGGTCTCCTGTAGCAATAGCTTGTGCAGCAAGACTTATGGCTTTTAATCCTGATGCACAAACTTTGTTAATGGTGGTGCAGGGAATAGAATCGTTTAAGCCTGCAAATTTTGCTGCTTGTTTGGCAGGGGCTTGCCCTAATCCAGCTTGTAATACATTACCAAGGTAGATTTCTTCTATAGCATTGGAAGAAAGCTGTGTGTCTGTTAAAATACGTTGTATACAAGTGCTGGCCAATCGTGGAGCTGGAATACTAGCTAAGCTTCCTAAAAAAGAACCAATAGGGGTTCTTTTTGCGGCAACAATAACGGTTTTTTGAAGCATGGTTTCGGTGTTTGAAACCTTAATTTACAAAATTTAATTGTTTATTTTTGGGTAAATCCAATTTCATTCAATGAAAAGAATTATCAATCGCATCTACCAGAATCAATCGGATATTTACAAAGTAGTTTTGTTCATCGCAGTGGTGTTTTCCATTGTTTATTTTTTTCCAAAAGGAGGAAAGTTTAAATATGAGTTCCAAAAAGGAAAACCTTGGCAATACGAAAATTTACTGGCTCCTTTTGATTTTGCCATTCAGAAAACAGAAGAGGAAATCCATCAAGAAAAAAAAGAAATTCAAGAAAATGCAACAATTTATTTTGAATACCAAGAAAAGATAGTCAATGCGGTTCAGGAAAAATTTTCCAATCAGTACGATATGGCTTTGGTGCAAAAAGGTTTTGAGTTGAATGTAGAAAACAGAATTTACAAAAACACAGCTCAGGAATTGATTTCTGAAATTTATAATTTGGGTTTTGTAGACACTTCAGAAAAAGAGTTGTTTTCGTTCGAAAGACGGGTGTTGCTAAGAAAAGGGCAAGAGGTAACAGAAATAAAGTATGGCCGATTGATTACAGCCAATGAAATTTTACCATTCATTAAACAAAATTTACAAGATCAAATACCATATGCCTACAAAAGTATTATTACCAATCGGTTAACAGAGGTTTTGGTACCCAATGTTTTTTACGATCAAAAATATACAGAAAAAGATTTGCAAGAGGCATTAAATACAATTTCGTATACCAAAGGAAAAGTTAGTGCAAAAGAACTGATTATTGCTAGAGGAGATATTGTAGAGGGAAAAAAACTATCGGTACTGCAATCACTTAAAAAAGAATACACGTCACAAGTGTGGAGTAAAAAGAATTATATGTGGATTCTTACAGGCTACATCATCTTGGTTTCTTTGGCTATGGGAATGTTGATGTTGTTTTTGTATTTGGATAGAAAAGTGATTTACGAAAATAATACGCATGTAACTTTCATCTTTCTAAATGTATTGTTAATGGTTTGCTTAGAGACATTTATTATCAAACATTTGTCAGATTATTTGTACGTAGTGCCCGTATGTATTTTACCCATCGTTTTAAAAGCTTTTTTTGATTCTAGAGTAGCTTTATTTTCTTATTTGTTGATGGTGTTAATGCTAGGTTTTGTGGTGCCTAGTAGTTTTGAGTACATTTATTTGCAAACCATTGCTGGTTTTGTAACCATATTAACAGTGTCGGATATTCATAAAAGAGGAAATCTTTTTATATCGGTCATTAAAATAACCTTGGTTTACATGGTAACATATTTGGCATTTTTTATCATTCACGAAGGAAGTATAGACCAGATAAGAAGTAGGTATTTTGGATTGTTTGCACTCAACGGAGTACTGTCTTTTTTGTCGGTATTTTTAATTTGGTTGTACGAAAAACTATTTGGCTTAACTTCAGATATTACTTTGTTAGAATTGTCCAATACTAATAGTGTCTTGTTAAGAGAGTTGAATGAAAAAGCTCCAGGAACTTTTCAACACTCTATGCAAGTGGCCAACTTAGCCGAAGCAGCTGCCAATGAAATCAATGCCAATGTTATGCTAACAAGAACAGGGGCTTTGTATCATGATATAGGAAAAATGGTAGATCCTTTTTACTTTACCGAAAATCAGTCTACCAGTGTCAATCCGCATAATGAATTGCCACCAAAAGAAAGTGCTTCTATTATTATAGGGCATGTGTTGGAGGGAATCGAATTGGCTAAAAAGCACCGACTTCCAGACCGTATCATCGATTTTATTAGAACGCATCACGGAACGAGTTTGGTATATTACTTTTATAAAAAAGAACAAGAACTCAATCCAGATCTTCAAATCAATCCAGATGATTTCAGATATCCAGGGCCAATCCCTTTTTCTAAAGAAACCTGTATTTTGATGATGTGTGATGCAGCCGAAGCAGCTTCCAAAAGTTTGTCAGAACCTAATGCGACTGCTATCGATCAATTAGTAGATAAAATTATAGAAAAACAAAAATCAGAAGGGCAGTTTTTAAACGCAAATATCACATTACGAGAGATTGAGCGAGTGAAAAAAGTCATTCAAAAAAAACTAAAAAATATCTATCATTTACGAATTGAATATCCAGAATAAAAAAATAAAAAAAAAGGTTGTGAAAACTTTAAGAATCTTATATATTTGCACTCGCTAAACGAAGTGCGGTAAGTACTTTTGGAGAGGTGGCAGAGTGGTAATGCAGCAGCCTGCTAAGCTGTCATCGTTTTTCGATGCCCGGGTTCGAATCCCGGTCTCTCCGCACAATAAGATAACCATTTCGGGGTGTAGCGTAGCCCGGTTATCGCGCCGCGTTTGGGACGCGGAGGTCGCAGGTTCGAATCCTGCCACCCCGACACAAAAGGTCGCGTAGCTCAGCTGGATAGAGCATCTGCCTTCTAAGCAGACGGTCACAGGTTCGAATCCTGTCGCGATCACATAAAGCCTTAACTCTTGAAGTTGAGGCTTTTTTGTTGCTTTAAACTTTACTTTTGGTCATGATTTCAAATAGCACCTGTAAATCACTAGAATTTATATATATTCATTACTATAAATTAACGAATAACAACAGGCAGCATGCAAGCAAATTATAGTATAGGATTGATGTCAGGAACTTCTTTGGATGGAGTAGATTTGGTATACGTTTCTTTTTTAGAAAACAATCGATTTCAAATTTTGGAAGCTGAAACGTTTTCATACAGTACAGAATGGTTGTCTAGATTAAAAAAATGTGCTGAACTACCCAAAGCAGATCCTTTATTGCAAAAGTGGGATATAGCTTTGGGTCAAGAATATGGGAGGATGGTGGCAGACTTTATCAAATCTTATGGAATTAAAAAAGTGTCGTTGGTGGCATCACACGGGCATACAGTGCATCATCAACCAGAAAAAGGATATACGCTTCAGATAGGGGCTGGCCAAGAAATATATCAACAAGTTAAAATTCCTGTAGTGTACGATTTTAGAACACAAGATGTTGTGTTAGGAGGGCAAGGAGCTCCCTTGGTACCTATTGGGGATGAGTTGCTATTTTCGGAATATGACTATTGTTTAAACTTAGGAGGCTTTTCTAATATTTCGTATCGTCAACATGGGAAAAGAGTGGCTTTTGATTGCTGTCCTGTAAATACGGTGCTAAACAAGTATGCCAATAAATTGGGAATGTCTTATGATGATAAAGGAGAAGTGGCAAAATCGGGAAGTGTAGATGTAGAGCTGTTAGAGAAATTAAACAGTTTGGAGTATTATCAACAAAAAGCTCCAAAATCTTTGGGAATAGAGTTTGTGAATGCACAGGTGATTCCATTAATAGAAAAAAGAGAGCTAGAGGTAAAGGATGTGCTAAGGACATTTACTGAACATATAGCAGTGCAGTTGGCTAGTGTAGTTCATCAAGGTGCTGTTTTGGTTACGGGTGGCGGAGCATACCATCAGTTTTTAATGGAATTGCTTAGGGCTAAAAGAATAGAGGTTTGTTGGGTGTTGCCAGATAAGAAGTTGATTGATTACAAAGAAGCATTGATTTTTGCTTTGTTGGGGAAATTAAGATACGAGCAAAAAGTAAATTGTCTAAAGAGTGTAACAGGGGCTTTCAAAGATCATTCTTCAGGAAAAATAGCAGGGTTGTTCAACTAAGATGCCAAAAAATAGAGAGAGAGGCTTTCTTAACAAAATACAAGTATTTTGTTTGATTCCTAAAAATTAACACAATGCTCATGTAGGATGTGTGGATTTATTTTATTTTAGCTTCCAAATTTTAAAAAATAATACAATGAAATATTTCTTAGGATCTAGTCCAATGTGGTTCAAGTGGGTCATGATTTTCTTTTTGTTAATAAACATTCCTATTTCTATATATTTTCCGCACCAGGGTGCATGGTTGTTTATAGCGGAGTTTATCTTTACCTTGGCTATGGCACTAAAATGTTATCCTTTGCAATCTGGAGGTTTATTAGCTATTGAAATTTTAGCGTTGGGTTTAACAACTCCTCACAAGGCATATGAAGAGGTAGATCACAACTTAGAAGTGATTTTGTTGTTGGTGTTTATGGTAGCGGGAATCTATTTTATGAAGCCTTTGTTAATGTTTATCTTCAGTAAAATCTTCACCAAAATAAAATCAAAAGTAGTGTTGTCTTTGTTGTTTGTTTTTATGGCTGCGGTATTGTCTGCTTTCTTAGATGCATTAACAGTAACAGCAGTATTGATTAGTGTAGCGGTTGGATTTTACGGAATTTACCATAAAATACACTCTGGTTTGGAGGATTATAATGGTGATGGAATTTTAGACAAGGACGAGTTAAGTGGGGAGACCTTAGAGCAATTCAGAAGCTTTTTAAGAAGTTTAATAATGCACGGAGTGGTAGGTACTGCTTTGGGTGGAGTGTGTACGTTGGTGGGAGAGCCTCAAAACTTATTAATTGGAGAGCGATTAGGCTGGCATTTTGTGGAGTTCTTCGTAAAAATGGCACCGATAACGATGCCGGTGTTGGTTTGTGGGTTGTTAACCACAGTAGTATTAGAGTTAACAGGTGCTTTTGGTTTTGGAGCAAAATTACCAAAAGTAGTCAATCAGATTTTACAAGGGTATGCACAAGAAGAGGATGCTAAAAGAACAGACAAAGAAAAATATGCGTTAAAAGTACAAGGATTGGCTGCTATTTTGTTAATAGCAGGATTGGCTTTACATATTGCTCCTGTAGGGTTTATTGGACTGGCCTTGATCATTTTCCAAACAGCTTTTATCGGGATTACAGAAGAGCATCATTTAGGACATGCTTTTGAAGAAGCTTTACCGTTTACAGGATTATTGGTGGTGTTTTTTGTAGTAGTAGCCATGATTCACGATCAGCATTTGTTCTCGCCAATTATTCATTGGGCTTTGGAGCAAGATCCATCTGCACAGCCAGGGTTGTTTTACATAGCAAACGGAGTATTGTCTGCAATTAGTGACAACGTGTTTGTAGCAACAGTATATATAGGAGAAGTACAGCAAGCTTTTAAAGCTGGAACGATAGATAGAGAGCATTTTGAGCACTTAGCGGTTGCAATCAATACAGGAACTAACTTACCAAGTGTAGCAACACCCAATGGTCAAGCAGCATTTTTATTTTTGCTGACTTCTGCATTGGCTCCACTAATCAACTTGTCTTACGGAACAATGGTAAAAATGGCTTTGCCTTACACAATTGTTTTAGGAGGAGTAGGGTATATAATGGTCCGTATGATTTTGTAAATAAAAGCATACAAAAAAGAATAAAAAGGAACCTTATGATTAGTCCTTTTTTGTTGTAAAAGATGCAATAATTAATTGTATTTTCGTTTTGTAAATAAACGGGGTTCTATTATGGAAGAAAATCAAGTAGAAGCAATGGCTTCAGAGGCAACGCAAGAAAAGACATTATCCATCATGCAGCTTATTTTAGATGGAGGTGTAGGGGGACAAATTATTATGGGGATTTTGTTTGTTTTGTTAATTGTGGCTTTTTACATCTACATCGAACGTTTTTTGGCCATCAAATCGGCTAGTAAAATAGACAAAGATTTTATGAATCAGATCAAAGAGCAAATCAGTATGGGGAATATTGATGGAGCCAAGTCGCTGAGCCAAAAAAATGATGCTCCCGTAGCAAATTTAATTGAAAAAGGAGTGTCTAGAATAGGAAAACCTTTAGAGGATATCAATACAGCAATCGAGAACGCAGGAAAGCTAGAAGTATATAAGTTAGAAAAAAATATTAGTGTGTTGGCTACCATTTCTGGAGCTGCTCCTATGATTGGTTTTTTAGGAACAGTTATCGGAATGATTGTTTCTATCCACGAAATTGCCAATTCAGGTGGGCAAATAGATATAAAAATGTTGTCTGATGGATTGTATACGGCTATGACCACAACCGTTGGAGGATTGATTGTGGGGATTTTATCGTATGTGGCTTACAATCATTTGGTAGTAAAAACAGACAAAGTAGTGTATCAAATGGAGGCTAAAAGTGTAGAGTTTCTGGATTTGTTAAACGAACCGATGTAAGACATGATAAAAGGAAGGAACAAAATAAGTGCTGAATTTAGCATGTCGTCTATGACAGACATTGTGTTTTTGTTGTTGATTTTTTTTATGTTGACTTCTACTTTGGTAACCGTTAACGCTATAGATGTTTTGTTGCCTAAAGCAGGTGGAAAAACGGAAAACAAAGGGGTGATTTCTGTTTCAGTAACCAGCGATGGAAATTTTTATGTAGATACAGAAAAAGTAGAATTCAATCAGCTAGAAAATACCTTGTTGCAAAGATTAACTTCCGAAAAAGAAGGAACGTTGGTGATTCGAGGAGATCAAGAGTCGGCATATAAAAACATCATGCAGGTAATTGACATTGCCAACAGGAACAAAATCAAAATGATTTTAGCAGTCAAAGGAAATTAAGAAATGTTAGAAACACCGTACCAAAAAAAATCAGCAGCGTATACCATTGTTTTTACAACATTGGTGATTTTTTTGTTGTTTTTTTCAGGACTTAGATACCAAGATCCTCCGGAAGAATACGGTGTTGCAATCAATTTTGGAACTTCGGATGTAGGTTCGGGAACTCCCAAAGTGAACAAAACCATTCAATCTGCACCAAAAAATACGCAAAAAGCAGCACCAGAGCCGATACCCTCAGAACCCAAACCTGCTACTCAAGAAAAAGTGTTGACACAAAACACAGAACAAGCTCCTGTTGTAGAAGAAAAAAAACAAGAGGAAAAAAAAGAAATTGTAAAAAAAGTAGAGAAAAAAACAACCGAAAAAGCACAGCCTGAGGAAAAAGAAGTACCGAAACCTAAAAAGCCAACACCCAATAAAGAAGCACAAAATGCACTAAACAACCTGTTTGGCAATCCTTCTCAGGGAGAGGAAGCCCAAGGAGAGGGAGACGATGCACAGTCAGGAGCTAAAGGCAGCCAGCAAGGAGATCCTAATAGCAACAAGTACTACGGAAACGATGGTTTTGGAGGCGATGGAAACTATTTGTTAAAGGGAAGGAGAGCTTTGTCTAAGCCAGTAAGAAAGCCAAGCTGTAATGAAGAAGGAACAGTGGTGGTTAGGATAGAGGTAGACAATAATGGAAAAGTAATCAAGGCAACTCCGGGAATAAAAGGAACAACCAACAATAGTCCGTGTTTGTTAGAGCCTGCTAAAAAAGCGGCCTTGGCAACAAAGTGGAATCCTGATGGAAACGCTCCTCAAAAACAAGTAGGCTTTATTCGTTATAAATTTGTCTTGTCAGAGTAAATGAAGTATCAAGAAACTTTAGATTGGTTGTTTCGTCAACTGCCGATGTACCAACGTCAAGGAGCGAGTGCGTACAAAAAAGATTTGTCTAACACTTGGTTGTTAATGGAGTATTTAAAGCATCCGGAACAGCACATTCAAGCAGTTCATGTTGCAGGAACCAATGGAAAGGGGTCTACTAGCCATATGATAGCCTCCGTATTGCAGGAGCAAGGGTACAAAGTAGGCTTATATACATCTCCACATTTGATAGATTTCAGAGAGCGCATCAAGATCAATGGTTTGGAAATTTCAGAAGCGTACATAGTTGATTTTGTTCAAAAGCATCAAAGTTTTTTTGAACAAAATTCTCTGTCTTTTTTTGAAATGACTGTAGGATTGGCCTTTGAGTATTTTAGAGAAGCTAAGGTTCAGTTTGTGGTTTTAGAAACAGGTTTAGGAGGAAGGTTAGATTCTACCAATGTGTTGCATCCTTTGGTGTCGGTCATTACCAACATTGGTTTAGATCACGTTCAATTTTTAGGAACTACCTTACCAGAGATTGCTGCAGAAAAAGCAGGAATTATCAAAACAGAACGTCCTGTAGTAATTGGGGAGTATCATTCGGAGACTTTTCCTGTGTTTCAATCCATTGCAACAAAGAAAAAAGCAACATTGTACAAGGCTTTTGAATTGTCAAAAATAGCTTGGGATTGTGATTTAAAAGGAGTGTACCAACAAAAAAATCTAAAAACTGCAGTGCAAACCTGTAGAGTTTTACAAGAACTAGGGATTAAGATTTCAGAAAAAGCTCTAGAAAACGGTTTAAAGAACACGATAAAAAACACAGGTTTGTTAGGTCGATACCAGCAGATACAAGCTGCTCCAAAAATAATATGCGATACAGGACACAATAAAGAGGGTATTGCTTTGGTAGTTGAGCAATTGCTTAAAGAAGACTATCAGGAATTGCATATAGTGTTTGGGGTGGTAGAGGATAAAGACTTAGAGGGTGTGTTGCCTTTGTTGCCTAAAAAGGCAAACTACTACTTTGTAAAACCCGCAATACAACGTGGAATGTCTGAGCTATTGCTAAAATCCAAAGCGAATGAGTTAGGGTTGATGGGAGAAAGTTATCCGACAGTAGCAGCAGGAGTAGAACAAGCTTTACTAATGGCTAAAGATAAAGATTTGGTCTATATTGGGGGGAGTACCTTTGTTGTTGCAGATTATTTAACAAAACTTAAAATTGAAATAAAGCCTAGCATGGATTAAAATAATATATTTGTCAACTAAAATAGGTTAACAAATGAAGATTTTAGTTACAGGAGCTGCAGGGTTTATTGGATACCATTTGTCAGAATTACTGTTAAGCAGAGATCACCAGGTGGTGGGAATTGACAATATCAATGATTATTACGATGTAAATTTAAAGTATGCTCGTTTAAATCAACTAGGGGTTGACAAGGAGACAGCTGCCGTTTTTGGACAGGAAACAACTTCACAATCAAAAAACTTCAAATTTATCCGAATCAACTTAGAGGATAGAGAAGCCATCAATCAATTGTTTCAACAAGAGCAATTTCAAGTAGTCTGCAATTTAGCAGCACAAGCGGGAGTGAGGTATAGTATTGAAAATCCACATGCTTATGTAGATAGCAATATTGTAGGGTATGTAAATCTATTAGAAGCCTGTAGGCATACAAAGGTAGAACACTTGGTTTATGCAAGTAGTTCTAGTGTGTATGGGTTAAATTCTAAGATTCCATTTTCTACCAAAGACACGGTAGACACGCCTATTAGTTTATACGCTGCTTCTAAAAAAAGCAATGAATTGATGGCACATACGTATTCACACTTGTTTGGTTTTGCAACTACAGGTTTGCGTTTCTTTACAGTTTATGGGCCTTGGGGAAGACCAGATATGGCAGCGTATTTATTTGCAGAAGGCATTAGAAAAGAAGAACCTATAAAAGTATTCAATCATGGAAAAATGGAGCGCGACTTTACCTATGTAGGAGACATAGTTCAGGGGGTGATGAGAATTATAGAAGGGGAGGTAGCAACTAGAAAAGAGAAAAATGAATTGTACAAAGTGTACAATATAGGAAACAACAATTCAGTAAAACTAAGCGATTACATAGAGAACATCGAAAAAAATCTGGGAAAAAAAGCACAGAAAAATATGATGGATATGCAACCAGGAGATGTGGCCAAAACATGGGCAGATGTAACGGAATTGATAGAGGATTATGGGTATAGTCCTAACACGACTGTAGAAGAAGGGGTGAAAAAATTCATCGATTGGTACAAAATATATAATAATTTAAAATAATCAATATTTATGGGAAAGATTGTAAATGTAGTGCTTAGTGGAGGTGTAGGTTCTAGATTGTGGCCTATTTCAAGAAAAACAGATCCTAAACAATTTTTAAAAATTTTTGAAGGAAAAGAAAGATCTTTGTTTCAGTACACAGTATTAAGAAACGAGGCTTTGGTAGATGATTTTATGTTGGTTACTAACAAAACACAGTTGGTAATGGCCGAAGCTCAAGCCAAAGATTTGGGATTCTCGATTGATAAAAAAATTGTAGAACCTGTAGGAAGAAATACAGCACCAGCAATCGCTTTGGCTGCTTTGGCATTAGACCCAGAAGATATCATGTTCATTACGCCATCAGATCATATGATTGGGGATATGAAAGAATATAAATTGGCGGTGCAAAATACCATCAGATTGGCAAAAGAAGGGAATATTGTAACCTTTGGAATACAACCGTTAAAACCTGAAACAGGCTATGGATACATCGAGTACGATGGAGAGGATGTAAAAGGATTTAGAGAAAAACCAAACAAAGATTTGGCAATTCGTTACATTCGTTCAGGGAATTTTTGCTGGAACTCAGGAATGTTTTGTTTCAAAGCTTCGGTGTTTTTAAACGAATTAAAAACATACCAACCTGAAATGTATGAAGCTTGTGTAGCAGCTTACAGCAATTGTGAAGACGGAGCGATTAAAAAAGAGGACATGGAAAAAATTCCAGAAGACAGTATTGATTTTGCGGTTTTAGAAAAGTCTAAAATCTTAAAAATGGTAAAGTCTCATTTTATTTGGTCGGATTTAGGTTCTTTTGACTCACTGATTTCTTATGCCAAAGATTTTGGAGATGATGATCTGTTTCATATGGTTAAAGGGGAAAATGTAGTGAATTCTTATGCATTAGCTTCAAAACCTGTATTTGCAACTAGAGGAATAGATCACGTAGTTGTTATTGAAGCAGATGATTGTATTTTGTTGATATCCAAAGATAAAAGTGAAGAAGTTAAACAGATACGAGAATACGCTGGAAAGTACGATAAAAATTTATTGTAATTTTTTTTAAAAAACGGGTGTAGATATCAAATTAAGTGTTATATTTGCACCCGCTAAGGGCAATTAGCTCAGTTGGTTCAGAGCACCTCGTTTACACCGAGGGGGTCGGGGGTTCGAATCCCTCATTGCCCACCAAAAATAAAACCCGTAAGGGCGATTAGCTCAGTTGGTTCAGAGCACCTCGTTTACACCGAGGGGGTCGGGGGTTCGAATCCCTCATCGCCCACTAAAATTAAAAACCTGTCATATGACAGGTTTTTTTATTTCTGATTGCTTCATTTTGTCAGTATGATTTTTCTATATTTGACCTGTATAACTTTTCAGTTGTCGAATACATGAAGGACATTAAGAATTTTGCGTTGATAGGGGCTGCGGGCTATATAGCTCCAAGGCATTTAAAAGCAATCAAAGAAACAGGCAACTTGTTGTTGGCAGCCTTAGATAAAAATGACAGTGTGGGAATCATGGATTCTTACTTTCCTGAGGCTTCTTTTTTTGTAGAGTTTGAAAGATTTGACAGGCATATTGAAAAGTTAAAGCGTGAAAAAGGAATTAAGCTAGATTACGTAAGCATTTGTACACCCAACTACTTGCACGATGCTCATATTCGTATGGCTTTGCGATCAGGGGCTCATGCAATTTGTGAAAAACCTTTGGTGCTGAATCCTTGGAATATAGATGCCTTACAAGCCATTGAAAAGGAAACAGGTAAAAAAATTTACACCATTCTTCAACTACGACATCATCAAGCTATTTTAGATTTAAAAGAAAAAGTAGCACAAGCTCCTAAAGGAAAAGTGTTTGATGTAGACTTGACTTATTTAACTTCTAGAGGAAAGTGGTACTATGCTTCATGGAAAGGAGAAAAAACAAAGTCAGGAGGAATTGCTTCCAACATCGGAGTGCATTTTTTTGATATGTTATCTTGGGTGTTTGGGGAGTTAAAAGAGAACTTGGTGTTTGAGCACACACACGACCGAGCGTGTGGTTACTTTTTGTTTGAAAAAGCCAAGGTAAAATGGTTTTTGTCCATTAATTACGATTTAATTCCAGAAGAAATTAAAGCCAAGGAGCAAAGAACATATCGCTCTATTACGGTGGACGGTGAGGAAATTGAGTTTAGTGGAGGTTTTACGGAATTGCATACCGAAAGTTACAAAGCAATACTTGAAGGAAAAGGTTTTGGATTAAATGATGCGCGAAATTCCATCCAGATGGTACATGAAATTCGAAATGCGGAGTTTTCTGAACCAAAAGAGGAAAAAGTACACGCGTTATTTTACAAGTCTAAAAGCAAACATCCGTTTACGTAAAAACAAAATTAGTTTAACATAGGTTTAGAAGGATTAATATATATTTGTGTCTTGATAATTAAGGAGTATGAAAATTGGGGTTATAGGATTGGGGTATGTGGGATTGCCGTTGGCAAGGTTGTTTGCTACCCAGTACAAAACAGTAGGATTTGATATAGACAAACAGCGCGTAGCTGAATTAAATGAAGGAAAAGATAAAACCAAAGAGATTGAAGAGGAATTGCTAAAGTCTGTATTACAGGAAAATTTAGAGACCGCATCAAAGGGCTTGCTATGTACAGATAGCTCAGAAGAATTGGCTACATGTAATTTTTATGTAATCACAGTGCCAACCCCTGTAGATAAAAACAATCGTCCTGTGTTAACTCCTTTAATCAAAGCAAGTGAAACAGTAGGTGCGGTGCTAAAAAAAGGAGATATAGTTGTATACGAATCTACCGTTTATCCTGGGGCTACCGAAGAAGACTGTGTGCCGGTATTGGAAAGAGTCTCGGGGTTAACATTCAATAAAGATTTTTATGTGGGCTACTCTCCCGAAAGAATCAATCCAGGAGATAAGCTGCATACAGTAGATAAAATATTAAAAGTTACAGCGGGTTCTACGCCTGAAATAGGAAAAAAGATTGATGAGGTTTATAGTTCCATAATTACAGCAGGTACACATTTGGCACCTACCATTAAAGTGGCAGAAGCAGCCAAAGTGATAGAAAATTCACAAAGAGATATCAACATTGCTTTTGTGAATGAATTGTCTAAGATCTTTAATTTGATGGGGATTGATACTGCAGAGGTGTTAAAAGCAGCAGGAACCAAATGGAATTTTTTGCCTTTTAAACCAGGTTTGGTAGGAGGACATTGTATCGGAGTAGACCCTTATTACTTGGCTCAAAAAGCACAAGAATATGGTTATCATCCAGAAATTATTTTGGCAGGTAGAAGAATGAACGATAGCATGGGGGCATATGTGGCCTCGCAAGTAACCAAGCTGATGATACAAAAAGGAGGGGTGATTAAAGGAGCTGAGGTGTTGGTATTGGGAATTACGTTCAAAGAAAACTGTCCTGACGTTAGAAACACCAAAGTGGTGGATGTTGTATGGGAGTTGCAGGATTATGGAATGCATGTAGATGTATACGATCCTTTGGTAAATACAGAAGAGGTTAAAAAAGAATATCAAATAGAAATGGTGCCGAAGTTGGCAACAAAAAAATATCAGGCAGTCGTTTTAGCAGTGCCACACAAAGAATTGATCGCAATAGAAATCCAAAAATGGTGTCAGCCCAATGGAATAATCTATGATGTAAAAGGAGTATTAGACAAAGAAAAAGTAAACGGTAAATTATAACATAAGATGAATATTACAGTAGTTGGAACAGGATACGTAGGTTTGGTTACAGGAACATGTTTTTCAGAAATGGGGAACTATGTAACATGTATAGATATTGACCAAAAAAAAGTAGAAGCTTTAAAAAACGGAATTATTCCAATCTATGAACCAGGATTAGAGCCTTTGGTGAAGAAAAATGTGGAATTAGGAAACTTGCATTTTAGCACCGATATCAAAGATGGTCTAGAAAATTCAGAAGTGGCTTTTATTGCTGTAGGTACGCCTATGGGAGATGATGGTTCTGCAGATTTACAGTATGTATTGGCGGTAGCAAGACAAATCGGTCAGGTAATGACAAAAAAGTTGGTGGTAATTGATAAATCAACAGTACCTATTGGAACTGCAGACAAAGTAAAAGCAGCAATCCAAGAAGAATTAGACAAAAGAGGAGTGGAAATTGAGTTCCACGTAGTTTCTAATCCTGAATTCTTAAAAGAAGGTGCTGCTGTGAATGATTTTATGAAACCAGACAGGGTAGTGGTAGGAGCAGAAACAGAAAGAGCGTTTAAGGTGATGAGAAAACTATATGCTACATTTACGCACAATCACGATCGATTGATTGAAATGGATGTGCGTTCTGCGGAAATGACCAAATATGCAGCCAATGCAATGTTAGCAACCAAGATCTCTTTTATGAACGAAATTGCAAACATTTGTGAGCGTGTAGGAGCTGATGCCAACAAAGTACGTATCGGAATTGGGTCTGACAACCGTATAGGTTATAGTTTTATTTATCCGGGTGCAGGATACGGAGGTTCGTGTTTTCCAAAAGATGTAAAAGCATTAAAGAAAATTGCAGAAGAGAACAACTACGATGCAAGATTGATCAAATCTGTAGAGAATGTAAACGACGATCAAAAGTTTGTAATAGCTAACAAAATAGTAGCAAAATTCGGAGAAGATTTAACAGGGTTTACATTTGGATTATGGGGCTTAGCTTTCAAACCAGGAACGGATGACATGCGTGAAGCACCGGCAATTTATGTAGTAAAAGAATTGGTAAAGAGAGGAGCAAAAGTAAAAGCTTACGATCCAAAAGCCATGCACGAAGCACAAGAGTGTTATTTAAAAGGAGTAGAAGGAATAGAATACGTATCTAGCAAGTACAAAGCATTAGAAGATACCGATGCAATGATTTTATTGACTGAGTGGAAGGAGTTTAGATCACCAGATTTTATGGAAATCAAATCGTTATTAAAGAACCCAATTATTTTTGATGGAAGAAACCAGTACAATGTATTTGATATAGAAGAAGAAGGTTTTGAATACTTCCAAATAGGAAAAGCATAATTTTTTATAAAGTATCAGGTATACAATCATCGAAAACCGACAACCGAACATCGAGAATCGATCATCGAACACCGAGAATCGACCATCGACCATCGAACACCGAGAATCGACCATCGACCATCGACCATCGAACACCGAGAATCGAACACCGAGAATCGAATACCGACCATCAACCATCGAACAACGAACACCGAGAATCGACCATCGACCATCGAACACCGAGAATCGACCATCGACCATCGAACACCGAGAATCGAACATTGAAAACTGACAAAGGACAATGGAATCTAAATTAGAAGTGTGGAAGCTGGCACATCAATTAACGTTGAAAGTTTATCAGGTTTCGTCTACATTTCCCAATACAGAAACCTATGGTTTGATAAGTCAAATAAGAAGAAGTGCGAGTAGTGTGCCAACAAATATTTTGGAAGGTCAAGAACGACAATATAAAAAAGAGTACATACAGTTTTTGTACATTGCCAAAGGTTCATTAGAAGAAACCAATTACCATTTGTTTTTGGCTAAAGATTTAAAATATATTTCAATTTCTGAATACGAAGAATTGTACGAGGTTTGTATAAGAATAAAAATGATGTTACATAAATTGATTAAATCATTAAAATAAAACCGAAAACCGAAAACCGAAAACCGACCATCGACCATCGACCATCGAACACCGAGAATCGAAAACCGAAAACCGAACATCGAACATCGAACATCGAACATCGAACATCGAACATCGAACACCGAACATCGACCATCGAACACCGAGAATCGAAAACCGAAAACCGACCATCGAAAAACAAAGAACCAAAATGATCAATTATCCAATCAAATTTGCTCCCATCTTAAAAGATAAAATCTGGGGAGGAACCAAGTTGAAAAACTTATTCAACAAACAAGCAGAAAGTGAAACTACAGGAGAAAGCTGGGAGATATCTAATGTTCCAGGAGACATATCGATTGTTGCCAATGGAACAATGGCTGGAAAAAGCTTGACAGAAATTATCAAAGAACACAAAGGAGATTTGGTAGGAGAGAAAATTTACCAAGAATTTGGAGAAAAATTTCCATTGTTAATCAAATTTATTGATGCAAAGGAAAATCTATCCATTCAATTGCATCCAAATGATCAGTTAGCTAAAGAACGACACAATTCTTTTGGGAAAACAGAAATGTGGTATGTAATGGATGCGGATGCAGATTCTAAGTTGAATGTTGGTTTTACCAAAGATTTAGACAAAGAGTCTTACTTAGAAGCTTTGAATTCAGGAAAAATTTTAGACATCTTAAACTTTGAAGAAGTAAGCAAAGGGGATAGTTTTTTTATCAAGGAAGGGTTGGTACATGCTATTGGTGCAGGTTGTTTGATTGCAGAGATTCAACAAACTTCGGACATTACCTATCGTATTTATGATTGGGATCGTGTAGACAGCGAAGGAAACTCTAGAGAACTGCACACAGAGTTAGCTTTGGATGCAATTGACTATAAATTTAACAAAGATTTTAAGTGCAAATACGACAAAATAACTAACAAAAGTTCTAATATTGCCTCATGTCAATATTTTACCACCAACTATGTCAAAGTAGAAGGTCAGGTAAATAAAGAATACAAGGAAATAGATTCTTTTGTAATTTATATGTGTGTAGAAGGAGAAGCAGAGGTGTCTACAGGGCAAATTTCTGAAAACATAAAAAAAGGGGAAACTATTTTGATTCCAGCGAATCAAAAGCAAGTAGCGATCAAAGCCAAAGAAGCAGAATTATTAGAGGTTTATATTAAATAAAAAAGACATGAACAAAGAAGCTAAAATATACATCGCAGGGCACCGAGGAATGGTAGGAGGTGCAGTTTGGAGAATCCTAGAGCAAGAAGGATACACCAATTTAATTGGAAAAAGAAGTGCAGAATTAGACTTACGTTCTCAACAAGACGTAGAAGCTTTTTTTAAAGAAGAAAAGCCAGAAGTAGTCATTGATGCTGCAGCAAGAGTAGGAGGGATTTTGGCAAACAACGACTATCCTTACCAATTCATCATGGAAAACATGCAGATTCAAAACAATTTGATAGATGCAGCCAATAAATACGATGTGCAAAAATTTATCTTCTTAGGTAGTTCGTGTATTTATCCAAAATTTGCTCCACAACCTTTAAAAGAAGAACATTTGTTAACAGATTCTTTAGAGCCAACAAATGAGTGGTATGCCATTGCAAAAATAACGGGAGTGAAAGCATGTCAGGCAATTAGAAAGCAATATGGAAAAGATTTTGTAAGTTTAATGCCTACGAACTTGTATGGAACACATGACAATTTTGATTTAAAAACATCTCACGTGCTGCCAGCAATGATTCGTAAGTTTCACGAAGCGAAAGAAAATGGACATACACCTGTAACTTTATGGGGAAGTGGAACACCGATGAGAGAATTTTTGTTTGTAGACGACATGGCAAGATCGGTTATTTTTGCCTTAGAAAATGTATTGCCAGAATACTTATACAATGTAGGAACAGGTGTTGATTTAACCATAAAAGAGTTGGCAGAAACCATTCAGAAAGCAGTAGGGCATACTGGAGAAATTATTTGGGATAGTAGTAAACCTGACGGTACTCCAAGAAAATTAATGGATATCAGTAAAATGCATGCTTTGGGATGGAAACATCAGGTTGAGTTGCAAGAAGGAATTGAAAAAACCTATCAATGGTTTTTAGAAAATATAGAGAATTTTAAAGAAGTGAAACTATAACAGTTCTGAATTGTTTGTTCTAATTGATTTTACAAAGCGAAAAAGAAATTAGCATAGACAACAGGTAGCAGAGATAAAAATAATCAATCGATCATCGAACACCGAACATCGAACACCGAACATTGGTCACCGATTATCGAATACAAACAAAAAATTAAACTATAAAGAATATGAAAGTAGCATTAATCACAGGAATCACAGGACAGGATGGGTCTTACCTAGCAGAATTATTATTAGAAAAAGGATATGAGGTACACGGTATCAAAAGAAGATCTTCTTTGTTCAACACAGACAGAATCGACCATTTGTATCAAGATCCACACGATCCAAACCAAAGATTAAAGTTACACTATGGAGATCTAACAGACTCTATGAACTTAACGCGTATCATCCAAGAATGTCAACCAGACGAGATTTACAACTTAGGGGCAATGTCTCACGTTAAAGTATCTTTTGATTGTCCGGAATACGTAGGAAATGTTGACGGATTAGGGACGTTAAGAATATTAGAAGCAGTAAGGTTGTTAGGGTTGACTGACAAAACAAGAATTTACCAAGCTTCTACTTCAGAGTTGTTTGGAGGATTGGCAGAGAATAAAAACGAAAGAGGTTTTTATGATGAAAACACACCATTATACCCGCGTTCACCATATGGAGTAGCAAAAATTTACGGATTCTGGATTACCAAGAATTACCGTGAAGCATACGATATGTTTGCATGTAATGGATTGTTATTCAACCACGAATCACCAAGAAGAGGTGAGACGTTTGTAACGAGAAAAATTACTAGAGCTGTGGCTAAAATAGCCTTAGGATTGCAAGATAAATTGTATTTAGGGAATTTAGAAGCAAAACGTGACTGGGGACACGCCAAAGATTATGTACGTATGATGTGGATGATTTTACAGGCAGACAAAGCAGAAGATTGGGTAATTGCAACAGGAGTAACCACAACAGTACGTGATTTTGTACGCATGGCTTTTGAAGAAGTTGGAATTGAATTAGAATTCAAAGGAGAAGGAGTGGATGAAAAAGCATATGTAAAGGCTTGTAATAACAAAGAGTACCAAGTAGAAATAGGAAAAGAAATCTTATCAGTAGATCCTTCTTATTTCCGCCCTACAGAGGTAGATTTGTTAATTGGAGACCCAACCAAAGCAAAAGAAAAATTAGGTTGGATACCAGAATACGACTTGGCAGGATTGGTAAAAGACATGATGGAGTCGGATGTAAAATTGATGAAAAAAGACGTAGACATGTTAAAAGCAGGTCACGAAATCTTAAAGCAAGTGGAGTAGTCATAATAAAGAGACTTGCTAACAGAATAGATAAAAAATCCATAATCAAAATATATATTGGTTATGGATTTTTATATGTCATACATCCAAGAAAAAAATATATGAAAGTCTTTTAAAAAACTTTGTTAATCCATGATTAAAGTTATCTTTGGTTGTGGTTTTAAAGTATGATAAAATCTTATTACATGCTGTTTTTTATTTAGGTATGCCATCTAAGATTGCCATCAATTAATCAGAAGTTAATGGGGAGAATTTTAAATTTTTATAAAGGTAATAAGAAAGTTTTTGAGAATTTTTCATACTTGACTTTGTTGCAGATTGCAAGAATTCTATTGCCATTTGTTTCCTATCCTTATTTAATTAGAACCTTGGGAAGCGAGAATTATGGATTGATGATGTTCTCTCAAGCCTTGGTAATTTATTTTTCTTTGTTTGTCAATTTTGGTTTTCACATTTCTGCAACACAATTGATATCTACAGCTAAAACTAAAGAACATATAAATGAAATAGTTTCGTCAGTATATTTGAATAAAATAATATTGTGGGTATTATGTTTGGTTGTGTATGTTACTATTGTTTTTTCGGTAGATTCGCTTAGGCTCAACTATAAAGTTTATCTGGTTGCTTTTTTTATGAGTGTAAATGAGTTATTATTCCCACAATGGTATTTTCAAGGCGTTGAAAAAATGAAATATATAACTTACATTAATGTAGGGGTTAAGCTTCTTTTTACTGTTTTAGTATTTTTTGTGATTAAAAGAAATGATGATTATCTTTTAGCACAAATTTTACAGGTAGGAGGTGTTGCTATCGGTGCTTTTGTTGGGTTTATGATTATGTTTAAAGGTGAAAAGGTAAATTTATCGGTACAACCAACAAGAAAATTAATCTATTATTTTAAAGAGAGTTTGCCTTTCTTTATTTCCAATGTCTCTACAACTATATATGCAAGTGCTAATAAAGTAGTTGTTGGTAGTTTTTTAGGTATGACAGAAGTAGCAATGTATGATTTGGGTGAGAAAATTTTAAACTTTATCAAAACCCCAGTGCTTATTTTCTTTCAGGCAATTTTTCCAAATATTTCAAGAAATAAAAGCTTAAGTAAGATAAATAAGTTTTTAGGTCTCTCGTTTGTGATAACAGCAGTTCTAGTCTTAGCCTGTTTTGTTTTCAGTGAGCAATTGGTCGTATTAATAGGAGGAAACGATATGGTTGCTGCTAAAGAAATTGTTCAAATTTTAGTGTTTGCAGCGTTGTTTACTTGTTTGAATCAGTTTTTTGGCTCTGGTAGGTTGGTTGTGTTTGGATATAAAAAAATATTTTCCATGATTGCATTTAGTGGAACTTTATTCTTTGGGTTTTGCTTTTTGGTACTAAAATTTACTGAAAGTATCACCATTTACTCAGTTTCCGTTACATCAGTGCTTGTAGAAGTGTTTATATTTAGCTGTTTGTTTTGGGTTGCCTTTAAGAAAAAATTGATTTACTAATATTGTTGACTATGGGGGAATTTTATAAAATAATTAAAAAGCTACATTTTTACTTACTGAAAAGTTACTTAAAAACTCAGTTGTCAAATTCTGAGAACTTTCCAACTTTGTATGGGACAAATATCAATGTGGTACATGGTGAAAATTTGAAAATAGGGAATAATGTAGCACTAAATAATAATGTATACATAAATGCAACGTATCCCATTACTATAGGTGATGATGTAGCTCTTTCTGATGGCGTTAAACTGATTACAATTTCGCTAGATTTAACAAAATCAAACAATCATGATAGACATTATGGAGAGAGCATTAGGATTGGTGACAATGTGCAAGTTGGAGCTGGAACCATTGTTTTACAGGGAGTTACTGTGGGCGATAACGTAATGATAGGAGCAGGGAGTGTGGTTACCAAAGACATTCCAAGTAATTGTGTGGTGGTAGGTAGCCCTGCTAGGGTAATAAAAAAATATAATTGATGGAAATATGATTAGGCCTTTTGTAAAGAAAATATATAACGAACATAAGTGGTTTAAAATTCTGTTTAAATTCCCTAAGAAAATATTTGACTTTTATCGTTTTAGGATTGTTGATGAAAAAAGGGTTATATATAACAACTTTTATAAATTCCAAGGTTACCAATTAAATTTAGAAAATCCAAAAACATTCAATGAAAAGATTCAATGGTTGAAGCTAAATGACAGGACACCCTTGCACACGCAGTGTGCTGATAAGTATATGGTTAGAGACTACGTTGCTCAAAAAGTAGGAGAGCAATATTTAATCCCTTTGGTTTTTCACACAGAAGATGTGAGTCAACTTACTATGGATAAGTTGCCCGATTACCCAGTGATAATAAAAACAAACCACGATAGTGGGAACTATGTAATTGTACGTGATAAAAAACAGTTTGATTTAAATGCTGTTCGAAATAAGATGAGAGCAGCTATGAAAAAAAATTATTACTATCATACCAAGGAATGGCAGTATAAAAATATAAAACCTAGAGTAGTAGTAGAAAAACTTTTAATGCAAAAAGGTGGAAGCATTCCTTATGATTACAAAGTCCATTGTATTCATGGAAAGGTAGAAATGATTTCTGTTGATTTACACAGAGGAACAAAAGAGCATCGCAGGAACTGGTACGATATCAATTGGCAAAGATTGCCATTTGATTGGGCAAGTATATTGGATGGAGTCAAAACTGTTCAATCAGATATTGATATTGAAAAACCTAATTGTTTGGATGAGATGGTTTTACTATCTGAGAAAATCTCTAGTTCTTTTAAATATGCTAGAGTAGATTGGTACGAAGTAGAATCTAAATTGTATTTTGGTGAAATAACATTTCATCATGATTCTGGTTTTCAGCCTATTGAACCAAATGAGTGGGATTTAAAAATCGGAGCTAAATTAAAATTACAATAGATGTTAGTATCAGTACTCATGTCCGTGTATGCAGAACCTCTAGATTGGTTAGAAAAAGCTATTAATTCTATTCTGACACAAACTTTTTCGGATTTCGAATTCATTATTGTGAATGACAATCCTGAAAGAAAAGAAAACCGTAAGGTATTGTCTCGTTTTGCAGCAGAGGATACACGTATTGTTGTTGTGGAAAATACCGAAAACATAGGCTTGACCAAATCTCTAAACAAAGGAATAAAAGTAGCCAAAGGAAAATACATTGCCCGCATGGATGCGGATGATATTTCTTTGCCTGATAGGTTGAGCAAACAAGTGACTTTTTTACTAGAGAACGAAGATTATATCGCTTGCGGTTCGCGTGTTCATGTAATAGATGAGCAAGAACAAAAACTACAAAAGAAATATTATCCAGTTTCGTACAAAGATATTGTGAGCGATTTATTGATACACAATCCAATTATTCATCCAACATTATTAATTAAAACGGAAGCTTTTAAAACACTCGGTGTTGCCTACAATGAGAAATTACGTTTTGCACAAGATTATCAACTCATCGTAGATTTGTTAGAAGTAGGAAAGGTGCATAATTGTAAGGAGGTGTTGCTTTGGTATAGAAAAAGCAATCAACAAATAACCAATCAACATCTTGCAAAGCAGACAAGTTATGCCAATCAAATTAGAGTTCAAATTATAGAAAAGGAATTGGCCAAGATTGGTGTACAATTACCTTGGAAAGATCCCTACAATTCGCCTCTAGATACTGTTTTTCAATGGATAGATAAACATAACTTGGCAAAAAAAACATTATGGTTCAATAATTTTAAGGTTTCTTTGTTAATCAATTCCCACAATATGGTTAAAAAAAGTCAGTTATTTAAGACAATGTTTGAGCGTTCCATTTCTATAAAAAATAGACTTAAATTGCTAAAAATACTAATCACCAATTAGGATACGATGAATACCTATTTCATAGTTATTAACTTTTTGTTGTTGCTGTTCCTGTTTTTTTTAGGGAAAAAAAGAAAAGTGTGGATACAACCGTCTGTGCATTTTTTACTCATTAACGTCGCTTCTATTTTTGTGTGTAACTACTGGGTGGAAGAATTTCAACATGTAAAGAATACTATGGAGACAGAATTGTTTTATCTAGGCTTGTACCTGTGTTCCTTGGTGAGTATGGTTCATGTACCTAATGAAAAAGAAACTTTAAATTTTCGAGACAAACTAGCTTTTCTCAAGAGTCCAAAGTCTGTACGTATTATCTGTTTTGGAGCTGTTGTCAATTTACTACTCTTGTTATTTTTTTTGTTAGCTGTTGATTTTAAAGTCTTGTTATTAAATTTTAGTTATTTGGATATGGTGGACCCTGAAAAAATAGGGATATCCTCTTATCCAATTCTTGTATTGTATAAAAAAACAGTTATCATCAATGCAATCCTGTGTTTTTTCTTTTTTGGTTTTTTATCAACATTAAAGCTTAAGCATGTTGCTTATTTTAAGTGGATTTATTTTTTCATAGGTGTTTTCTTTTGGATTTATTTGTTAGGAAACAATTCCCGTACCTCTGGCCTTATTTGGGTGGGCTTGTTAGGAGCAATTTTTTTATTCACAACACCTAGCAAGTGGCAAAAGGCAAAAATGTTTATGATTGTTTGTCTTATTGCCATGTCGTATATGTCAGCCCTTCAAGGACGTCAAAAATACCAACAAGGGATTAGCCAAATTCCAAGAAATATAAGTTTGATTCAATCTACAGGTATGGATGAAATTAAGTTTTATGCGCGAAATATTTTTGGTGGCGCTTGGGTGTTTTCAGAAGCGAAAGACATGAATGGTGATTACCCTGAAAAATATAAAGTTTTATCTTTTTCCCCATTTCCTAGTTCGATAGATAACTTTAGTTCTTATTTAAAGTATCAAAATAGGATTAGTGTATTTGAGCCTTACAGTGCCAATGTAGAGGTGTATCATTTTGGCGGTGGATATATTCTATTGTATTTTTTGATTCTGCTAATAGGTTTGTCTCTTTTGAATAAGACAATTAAAGAAAATAGGTTTATAGGTTATCTTATGGCACTACCAGCATATTTGTTTTTTATTGCCTATCAGCAATATCCATTAAGAAGTAATTTTCGTTATTTTTTTATCTCTATAATCTTGTGCTTTATTTTTTTAAAATTAAAGGCTAAAACCAAACCAAATACAATATAATATGGAAAGAAATATGCATGTAGGAGTAGTAACTTGTTCCGTTTCAAAAAAATCAGGAGGATTGTTGGATGCAGTTCGAGATTTATACAAAGCGTTTGATACAAAAAAATACAACATTACTGTTTATTCATACAAAGATGCGGAAACAGAAAACGATGCACCTTCTTGGAATCCTTTGCCCATAGAACTGTTTCAGAAAGAAAATAACTTTTTGTATTCCAAAGAAATGCAATCACGTGTTCTTTCTTCTGAAAACCAACTACTTCATATTCATGGTTTGTGGAGGTTTCATCATGTGTTGATCAACCGATGGAAAAGTTACACAAAAAGAATCAGTGTTATTAGTCCACATGGGATGTTGGATCCTTATATTATAGAGAATCAAGGTTTTTTTAAAAGGATTGTTAGTGCTTTTCTTTTTCCACTAAAAAAATTCAACCAAATAGACTGTTACATAGCTTTGTCTGTAGCAGAACATAATGCAATAAGAGCTTATGGTATACAGCAGCCTATTGCATTAATTCCAAATGGAATAAATTTACCAAAGGATATGAGTTTAAAGAAAAGGATCAAAAAGGATTCTAAAAAGCATTTGTTGTTTTTAGGAAGATTGCATCCTAAAAAGGGAATAGATATTCTTTTGAACGCCTTGGGTATCATCCAAAAGCAAGAACCACAAGTACTCGAAAATTGGGTGCTTGATATTGTAGGTTGGTCTCAAGAGAATTTTGAAGAACGTTTGCAGGAAATTGTTGTGCAACAACAATTAGAGTCAGTAGTAGTGTTTCATGGGCCGAAGTTTGACAAAGAAAAGGAGAAAATGTATGCAAAAGCCCATGCTTATATCTTACCATCTCACGGTGAAGGTCTGCCTATGACCGTGTTAGAGGCCTGGTCTTGGGATTTGCCTGTTTTAATGACAAAAGAATGCAATATACCTGAGGGCTTTGCTCATGATGCAGCCATAGAAATACATACAGTAGAAGAGGTTCTGATAAAGGAGTTAGTCACTTTTTTTACCTTAGACCAAACAACCCTAGAACAAATGGGGAAGAAGGGGCGTACCTTAGTTGAAGCTCATTTTACATGGGAGCAATCAGCAAAAAAACTGGAAACACTCTACAGCTGCTTGATGAGTGGTAAGGAATTACCTGATTTTGTGAATTTAAAATAAAAATGAAATGATAAATTTAAAAGTAATTATTCCCAAATATTTTCCAAAAGTGATGTATTTGCTATTAATACCGGTATATCTAAATGATTGGTGGCGTTATGTTTCTTACTCGGGTGTGACGGGATTAAATAGTAAAGAAAAAATGCTTGGTCGTATTGTTGCAGACTATCATGTTATTGAAAAAGGCCTTACAATGCCAGAGACAAGGTTGGGTTTTGGTAAGTCCAAGTTGTTTAATTTAATAGCGTATTGTTATGATTTTATAGATACTTATGGGTGTTGTGATGATCAAGTTGGTCATGCAATCTCTACTATTTTTGAGTATAAGCAATTCCATGAAGAGCACGGGTATGCTCTAGACAGAGATTTACTGGAAAAAATTGATGTCTTGTCAAATAAGTTTGAAAATATTCCATCCAGTCATCAAAAAGTACTTACCAGAGATGAGTATTTTAATAGTTCTTTTGAAAATTTTAAAGAGTTTTCTAATTCAAGAAGAAGTATTCGAAATTATTCTAACAAAGAAGTTCCAATGGAGAAAATATACAGCGCAATAGAATTAGCCAGAAATGCACCATCTGTTTGTAACAGACAATCTGTTAGGGTGTATGTATATTCAGACAAGGAAGTGGTTCAAAAGTTGTTAAAAACACAAGCAGGGAATAGAGGGTTTGGTCACTTAGCAAACAAAGTAATTGTTGTTACTGCTGAACTTGGTGCTATGCATGCTTTATTTGAAAGAAATCAAGCGTTTGTAGATGGTGGGATTTGGGCAATGAATTTATTGTATGCACTACATTATTACAAAATAGCTGCATGCCCTCTTAATTGCAGTAATTCATTTAAAAAAGACAAACTATTGAGGAAATATGGTGATATTAAAGACTCAGAATCTTTAATTATGCTAATTAGTATAGGAGATACTCCTGATTCTTTCAAAATAGCTTCATCACCGAGAAAAAAAGTAGAAGAAATAAGTACGTTCTTATAAAAATAAAACGATTATGAAAATAGGAATTATAACCATTTTAAATGTAAATAATTACGGTGCTGAACTTCAAGCATCTGCTTTAGATATGAAATTAAGATCGTTAGGTTATGACAGTGAGATTATCAATTACTTATATTTTAAGCACAAAGACTATGTACCTGAGCAAAAATCAAAGCCTATTGTTGAAATAGATTTTATAACAAATTTAAAAGGAATCATTCTCAAGTGGATAGATACATACAACCGTTTTACCCACCCTAAGAATACCAAAATTAGAAAACAAAGGTTTGAAAAATTTCATGCAGACCACACAAAAATTTCAAAACCATATAAAAGTATTTCAGCCTTGTACAATGCAAAATTAGATTATGATGTGTATGTGGTAGGTAGTGATCAGGTGTGGAATCCAAATACACGCACCTCTATAGAACCTTATTTTTTAGCTTTTGCTCCTGAGGATAAAAAAAGAATATCTTTTGCTTCCAGTTTTGGAGTAGGAAGTCTTAATCCTTCTTTCTATCCCATCTATAAAAAATGCTTTTCAAATCTAGACATCATTTCGTGTAGAGAAGCTTCTGGTGTGAATTTGATAAAAGAGATAACAGGTAGAGAGGCAACTCAAGTAGTGGATCCTACCATGTTGTTGACTAAAGAAGAATGGGCGCAAAAAATGGTGCCGTATCACTCTGAAGAGCCGTATATTTTAATGTATATATTAACATATTCACCTTACATCACAAATTTAGCATTAGAAATTCAAAAACAAACAGGTTATAAAATTATAAGGCTATGTTTTAATAACATCAATGTTGAAAAAGATAAAAGTATTCTGAATATTGTTGATGCCGGACCAGCTGAATTTCTAGGTTTGTACGAAAGTGCCTCTTTTGTTTTGACAAACTCATTTCATGGCTCAGTATTTTCTTTACTCTTCAACGTTCCTTTTTATACCATAGCTCCAGCTAAGAAATCTAATAATGCTAGACAAGAAAATTTATTGCGAATGATGAAATTAGAACATAGGTTGATAAAAGAAAATGATAAGTTTTTAAAGTCAGATTTAACTATTGATTTTACATATGCTAATAATAAGTTGGAAGAAGAAAGGGCTAAATCGATAAATTTTTTAACAAATGCGATTTCAAACTAAACCCATAATGCAATGACTAAGATTAACAATTCCTCGACGAGACATAAATTTTCAGCAAAGAATAAGCTGAAACGGATTTTGTGGTTGCTTGTTTGTACTTTTCTATTTAGACCATTTAAGTTGAGATTTTTTAAAAAATGGAGAGTTTTTGTATTGCGTGTGTTTGGAGCGGATGTTAGCTGGAAAGCTATGGTGAACTCTTCAGTAAAAATATGGGCACCGTGGAATCTAAAAATGGGAGACTATGCATGTTTAGGACCCGGGGTGGATTGTTACAATCAAGGTTTTATCACCATTGGGAAGAATGTCACCGTTTCCCAAAAAAGTTATTTGTGTGCTTCAACACATGATTTTACAAGTAAAAACCACGAGTTATTAGTTCAGCCTATTGTAATACAAGAAAAGTCTTGGATAGCAGCAGATGCATTTATCGGACCAGGGGTAACTGTTGGAGAAGGTGCTGTAGTAGGAGCTCGAGCAGCCGTTTTTAAAGACGTGGCTGCTTGGACTGTGGTTGGAGGAAATCCAGCTAAATTTATAAAAAAGAGAGAATTAAAATAGCAGTATGAACACACCAACCATCACGGCCATTATCCTTACTTACAATGAAGAGATACACATCAAACGTTGTATAGATTCGTTAAAAAAAGATGTGGATACAATCATCGTAGTAGATTCTTTTAGTAAGGATAAAACCGTTGCTATTGCAGAGGAAAATGGCGCATTAATCTATCAAAATCCTTTTGTAAATCAAGCAATACAATTCAATTGGGCATTGGATCATTGTGAGATTAAATCAGAATGGATTTTAAGAATTGATGCAGATGAGTATTTAGAGTCACAAAAATCAATAAAATCATTTTTATCAAAATTAGCGTCTGAAACTGACGGAATATTAATTAAAAGGAAGATAGTTTTTTTAGAAAAAGAATTATTGCATGGAGGATGGTTTCCAAAGTTTAATTTAAGAATTTTTAGAAATGGAAATGGAAGATGTGAAGAAAGATGGATGGATGAACACATTATAGTTATGGGTAATGTTGTGGAGTCAGATATTGTTTTAGTTGATAAAAATTTAAACTCTCTAAAATGGTGGATAGATAAGCATAATAAATATGCAGAGCGAGAAGTTGCTGATTTTTTTTGGGAACAGACAAAAAAAGAAAGTGTAAGTCCAAAGTTTTGGGGTACAGAAGCTGAGAGAAAACGATTTTTAAAGTTGGCCTATATCAATTTTCCACTATTTTTGCGACCGATAATGAATTTTCTATACAGATATATAATTAGGATGGGGTTCTTAGATGGTACCTCGGGGTTTGTATGGCATGTATTGCAAGGCTTTTGGTATCGTTTTTTAGTCGATGCTAAAATCTATGAATTGAAGTTGAAATACCAAGGGAATCAAGACAAAATAAAGGAGCATATTAAAAAAGAGTTCCAAATAAAATAAAAGAGCAAATGAAGGTGTCAATTATTACCATTGTGTATAACAACAAAGAATCAATACAAAGTTGTATAGATTCTGTACACAACCAAACCTATAAAAATATAGAGTATTTGGTAATTGATGGGGGATCCGTAGATGGAACTCAAGAAATTATAGAAGAGAATAAAGATAAAATAACGACCTACATTTCTGAGCCAGATAATGGTTTGTATAGTGCCTTAAATAAAGGAATAAAAATGGCAACAGGAGAAGTGATAGGAGTATTGCATTCGGATGATTTGTTTTACGCAAATGATACCATAGAAAGATATGCCAAAACCTTTGTAGAAGAGCAAGCCGATGTTGTTTATGCAGATGGAATGTATGTAGAAAGAGACAACGTAAAAAAAGTAAAAAGGGTTTATAAGGGTAAAGAGTATCTAAATTCCAATTTAAATTTGGGTTGGATGCCTTTACATACCACTATTTTTGTGAAAAAAGAAGTGTATCAAAAACATGGTCTGTATGATGAATCCTATCATATTGCAGGAGATTACGATTGTTGTCTTCGTTGGTTTAAAGACAAAAGTTTAAAGAAAGTACACATACCTCACATTATGGTATTAATGCGTTTAGGAGG
Organism: Ochrovirga pacifica; assembly: GCF_000220525.1. Taxonomy (GTDB): domain Bacteria; phylum Bacteroidota; class Bacteroidia; order Flavobacteriales; family Flavobacteriaceae; genus Ochrovirga; species Ochrovirga pacifica. Next base: position 30,965 of record NZ_AFPK01000070.1, on the reverse strand, counting down.
TAAGAGTACCACAGCAAAATTGCAAAAGAAAAAATCTACCGAAGATTTAGAGATTATTAGAAAACACAAATTATGGGGCAGCATCACATTGCTGTGTAAAATAGTAAGAAAGATTCCACAGTATATCAAACCCAAATTTAAAAAGTATAAATTATAAAAGAGGTTAGAGAATTTGAGAAAAATTAACATTTGAATAAAGAAAATTCAATATGTTTGTTTACAAAAAAGAGAAACAAAATGTTCCAAAATAAAAACAAAGCCATCTCTATCACCAATTTGTCGGTTGACATTTTGTTGTTGTTAATAGCATTTTTTACTGCGAAAGAAACTGTATTCGATTGGGAGATTCCAGACAAAGTATTGTACAATAGCCTTATTTTAGGTTGGGTAATTTTATGGTCTATAATCGGTCTTAAAAGAGGTTTGTACGATGTTCCTAGAATTGTACAATTACACAAAGTGCTGTCTAAAAATTTAATAGCTATTGGTTTTTTTGCTTTTATAAGTGCAGGTCTTATTTTTATTGGAACAGACTACAAGTTTTCCAGAGCCTTTGTGCTAATAACGGTGTTAATTTTTACTCTATTAGTGTTACTTTCTAGAACCCTATTTGTTTCTTGGCTAAAGTACATTCGTAGAAGAGGAAATAAGCAAAGTCGTATTGTGTTGATAGGAATGAATGCCAACATCGAAAAGTTAATCAGGGAGGTGTATGTAAATCCAAATTATGGATTTCAGATTTTAGGCTTGTTTACGGATGCTACAATCAATTCTGAAGTGATTCAGAAATATTACAAAGGAAAATTAAATGAAATCATCGCATATTTAGAACAAAATAAAGCTGACGAAATCATTATTTCTTTACCTTATACACAAAGCAAGCTCATCAACGATTTGTTTGAATATGCAGACAATTCGTTGGTCAGAGTACGTATCATTCCTGAATTCTCGGAATACTTGTCACAAGCCTTTACCATAGATTATGTCCGCAATGTGCCAGTTATGAAATTACGAAAAGAGCCTTTGCAGAGTTTGTCTAACAGAGCCATCAAAAGAATTTTTGATATCGTATTTTCTTCATTCATTGTGCTTTTCATCTTCTCATGGTTGTTTCCAATCATCGCGATAATCATCAAACTGACGAGCAAAGGACCTGTGTTTTTTGCACAAGAGCGTACAGGGCAAGATGGAAAATCGTTCAAATGCTTAAAGTTTAGAAGCATGACGGTCAACAATGATAGCGACTCCAAACAAGCTACTAGAAACGACAAACGTATAACCAAATTTGGTGCTATTATGCGTAAAACCAGCATAGATGAATTGCCACAAATTTTAAATGTATTGATGAACCACATGTCTTTGGTAGGGCCAAGACCTCATATGCTAAAACACACTGAAGAATACCGTGTGTTGGTAGACAAATTTATGGTACGTCACTTTGCAAAGCCTGGGGTAACGGGTTGGGCACAAATCAACGGATTCCGAGGAGAAACCAAATTTGTAAGAGACATGGCCAATCGTGCAGAAGCAGATATTTGGTACATTGAAAACTGGAGTTTTATCTTAGATTTAAAAATTATTTTTATCACAGCATGGTCTATGTTCTTTAAACAAGACGAAAATGCTTTTTAAACAAACAAAACAAAAACGAATGAAGTTTAGTAGAAGAAGGGTTAAAAAAAGTGTTTTAGTAATAATAGCTGTGTTTGTATGCTCTTGTGCTTCAAGAAAAGACATTATATACCTTCAGGGGAATGAACAAATGGATACGATTAGTCAAGAAAATGTATTTGAAATGTTAAAATACAAAGTTGATGATCGTTTAACAATCACGGTTTCATCTATCAACCCAGAAGCCGCAAGCCCATACAATTTATTTGCCACCGCATTCAATCTAGGAAGTGCTACAACCAATGGGCAGCAACAAATGCAGTCTTATTTAATAGACAGCAATGGTGAAATTAGTTTCCCACAATTAGGAAAATTAAAAGTTGCTGGTAAATCTCGCATTGAACTAGAAGCTTTTATCGAAAAAAAATTAAAACCTTTTTTACCCGATGCAAAAGTAACGGTACAGTTAGTGAATTTTAGAATTTCTGTTTTAGGAGAAGTGCAAAAGCCTGGAGAGTTTATCATCAATAGAGAAAAAATAAATGTATTACAAGCATTAGGCTTAGCAGGAGACCTAACCATATATGGAAAAAGAAATGAAATCAAGTTAATTAGAGAAGAGGATGGAAATTTAACATATTATGAGTTAGATATTCGAAGCAAAGATATTTTTAATTCCCCCTACTACTACTTAAAACAAAATGATGTTTTATATGTAACGCCTAACAAGCCTAAAGTAAATGCATCAGCAAGTTCACCTACAGCCTCGTACATCATTTCTGCAACGGGTTTAATTATTACAGTCATCTCTCTTTTAACAAGGTAACATGAACGAAACAAGACATATGTCCACAAATAGTGTAAACAGTGAATCAATCAACATAAGAACAGAAGTAGAGAAATACCTTATCCATTGGAAATGGATTTTATTTTCTGTAGTTGTGTTGTTGTCTGCAAGTGTTTTATTTATCAAATCAACTCCAAATATATACGTAACCAAAGCCTCTTTGTTAATTAAGGAAGATGGTGGTGCAAGTACTGATCTAAAAGCGTTTCAAGATTTATCTGCGCTTGGAGTAGGTGCAACAAGTAATATTTTTGATGAGATAGAAATATTAAGATCACGTTATTTGGCATTAGCCTGTGCAAAAAAAAATGAACTTAACATTGAGGTGTATCAAAAACAAGCACTACAAGTAAAAGAGTTGTATGATAAAGCTCCAATGCATATTCAAGTACTATCTGATAAAGAAGCTTTCTATCAACTAGATACAATTGTTAATTTTACTTGGCTTGATGAATTTTCTTATCAGTATCAAGTAGAAGATGTAGATAAAGTTTATAACGCAAAATTTGGAGAAAAAATCATGTTAGGAAAACATGAATTGTTAATTACTCCAAAATCAACCCCAACGGACATGCCTAAAGGGCAAGAGTATCAAATTAAGTTTAGGAATATAGTGTCTGTGGCAGAGCAGTACAAAAACCAAGTTTCGTTAAACTATGCAGACAAATATTCAAATATTATTTTGCTAGAACTAGAGCATCCTGTAAAAGCCAAAGCACAAGATGTTCTAAATACATTGATAGATTTATACAATCAAATTTCTATAGACGATCAAAATATAGTAGGGAATAAAACGGATCAGTTTATAACCAAACGATTAGAGGTAGTAAAATCCGAGTTAGATGAGGTAGATCGTTTAGAAGAAATGTTTAAAAAAGACAAAGAAATTGCCGACATTTCTATGCAGTCAAAACTTTTCGTAGATACAAAATCCAACAATGAGCAAGAAATTTTTAAGAAAAAAACAGAGTTACGTTTGATAGAGTTTATGGTTGAAGATATTGAGACTAACGATTTAGATTTTCAACTATTACCTGCTAGCATAGGGATTTCTGAGGCCCCTCAATTAAGTGTTGCAGTACAAAATTACAATCAGATGTTAGTGGAACGTAATCGTATTCTTAGGGCTTCTTCAGCATCCAACCCCGTAGTTTTAAACCTAGACCAAGAGCTTAAAAATGCAATCTTAAACATCAAACAATCATTAGTAAATACTAAAAAACAATTAAAAATAGCACTGAATTCTTTAGAGGGAGTAGAGGAGAATTATAAAAGCAGAATATCCAATTTACCAAAACAAGAGAGAGAGTACAGAGGTATTTTAAGAAAGCAGGAGATTATTGCAGAGCTATACTCATATTTGTTACAAAAGAAAGAAGAGAATGAGATATCGATGGCTGTAACAGTGTCTAACTCTAAAGTAATAGATAGAGCTTATACGGTTAATTTGCCTGTTGCTCCAAAAAAGAAAGTTATTTTGTTCGCAGGATTGTTAATAGGTTTGGCTATTCCTATTGGCGTTATCTACGGAAAAGATCTATTAGATACCAAACTAAAAACAAAAAAAGAATTAGAACAAGTGATCAATGCTCCTTATGTAGGAGATATTCCCTTAGACAAAACAGGTGAGAAAATTGTAATTCAAAAAGGGAGTAGAACCAGTGTTGCAGAAGCTTTTAGGTTGCTAAGAACCAATTTAGATTTTATGATGACTCAGGTTCAGAAGCCGTGTAAAAGTATTTTTGTGACGTCAACCATCTCAGGAGAAGGAAAAACCTTTGTCGCAGTAAATACAGCAGCAGCCATTGCATTAACAAATAAAAAAGTGGTGATTGTAGGGATGGACTTAAGGGCACCAAAAGTAACACAGTATTTGGGCTTGCCAAACCGAAATGGAGTCACCAACTATTTGGTAGATAAAACGATAGAAATAGAAGAGTTGATTCACCCTTTAGAAGGATTTCAAAATTTATATATCTTAAGTTCCGGAGTCGTACCACCCAACCCAGCAGAATTGTTGTTGAGTGAAAGAACAGGAGAAATGTTTCAAAAATTACAAGAACAGTTTGATTACATTGTAGTAGACACAGCCCCAGTGAATTTGGTTACAGATACCTTAATGATTAGCCATTTTGCAGACATGGTATTGTATACTGCTAGGGCAGGATATTTAGACAAACGTTTCTTAGAGGTGCCGCAAAGAATGTACGAAGAAAAACGTTTGCCTAACATGGCAATGCTACTCAATGCATTAGATTATACCCGAGGATACGGATACGGATACGGTGGCTACGGATATCCAAAAGAAAATGATCATCAAAACTGGTTCAAAAAGATATTCAGAAAATAGAAGTAGCAGTAATTTATACACAAAAAAATCACCGAAAATCGACCACCGAGAACCGAAAATCGATCATCGCACATCGCACACCGAGAATCGATCATCGAACACCGAACCTCGACCACCGAGAATCGAAAATCGACCATCGAAAATCGATCATCGAACACCGACCATCGATCATAGACCACCGAAAATCGACAACCGATCACCGAAAATCGAAAATCGATCACCGAAAATCGACCATCGACCATCGAAAATCGACAACCGAATAACAGCTAACCGAGAAAAAAAATCAGTAAAAGCAACACTTTAAGTAAGAGTAAAAAAATCTTATAAGGATACTGCAAAAATCACCAAGAAAGAGTTGTGAAAGGAAGGTCATAGGTCAATAAAGTCAAATGACAATTGTAGAACTGCGTTCTAACAGTTGTTATATTTTTTGTTTGTTGTACTATTGACAAAGCTAAACGTATGTTTTTTAAAATGCATGTGCTGTGCTGTATAACAGCTGTTAAGTTGTTGGTAAACCTTATGTTAGCAGGTGTTGTAAGCACTTTACATAAAAATAACACAGAAAAGGGTGAGAAAGGCTAGGTGTTTTACATTTGTTAATCTTAACTTTGTAGCCGCTAAGTGCTTTTCAGTAGAAATACGGAAGTGTGTTGTAAGTATGGGGTGATGGATAATTAACGATTTGGTGAAAATCATTTGTTATTGTGTTAAAAAATACATCTGTATTATTGTATCAGTTGAGAAGTTATTCATTTTAAAAAAAATATTTGTTGCAAATTTTCACAAAAAAAATATAAAAATGGCAAAAAAAATTTTGATTGTAGGTGCAGGTTTTTCTGGAGCTGTAATAGCTCAACAGCTATCAGAACAAGGATATGAGATCGATTTAATAGATGAACGATCACATATTGGTGGTAATTGTTATACAGAGAGAGATGCAGAAACTGACGTGATGGTGCATAAGTATGGCCCTCATATTTTTAATACTGATAATAAAGAGGTGTGGGATTATATCCAGAAATATTGTGAAATGATACCTTATGTAAATCGCGTAAAGGCAAAATCAAATGATAAAATCTATTCTTTACCAATTAATTTGCACACAATCAATCAATTTTATGATAAAGCATTTACCCCAGAAGAAGCGAGAGAGTTTATTAAGACTATTGGAGACCGTTCTATAGTACAGCCTAAAAACTTTGAAGAGCAGGCATTGAAATTTATAGGGAAAGATTTGTATAAGGCTTTTTTCTATTCATATACAAAAAAACAATGGGGATGTGAACCATCAGAATTGCCCGCATCAATACTTAAGAGGTTGCCTATTCGCTTCAATTACGATGATAATTATTATGCAAATCCATATCAAGGGATTCCTCGTGATGGATATACAGCTATTTTTGATAAATTATTAGAGCATGAAAATATTAATGTACAATTAAATACCAAATATGATGCATCTTATTCAACAAATGAATATGATCATGTGTTTTATTCTGGGCCAATAGATGCTTTTTTTGAATATAAATTTGGTAGGTTGAGTTATAGAACCGTGTATTTTGAAAAAGGAGTAGCAGAGGGAGATTACCAAGGAAATGCGGTTATTAATTATACAGATGATTCAGTGCCATTTACTCGAGTTCATGAACATAAACATTTTACACCATGGGAATCTCATAAAAAAACTACGTATTTTACAGAATATAGTAAAGAAACTGAGCCAGACGATGTACCATACTATCCAAAACGATTACCTAAGGATTTAAATGTATTAGAAAAATATCAAAACGAAGCCGAAAAGTTAAAAAAATATACTTTTGTTGGTCGTTTGGCTACTTACAGGTATATGGACATGCATCATGTGATTAATGAAGCACTTGATGTAGCTAGAGCTTTTATTCAGTCAACTAAAATTAACGCATAAAATGAAAACATGTTTGGTATTTGGATATGGAGGACTAGATAATGATGTGGCTTTTAATGTTGTAGAATTTTATAAGGAATTAGGGTTTAAAACTTTTTATTCTGATAAATTATGCTGTGCGGATTTGTTGGTCGTGTTAAGAGCAAATGATGAGGTCAAAGACATCAAGAAATATGAATTTACACAAGTGCACGTCTATGATTATGGAGGATGGTATTACGATGAGTTTGTTAAAGCTGTAATTGATTTAGATATCACTTATATTTTTTCTACATCAGAAAAAATAAAAGAACATGTTGTACAAGATTTAGGATTTCCCGAAAGTCAATTTAATATTGCTTTCCCTCCAGTACATATTCCTTTGTGGAAAGAGAAAATTAAAGAGATAAAATATAACACGGTTCATATAGGGAATTTTAAGCCTGTCGATCCTAAGGATAAGTATAAAAATGTCTTTGACCAAGCTATTCATCATTTAAAAGCGCATGTCTGGGGGAATGGATGGGAGGATGTAATAGAAGGACAGAAGTATCACGGACAGGCTGACTTTTATGAGGTGTCTTCTGTATATGCAAAAAGCAAATTTGCCTTAGGGTTTATGTATCCATTTCAAAGAGATACTACTTTTTCAGGGAGATTTTGGCATGCGCCACTAAACGGTTGTTTATTGCTTTCAGAACCAGGGATATATACAGATATACCTGGTGTAATTGAAACAGATTATACAGAGGGTAGTCTACTTGAGATAATGACGAAGCAGTATGACAGAGAAAAAGTTCAGGAAGAAGCGATTCTTTATTGGACACAACAAAAAGAAAGTACAAAACAACTGGTTCTGAGAGTCTTGCCAAACACATTTGATTTGCAAAATGGATATGAAAAGAAAAAAGCATACATAATTGGTAGTATTGTAAATAAGTTATCTCGTTATGCTTATAAGAACGGTTTGCAAAAAAAACTAAGAGCAATGAGAAAAACTATAAAAAGTCATAAATAAAGCTTATTTTAAAAAATGAATCAAGCAAATAGGGTAGCAAAAAATTCGATGATTCTGTACGGTCAGATGATTTTGACAATGGTGCTTTCATTGTATACCACACGTCTCGTATTGGCTGCTTTAGGAACAAAGGACTTTGGTGTTTTTAATGTAGTAGGAGGAGCTATTGCAATGCTAATGTTTTTAAGTGCTGCCATGACAGCGGCATCACAACGTTTTATGTCTTTTTCATCAGGCCAAGGGGACATGGTTAAGCAAAAACAAATTTTTAATACTAGTTTAAAAATGCATTTAACGATAGCTGCTATAATGGTTTTCTTATTTGAAATATTGGGGTTGTTTTTATTTGATTATGTGCTGAATATTGATGTAGAAAGATTGGAGGCAGCTAAAGTTGTATATCAATGTCTAGTACTAAGTACTTTTTTTACAATTATAATGGTGCCTTATGATGCCGTGATCAATGCTCGTGAAAATATGCTTTTTTTTGCTATTGTAAGAATTGTAGAAATTTTATTGAAGTTTAGTATAGCTCTTTTCATCACTTACTCAGCATTAGATAAATTAATTCTCTATGGAATATTAATGGCTATAGTTCCAATTGTATTATTGGCAATCAAATTTATATACACGACGAAGTTTTATGAAGAAGTCTGTGTAGATTTTAAAAAGTACAAAGAAAAAGCACTTTTTAAAGAAATGTTCAGTTTTGCAGGTTGGTCATTTTTAGGATCTACTACAGGAATGATTACGAATTATGGACAAAATATTGTAGTAAATATGTTTTTCGGTACACGGGTGAACGCAGCTCAAGGTGTGTCTAATCAAGTTAGTGGGCAATTGGGATCTTTTGCAAATATTATGCTACGAGCTCTAAATCCAGTATTGGCAAAGAGTGAGGGAGCTGGTAATAGAGAATTATTATTGAAGGCTTCTATGATAGGTAGCAAGTTTTCATTTTATTTACTTGTTGTTTTCTTTGTGCCAATGTTAATTGAAATGCCTTATGTTTTTGAACTATGGTTAGAAGAAGTGCCGGAATATGCAATAGTCTTCTGTAAGCTACTGTTAGTTAGGAATTTAGTTAATCAGTTGTTTGTGACGATTAATTCAAGCATAGCTGCCGTTGGAGATATCAAAAGCTTCCAGATAATTTCATCTGTGATTAATTTTTTACCACTGATTATATCTTATATTTTATTTAAATTAAGTTATCCTCCTCAAATGATGTATTGGGTATTTATCGCTCATGCATTTATAAACGGTTGCATAGTCTTATATTTTGCTAATATAAAATGTAAACTAAAGATACTTACGTTTTTTAATAATGTACTTCTACCATGTGTATTAGTTTTTGTTTTTAATTATTTATTAGCTTCCATTCCTTCATTTTTTTTAAAATCGGGAGTGTTAAGAATAATGATTACTGGATTGTTGAGTTTGATTTTGTTTGCATTATTGGTTTGGACAATAGGATTGCAAAGAAATGAAAAGGATATGATTTTAAAAATAATATCTAAACTAAAGATAAAACTAAAATTTATAAAATAGAATGAGTCCGTTGTTAGATACGATAAAAAGGAAATTATGGATTGCATGTGTTGGCAGGTTACGAAATACACAATTAGATCACTGGTTGTACAAATCTTATTGGCACTATAAGTTCAGTGTCAAGAATAGTAAGAATGAGGGGCAGGCTTATTATACAGCAATTCCCAACCCTGATGCAGGTTTTGGTCATCAAATGGCAAATTGGATTGCAGGAGTTTGGTTCTCACAACAATTCAAATTAAAATATGCCTATTCACCTTTTACAAATAGTAATTGGAATGTTTTTTTAGGTTTTGATGAAGGAGAAATAGGAGGAGATGTGTTTAGCGTAAATGTAAAAAGTAAAAAAAGTAGCGATTCAATAGAAGATAGAATATTTCCTACTGTTACAAGTTGGATTCGTGGTTTTGTAGATGCAAAATTTGCAATTGTGGATTCTTTCCATGGTTGTGTTTTTGCGATTATTTTTAACAAACCTTTTATAGCTTTTGGTAATAAAGAAAGAGGATTGACAAGATTTACTTCTTTGCTTAAACTATTTAAACTCGAAGATAGGCTAATTCTAAATAGTGATGATTTAACAGTTGAAGTTATGAATGCAACAATAGACTGGAAAATTGTTAATAGGATTCTTAAAGAAAATAAAACAGTTTCTGAAGAATATTTAAATATGCTTTAAAAAACATCATGCATGATTTCAGTAGTTATTCCACTATATAATAAAGAACACACAATTGTAAAAACCCTTCAAACGGTTTTAAATCAAACTTTTAAAGGATATGAGGTTGTTGTTGTTAATGATGGCTCAACAGACAATAGTGTACAGGCTGTACAAAATTATACATCTGATAGTCGTATTAAAATTATAAATCAAGAAAACCAAGGGGTTAGTGGAGCTAGAAATACTGGGGTTGAAAATGCACAGTTTAATTATATAGCTTTTTTGGATGGTGATGATGAGTGGTTTCCTACCTATTTAGAAAAAATGAAAGAAGCTATTGATACGTTTCCTAATAAAGAAATGTATTGTAGTGCAGGTATGGGGAAAAATGCAAAAGGAGAATACAGACCAAGACAAATAAATAAGTATAAGAAGCAGATTGTAGAGTTTGATTTTTTTGAAAATCCTCATGTATTTCTCCATGTAGGAGCTGTTGTTGTAACAAAAAAGCTTTTTAAAAAGGCTGGGGGCTTTCCTTTAGGAATGAAAAGGAATGAAGATTTTGCTTTTTTATACAAAGCTGCTCTAATCACACAACCAATTTACTCTGGTTTTCCTTTAAGTGTTTATGTCAGTAATGTAGAAGGGCAAGCAACAGCAACCAGTATTTATGAGAGTAAAAAGCTGTTAGACGATACGATTGAAAGATATAATATGGTATATAAATTATACGATAGTTTAGAAAAGAAAAACAAGTCATTTCTTGTATTTATGAAGTACGAGTTAAGACATGTTTTTATGATTAATACACTGAAACAAGAATTTAAAACCAATACGTATTTTTTGAAAACTCTAGACAACAAAATTATAAAACAATTCAATCCAATAGAAATATTTTTATTGAAGAGGAGTAAAGAATTCAAATTTTCTATTGTTATGTTAGTAAAGGCATCAAAAGTTTTATGGAGGTTTAAAGGTTACCAAAGAGTACGACAATAGTTTGAAATAGATGGTGATTATTTATAAAATAAAAAAGAGACTTTGGTCTAAAATAGTAGTTTTTTCAAGAAATTATGACTGGTATCCCAAGATTTACAGATCCTATTGGATGAGTAAATTTAGGGAAAATGCTATAGTCAAAGATGAAGGAATAAAACAGTATTTTACGGCTATTCCTAATGTTGGTGCTGGTATAGGTCATCAAATGGCAAACTGGATTGCAGGTTACTGGTGGGCCAAACAGTTCGGGTTAAGTTTTGCTCACATCCCTTTTTCTTCTTCTAAATGGGAAACTTTTTTAGGTTTTGGATTAGGTGAACCTTCTGTTGAAGAATTAATACAACAAGGCTACAGAAAAGTTAAAATTCCGCTTTTTAAAGAAAAAAGCAAGGAAGATTTACAAATCATTAGAAGTATTATTAAAGCATATACAAATAAAAAAGTAGTTTTTGTCTGCGGGCAAGATCAATTTTATAAAGATCAGTATGGAGTAATAAATGATATTCAACAAAAATTTTATCAAGCTCCATCGAGAAAAGATGATTGTTTAATATTTGAAGAGAATGCATATAATGTTGCTATTCATGTAAGAAGAGGTGATATTGTGGCAGGTCAAAATAAAATAGACAATCACACCATGCGTTGGTTGACAAATGAATATTTTGAGACGGTTCTTAAGAATACTTTAGATTTTATTAATACAACAAAAAAGGTAAACATATATTTGTTTTCTCAGGGAGATGAAGAAGAATTTAAAGAATTCAAAAAATTTCCAAACCTGATTTTTTGTTTGGATATGGGTGCAATGGATTCTTTTTTACATATGACGAAAGCTGATGTATTAATTACTAGTAAAAGTTCATTTTCTTACAAACCTGCATTATTAAATAAAGGGATAAAAGTAGTACCTAAAGACTTTTGGCATGGGTATCCTAAAGATAGTAGTTGGGTTTTAGTCGGGGATGACGGGAATATCATTAAAAATTGATAGAATTATGATTGTTTATAAAGTTTTACGAAAAATTTATATCAAGACATTTGGTAGAATAAAAAGGGAAAAACCTGTTAGTGAGCAAGACCCAGATAAAGCATCAGAGCTAATTTACAAAAAACTGATGGCTGATGAACCTTGTATGGTTGCGCGTTTTGGTTCTACAGAGTTACTTTGTTTAACAAATTACTTAGGTGTTCACAGACAAAAGAAGCAGCCATTTAAATTTATTAAAGGAGAAACATACCCTTGGTGGTGGGAAGAAAAAAGCATGGAGCAGATGCAAAAATGGTCTGGTTTCTTTCCCCCAACCCAAGATAGAATAGAAAAGTTTTGTGAGTTAATGATTGAGGATATGAAAACAGTGGATATTCTTGGTTCATGGCTTCCTCAAGAAAGTGATTTTGAAAACGAGATTCATAAGGCAAAAAAAGTTCGTTTGGTTTATTTAGAACCTTTTTGGACCAAAACACCATGGACAAAAGCTTTGGAAGGGAAAAAGGTTCTAGTGATTCATCCTTTTTCTGAAACTATACAGGAACAATATAAAAAAAGAGACTTACTTTTTGATAATAATTTGCTTCCAGAGTTTGAGTTAAAAACGATTAAAGCAGTGCAGTCTTTAGGAGGAGTAAATGAGGATTTTGAAGATTGGTTTGAAGCTCTAGATTTTATGAAGAATCAAATAGATCAAACAGATTTTGATATTTGTATTATAGGGGCAGGTGCTTATGGGTTTCCATTGGCAGCACACGTAAAAAGAATTGGTAAAAAAGCTCTTCATTTAGGGGGAAGCACTCAGTTGCTTTTTGGTATCAAAGGAAAAAGGTGGGAGACGAAGGAATATGGCAAAGCATTAAATCTAAATTATCCAGCGATGTTTAATGAACATTGGGTAAAACCTAATTCTGGTGAAAAACCGAAAACAAGTAAACAAGTAGAGGATAACTGTTATTGGTAAAATATATAAAAATGCAGAAAAGAATTAATTTAAAATGGGCAAGACCCTTAAATGATGAATATTACAATTTTGGTGATGATTTAAATCCTTATCTAATTGAAAAATTATCAGGAATAAAGACGTCATATATTCATTTTGCAAGCTCTAAGGTAGATGTAATTAAACAATATCTTTTATTGCTAAAGAAGAACTTTACAAGTTTAAAGTTTCATAGCTACTTTATAAAATCCCTCTTTGCAAAAGAGTACATGATTGCTATTGGTAGTATTTTAAACTGGTATAGCTCTAAAAGATGCACTGTTTGGGGTGCTGGTATTATTAATAGGAAGTACGGTATAAGAAACTCGAATTTCCTAGCTGTAAGAGGAGAATATACTAAAAAGAGACTAGGTGAATTAGGGTATAATACAAATGTTGCTTTAGGTGACCCAGGTTTATTACTTCCTTTGGTATATCACCCTGAAGTAGAAAAAAAACACGAAATAGGAGTTATTCCTCATTTTACACATTATGAAAAAGTAAAAGCAGCATTTCCTGAAGATGATAGAATTTTGATTATAAATTTAAACAATCATAATGTTGAAGAGGTAGTTAGGCAGTTTTTAAGCTGTAAAAGATTTGTTTCCACTTCATTACATGGGTTAATTATAGCCAATAGTTATGGGATTGATGCACTTTGGTTTGAGTATAAGAACAAGCCTTTGGAAAAAGATAATGTTAAGTTTTTAGATTATTTCTCTTCAGTGGGAATTCCAGAATATGTACCGTTTATTTTAGATGTTGATAATTTTAATATTGATGCTCACATAAAATTAGTGGATGACAATAAAAAATATGCATCCATTCAACATGATTTAAACCAGATTCAGCAAGGGCTATTAAAAGTAGCGCCGTTTAAGGTAAAGGAAGAATTTTTAAAATAAAGAATATGAAAATTGCCCTTTTAGCACCATCTGATAAAAGTTTTATTAAAGATTTTTTACCGAAAGATGACTTAAATTTTCTACCAGACGGATATTCAGGAGCTCCTTTTATAGGTACCTTATTAAAAGAGTTTCTAGATATGGGGCATGAGGTAGTTGCGATAACAACTACGAAGGCTATTGATGGAGATTATGAGGTTAAAAGTTTTATAAACGATAAGTTCTCTTGGCATGTTGTTCCTTACAGGCCAAATTCACTGAAGAAAAATGGAAATAAGTTAGGACGAATAGTTGATCTTTTTGCTTTTGAGAAAGAAAAAATGAAATCTATTATTCAAGATGTAAAACCAGATATAGTTCATGCACATTGGTCTTATGAATTTGCAGGAGCAGCAATAAAGTCAGGTTATCCTTACCTTGTTACAATACACGATAATCCATTTGTAATACTTAAGTATTTTAAAAATTTATACAGGTTTGGTAGATTGTTAATGGCTGAAATGAACTTAAAAAAGGTTGATAAAGCTACTACTGTTTCTCCCTATATGTTAGGTTATGCTAATAAAAGGTGCAAACAAGTTAAAGTTGTGCCAAATCCTATCCAGATTGAATATTACATTGATGAAGTAAAAAAAATGATTGATGATAGAATTTCAACCATTGGTAGTCCTAGAATTTTTATGATAAATAATGGGTGGGATGAGAGAAAAAATGGTAAAAGCGCTTTGTTAGCATTTAAAAATTTATTGGATCAATTTCCAAATGCTAGTTTACATTTATTTGGTTCAGGCTCTGAAAAAGAAGGCGTTGCTTTCAAAGAAGCACAAGAGATAGGTCTTGAAGAGAATATTTTCTTTAATGGTGCCGTAACGAGAGACTATCTTTTAGAGCAACTTAAAATGGCACATCTCTTTCTACATCCAGCATTAGAAGAATCCTTTGGAGTAGTTCTTATTGAATCTATGTCTATGGGGATTCCAGCAATTGGAGGTGATAAATCTGGAGCAGTTCCATGGGTAATCAATCAAAAAGAGTTACTAGTTAATGTTAGGGACTATAGCGATATTTTAAACAAGTTGACAGAATTAATTAAAGACGAAACTAAATATAAAAAACTAGCCTTGAGCTGTTACGAAAATGTGGTCAATCGGTTTTCATCAGAGTCTGTGTCGAAACAGTATTTAGATTCTTATGAAGAAGTATTAAAAGCGAAACTATGATAAGTACACTTTATAAAGCCTTTAGAAAAGTTAAGGGAATGTTATTCATGCCTTTCTATAACATATATGCGAAAGTGATTTTTTTTCTTAATGATGTTAACTATGGTAAAGACTTAAAAGTTTTGGGAGTAATGAAAGTTAGGGTAACAAGAAGAGGGAAGGTTACTATAGGAGATAATTTTTGTGCAAACAGTGGAGAAAATTTTAATGTTATAGGACGTCAACAAAAAACGATATTTTGGGTAGAAGGAGAGTTGTCAATAGGGGATAATGTAGGTATGAGTTCCACAGCGCTAATTTGCAACCATAAAATAACTATTGGAAACGATGTAAAACTAGGTGGTGGAGTTTGTGTTTATGATACTGATTTTCACAATTTAGATCCAGAAATTAGAAGAGATCCTACTTTAGATAAGAAAACATCTGGAAAAGCTGAAGTAAATATAGGAGATAATGCCTTCCTAGGCGCTCATACCACAATTTTAAAAGGAGTAACTATAGGAGAGAATTCAGTTGTAGGTGCGTGTTCACTAGTAAGTAAAAGTATACCTGCAAACCAAATATGGGCTGGGAATCCTGCAAAATTTATAAAAGAATTATGATATATGAATAGGTATATATTACAAAAATACACACCGTACACTATTTTAGTGGTAGCAATTATAACATTAATACCCTATACAACACTTCCTTTAGGAAATACAATTACAACTTGGCTTGCAGAAGTATTGGTGTTATTGTTTTTTTTCTTTATAAGTTTTTATTTAATAAAAAGGAAAGAATATAGTGTAGGTTTTTATTTGATAAGTGTGTATTTAATATATAACTTAATGAATGTTGTAAGAGGGATAATCGTTGCAGAAGTTTATTGGGATTATAAGGCTGCACTATCAAATGGTTTTGCATTACTTTTGCCAATTGTTGCTTTTTCTGGTAATAACCCCAATTTTACGATTTTATTGTTTAGATTTTATTTAAGATATACGCTTCCTTTATTGTTAATTTTATTTCCCTTTATTTCAATAGGTGCAGTAGGCTTTTTTTTAGTACCAATCAGTTTATTAGCTTTATTTTTATCACGTATAAGAAAACCACATAGCTATTTAGTTTTATCATTATGTGTATTTGTTGTTTTTTACAATTTTGCAGCTAGGAGTAATGTGATTAAGTTTTTTATTCCATTGTTGTTTTCAATGCTATTTTATTTTAGAAAATATTTTACGAATACTGTGTTGAATGTTTTAAATAAAATACTGTTTATAATTCCCTTTTTGTTTTTTTATTTAGCAACAACAGGTTTTTTTAATATTTTTAAAATTAGTGAATATGTTGATGGTGATTTTACAACAAACAATGTTAATTTAGAAACAGGCGAGGTAAAAGAAGAAGATTTAACAGCAGATACTAGATCCCCATTGTATGTAGAAGTATTGATGACTGCTAAAAAGTATAATACATGGTTATTCGGTAGAAGCCCTGCGAGAGGAAATGAAACTGAACTTTTTGCCTCCTTAGAAGAAATAACAGGGCGCTCTGAAAGAATAGGAAATGAAGTTGCTATCTTGAATGTGTTTACGTGGACAGGTGCTGTAGGAGTTTTTCTTTATTTTATGATATTTTATTCGGCTAGTAACATAGCAATTAATCAATCAAATAATTTTTATAGTAAAATATTAGGTTTATACTTGGGGTTTCGCTGGTGTTATGCTTGGGTAGAAGATATTAATTATTTTACTTTAACTACATATACATTATGGTTAACAATAGGAATTTGTTTGTCAAAAAGAATCAGATGTATGAATAATTATGAAATTGAACTATGGATTAATGCAATGTTTACAAAAACTGGATTTACAAAATATAAAGTATCAAAGTCCAAAACGAATAAAATTCAAATATAAAGAAACAAATAATGAAAACTATAGCTGTACTTTTAACTTGTTTTAACAGAAAAGAAAAAACAATAGCATGTTTAAAAGCTTTATTTGTAGCAGATTTCCCTGTAGATTATAGTTTAGAGGTTTTTTTGGTAGATGATGGTTGTACAGACGGGACTTCAGAAGAAGTAAAAAGACAATTTTCTGAAGTAAATATAATAAAAGGAGATGGAACCTTATTTTGGAATAGAGGCATGCATACGGCCTGGAAAGCAGCCACTAGTAAGCGAAAATTTGATTTTTATTTATGGCTGAATGATGACACAAATTTGTATAAAAATGCTTTGATCACCATGATAAGTGGAGCTGAAGAAAGTTGCTTTAATTCCATTGTCTGCGGACCAACTTGCTCTTCGAAAGATGGTAAAGTAACTTATGGTGCTACATCGAAAGGTAATGATGGTTTGCTTGAGCCCAATGGTAGTATACAAGAGTGTGCTATTATGAATGGGAACTGTGTTCTTGTTCCTAAGCAAGTTTATGATAAATTAGGTAATTTAGACTGGACTTTTGTTCATGCGATTGGTGATCATGATTACAGCTTGAGAGCGATAAAAGCAGGTTTTAAAAACTATTTGGCTGCAAATTATATAGGTACTTGCGAAAAGAATCCAACACTACCTAAATGGTGTCTGAAGGAGACACCTATAAGAAAACGATTTAAGTTATTATATTCTCCTCTTGGCTATGCTGAGCCTGTTCCATTTTTTGTTTACGAAAAAAGACATTTTGGGTTGGGAGTGGCGATAAAACATTTTATTACAATTAACCTAAGAGCACTAATACCTCATTTATGGAAATAAAAGAAAGCAATGAACCTTATGTATTTCAAGTAGATTCTGAACTAGTAAAAAATATTTACAATGCTAAAGATAACTTCTTGGTTTCATACAATGAAAAAGCTACTGACCGTTCTACCTGTGCTATTTATTTTAGTAGCAATGATATTTACTATCCCAATAGTAAAGAAGTATTTACTGAAAGAATTGTAGAGAAGAATTTTTTTGAGTGGTACGGAACTAGGATTGAAAACGTATACAAACACATTTTACTAAGAGATGTTCACAAGCAATGGTATCTTTCAGGGATAAACAAAGAGGTTAATTCACCAGAAAAATTAAAGGATTTTTTAAAGGAGCAAACTCAAGGTTTGTCAGTAATAACTTTAGGAAGTTCTGCTGGAGGATATGCAGCTGTGTTATATGGATCTTTAATTGGTGCTAAAAAAGCAATTAGTTTCAATGGTCAATTTGAGTTAGTATCTTTATTAGATTCAAGTGACAGTAAAACAGATCCCTACGTATTTCGATATAGAAGTCTACCAAGATCGAGATATTATGATATAAAACCATTTATAAATAAAGAAATGGATATTTATTATTTTGGTTCTGCAAAATCAACGTGGGATTCAGAACAGTATAATCATGTCCGTGAGGTAAACACATTAAATGCACTATTATTTAATACGAAACACCATGGAATTCCTTTTTTAAAGTCTGCTTTAAATGTAGTCATAAACATGGATGTAAAGAAGTTAAAAAAGTATACTACACGTAAAAATAATCCTGTTTTGTTTTCAATTAAAATGATTGGTATTATTAAAACATTTCAAGGTGCTAAAAAACAGTTATTATATAAATATAAAAAAAGAAATTAGTAATCTATTTATTAATTAGAAACAGTTTTATACCAATAGAATAGATATGATGTGTGTTAACAAACCAAAAGCATTAGTTTTCTTTCAATACCTACCGCCTTGGCGAATAGATGTGTTTAATGAAATGGCAAAGTATTACCAATTGACTATTGTTTATACGAATGCTGAGGTTGAGGGTTTTCAATACGATCGAGAAGATTTATTAGGAAGATTGGATAATAGTATCACCAATATCTTTCTAAACAACGGGTTTAAAATTGGGAAGCGCCCAATACGATTTGGACTTTACAAAATTATAAATTCTGTAAAACCCGATATCGTGTTTTCTCATGAATATTCTCCAACGAGTATTGCTGTGGCAATGATTAAGAAATTAAAATTATTGAATTATCAATATGTGATAACAACTTCTGATAATTTAGCGATAGCAAGAGGTGTAAAAGGTGTAAAGGGGCTATTTAGGAGATATGTTTTAAGTATAGCAGGGTCTGTCATCGTGTATAGTGAAGCTGTGAAAAAATTTTATGAACAAACTTTTCCTAAGCTAGAAGTAGGTATTTGTCCTAATATCCAAAGCCCTCAAAGTCTTTTAAATTATAAGAGGTCATTCCAAGAAACTGTAGAAGGTTATAAAGAAAGATTTAACCTAAAAGATCAAAAAATTGTCTTGTACACGGGGCGACTGAAACAGCATATAAAGGGATTGGATCTCTTATTAGAAGCGTTTGCCAAATCAGAAAACGAAAACTATAAGTTAGTATTGGTCGGTACAGGTCATGATAAAGATGCTTTAGAAAATCAATGTGCTTCTTTACATATTAAGGATAAAGTAATATTTGCGGGGTTTTATTCAGGGAAAGATTTGTATGCTTGGTACCACATAGCAGACTTTTATGTCTTACCAAGTCGATACGAACCTTTTGGTGCAGTTGTGAATGAAGCTTTGGTTTTTGGATGTCCTGTTTTAGGAAGTAAATATATAGGAGCACTAGATTTCATTACAGATCAGAATGGGAAAATATTTGATCCTTTAGAAAGCGAAGAATTTGTGGAGTCCTTAAATTACATGTATTCCAATTCGCACGATAAAAATGAGGATAAAAAAGAAAATTTAATGCCAGTTTCTTTTGAACAGTATGTTAAAGTATTTTATTCAGTTTATAACAGTTAGATATTATGGTTAAGATAGGTTATAGTAACATGCCAAAAGGAACTAGTAAAGTAAAATTCACTATTTCTTATTATTTAAATATAGCTAGGTCATGGTACACATTTAATATTAAGTATCCCTGGGTGTCTTACGGTGGCTTTGTACGAGTGATGAAGCAGACAAGTTTTGCCAAAAGAGATATAAAAATAGGTCATAGAGTTCAATTTGGTCAGTATTGTAATATTGCCTCGGATGTACATTTTGGGAATCATGTGTTAATGGCAGGACGTGTTTGTTTTGTTGGTAAAAATGATCACATGTTTGATGTTCCGGGTAAATATATTTGGGACGGTGAAAGAGGTGAAGATGGAATAACAGTTGTGGAGGATGATGTTTGGATAGGTCATGGATGTAATATTATAGCGGGAGTTACTATTGGTAAAGGGGCTATTGTAGCAGCTGGTTCACTAGTAAATAAAGACATACCACCATGTGAAATATGGGGAGGGGTTCCAGCAAAAAAAATTAGGGATCGTTTTAATGAAGATATGAAAAATGAACATCTTATGTTTTTAAAAAAGGCAAGAAGATAGTTTTTAATTTCAGACTAAAAGATAAATTAGATGATAAAGGTTTTAATCAATGCCTATGCCTGTTCGCCTGGAATGGGAAGTGAGCCAGGAATGGCTTGGAATTGGTGTGTCAACTTAGCCACTCATTGTGAGCTTCATATCATTACAGAAGGAGAATTTAGAGATAACATAGAGGAGGTTTTATCTACCTTACCAGAGGGAAAAAACATGCACTTCTATTACAATCCCTTATCTGAAGAAGTTCGCAAAATGTGCTGGAATCAAGGCGATTGGCGATTTTACAAGCATTACAAAAGATGGCAATACAAAACATACCTATTAGCTGAAACTATTGTTAAAAAGGAAGGTATTAAGATTGTGCATCAGTTGAATATGATTGGTTTTAGAGAGCCAGGTTTTTTATGGAAATTAAAGGATACTTCCTTTGTATGGGGACCAGTGGATGCCAAAGAAAGCTTTCCCGAAGCTTATTTACATGGAGCTACTCAAAAAACCAAAATCTTCATCAAACTGAAAAATAAGATTACTGTTTGGCAATTGAAAAATTCAAAACGTGTGAATACTGCTGTAGAAAAAGCGTCCTTAGTACTTGCTGCTTCTTCAAATTCACAGCGTACCTTTTATAAATATTTTGGTATCCAAACGCCTCTATTAAATGAGACTGGCTGTTATGAACAAACGCATGAGTTGCTAGACAAATCAACTAAAAATACACTGGATTTGTTGTGGGTGGGGAAATTAGATTTTAGAAAACAATTGTCTTTGGCGATTCAATCAGTTGCAAAGGTTGCTAATAAAAACGTACAATTGCACATTGTTGGAGGAGGAGATGACCAACTATACAAAAGTTTGGCTAAAGAATTAGGTGTCGAAAAACAATGTAAATTTTATGGTTTAATACCTCACAAAGAGGTACAGAAAATGATGCAAATTTCGGACTTGTTCTTTTTTACAAGTGTTGCTGAAGGAACGCCTCATGTTGTATTGGAAGCTATTGGGAATAATTTGCCTATCCTTTGCTTTGATACATGCGGACATGGAGATTCTGTAGACAATAATGTTGGAATAAAAATATCATTGACTAATCCTGAAAAATCAGTTTCTGAATTTTCAGAAATTATTAAAAAATTGTACCAAAACAGAAGTGTATTAGAGAAAATGGCTATGAACTGTCAGAAAAGGCAGTCAGAACTTTCTTGGGAATGTAAAGTTAACCAAGTGGTTAGTGAATATAAAAAGATAATGACAATAAGTTAATGTTAAAAAAGTGTTGATTAACTTATTAATACAGATATTTGTAATTCTGTTAAAGCTAAGGATATGACGAAAAAGAAATACAAAACGCTTCCCTTGTTAGAATATAAAGTGTTTACTGGTAACTTAACAGATATAGACTACAGAAACAAACAATTGATCAACACGATCAATCAATATTCATATTGTATTGCAGACAATGATTACAAGTTTAAAAAAGCGTTACAAAAGTCGGACATTTTGTTACCAGATGGAATAGGTATTGTGATTGCGGCCAAGTTGTTAAAAAAACAAACCATACAAAAAATTGCAGGGGCGGACATTCATCAGTATTTGTTAGAGCAGCTTAACAAAGATCATGGTACGTGTATGTACATGGGGGCAAGCGAAATAACCCTTAAGAAGATCAGGGAACGATTAGCAAAAGAATATCCAAATATAAAAGTAGCGACCTATTCACCTCCGTACAAACCAGAATTTAGCAAAGAAGACAATCAGGCAATGATTGCAGCAGTAAATACACACAAGCCTTACGTACTATTTGTAGGAATGACAGCTCCCAAACAAGAAAAATGGGCCAAAGAGCATTTTAAGGAATTACAGGTAGGTACGGTGTGTGCTATTGGGGCTGTGTTTGATTTTTATGCGGGAACTGTTGAAAGACCATCACCGTTTTGGATCAAATTAGGTTTAGAGTGGTTCATTCGTTTGGTAAAAGAGCCTAAGCGTATGTGGAGGAGATACGTTTATTATGGACCCTTTTTTGGATTTGTTCTTTTAAAAATGGGCTTGCGTATTCGAAAGCGAAAGAAAAATCTAAGAAAACAAAGGATTAAATAAAAGGTGTTTTAAGTACAAGGGCATTTGGTTTGAATTAAAGAAAAGGCATTGAATAATAAAATAGAATATGAAATTAATAAAGTTAGGTAAAAAAATATCTGTGTGTATAGTGATTTTTTTAGGATTATTACAAAGCTGTACATATAAAAAAGATATATTATATTTCCAAAAGATAGATAAATTAAAGCAAGAAGAGGTTGAACGCCCAACGATACTAATCCAACCCAATGATATTTTGTCAATAACAATCTCTGCTTTAGTGCCAGAGTCAGCTATAGCATACAATAAACAAAAACCAGGGCAAAACGGAACAGGGCAACAAGGAAGTATAGAGCTACTAAAAATACAAGGATATTTAGTTGATAATAATGGAGAGATACGTTTGCCTGTTTTAGGTAAAGTAGCAACAAAAGATAAATCAATACATGAACTTGAAAAGTACCTAATCAATCTTTTGGAAGAGGAAAAACATTTGGTAGAGCCCTCGGTAGACATTCGTTTACTAAATGCAAAGTTTACAGTATTAGGAGAGGTAAGTCAACCAGGTACTTATACCTTTACAGAACAAACGTTATCAATTCCTCAAGCCCTAGGTTATGCAGGGGATTTAACCATTAATGGGAAACGTAAAGACATAGTGCTAATACGTGAAGTACAAGGAGAACGCAAAGTATATGCTATAGATTTAACAAAAACCAATTGGATCAACAAAGAGACTTATTACATACAACCCAACGATGTGTTGGTCGTAAATCCTAACAGTGCCAAAGTGAAATCTGCAGGTTATTTAGGAAATGTGTCGAGTTTGGTAGGAGTGATCTCTTTATTGATTAGTACAGCCGTATTGTTAACACGTTAAGAAAATTGAGATGACAGAAAAGGATTTTTTTGAAATGGACTTCCAAGAGGAAAAAGTAGACATCAAAGGGCTTGTCTATAGGTACCTAAGATATTGGCCATTATTTATTTTAATGGTAATATGTACGTTGGCTTTGGCTTTTGCATATTTAAAATCAAAAAATAATTTATACCAAGCAACATCCAAGATTCAAATACTGGATAATAAAGAAACGCCTAGTTTTAGTCTAGATTTAAAAGGATTGCTAGGAAAGTCAAAGGTAAACTTAGACAATGAAATTGCTGTAATCAAGTCGTACCGTGTTGTGGAACAGGTGGTAAGAAAACTTAGTTTAAACGTATCTTATTATGCAAAGGGGAATTTAGTGACGCGTCAAGTATTTAAGCCACCTTTTCATGTAAAACACAGCTTACCTCTAGATAGTATTACAAAAGGAATTCGTTTCAGTTTAGAAATAAATAGCAAAGGATATTTGTTAACAGAGCTGAATTCAGAGAAAACATATCAAACTCATGGATACAATTACCATGCAAGTCATCCTGATTTTCCTATAATTATAAAAAATCAAGAGATTCTAGAGGATAAGGATTTTTCTAATGTAACCTATACAGTATCTGTTCAGTCCTTAAGTGCTGCAACAAAAAACTATATCAACAAACTAAACATAGCTCCTGCGGGTAAAGACAGTGACTTGTTAAATTTGAGTGTTCAAACTCAAAATGGAGAGCAATCAAAAAGAATTATCAATACCCTAGTAGATGTTTATGAAAAAGATGGAATCATAGACAGACAAAAAGTATTCAAACGTACAATAGAATTTGTAGACGACCGCTTTAAGTATTTGGTATCTGAATTGGAAGAGATTGAAAAAGAGAAGAAAGACTACAAGCAAGAGAATAGTTTAAGTATGTTTGAGGCGGATGCAGGTTTGGCAGTGCAAAAAAATGCCGTAAAACAGGAAGAGTTATTTCAGTTGGAAACACAGCTAGAATTGGGAAGGATGTTAAAAGAATCTTTACAAAACCAAAAAACGTTTCAACTACTCCCTTCCAATATAGGCTTAGATAGTGAGACTGTAAATCAACTAATAAACGAATACAACACAAGTTTGTTAGAATACGATAAATTAAAGTTAAGTGCAGGAGAAAACAACCCATACTTAAACGTACTGGCAAAAAACCTAGAGGATATTAGAAACAATATTACGCTGTCGATTAATGCCTATGTAGAGCAGCTAGAATTACGCTTAGTAAGAGCTAAAAATTCTCAAGGGTTAGCAAATAATTATTTTCAGAACATACCTGAAAAAGAGAAAGTATTAAGAAACATAGAAAGACAACAAAATTTAAAAGAAAGTTTGTATCTGCTATTATTACAAAAGCGTGAAGAATCTGCTATTAATTTTGCGGTGACAGTATCAAAAGTAAAAGTAATTGATTATGCGATCATAAGCGGACCTATTGCTCCAAATAAAATGAAAACATATTTGATGGCTTTCTTTGCTGGGATCATAATTCCGATAATAGCTTTATATGTTAAATTTTTATTAGATACTAAAATCAGTAGTTCGTCAGATATAGAACGAATCTCAAAAGGAGTACCTATTCTAAGTAGCATTCCTTATGTACGAGATTTGCAAAAAAACCAATCGAAAAGTACGGATGATAGAAGTATGCTAAGAGAGGCGTTTAGAACCTTATTAACCAATTTAAACTTTATCACGCCTAACAAACAAGAAGGAAAAGCCAAAACCTTACTGGTAACTTCTTCTATAAAAGGGGAGGGAAAAACCTTAGTGTCCTATAATTTAGCATTAGAATTGGCAAACTAT
This sequence comes from Ochrovirga pacifica, assembly GCF_000220525.1. GTDB lineage: Bacteria > Bacteroidota > Bacteroidia > Flavobacteriales > Flavobacteriaceae > Ochrovirga > Ochrovirga pacifica. Next base: position 5,806 of record NZ_AFPK01000070.1, on the reverse strand, counting down.
AACAACAAAGTGATTTTGGTTGGAGCTGATTTAAGAAACCCTCAACTACACAAAAATCAAGGAGTTGAAAATGTAAAAACAGGATTGTCTAGTTATTTGCACAGGCCTCAATTAGAATTTACGGATTTAGATATATATCAAGATGAGGAGAGGACGAATTTAGATATTTTGTTCGCGGGGGCTATACCTCCAAATCCTACAAGTTTGTTGTCAAATCAGCGCTTTGAAGAGTTGCTAAGCTACTTAAAAAAGCACTATGACTATATTGTAATCGACACAGCACCAACGCTGTTGGTAAGTGATACCTTGATATTTGGTAGATTAGCTGATACTACGATTTATGTAACGAGAGCTAATCATACAGAAAAGAATATTGTAGAGTATTCTAAAAGGCTAATCGATGAGAAAAAACTAAACAATGTAGGATATGTGGTAAATGGAGTAGAAGCCAGAAAAGGCTATGGATATGGCTACGGTTATAAATACGAATACGGATATACTTACGGATACACCTTTGACGACGAAAAGAAGAAGAAAAAGTGGTATCACTTCCTAAAGCGTTAAATAAAAAAAGACTGCCTTCAAGCAGTCTTTTTTTATTTGCCATGTATACCTTTAAAAACATTTAACAATCACCGTCCCCCGAACATCGACCCCCGAACATCGACCCTCGAACATTGAAAATCGAACATCGAAAACCGAAAACCGACCCTCGACCATCGACCATCGACCATCGACCCCCGAACATCGACCCTCGAACATTGAAAATCGAACATCGAAAACCGAAAACCGACCCTCGACCATCGACCATCCGACCATCGAACATCGAACATTGAAAATCGAAAATCGAAAACCGAAAACCGACCCTCGACCATCGACCATCGACCATCGAACATCGAACATCGAACATCGAATAAAAAAATAAAAAAAACATTGTCAGATTACAAAAAGAAACTATATTTGCACCCGCTATGCCGATATAGCTCAGCTGGCTAGAGCAGCTGATTTGTAATCAGCAGGTCGTAGGTTCGAGTCCTATTATCGGCTCAAAACTCCTTGAGAAATCAAGGAGTTTTTTTATGTTATAGATTCAATAAAAAAGTATCAGACACATAACGTTGATCAAGCCTACATGTATCCTGTGTATAGATAGTTAATGGAGGAGATTTAATTTTCAATATTCTTAAACTTCAAAAACCGACCATCGACCATCGAACATCGATCACCGACCATCGATCACCGCCCATCGACCATCGATCACCGAACATCGACCATCGAATATCGAATCTCGAACATCGAATATCGTCCCCCGAACATCGACAATCGAACATCGAATATCGTCCCCCGAAAATCGACCACCGATCATCGATTACCGATCACCGAACATCGTCCCCCGAACATCGACAATCGAACATCGAACATCGACAATCGATCACCGATCATCGATTACCGATCACCGAACATCGTCCCCCGAACATCGACAATCGAACATCGAACATCGACAATCGATCACCGATCATCGACAATCGAACATCGAAAACCGACCATCGATCTAAAAAAAAAATTTGTACAAACAAATAGATTTCATACATTTGTCACCAGAACACAGAATATGAAAACAATTAACGCATTTGGATTTTATTTCTTCTTTTTCTTCTTTAGCAAGAAGGAGGGACTTTTAATGTGTTAATACCAAATAAAAAAAGCATAAAAAAGTCTCGATTGTATCGAGACTTTTTTTTTGCATCAGAATCAAATGAAGATAGCAATTCAAGGAATCAAAGGATCCTATCACCATCAAGTAGCAGAAAGTTATTTCCACTCAGAAATTGACCTTATAGAGTGCATGACGTTTACAGAAATGCCAGAGTTGGTGGTGCAAAACAAGGCAGACTATGCGGTAATGGCCATAGAAAACTCTATTGCAGGAGCCATATTGCCCAACTATGCATTGATAGACGAATCGGAGTTAAAAATTGTAGGAGAATATTATTTGGGGATCAATCACAACTTGATGGCATGGCCAGGGCAAGACATTAGTCAAATTAAAAAAGTATACTCGCACCCAATGGCCTTATTGCAGTGTCGTAGTTTTTTTAAAGATTACCCACACATCAAACTGATAGAGGATGCAGATACTGCCGAGGTTGCCAAAAGAATACATGAACAAGGACTAAAAAAGACAGGAGCTATTGCCAGTGCAAAGGCAGCAGAAATTTATGAACTAGAAGTATTGGCTACCGAAATACAGACCATTAAGAAGAATTTCACCCGTTTTGTAATTGTACAAAAAAAAGAAGGTCATAGCAATCTTACGGCCACCAAAGCATCGTTAAAGTTTGTGTTAAAACACCAAAGCGGATCCTTAGGTGAAGTATTGGTCTTATTGGCAAAACACCAAGTAAACCTGTCCAAAATTCAATCTTTACCTATTATAGACAGGCCTTGGGAATATGCATTTTTTGCCGACTTAGTCTTTGACGATTATCAAGAATACAAAAACGCTTTGCAAGACATAAATAGCAAAGTGTCGAGTTTAAAAATATTAGGAGAATATAAAGATAAAAAGTAATGATTGTTGCAACAGCCAATAGGTTATCAGAAGTAAAAGAATACTACTTTTCAAAAAAATTAAGAGAAGTAGCCAGCCTAAAAGCACAAGGAAAACCAATCATCAGTTTGGGAATTGGAAGCCCAGATTTGGTCCCTCCGGCAAAGGTAAAACAAACGCTAACACAAGCCATGGAAGAACCGATGGCTCATGCTTACAAAGGTTATCAGGGAATTCCCGAACTGAGAAAAGCCATGGGAGAGTTTTATCAAAATCACTTTCAGGTAAACCTAGATCCTCATACCGAAATTCTGCCTTTAATGGGATCTAAAGAGGGGATCATGCACGTATCCATGGCCTTTTTAAATCCGGGTGATGAGGTATTGATTCCTAATCCAGGATATCCTACGTATGCATCGGTAACCAAGTTGGTAGGAGCTGTTCCAAAATACTATGATTTAGTTGCAGACAACGATTGGTTACCCAATTTACAAGCGTTAGAAAAACAAGAAATGTCCAAAGTAAAAATCATGTGGATCAATTACCCGCACATGCCCACAGGAGCTTTGGCATCAGAGACATTATACCCTGCGTTGATTGCATTTGCAAAAAAGCACCAGATATTGTTGGTAAACGACAATCCTTACAGTTTTATTCTCAACAATCAGCCAGCAAGTATTTTAAATTACAAGGGGGCAAAAGAAGTAGCCTTAGAATTGAATTCGTTGAGCAAAAGTTTTAACATGGCAGGATGGAGAGTGGGAATGTTTGTAGGAGGACAAGCCTATTTAAAAGAAATTTTAAAAGTAAAAAGCAATATGGATTCAGGAATGTTTTACGGCATTCAAAAAGGAGCGGTAGAAGCCTTACAAGCTACTAGCAATTGGTTTGATAGCATTAACAAAGAGTACCAAGAACGAAGAGCATTGGTCTATCAAATTGTAGAAGCCTTAAATTGCAGCTACAATCCAACACACGTGGGAATGTTTGTATGGGCTAAAATTCCAGAAAACACAACCTCGGAACAAATGACAGATAATTTGCTGTACAACAAAAATGTATTTGTAACTCCAGGAACCGTTTTTGGAAGCAATGGAGAAGGATACATCAGACTATCGTTGTGTGTTTCGCAAACCGAATTAAAAAAAGTATTGGCAAGAGTACAATAAAATCATCCCGATACCCACATACAGATAAAGCATAGATAGTGTATGGATAAAGTATGGATAGTGTATCAAAACAGGAAGAAATAAGGAGTAAAAAAACATGGTAGTAACCGTCATAGGATTAGGATTGATAGGGGGGTCTTTTGCCCTAGAGCTTAAGAAAAGGTTAAATTATACTGTGCAAGGTATAGACAACAACCCACAACATGCCCAAAAAGCACTAGAGCTAGGCATTGTAGATACGGTAATAACACTAGATAAAATTACTACAAGTGATGTGGTAGTACTCGCGGTACCCGTAAATTACCTACCGCAACTAGCTGTACAAGTGTTAGATTTGGTAAAAGAAGAAGCCATTGTGTTTGATATGGGTTCAACCAAAGAGAAACTGTGTAAAACTGTTGAATATCACGAAAAAAGGACTAATTTTGTCGCCGTTCATCCCATAGCCGGTACTGAATATTCTGGACCAGAGGCTGCTATCTATCATCTATTTGATGACAAGGTAAACATCATTTGTGACAAGGAACGAAGCAGTCCGTATGCTGTAGCAACAGTAGTAGAAATATTTAATACCTTAAAGATGAGAACCATTTTTATGAATAGCAAAGAACATGACAAGCACATTGCCTATGTATCGCACCTATCTCATATCAGTTCATTTATGCTAGGGAAAACGGTATTGGAAATAGAAAAGGACGAAAAGAATATCTTTGATATGGCAGGTTCCGGTTTTGAATCTACTGTTCGTTTGGCAAAGAGTTCACCCCATATGTGGTCGCCTATTTTTATAGAAAATAAAGAGAATATTCTAAGTTCGTTAAATGAATATATAGACAATTTAATTGAGTTTAGAGCATTAATAGAGCAAGAGAATAGCACAGGTTTGAAGCAAACAATGAAAGCGACAAACCATATAAAAGAAGTATTAAACGGAATTAAAAAATAGAATATAATTACTAAGATGGAAAATACAAAAGAATTTAGAACGTGGTTGGATGACATGAAATTAGATCATCCATTGGTAATTGCAGGACCTTGTAGTGCCGAGACTGAAGAGCAAGTATTAAAAATTGCTCACGAATTAAAAGATACAGACGTTACTGTTTTTAGAGCAGGAGTTTGGAAGCCAAGAACAAGACCAGGTGGTTTTGAAGGTGTAGGTGCTTTGGCTTTGCCTTGGTTGCAAAAAGTAAGAAAAGAAACAGGATTAAAAATTGCAGTAGAGGTTGCTAATGTAGCACACGTAAAACTAGCTTTAGAAGCAGATGTAGACGTGTTATGGTTAGGAGCAAGAACTGCAGTAAACCCATTTGCAGTGCAAGAAGTTGCTGATGCATTGGCAGGAACAGATAAAATAGTATTGATTAAAAACCCAATTAACCCAGACTTAGCTTTGTGGTTAGGAGGTGTAGAACGTTTGTATAAATCTAACATTAAAAATCTAGGAGTAATTCACAGAGGTTTCTCTTCTTACAAAAAAACAAAGTTTAGAAACGTACCACAATGGCAGTTACCTATCGAGTTGAAACGTCGTTACCCAGATTTACCAATTATTAACGACCCATCTCATATTTGTGGAAATAGAGAAGGAATTCAAGATATTTCTCAAATTGCTTTAGATTTAAACTTTGAAGGATTGATGATTGAAACTCATATTGATCCTGACAATGCTTGGTCTGATGCGAAACAACAAATTACTCCAGCTCGTTTGGTAGAGATTATGAGAGATTTAAGAGTTCGCAAACCTAAAGCAGAAGGAGAGGCATTAGATCAATTAAAAGGATTGCGTGCAGAAATCGATGTTATTGACAATCACTTAATTCAGACCTTAGCAGAACGTATGAATGTTGCTGAGCAAATTGGAGCTGTAAAAAAATCTCAAAATGTATCAGTATTGCAAGATGCTCGTTGGGGAGAGATTTTAGAAAACATGGCTAAGATTGGTGCAGAAGCTGGATTGAGCGAAGAGTTTATTAAAACAGTTTATAAAGCTATTCACCAAGAGTCAATTAACAAACAAGAAAAAATTGTTACTAGCAAGTAATTCTTCTAGGAAAAGATATACTAAAAAAAAGCCATCTGGATT
>NZ_AFPK01000071.1 GCF_000220525.1 Ochrovirga pacifica | reverse complement strand
GGAAAGGCCAATGTTACATATATGTACCATAAGCAAGACTTATTTGAAGTATACCAATTTAAAGATGTTACAGAGTCTGGTTTAACAGGTGCTTCAGATTACATTATCAATGCAGGATTGAATTATTCTGATGAAAAAGAAAATGAATTCAATGCAGCTTTGTCCGCAAATTACTCATCGGATAAAATATTTTCTTTAGGAGCTCCAGAAAGTGATGCTAGTAAGGATATTATTTTTAATGATGAAATCATTGAAAAAGGTTTTGTCACTTTAGATTTAGTAGTATCAAAACAATTGTCTGAAAAGTTAAAATTAAAAGGATCATTTAAAAACTTATTGAATCCAAATATCGAACAGACTCAAGACGTAACAGGAAGAAGCGGTACTTCTACAAGAACTGTTTCATCTTATAAAAGAGGTGTGAATATAGGTGTTAGTTTAAGTTATACTTTCTAAAACAAAAAAAAGATAAGTTTTTTTAGAATAGTTGTCAAAAAGCAATAGAATACATGTTCTATTGCTTTTTTTTGTTTACATTTTTTTTACATATAATAATTGATTATTAACAGCAACTTAATACCTGCTTAACTGCATGTTTTACATTCTACCGTTTCTTTGTGTAAACAAAATTTGAAACGAAAACAAAATTTTATCAAAATGAAAAAATCAATTTTATCAATGTTAGCTGTTGCTGCATTGTTCGTAAGCTGTTCAGACGATGATTCATCAAACACTGTAGATCCAGTAGTAAAAACTATTGGAAAATTAGACTACACTCCTGGGACTAAATTAGATGTTTCTGGGTGGGCATGGAAAGATGCTACTTTGACTAGTACTTATACTGCTGGTACTACAGAAGAATTAGACGATGTAACTACTGACAAAACTGTTGATGGTGTTGTTTATTTAGGTAAAACAATTCACGTACAGGATGGAGCAACTTTAACTTTTGAGGCAGGATCTGAAGTAATCGCTAAAAAAGGTGGTGCTGATATTAACTTAGTAGTTGATATGGGAGCTAAAATCGTAGTAAAAGGTACAGCTACTGAGCCTGTAGTATTTTCTTCTGAAAATGGAGAGTCAGGAGACTGGGGAGGTTTAACAATCTTAGGAAAAGGTATTTCTACAGGAGGTTTAAATGTAGAGTTTGAAGTTGGTGCTTTCCCTTACGGAGGAACTGACAATGCAGATAATTCAGGTTCTATTGAGTATTTAGTAGTAAGAGGTACTGGAGCTCAAATCGATTCAGAGTCACAAACAAATGGTATTTCTTTTTGTGCAGTAGGTTCTGAAACTGTAGTTAATCACATTGCTGTAATCGATGGTGATGATGATGGTGTTGAGTTCTACGGAGGAGCTGTTTCTGCATCTGAAGTGCATTTAGAAGATAACTCTGATGATTCTGTTGACTGGACTGAAGGATGGTCAGGAGGTATTACTAACTTGAACATTGTACATAATAATACTGGATTTTCTACTGCTTTCGAAGGAGACAAAGAAAACAATAATCCAACTTTTACTAACGTAACAGCTGTTTCTACTGTTGGAGGTACTGCATTACAGTTCAAGAAAGCTTCTGGAGCTACAATTACTAACTTATACTTAGAAGGATATGAAAATGAAATCGAATTTAAAGATGCTGATTTATTCGTAATCTCTAATGTGAAAATTAATGGTTCTGTAGCTGTTATCAAGTAATTAGAAAATAGAGTTTATTAAACGATATTTCAAAACCCACCTAAACAGGTGGGTTTTTTTATTGCCTTTAGTTTGTTAACTTTAGCAATAAAGTTTATGAATTTTAAAATTTCTAAAGAAAACATCTTGTTTTTAGATATAGAAACGGTATCACTATATCCTACCTACGATCATGTACCTGCTATAGAACAAGAATTGTTTGCCAGCAAAACTGCGTACAAAAGAGGAGATGAAATTACTGCCAAAGACTTTTACGACAATGCAGGAATTTGGGCAGAGTTTGGTAAAATTGTCTGTATATCGGTCGGTTTTTTTTCGCAAAACACATTAAGAATTACTTCTTTTGCTTCTGATGACGAATTGCAATTGCTAAAAGATTTTAAAAAATTAGTAGACACTCACTTTAGCAGTTCGCAGCATTTGTTGTGTGGTCACAATGCTAAAGAATTTGATTTTCCTTTTATTGCACGTAGAATGGTTGTCCACGGAATAGATCTTCCCAAAGCACTAAATCTTTTTGGTAAAAAACCATGGGAAATTCCACACCTAGATACGCTAGAGCTCTGGAAATTTGGAGATTACAAACATTATACATCTTTAAAACTACTCACATATTTATTAAAAATTCCTAGTCCTAAAGGAGATATTGATGGAAGTCAGGTTGGCAAAGTTTTTTATCAAGATAAAGATTTGCCTAGAATTGTTAGGTATTGCGAGCAAGATGTATTGGCTTTGGCCAGACTGTATTTACGATTTAACAACCAACCGTTAATAAAAGATGATGCCGTTGTGTTTGTGTAATACTTCTAGATAAAAAAATTATCGTTCTATAATTTTTCAAAGAGATGCCCTATCAAACAGTTCTTACTCCAGTGATTTCTTTAAAAGTTTATGCCCTTTTTTTTAAAAGCTCCTGTACTTTTACACAAAAGTTACTGAGCTTTTCTTAAAAAGTACATGAGCTTTTACCCAAAAGTCTAGGTGTTTTTTAAAATTGTTACGTAGCTTTTTTGATCCTATAAAAATACATAATAGATTAATGTAGAGTTATATGTAGAATTCTATGGTATCATAGTATATTTATAAATAGTACTATATATACTTATAAAAGCACTATATTGACTTGATTTTTGATTTTTGATTCTAATCAATATCAATAAATGCAAAAAAAATTACATTTGATAATATAAAAGCAAACGATTGTATTTGCTAGCATAGCATACCCCAATAAAAGTATTATACCCTTAACCCTTAGTAATAATAGGAATTACTGAGGGTTTTTTATTTGAAATAAGAAATGTAACAATTCATAAAGTTCTTGTATTTAGGTAGTTGTTGTGTTTAAATAATCAAAAAGAACTAATGTTATGATAATAATCATACTAGTATTGTATTATCTTATGTAGTTTTATATCACTGTTAATAAATAATTGTTTATCCTAAAAGCTGCAATCATGAAAAAGCCTATCTCACTTTATCGATGCACTGATCAGTTAGATGCTTGGTATTTAAAAAACAAAATTCAACTGATCTATCCAGTTCCGGTGGTAATTCATAGAAAAAATGGAGAATATCACTTGGTGGTTTCTTATTACAATAGCAGAAAAATTAATGTTATTGTTCAAAATAGTTTGTCTTTTTTACCTAGTAATATCAGGCAGCAAATGCGTAAACGTGTCTTAAAAACAACAGATACAGAAATTAAAATTTATAAGTTAATTACACAAAATGTAACCAATTGGTATGCTAAACTTTCTATTTATCTCAAAAATACAAGTATTCAGAATGTACATTTGATTAGCTAAACATTGCATAATATGTAGATAATGTGTTGAATTTTTGAAAAATATTAAAATAAACATAAGTTAAATTTGCATAGTAATAAAAAATAGTTACTTTTGTTATTACTAAAACCATACTGGTATGGTTTTTTTAGAAATACCCTAATAAAACTAAACGTATACCCTAAACCTTTTTTTATGAAAAGACCCATTACCCTTTATCATTGCCCCAACAAGCTAGATGTATTGTATTTAAAAAACAAAATTCAACTCATTACACCTATTCCAGTAGTCATTTACAAAAAAGAAGCAAATTATCATTTGGTTGTTTCTTTTTACAATGCTAGAAAAGCCAACGTGGTTGTTAGCAACTGCTTGGCTACGTTACCAAGTGTAATTAAGCATAGAATGCAAGAACGAATAGAGCAGGTTGCAAACCCAGATGTATCGCTCGCAGGATCACTTACATTAAAAGTTAAACGCTTTGCTTTTAAACTTTCGATGTATTTAGAAAATTTAAGCACTCAAAATTTACATTTTGTTAACTAGAATCTAAACTAGAAATCAATGCATAAATTACCCCCTTTGTAATACCCTTGTTAACAACAGAAAAGCCACCAAATGGTGACTTTTTCTGTTGTTTTTTTATGTAAAAAATCTTATTTCTCTACTTTTAAAATATCTTTTATCAACTGTTCAAATTGTTGTTTAGGCAAAGCACCTTGTGCCATTTGTGGTTCTTCTCCTTTAGGACAAAACAACAAAGAAGGAATAGAACGAATACCAAAAGCTGCAGCTAATTCTTGTTCAGCTTCTGTATCTACCTTATAAATGTTTATTTTACCCTCGTATTCTTTTTCTAATTCTTCTAAAACAGGAGCTACTGCTTTACAAGGACCACACCAATCTGCATAAAAGTCAATGATGGCAGGAACGTCCCCAGCAAAATCCCATTTCTGAGAAGCTTCAAAATTAAATACTTTATCTAAAAAATCTTGTTTTGTGATTGTTTGTACCATGTTTGTGTTTTTCGGTTAAAAATCAAATATATTGTTTCTTAAGTCGCTTAACGAATGGATTGATTACAAATCGGCCAAAAGGTGAGGAATATCAAAAAAAATCGAGAGGTTTATTTCTCGATTTTTTTAACGATTATGCCAAAGCATTTTCTAACAATTCTTTAATAAAGGGACTCTTTTCGTCTGCCAAAAGACTTTCTAGTTGAATTCGATTTTTAGACAGCAAGTTCTTATCAGCTATGGTTAAATTAATAGCCTCTAATTTTATAGCTCCATTTTTCATGTCCAATGCTTTGCCTAAAAAAGCATGCTGTTCGTCTGTATCAATTCCTAAAAACTTTAGTGTTAACAAACCTGCCAATACATCTTTATTGGCAATGGCTTCACTTAATTTTTTACTTAAAACATCAAGGTTTACTTGTTTGGCCAAAGGTTCTATGGTTGCTAAAAGAGTCGCTCTATCCTCGTTAGAACGTGCTTTTAGGTACTTAGCTGCCAAAGGCAAAATGGCATCGTAATTAGTGTCGCTGGTAGGGGCTTGTTTTTTTTGTTCTTGTTTGGCCCAAGAATCGGTTAAGCCTACGGTACGATTAAAAATTAACTGGTTGGATGTGCTATCTACATCGGCACAAAAATAACCTTTACGCTGAAATTGAAAACGATCTCCAGGCTGTGATACTTGCAAACTTGGTTCTACCAAGGCTGTAATGGTCTGCAAAGAATTTGAGTTGATAAATTCTTTAAAGTCGATGTCTTTATGACTATCAGGAGCTTCGTCTTTAAACAAACGATCGTACAAACGAACCTCTGCTTGTAGAGCATGTTTGCTACTTACCCAATGAATGGTTCCTTTTACTCTACGTTTACTAGCTTCAGTACCCGAACCTGAACGAGAGTCTAAGTCGGCCGTACAATGAATGACTGTAATGTTTCCATGCTCGTCTTTCTCAACCGTATCTGCTTTGATGATATAAGCGTTTTTTAAACGAACTTCACCACCTAATTTTAAGCGGAAAAACTTTTTGTTTGCCTGTTCTCTAAAGTCTTCACGTTCTATGTACAATTCTTTTGCAAATGGAACCTCTCTGGTTCCTGCTTGCTCGTCTTCAGGGTTGTTTTCTGCAATTAAAATTTCTTCCATGTCTTGTGGATAATTGTCTATCACCAATTTTACAGGGTCTAAAACAGCCATCACACGGGGTGCGGTTTTGTTTAGTTCGTCTTTTATGCAGAATTCTAACAATGCTACATCCGTTACATTGTCTCTTTTAGAAATTCCCGCAACCTCACTAAACTTCTTAATCGAGTTAGGGGTGTAGCCTCTACGTCTTAATCCAGAAATGGTAGGCATACGTGGGTCGTCCCAACCCGCTACATGTCCTTCGTTAACCAATTGCAACAATTTGCGTTTGCTCATAACTGTGTAGCTAATATTTCTACGGGCAAACTCTCTTTGTTTAGGTTTGATGTTTTTTTGATTGTATACTTGTTCTAAATACCATTCATACAAATCACGATGACTTTTAAACTCCAAAGTACACAAAGAGTGTGTAATTTGTTCCAGATAGTCCGATTCTCCATGTGTCCAATCGTACATAGGGTAAATAACCCAATCGTTACCTGTTCTATGATGTGCCTTTTTTAAAATACGATACATAATAGGATCGCGCATGTGCATGTTGTTGTGTGCCATGTCTATTTTGGCTCTTAAAATAGCCTGACCTTCTTCAAATTCACCATTTTTCATTTTAAGAAACAAAGCTAAATTTTCATCAGGGCTGGTGTCTCTGTAAGGACCAGCTACACCAGGTTCGGTAGGGGTTCCTTTTTGAGCAGCAATTTCTTCTGAAGATTGTAAATCTACATAGGCTTTGCCATCTTTAATAAGTTGTATGGCCCAATCATACAATTGCTGAAAGTAATCAGAAGAGTACAATTCTTTATCCCACTGAAACCCTAACCAGGCCACGTCTCTTTTTATGGCATCTACATATTCTTGTTCTTCCTTGGCAGGATTGGTGTCGTCAAAACGAAGGTTTACGGGGGCATTGTATTTTTCACCCAACCCAAAATTTAAACAAATAGAAGCCGCATGTCCTATGTGCAAATACCCATTAGGTTCTGGAGGAAAACGGAATCGTAAGTCTTTTTTAGGCATTCCGTTGGCCAAATCTTCTTCTATGATTTGTTCAATAAAGTTCAATGATTTTTTTTCAGTCATATTCAGCACGCTATTAAAACCACAAATTTACAGAAAACGTAGGGAATAGAGTTTGATAAAATTGGCAAGTTAAAATATGTTTTTAAGCGGTATAAATGATGTTGATTTTTTAATAAGCATCCATCTATTTTGGTAATATTCTTGAGGATGGTAAAAACAACAAAGAAATAACTAATTTTAGACAAACAACACTAACAAGACAAACGATGGAAATACAACTAACAGTAAATAACAAAACCCACACGGTAGATGTGCCTGGAGAAACGCCTTTGTTATGGGTGTTACGTGACGAATTAAAATTGGTAGGAACAAAGTTTGGTTGTGGTGTAGGGCAGTGCGGAGCATGTTCGGTGCATATGGATGGCATTATAACACGTAGTTGTTTGCTGCCTGTTTCTATTATAGACAAGGCAAAAATTACGACTATTGAAGGGTTGTCGGAAAAAAACAATCATCCAGTGCAATTGGCTTGGAGAGAAATTGATGTGCCTCAATGCGGATATTGTCAGGCTGGCCAAATCATGACAGCTTCTGCGTTTTTGGCTCAAAACCAGAACCCATCACAAGAGGAGATTAAAGAAGCCATGCACGGAAACATTTGTAGATGTGCAACCTATAAAAGAATTGAAAGAGCAGTGCAAACTGCTGTAGAAATTTCTAAAAAAACAACAAAATAATGGAGTCAACACAACATCATATAGACAGAAAAACGTTTCTGAAAGTAGCTGTGCTTTCAGGAACAGGTGTGGTTTTTGGAGTTAATTTTTTACAAAGTTGCCAGTCTAAAAAAGAGCAGCCCATCAATCTAGAAGCTTTAGAGTATAACGAATTTAACGCGTATATTGAAATTGCTCTCAACGGTTATGTAACCATTTATGCACCCAATCCAGAAATTGGTCAAGGAGTAAAAACAGCTATGCCGATGATTGTTGCAGAAGAGTTAGATGTAGCTTGGGATCACGTACGTGTGGTACAAGCTAATTTAGATACCAAAAAATTTAAACGTCAGGTGGCAGGTGGAAGCCAGTCCATTCGTTTTTCTTGGATGCCTTTAAGAGAAGCGGGAGCTACTGCCAGGCAAATGTTGGTAAATGCAGCGGCAATGGAGTGGAACATAGCTCCTGAAAAATGTACAACCCATCAAGGATTTGTTGTGCATCCTAAGGGAGACAAAAAAGGATATGGAGATTTGGTGCTTAAAGCTGCAACCTTAGAAGTGCCACAAAAGATTACGCTAAAAAAAACAGAAGATTTTACCATTGTTGGAAGCGGTAAACACAATGTAGATAATTTTAAAATTACCCAAGGAGATGCACTTTATGGTATGGATTATTCTCAAGAGGGCATGGTGTATGCAGCTATTCTACATCCAGAAAAGTTTGGAGATATATTGGTAAGTGTAGATGCATCCGAAGCAAAAAAAGTGCACGGAGTGCTAGATGTCATTCAGTTTAACAACAATATTGCGGTGATTGGAACCAATACATGGAATGTTTTTCAGGGTAAAAAAGCTGTGAAAGCTACCTATCGAGAAAATAAAAACAAAGAAGATTCTGATTTGTTTGACAATCGAATGGAACAAGCTTTTGAAAGTGGAAAGTTTAAAAAAAGAGGAGGAAAAGGTAACGTTTCAGAAGTCTTTGCAAAAGCAGATCAGGTGATTGAACGTGTGTATGAAGCTCCTTTTTTGGCTCACAATACCATGGAACCTATGAACTTTTTTGCACATGTAACAGCAGATAAAGTTAATTTAAAAGGCCCTATACAAACACCAGAAAACACAGCCAAACAAGTTGCCAGAGCTTTGAAAAGAAAAGAAGAGGAGGTGCATATAGAAATGTGTAGAATTGGAGGTGGATTTGGAAGAAGACTGATAGGAAACTACGTGATTGAGGCAGCACAAATTTCTAATCTGATTCAGAAACCCGTAAAACTAGTTTATAGTAGAGAGGATGATATGACCGCAGGATATTATAGGCCAAAAGTGAAGTACAAAATAAAAGCGGCAATAAAAAATAACCAGATAACGGGTTACCATTTACAAGAGGTGGTGGTAAACAATATGATGTGGCCCAAGTTGGCAAACTATTTCCCCGAAGGAGCTATTCCCAATACCTTGTTTGAGTCTTACCGTATTAAAAGCAACATAAAAACAGCTCCATGGCGAGCCCCTGTGACTAATTTTTTAGCCTTTGCAGAACAAAGTTTTTTTGATGAGTTGGCAAATGAATTACAAATAGACCCAGTACAAATGCGTTTGGATTTGTTAGAAGAAGCAGAAAAGAACAAACACGATGATATGGAATATTCGCCCAGAAGGTTTCAAGCAGTGATTAAAAAAGTGGCAAAGGATGCTCAGTGGGGAAAAACAAAAGAGGGTGTTTACCAAGGAATCAGTGCGTATTATAGCCATAACAGCCATGTGGCACAGATTGCAGAAGTAGAAATAAAAAACAATCAACCTGTTGTAACCAAAATATATTGTGCCATAGATTGCGGAATTGTGGTAAACAAGCTAGGAGCAATGAATCAAGCAGAAGGAGGAATTGTTGATGGATTGGGGCACGCGCTTTATAGTGAACAATTGGTAAAAGATGGAATAGCTGTGCGTAGCAATTTTCATCAATACAAATTAGGAAGAATGAAAGATGCTCCCGAAATACAGATTTCCTTTATAGATAGTAAGGAAGCACCAACAGGCTTGGGAGAGCCAACACTACCACCGCTTGCAGCTTCAATAGCCAATGCCGTTTTTGCTGCCAATGGAAATAGACTAAGAAAACAACCTTTTGCAAAAAATGGTTTGTACAACAGTTAAGTAGAAGTTTAGATTTCTGTTAGTTGAAAATGAAATTCTTTAAAATGCAATTGATAAGAATTTTGTATCAAAGAAGTGATGTAGTTTTGCAACAATTAACAAGCAAGTGCCAATGAATAATCATGAATTTTTTGACATACTTACAGCTTATCAACAAGCCAAAGAACAGGGGGTTTCTTCTGTATTGATTACTTTGGTAGCACTAAATGGTTCATCTTACAGAAAAGAAGGGGTTCGTATGCTTATGACCAAAAAAGGGGAGTTTGTAGGAGCGGTAAGTGGCGGATGTGTTGAAAAAGAAATTTGGAAACAGGCTCAATCTGTTTTTGAGACAAAAGAGGCCAAGGTTATGACTTACGATGGACGTTTTCGCTTAGGATGTGAGGGAACTTTGTACTTGTTGATTGAGTTTTTGAAACTGAAAAATCATCAGATAGAAAAACTAAAATACTGGATAAAAGAGCGAAAAAGTTTTGAGTTAAAATCGCACTACTCTATAGAAGAAAAGCCATGGTCTGGTATTACAAAAGTTGACTGTCTAGAGGATAGTTTTCCGCTTTCGGTAAACAAAACCTCAAAGTTTAAAGAGGTGCTAAACCAAACTATTCAACCTTGGTTTCAATTGTATATATTGGGTGCAGAACACGATGTGGCTGCATTGAGCCAGCAAGCTCGTTTTTTAGGATGGAAAACAACCGTGGTGTTAAGCTTAACCTCAAACAAAACACTGCGTGATTTTGCGGGAGCAGATGCCGTTTTATACAAAGCAGCAGGAGATGTTTCAGAATTAACTTTTGATGACCAAACAGCAGTAGTACTCATGCATCATAACTATGCTAGAGATTTATTGTTTCTAAAAGCACTAAAACGCAAACAGTCATTATACATAGGAGTTTTAGGAGCAAAAAAAAGAGGTATTCAACTTTGTAATGATTTGTTGTCCGAGGATATGGAAGTTTCTGAAACTTTTTTAGAAAATTTATACACTCCTACTGGGTTGCATATAGCTGCAGAAACTCCGCAAGAAATAGCTTTATCTATCACTGCACAAATCGTTCAGTTGGCAAAAGCACATAAAAAAGCAACACTTTTACAAAAAATCACTCATGTCTAAATCAAGTGCTTTGTTAATTTTAGCAGCTGGTGCTTCTAAAAGAATGGGAAGCCCTAAGCAATTGTTGCCCATAAAAGACCAGGTGTTGTTAACACTTGTAGTACAGCAAGCTTTGCTAGTGCCCAATCAAGATGTGTATGTTGTGTTGGGGGCTTATGCTAGTGAAATTGAACAATACTTGCATGCGTATAAGGTGCGAGTTTTGCATCATAAAAACTGGGAAAATGGCATCGGAAGTTCTATTGCATATGGCGTATCGCAAATTTATCGACAAAAAAAATACGAGCAAGCAATGTTGATTTTGGCAGACCAGCCAACTATTGTTGCTAGCGAATTGATTGCTTTGCTTGGTTTTCATCAACAAAGAAAAAATAGAATAACACTTACCGATTGCAAAAATTATAGGGGAGTGCCTGCTGTATTTGCCAAAGAGGTATTTGCAGATTTGTGCAAGCTAAACAATGATGAAGGAGCAAAAGCAGTGGTAAACATGTATGCAAATAAAGTAGATTATTTTGTGTTAGATCGCGAAATTTTGGATGTTGATACTCCCGAAGATTATCAAAAAATAACAAAGCAGCTCAATTTATAATAGCATTGTGTAGTTTTGTATTACAAAAGCAAAGAAGATGGGAATAATAAGAGTACAAAACATTCGTATTTATAGCAATCATGGGTGTTTGCAAGAAGAAGCAAAAATAGGTTCAGATTATCGTGTAGATGTGGCTGTAGAAGCAGATTTAACAACTTCTGCAAAATCAGATAAACTTTCCGATACCGTAGATTACGTGCATATTAACAAGATTGTAAAGGAAGAAGTGGGGTGTCGTTCCGAATTGTTAGAGCATGTGGTGCAGCGCGTTTTAAATCGTCTGTTGGATGAAATTGCTCTGATAGATAGTGCAACAGTAGCATTGTCTAAGCTAAATCCGCCAATAGGTGGTGACGTAGAAGCGGTAACCGTAGAGATGACAAAAAAAAGATAAAATTTTAGAAGTAAGTATTGCTCAAAGCAATAATTTGTATAAATTTGCAAACCTGTTTGGCGTTGTGGCCGAGTGGCTAGGCAGAGGTCTGCAAAACCTTGTACAGCGGTTCGAATCCGCTCGACGCCTCAAATTTTTAGAAACCCTTTCCTGTTTAGGAGAGGGTTTTTTGTTTTTAGTATGTAGGATGGTAGTTTAGGTGGCGGCCGGCTGTTGAAAAGTGTTTGTTTTGCTATCAGTACTTTTTTAAAGGACATACAGAGCAAACACATAACTTTAGAAATAAAATAGAAGTTATTTATATCCTAAAAAGGTATTGGTTTTACAAGCTGCTAATTTCTTTTTGTAACAAAAACTCATCTTTTTTTATTCATAAAGTACAAATACATTTTTGTTAAAAATGTAAAGTATTAGAAAGGGAGTTGTTTCTTGTAAGCGGTTTGGATTGAGTTAAAAGTGATTTTTTTTTGAAGAAAATTTTTATCAGTACTACACAATAAAACATATGGAGTAGAAATCTCTTAGTCTAGGTTTTAATTTTGTGTTGACTACCGAATGTAGTTTTATAAAAAATAAGATTATGCAAAACACAAAAACACACATCGTTGCTCTTTTTCTAATTTTTACCACTATGGGCTTTGCTCAAAAAGGGCCGTATTTTTTAGAAGGACAAGCTCCAGATTTGGAGGGAAAGAAATGGAAGCTTATCAAAGGAATGTCTGATGAATTTAACAAAAAATATATAGACAAATCCAAATGGATTACTACAGGAGGATGGATTGGTAGAGCACCAGGGCTTTTTCAAGAAGAAAATATTTCACAACAAGACGGAAGCTTACAAGTAACGGCAAAAAAGTTAGATGAGCCAATTGAAAAAAACGGGAAAAAATTCACCCATGGTGGAGCTAAAATAGAATCTCATCAAGGGATGACCTATGGATACTATGAGTGTAGAATGAAAGCAAATAAAACTTTTATGTCTTCTACCTTTTGGTTGATTAATGATAAAAGAGGGGTACAAGGTTGTGATAGAAGAACAACGGAATTGGATATTCAAGAATGTTTTGGGCGTACAACCACTAATAAAAAATTCACCCAAAAGTTTAGTACACAAATGAACTCTAACTTACATAGTAGAGACATTCCCGAAGGATGTGATTACAAAAAAGATCATTCCCCTTCTAAAGGTGCTATAGCAAACGGAACTGTGTACGACGATTATCACGTATATGGATGTTGGTGGAAAAGCAAAGACGAGGTTTGGTTTTTCTTAGATGGAAAATTGGTAAACAAAGTTACACCTCCAGCAGATTTTGATTTAGAAATGCGATTGAGAATGGTAATTGAAACCTACGATTGGAATCCTGCTCCGGCAGATGGTGGAATGAAACAATCTAGAGATGACAGAACTACCTATTACGATTGGGTTCGTTCTTGGAGAGTAAAGTAATAATGGCTTGCCAATTAGGGATCAAAACAAAAATGCTTCTTGAAAACCAAGAAGCATTTTTGTATTAAGATAAAATTGATAACTGCAAAAAAGTCTTTAAATATTTATCTTTTAATAAGATAAGTTTATTGTTTTTGCGATTTTTTGAACTGGTCAAATTCACTTTCTTTTTCTTGTTTTGGCCAAACATTGTTAGCTGTGTCTATGTCTGCAGTTTCTTCTTTAGGATCTATTTCTATTTTTACAATCTCTTTTTCAGAAGCAATAGCTTTGCTAACTTCTTTATCATTTAATCTCCAGATTTGCGCAGGATATGTTACCGATTTTTTGGTTCCATCTGCATAAGTATAATCCACAATAATAGGCATCACCAATCCTCCTGGTTTTTCAAATGTAACTTGGTAAAAATACTTTGGTTTTTTGATGGTTTTTTGCTCTTCTAGTGTAAAGTTGTCCATGATGTATTCTTTTACGGTTGGAGCATTTTTTAACAAGTCTGCACCTTTCATGCCTTCTTTATAGTCTTCACTACCTTCCTCTACAAAATAAACAAGTGGAGGGAACTCTTCTACTTTTCTATTCCTTTTTGCAGCTAAATCTTTGATGAATTTATTAGGTGTTGATGTTACGTAGTATTTCTTTACCTCTTTTACCCCAATATCTACCCAGTCTGTGGTGTAAAACCATCCTCTCCAATACCAGTCTAAATCAAAAGCAGAAGCATCTTCCATAGTTCTAAAAAAATCTTCAGGTGTAGGATGCTTAAACATCCATCGGTGTGCGTATTCTCTAAATGCATAGTCAAACAATTCTCTACCCATTACGGTTTCTCGTAAAATATTTAAGGCAGTTGCAGGCTTTCCGTAGGCATTGTTACCAAATTGGTAAGTGTTTAGTCCTTTGGTCATGATAGGAGCAATGTTGGATTGGTCTCCACTCATATAAGGAATAATTTTTTTAGCAGGTCCTCTTCTTGATGGGAATACTTTGTCTTGTGGCGATAGAGCTTCTGGGTATTTTTCTCCAAAATCTACCTGAGCCACGTGTTGTACAAAAGAGTTCAATCCCTCATCCATCCATGTCCATTGGCGTTCATCGCTATTAACAATCATAGGAAAGAAGTTATGTCCTACTTCGTGAATAATAACCCCAAGCATACCGTATTTTACTCTGTCGCTATAGGTTCCGTCAGGATTAGGCCTTCCGTAGTTCCAACAAATCATAGGGTATTCCATTCCTTGGTTTTTTGCATGTACAGAAATAGCTTTGTGGTAAGGATAGTCAAAGGTCATGCGAGAGTAAGACTCTAGCGTACTAGCAACGGCACGAGTAGACCATTCTTCCCACAACGGATTTCCTTCTTTTGGATACATAGAAACCGCCATAACGTTTTTTTTCCCAATTTTCACTGCCATCATATCTACAATGAATTTTCTAGAGGAGGCAAAACCAAAATCACGAACGTTTTCTGCTTTTAGTTTCCATGTTTTGGTGTTTTTTGCACGGCTACTTTCATTTTTTTCTGCCTCATCTTGGTTTACAATAATCACTGGTTTGTCAAATGATGTTTGTGCTTTTTTGTAACGCTCCATCATGGTTTTGCTGTACACTTCTTTTCTATTTACCAAAACACCAGTACCATCCAAAATATGATCGGCAGGTACGGTAATGTTTACTTCAAAATCCCCAAAAGGCAAAGCAAATTCATCACGACCCCAAAATTGTGAATTTTGCCAACCTTCAACATCGCTGTAGACAGCCATTCTTGGATAAAATTGTGCAATAACATAAGCACGATTTCCATCTTTAGGAAAGTATTCGTATCCTGAGCGACCACGTCCGTCTACATGATCATTGATGTTGTACCACCATTTGATAGAGAACGAATAACTATCTCCAGACGCTAAAGGTTCAGGCAATTCAATACGCATCATAGTTCTGTTGATGTGATGTTGCAAGGGTTTTCCTTTGGTGTCCGTTACTTTTTCAATATTAAATCCTCCATCAAAAGGATCTTTTAAATAGGTGCTTGTAAAGTTGTCAGGAAACATGGCTGGAGCATAACCGTCTCCTTCAATTAAAGGAGACTTTGAGTCTTTGGCTCTTTTGTTCTGATCTAACTGCACCCATAAATATTTTAATATATCGGGAGAGTTATTGGTGTAAGTGATGGTTTCAAACCCAGAAATTTTGGCATTTTCATCGTCTAAAACTATATCCATTTCGTAATCTGCTTGTTGCTGATAATAAGCTACACCCGGTGCACCTGATGCAGATCGGTACATGTTTGGAGTGGAGAACTCGTCGTAAAGTTGTTTGAACTTGTTGTTGTTGCTGTGTCCTGTTTTTGCTTTTACAGGAGCTTCTTGTGTAAAACCTTTGATAGGAGCCAGCAGTAGTACAAATGCTGGCAAGACAAATAATGGTTTTGTGATAAACTTAAATTGATTCATGATTTATTGGGGTGATTGATTGAATTGTTTTTTTTTGAATAGTGTAGTTTAAAATTCCAAAAGTTGTTTTTTGTGTTGCTGTGTTAAGGTAAAGCTTTTTTGTTTGGAATTGATATGGGTTTTAATGGTGTTTTGTTGATCTTGAAACATATCAAACAAAACCGTATTGCTAATTTCTATAGATTGTATGTTTTTTACGTTTTCAATTTCTAAATAACATTTTATAATTCCAGTTTCGTATTGCTTTCCAATAAATAATAGCTTAGCAGGTTGTTGGTTAATGGAGATTTTAATTTTATCTTGTAAGTACTTTTTAATGTACACATCTTCTACATGATTTTTTTTATCTAAGGCTAAAATTCGATTGTATCTTTTTTGGATAACGTTCTCAAAATCATCTACAAAAATTCTTGAAATAATTTGAACCGACTGTTGTTCTGGAACGTATTCTATGTGTGTTACGCTTGAATAGTATTTGTGATAGGCATCAAAACTTAGAAGAGGAAGGGCAAATAATAAAATAAAAGCAAATAACTTGTGCATTGTAAAAATTGTAAAATTTTAATTTTATCGTTAAAGTAACAAAATATCCTGTAAATAAGACGTAATAAGTTCCTTGGTTTGATAGGATTTATGCAATCGTCAATTTTGTTTGTAAAAAATGAACGAATGATAAAATGGATATTCATATTTTTTGAAATCTGAAATTTGCGGCAAAGCGTTTTTGATGAGTAGAAAAAGCTATACAAATGTTAATCCGTTGATAGAACTCTAAAAATTAGCCAACTTTCAGCATTTTTTTTCTTGTGAATTCGCTGTTTTTATAACCTTTTTCAAAAGAATTCAATCTCATATCCTAGCCATTTTATATCTTTAAAAATCAAAAAAAAGAAATATGACTTTGTACCCTATAGAAACAGGGAATTTTAAGTTGGATGGAGGAGCTATGTTTGGTGTAGTTCCTAAAGTGCTATGGCAAAAAACCAATCCTGCAGATGCCAACAATCAAATTGATATGGGAGCTAGAAGTTTGCTTATAGCAGATAAAGATCGATTGATTTTGATAGATACAGGTTTAGGGGACAAACAATCGAATAAGTTTTTTAGTCACTACCATTTATGGGGAGATTTTAGCTTAGACAGTTCTTTGGCTCAGTACGGTTTTCATAGAGATGATATTACCGATGTGTTTTTAACCCATTTGCATTTTGATCATGTGGGAGGAGCAATTCAATGGAACAAAGACAAAACTTTTTTAGAACCAGCTTTTAAAAATGCTACATTTTGGTCCAATCAAAGTCATTGGGATTGGGCAATTCATCCCAACCCTAGAGAAAAAGCATCCTTTTTAAGCGAAAATATTTTGCCAATACAAGAGAGTGGTCAGTTAAAATTCATAAAAAACGAGTCAAACAGGCAATCGGAGAGTTCTGAGTTAAATTTTGGCATATTTTATGCGAGTGGTCACACCGAAAAACAGATGCTTCCGATGTTACAATACAAAGGTAAGACATTGGTTTTTATGGCAGATTTGTTACCTACTGTAGGACATGTTCCTTTGCCCTACGTAATGGGTTATGACACACGACCTCTTTTGACTATGACAGAAAAAGAGTTGTTTTTACAACAAGCGGCAGAAAACAAATACCTTTTGTTTATGCAACACGATGCACATCACGAATTGTGTACTGTTCAACAAACTGAAAAAGGAGTAAGATTAAAAGAAACCTATTCATTTACAGAAATATTTAATTCATGAAAATAACAAAACAAATCTTAATCGTAGCAGTCGGAGCATTTGCTGCAAGCTGTAGTTCAATTCACAAAATTGCAGTACCAACAGGGAGTGATAAAATCATCAACTTACCTGCAAAAAAAGTCTTTACAGAAGAAGAAATTAACGCTTGGTCTCATGCCGATTTGGAATTGGATTCTATTCCAGGAATTAGTTTGGCAAAAGCGTATCAGTTTTTAGAAGGGAAAAAAAGTGTTCCTGTTATTGTCGCCATTACAGATTCAGGAACAGATATAGAACACGAAGATTTAAAGTCTAAAGTTTGGACCAACCCTAAAGAAATTGCTGGAAACGGAAAAGACGATGATAAAAACGGTTTTATAGATGACATACATGGATGGAACTTTTTAGGTTCTACTTATGATGAAACATTAGAAATTACACGTTTGTACAGAAAATTAAAACCTAAATACGAAGGAAAAACATCGGTAGATATTAAAAAAGAAGATGCAGAAGACTATGCTGCGTTTAAGGCTTTGGAAGAAGATTATAAACAGAATTTAGAAGAAGCCAAAGAGGGGCAGAAAAAATACATGCAATATCAAGATATGTTGAAAGGAATTGATGATGCAATGAAACGTTTAACAGGTAAAGAAACCTATACTTTAGAAGATGTTAAAAACACAGAGGCCTTGCAGCCAGAGGTAAATGCTAAAAAAGAAATAGCCTTAAGAATTTTATCATCAGGAAGCACCATTAAAGAACAAATGGAACAATTAGATGGTGCCATAGATTACTATACTTCTAAAGTAAACACCTACTACAATTTAGAGTTTGATGGACGTGTTGCTTTAAATGATGATGCGTATTCTATGGAGAATAAAGTGTACGGAGATAATGACGTAAGAGACCATGCAGAAGATGAAATTCACGGAACACATGTTTCTGGAATTGTATTGGCAGATAGAAATAACAATTTAGGAGCCAAAGGTGTGGTAGAGAACGCATTGCTAATGGCTGTAAGAATGGTACCTAATGGAGATGAGTACGATAAAGATGTGGCTTTGGGAATACGTTATGCTGTAGACAACGGAGCTAAAGTAATTAACACAAGTTTTGGAAAAGGATACTCTCCTAATGCAGAATGGGTGTACGATGCAATTAAATATGCGGCAAAAAAAGACGTATTAATTGTAAACGCAGCAGGTAACGATGCTCAAAATATAGATGAAAAACCAAGCTATCCAAAAGATGTAGATGATGCAGAAGAAATTTCAGATAATTTTTTAACTGTAGGTGCTATTACTCGTTTTTACAACGAAGATTTGCTAGCTAATTTTACCAACTACGGAAAGAAAAGCGTAGATGTATTTGCTCCAGGTCATGATATTTACAATACAGTAATTAACGATAAGTACAAAAAGCTAAGTGGTACTTCTATGGCTTCTCCAGCAACAGCAGGAGTGGCAGCTTTGATTCGTTCATACTATCCAGAATTGTCTGCTAGCCAAGTAAAACATATTATTATGAACTCTGGAACTTTGGTAAGTAAAGAGATTGCTTTGCCAGGAGACGAGACAGGTAAAAAAGTAAAACTATCTGAAGTTTCTAAGAGCGGAAGAATTGTAAATGCTTACAATGCTGTAAGAATGGCAGATGCGATGGTGAATCAAAAAAAATAAAAACAATAAAAAACCAACCAAACCAGTCTTTAGTAGGGCTGGTTTTTTTATATACAAACCTATGAGGAAACTAATCATTCTATTGGCTTTTGTCTCTTTGGGTGCAAAAGCACAGTATTGGCAGCAAAAAACAGATTATGTAATGGATATTGATATGGATGTAAAAACCCATCAATACCAAGGAACACAAAAAATTACGTATCAGAACAACTCACCAGAAAGTTTAGAAACAGTATATTATCATTTGTACAACAATGCCTTTCAGGCTGGGAGTGCAATGGATCTTAAGATTCAAAACGCTTTAGATCCCAATCGAAAAGTGATTACCAATGTAGGTACAAAAGAAAAACCAGAATGGGTAAGTAAAATTTCTTTACTAACGCCCGAGGAAGAAGGTTATTTAAAAATAAAAAGCTTAAAGCAAGATGGAGTTACA
This sequence comes from Ochrovirga pacifica, assembly GCF_000220525.1. Lineage (GTDB taxonomy): Bacteria > Bacteroidota > Bacteroidia > Flavobacteriales > Flavobacteriaceae > Ochrovirga > Ochrovirga pacifica. The sequence continues at coordinate 77,741 of NZ_AFPK01000071.1, read as the reverse complement.
GTTTCTTTTATTGAAGAAGGAACTGTTTTAGAAGTAAAACTAAACCAACCGATAGCATCAGGAGCATCAACCGTTTTAGAAATGGAGTTCGAAGGACAAATTCCATTACAGGTTCGTAGGTCTGGTAGAGATAACAAAGAAGGGGTCGCTTTATCTATGACTCAGTGGTATCCAAAGCTAGCCGCTTATGATGATGAAGGTTGGCATGCCAACCCATACTTAGGAGCAGAGTTTTATGCAGATTGGGGAGATTATGAAGTAAATATTACCATCGATAAAAAATATACCGTTGGTGGTTCGGGATACCTGCAAAACCCTAATGAAGTGGGACGTGGATATGAAACTTCTAAAAAGGAATTGGATAAAAAAGTAAGGAAAGGAAAATTGACCTGGAGATTTAAAGCACCCAATGTTCACGATTTTTCTTGGGCTGCCGATAAAAAATACGAGCATATACGCCATCAAGTACCAAATGGACCTGTGGTGCATTTGCTGTTTAAAAAAGATTTAGAGAATGATAAAAAAGAATCTTGGAAAAAATTACCCACAGTAATGAATCAATTATTTGATTTTTATAAAGAACGTATGGGGGCATATCCATACAAACAATATACGGTAGTACAAGGAGGAGATGGAGGTATGGAGTATGCCATGTGTACGCTTATTACAGGAGATAGAAGTTACCGAAGCTTGGTAGGAGTGGTAGCGCATGAGCTGGCTCATACTTGGTTCCAGTTTTTATTAGCAAGCAACGAAACCAAGCATCCTTGGTTAGATGAAGGTTTTACTACGTATATTTCTACTCTTATTGAAAATCAATTGTTTGATAATAAAGAACAACCTTTTGATGGAAGTTATAAATCGTACAAACTTTTGGCTAAAAGCGGAAAAGAACAGCCAATGACAACCCATGGAGATGCTTTTGATATTAGTACAGGGTACGGAATTAGTTCTTATTCTAAAGGATCTTTGTTTCTAGATCAGTTAGCGTATATTGTGGGTGATGAGGTTTTGCAAACTGTTCTAAAAAGCTACTTTAAAGCTTTTGCATTTAAGCATCCTAAACCGGAAGATTTTATCAGAATTGCAGAAAAAGATTCAGGGATGGAGCTGGATTGGTATTTGAACTTTTGGACACAAACAACCAAAACCATCGACTATGAAGTGTTTCCTTTGTTGGCTACTAAAATTACCATCAACCAAAGAGGAGTTATTCCAATGCCTTTAGATGTAAGAGTAACGTATACCGATGGAACGCATCAAGATTTTTACATTCCTTTGGATATAATGCGAGGACAAAAAAAAAGTCTCTCAAGATGTGGTAGTTCTAAAAGATTGGAGATGGAAACAGCCAACGTATAGCTTTGAGGTAAGTAAAGAGGTGCAAAAAGTAGAGATTGATAGAAAACAACAAATGGCGGATATAGAAAGAGAAAATAATATATGGTCTAGAAAATAATTATGAATATATTTAAAATATCGTATATTCATTAAAAAAAATTCGATGCCTAACCCCATTAAGCTTCAAGAAATATTAGGAATAGATCTGCCCTTTTTAATTGCTCCCATGTTTTTAGTGTCTAACACAGATATGGTTATAGAAGCAATGAAAAAAGGAGGGGCAGGTTGTATTCCTGCTTTAAATTATCGCTGTGTTTTAGAGCTAAAAAAGGCCATACAAGAATTAAAAAAACACAAAACTCCGAACGGTGCTTTCGGAATTAATATTATTGTAAATCCATCCAACTTAAGATATAGAGAGCAACTAAAAGTTTGTTGTGAAGAAGGAGTAGATTTTATCATTACCTCTTTGGGGAGTCCAAGAGAAGTGATTGTAAAAGCAAGAAGAGCTAAAATTAAAGTGTTTTGTGATGTTGTGCATTTAGATCATGCGCTAAAGGCAGAAAAATTAGGTGCCGATGCCTTAATAGCTGTAAACAACAAAGCAGGAGGGCATAGGGGTGATTTAGATCCAAAGACATTAATTGAAGAATTGGTGAACCGTACAAATTTGCCCGTGATTTCTGCTGGGGGAATAGGGACAAAAGAAGACTTAGATTTAGTTTTGTCTTATGGAGCAGCAGGTGCTTCTATAGGAAGCCCGTTTATTGCCTCGGTAGAATCTAAAGTGTCGGAAGCTTATAAACAAGCCTGTGTGTCTTATGGAGCAGAGGATATTGTAATGACTAAAAAAATTTCGGGAACCCCGTGTACTGTTATCAATACACCGTATGTGCAAAAGGTGGGAGTAGAAGAGTCTTGGATAGAAAAAAAGTTGCATCAAAATAAATACTTAAAAAAGTGGATTAAGTTACTAAGATATTTAAAGGGAACTCAGGATGTGAAAAGTTCTGCTAAAAAAGTAACTTATAAAAATGTATGGGTGGCCGGACCTAGCATAGCACACACCCAACGTATAGAGCCAGTAGCTAAAATTATAGATAGATTTATTGCGTAAGCACAATGGTATTTGTGTTAGAACCTTATATTTGTGATGAAAATCAATCTTTAGACTCCCTTTTGTGAAAGCTTATTTTGTTTACATATCCTTGTTCTTACTCTGTGCTTGTAGTACACAAAAAGATAAGTTTATCAACAGGAAATACCATGCTTTAATTACCAAGTACAATGTGCTTTACAACGGAAAACATGCTTATCAAAAAGGGGTAAAGAAAGTACAAAACACCTATCAAGACGATTATACGGAGCTGTTGCCTATAGAGCCTTTTAGTTTTTATGCTGAACTAGAGGAAGCCGAAGATACCCAGCCCATTGGACAAGAAGAATTTAAAAGAGCCGAAGAAAAAGCTACCAAAGCCATTCAAAGACACTCTATGTTTATAGATGGTGAAGAACGTAATCCTCAAATAGACGAAACCTATTTACTTTTAGGAAAGTCTAGATACTATACCAAAAGATTTGGACCTGCTTTAGAATCGTTTGAGTACGTTATAAAAAACTATCCAGAAGCCAGCTTGATATATGAAACGGTAGTTTGGAGAGCTAAAAGTAACATTCACCTAAACAACATTGCTTTTGCTAAAAAAGCCCTGCAACGTTTGTTGGGTGCAGACCTATCGCCAGAAGTTAGACAACAAGCAGAGTTGGGGCTGGTTATGGCTTATCAAAAAAGTAAAGATAGCTTGGCAGATGTAATTCAGCATTTAGAAAAATCTTTAGAAGCTGTAAACCACGGAGCTGTAGCGTCTAGAGCTGCTTTTGTTTTAGGACAGGCTTATCAAAAACAAGGTAAAATAGCACAAGCAGACAAGGCTTTTAATAAAGTGATTGATATGAAAGGAGGATTGTATAAGTTTAAGTTGCAATCTAAATTAGAAAAAATAAACAATCATTTGCAAGAAGATCGCAAAACGATTTTTTTAGAGGATTTGGATCATTTGATTTTTATTACCAAAAACAGGCCTTATCTAGGAAAACTTTACTATCAAAAAGGGGTGATATATGTAAGTGCAGATTCGTTAAAATTAGCCAAACAATTTTTTACAAAATCTATCTTAAAATCATCCAAAGACATTCAGCAAAAAATACTGTCTTATGAGAAACTAGGAGATTTGTATTTTGATAAAAAACAATACAGAGTTTCTAAAAGTTATTATGATAGTTTGATTGATGTAGCAACTAATAAGCAAACAAGAAGGTTGATTCGTGTACAACGAATTTCTAAAAGTTTGGAAAAAGTAGTAAGCCTAGAAGAACAAGCTACGGTAAACGATAGTTTGCTGCAAATAGCAAAGATGGATGAGGCTGCGTTGACACGTTTCTTTGAGCAGCATATAGAAACTTTAAAAGAGCAAGAAAAATTAGCTAGAATAAAAGAGATAAAAGCTTTAGAGGCACAGAATCAGGTTGCTTTTGAAGACGGAAGTTCGGATTGGTATTTTTTTAACAATCAACAAAGAACACAAGGAAAAAAAGAATTTTTGCAAAAATGGAAATTGACCCAAAAGACCAACACTTGGTACGCATCGTCGTTAAAAGATAATTTAGAAAAATCTACAGAAAAAGAGGCAACTACTATTGTGGCGGAAAACAATTCAAAAAAAGAAGAAGACAATCCGTATAAAGTATCTTATTATATCCGTAAAATTAATCGAAGTCCAGAGTTCTTAGATAGTATTTTTAGAATTAGGAATATAAGCTATTATGAGTTAGGAAACATCTACTACAATCAATTAAAAGAAAAAGAATTAGCGGTAGAAAAACTAGAAAAATTGCTAGCTTATCAGCCCAGCAAAGACTTAAAGGTTGGTGCCTATTACAGGTTGTACAAAATGCATCAAGAAACGGGGGCGTTAACAGAAAGTGAAGTTTACAGAAGAAGGTTGAATGAAACGTATCCAAATTCGTCATTTACAAAATTAGCGAACAACCAAAATGCAGGAAAATTAATAGAAACAAGTACAAATGAATATACGGCTTGTTATAAAACCATTTATGAACTTTACCAATTGCAATCTTTTGAAGCTGCAAAAGAAGAGGTAAAATTAGCCATACAAAGGTATAATGATACACCGTTGGCTGCAAAGTTTCATTTGTTGCAAGCGTATATTGAAGCTAAGACAGATGGTAAAGAGAAGTTTTATGATTTATTGAAAGAAATTAAATTAAAATATCCAAACACGGAAGAATCTTTAAAAGCAATGCAGGTTTTAAATAATAATTAATTATTTTTGTTTTAAATCAATAACATATATTAATTTTGATCTTATGTTTAGCTCGGATAAAAAAGACAATAAAACCAAAACTGTAGTACCAAGAACCATGATACAAGAAAACTCAACAATAGAAAGAAATAGAATTTCTCAGAAAACGGTGTTTAAAGGAAGTATTTCTTCTCAAGGCGATTTTAGAATTGATGGAACAGTAGAAGGAGATTTAACAACTACAGGAAAGGTAATTATTGGAGCAGAAGGGAAAGTGTTGGGAGAAATGAAGTGTGTAAATGCTGATATAGAAGGTACTTTTGATGGCAGATTAGAAGTGAAAAACTCTTTGTGTTTAAAACCATCTGCAAAAATTTATGGAGAAGTTTTGTCCGAAAGTTTTACCGTAGAACCAGGTGCCATCATCAATGCAAATTGTAGCATGTTAAGTGCTGTAAAAGAACTAAACCCAAAGTCAACATCTGATAAAGATGCAAAAGAATCAGAAAAAACAAACAAGTCAAAAGCTACAAACGTTTCTTAAATTTACGGGAATCGGAGCTCAGTTAGGAGTAACCATTTACTTTTCTTCTTTAATCGGGAAAAAAATAGATCGTTCCTTTAATTTTCAAAAGCCTTGGGCTACACTTTTTTTTATAATTTTGTCGCTCGTTTTGTTCATTATTAATTTAATGAGGCAACTAAATAAATTAAACAACGACTAACATGTTAAAACATCACACAAAAGGTTTGTCAGTATTTGTATTGGTAAACCTTTTTGCATTTGTAGTGCATCAATTTGCATTTCATCCTCAAACAATTGTAAACCTTCCATTGTCTTATTTATCTAATGCCTTAGCTTCTTTGTTAATTTGTGTTTTAATCTTTTGGATTTACAAACAAAACAAAAATCAAATAGGTTTTGTTTTTTTAGGATTAAGTTTTTTTAAAATGATTGTTTTGTACTTTGTACTTAGCCCAAAGACAAGCTCTGAAGGGGTTGCTATTCAGGATGCTATCGTTATATTTATTCCTTTTTTTATCAATTTGGTATTAGAACAGTTGTTTATGGTAAAGGAGTTAAAATTAGGTGAAGTATTGGGAGGACTAGAAAAAAAATGATGATTTTGTTTTTTCAACAAAACAATGTTGAAAACTCCCAGTAGTTTTAAATTATTGTTTACATTTGCACAAATTTTGGAAACAATCAATATTCAGAATAGAATGATAGTAAAAAAGAACCTTAGAGTTTTAGTAGCATTAGCCTTAGTTTTAATGCCATTTACGAGTCAGGCAACGGTAGAGCAACATCACGATGAAGCTCATCCAACGGATGCACAAGCACAACACCATCAAGAAGCAGACCATTCAGGTGCTCATGATGAAAATTCTCATCATGAAACTTCGGAAGGAGCTCATGACGGAATCAGTACTCAAGCAGAAATTAATGCTTACACGCAACACCACTTAGCCGATTCTCATGATTTTACATTCTTTTCTGATGAAAAAACAGGTCATCATTACGGTTTTCCTTTGCCAGTTATTTTGGTAGATAATGGCATAAAGTTTTTTATGTCTTCAGAATTTCACCATGGTGAAGAATTGGTCGAAAAAGACGGACAGCATTACAAATTGTACCACGGAAAAATTTACAAAACGGATGCGCAGGGAACTATTCACTACGGTGAAAATCATTACCCAACAAACGAGCAACCTTTGGACTTGTCTATCACTAAAAATGTATTCTCTATTATCTTTATTTCTATCTTGTTGTTTTTACTTTTTGTAAACTTGGCAAAAGGATACAAAAAAGGACCAATTCCAACAGGGTTTGCAAGAGTTTTAGAGCCGTTGGTTATTTTTGTGAGAGATGAAATTGCAAAGCCGAATATAGGAGAAAAGAAATACCGTAAATTTATGGGGTTTTTGTTAACTGTATTCTTTTTTATATGGATTACCAACTTGTTAGGATTAACTCCACTAGGTATTAACGTAACAGGAAACATAGCTGTAACAGTTTGTTTAGCCTTGTTTACCTTTTTTATTGTGCAATTTAGTGCAAACAAAGACTATTGGAAACACATTTTTTGGATGCCAGGAGTACCTGTGCCTATGAAAATTGTTTTAGCACCGATTGAGGTATTGGGGATGTTTACAAAACCTTTCTCATTATTAATTCGTTTATTCGCAAACATTACAGCAGGTCATACTGTAGTAATGGGATTAATTGCATTGATTTATACAGGTAAAGCATTGTTAGGTACTGGAGGTAGTATTGGAGTTTCTTTGTTATTGACTTTATTCATCAATGTAATTGAGTTGTTAGTAGCATTTTTGCAAGCGTATATCTTTACAATGTTATCATCGTTGTTTATTGGTATGGCTGTTGAAGAGCACGATCATCATTAAGAATTTTTTGTTTAATTATATATTTATATCATTATGGAAATCCCAGGATTAGTAGGAGCAGGTTTAATCGTAATTGGAGCTGGTTTAGGTTTAGGTAAAATTGGAGGTTCAGCAATGGACGCTATCGCTAGACAACCAGAAGCAGCTAACAAAATTCAAACTGCAATGATTATTATTGGTGCATTATTAGAAGGTTTGGCATTTGGTGCTTTGATCTTAGGAAAATAATCACTACAAAAAAACTAGAGCTATCTGTAACGGTTGGTTACAGATAGCCTCTATACCAAATTAAACAAAATAGTATAAAAACTAAATTAAATTTTTACATAGATGGATAAGTTAATTCACGATTTTTCATACGGTCTATTTTTCTGGGTAGCTATTATCTTTGTTATCTTAATAATTTTAATGCGTAAGTTTGCGTGGAAACCTATTCTAGAAGCTTTAAACGCAAGAGAAGAAGGAATTACCAATGCTTTGGAAGCTGCAGAAAATGCTAAGAAAGAATTAGCACAGTTAAATGCAGATAACGAGAGAATTTTAAAAGAAGCAAGAATAGAAAGAGATGCTATGTTAAAAGAAGCTCGTACTTTGAAAGATAAAATTGTTGCAGACGCTAAAGAAGAAGCTAACGAGCAAGCAGATACCATCATTACCAACGCAAAACAAGCTATTGAGATAGAAAAACAAGCAGCTTTAGCTGAATTGAAATCTCAGGTAGCAGGTATTTCTATAGAAATTGCTAAAAAAGTAATTAAGAGCGAATTGGCATCTGAAGCTAGCCAGTTAGAGTTGGTAGAAAAATCGTTAAAAGAAGTTACTTTAAATTAGTAGTCTATGAGTACAAGAGCAGCTATACGCTATGCCAAAGCAATTTTAAATCTTGCTAAAAATGATGGAAGCGATGCAGCCGTATATGCAGATATGCAGCTGATGGAAGCAACCATTCAGGAAAGTAAAGATTTAAAAGTATTGTTAAAAAGTCCAATTATAAAACTAAGCGATAAAGCAACCGCATTAGAAACTATTTTTGGATCAAAAGTAAACAACTACTCTTTGGGGTTGATAAAACTTTTAGCAAAAAACAAAAGATTAGATATTTTAGAAGCTGTTGCTAGTGACTATCAAGTGATTTACGATCACTTAAAATCTATCGAAATTGCTAAAGTAACCACAGCAGTTCCGTTAACAGAAGCTTTAGAAGCTCAGGTAAAAACAAAAGTTAAAGAGCTAACAGGACACGAAACAACGTTAACCAATGAAGTAAACCCTGATATTATAGGAGGATTTATTTTAAGAGTAGGAGACTTGCAGTACGATGCAAGTATCGCAAAAAGTCTAAGAGAATTAGAAAAAAGTTTTGACGATAGTCACTACGAAGCAAAAATTTAAAAAATTACATCAAACAACAAACAAGGATGGCAGCAATAAAACCAGCTGAAGTATCAGCAATTTTACAAGAGCAGCTAACGAATTTTGAAGCAACAGGTTCTTTGAATGAAGTTGGTACTGTGTTACAAATTGGAGATGGTATTGCACGTGTTTACGGATTAACCAATGTGCAGTACGGAGAATTAGTTGAATTTGAATCAGGATTACAAGGAATTGTATTGAACTTAGAAGAAGACAACGTAGGGGTTGTATTACTAGGTTCATCTTCTGAAGTTAAAGAAGGTTCTACTGTAAAGAGAACTGAAAAAATTGCTTCGATTAACGTAGGTGAAGGAATTGTAGGTCGTGTTGTAGATACTTTAGGAAATCCTATTGATGGTAAAGGACCTATTGCTGGTGAGACTTACGAAATGCCATTAGAGCGTAAAGCTCCTGGAGTAATTTTCCGTGAGCCAGTAACTGAGCCATTACAAACAGGAATTAAATCGGTAGATGCCATGATTCCAATTGGACGTGGACAACGTGAGTTGATTATTGGTGACCGTCAGACAGGAAAGTCAACTGTAGCTTTAGATACCATCTTAAATCAAAAAGAGTTCTACGATGCTGGACAACCTGTTTACTGTATTTATGTAGCTGTAGGGCAAAAAGCTTCTACCGTTGCAGGAATTGTAAATTTATTAGAAGAAAAAGGTGCATTGGCATATACAACTGTTGTAGCTGCTAACGCTTCTGATCCTGCACCAATGCAGGTATATGCTCCTTTTGCTGGGGCAGCAATCGGTGAGTACTTCCGTGACACAGGAAGACCAGCTTTAATTGTTTATGATGATTTATCTAAGCAAGCTGTAGCTTACCGTGAAATTTCATTATTACTAAGAAGACCACCAGGACGTGAAGCGTATCCTGGAGACGTTTTCTACTTACACTCAAGATTATTAGAGCGTTCTGCAAAAGTTATTGGAGACGATTCTATCGCATCAAAAATGAACGATGCTCCTGCCTCTTTAGTAGGAAAAATCAAAGGAGGTGGTTCTTTAACTGCTTTACCGATCATCGAAACTCAAGCAGGAGATGTTTCTGCGTATATTCCTACCAACGTAATTTCTATTACTGATGGACAGATTTTCTTAGATGGAGATTTATTTAACTCAGGAGTTCGTCCTGCAATTAACGTAGGTATCTCTGTATCTCGTGTAGGAGGTTCTGCACAGATTAAATCTATGAAGAAAGTATCTGGTACGTTAAAATTAGATCAAGCTCAGTTCCGTGAACTAGAAGCGTTTGCTAAGTTTGGATCTGATTTAGATGCTGCTACTTTGTCTGTAATTGAAAAAGGACAACGTAACGTAGAAATATTAAAGCAAGCACAAAATGATCCTTATACTGTTGAAGATCAGATTGCTATTATCTATGCAGGATCTAAAAACTTGTTGTCTAAAGTTCCTGTAAATAAGGTAAAAGAATTTGAAGCAGACTACATTGAGTATTTAAATGCAAAGCACAGAGATACTTTAGATGTTTTAAAGTCTGGTAAATTAGAAGGATTGGATGTGTTAGAAGCAGCTGCTGCCGAGATTTCATCTAAATACGAGTAAAAAGTATTAAGTACTGAGTACATAGTATTCAGTACTTTAGTTTATATATGTTTTTAGGTAGAGTTTTTGTACTCTATACTAATTACTAAATACTAAAACAGAATGGCAAACTTAAAAGAAATTAGAAACAGAATTACCTCAATTGGTTCTACGATGAAAATCACCAGTGCCATGAAAATGGTATCTGCTGCAAAGTTAAAAAAAGCACAAGATGCAATTACTGCAATGCGTCCCTATGCAAATAAGTTAACGGAGTTGTTGCAAAACTTAAGTGCTACCTTAGATGCCGATGCAGGTGGTGTGTATGCAGAGGAGAGAGAAGTTTCTAAAGTATTGTTAGTAGTTGTTTCTTCTAACAGAGGTTTGTGTGGAGGTTTTAACTCTTCAATCATTAAAAAAACAGAGCAAGTAATTGCCAGTAAGTACCAAGGAAAAGAGATTTCTTTATATACGATTGGTAAAAAAGCAAACGATATTTTATCTAAAAAATACAATGTAATAACAAACAATACTGCTATTTTCGATAAATTAACTTTTGACAATACTACTGTAATAGCAGAAGAATTGATGGATTTGTTTGCCACTGGAAAGTATGATAAAATTGAACTGGTATACAATGTATTTAAAAATGCTGCTACACAAATTGCAACGCTAGAACAATACTTACCAATAGCACCTGTTGAGGTTGAAGGAACAGCGACTTCTGACTATATCTTTGAACCATCTAAAGAAGAAATTGTTGAAGCTTTAGTGCCAAAGTCATTAAAAACTCAGTTATACAAAGCCATTTGTGATTCTTTTGCTGCAGAACACGGAGCACGTATGACAGCTATGCACAAAGCTACAGACAACGCTAAAGAGTTAAGAGATAGTTTAAAATTAACGTACAACAAAGCTCGTCAGGCTGCCATTACAGGAGAAATCTTGGAAATTGTTGGAGGGGCAGAAGCGTTGAACGACTAAACAATAGATTAGGAAAGGAACAATTCCTTTTTATTCATACAGAAGCGATTAGATTTTTTCTAATCGCTTTTTTGTATTAAATAATTATTTCTATTATTTAGAAATAAGACTAAAGAACTAATTTTTTATTAATAATAAAGAAATATGAGCTTTACAATGTAGAGTTAATTTGTGTCCTCATTAACAAAACAAACACTTTATAAAATGAAAAAAATTACTTTATTAGCTTCTTTATTATTTAGCGCAGCCGTATTTTCACAAGAATTACTAGTCAACGGAGGTTTTGAAAATTGGGATTCTACTTCGGAACCAACTGGATTTACCAAAAAAGAAAATGTAGAACAAGAATCTACAGAAAAGCATGGTGGTTCTTTCTCAGTTAAACATACAGGGGGTACAAAAGATTTAGGTCAAACAGTATCGATTATCGGAGGAAATTATTACAGAATTTCTTTATGGTACAAAACAGCACAAGTTGGTGATGAAACCGATTCAAGAATTTGGAGTTATTGGAAAAATGGTGCTGCAACATTGGATGCAAATGCTGATGAATTAAGAGGGCCTGAAAATAAATATTTTACAAATAATACTAGCAGCTGGCAATACTATGAGGTTACTTTGCAAGCTCCTGCTGAAGCAGATAATTTTTATTTTGAGGTAAGAACCTATAAAAATGCCATAACCTATTGGGATGATTTTTCTGTATTTGATTTAGGAAATTCTTTATCATTTACAAATGGTAAAATTGATGGATTGGCGGTATCTGTAAAAGGAGCTTTTATTGCTACTAACAAAGGTAAAATTAAATCAATTTATAACGTAGTTGGTAAAGAGTCTAAAAACGGTAATTTAGCTTCAGGAATCTATATGGTACACGTAGTAGACGGTGACAAATCTGAAATTAGAAAAGTATTGATAAAATAACTAGTTTCTTACAAAGTCTACAAAAAGGTTGTCATAGTTGACAACCTTTTTTGGGTTATGCAAACTCTATCAAACCCAAAATAAATTGCTAGCAATTCCATCGGCTAAAAATTTTCCTTTTTTTGTTGTTTTTAAATGATTTTTTTCAATTATTAAAGTGCCATGCTGCGTATAAGGTTCAACTGCTTTTTTTAGTTTCAAAAGCCTATCGGTTCCAAAATCCATAGCTATTTTTTGTAAAGAGACTCCCCAAGTGGTGCGCAGTCCAGTCATCAACAATTCATTATAGCGGTCTTTTGGTGTAAGTATTTCTTTTTCTGAAGGCAGTACCTCATCTACCAATGATTTGATATATTTTGAGTTATTTGCAACATTCCAGCTTCGAATATGATTGTGATAAGAATGAGCAGAGGGACCAAAACCTAAGTAAGAGATACCCAACCAATACGAGGTGTTGTGTTTGGAGTAGCAATTTGGCTTTCCAAAGTTGGATATTTCATAGTGATCAAAACCTGCTTGTGTAAGTTTTTTCACCAGTAAGTCAAAATGTTTAGCTGCTAAATTTTCATCCAATGCAGGATACTTTTTTTGTTGGATAAAATGATGCAAAGCAGTGCCCTCTTCTACGGTAAGTGCATAGGACGAGATGTGGGTGATGCCAAAATCCAAAGCTTGTTGTATGTTGTTTTCCCATTCCTTTAAACTCAACCTAGGTATACCATACATTAGGTCAATAGTAATCGTATCAAACAATGTAGTTGCTGTTTGTAACGATTGTCTAACCTCTTGTGCTGTATGTGCACGATTCATCATTTGTAACTCTTTATCGCCAAAAGACTGCACACCTATACTCAATCGGTTAATTTTAGTTTGCGATAAGGCTTTCAGCTTTTCATCCGACAAATCATCAGGGTTGGCTTCTAGAGTAATTTCTGGTGATGCTATTATCTTATAATTTTGTGCTAATGTTTTTAGTAGACTTTCTATTTCATCAACCTCTAACATACTAGGCGTTCCACCACCAAAGTAAATGGTTTTTACAGTTTCTGATGTAAACTCATCAGCTCTTAATATCATTTCTTTTTTCAAAGCCGCTAAAAAAGCCTGTTTGTGCTTTAAAGATGTAGAAAAATGAAAATCGCAATAATGACATGCTTTTTTACAAAAAGGAATATGAATGTAAATGCCAGACATATTGTTTGTTATTGGTTAAGAAAAGGTGTGATTTTTGTTTTGTTATAGATTTTCAATTTCCAGAGATTTTGTTTTTATTCTGACTTACAAAACTGGCCCATCCAGAATAATTTTTACCACCAACTTTAACACCACTGTTGTAAAAATGACAAACAGCTGCAGCCAAACCATCGGTTGCATCTAAATTTTTTGGTAATTCTTTCAATTCCAACAAACTTTTTAACATCAAAGCAACTTGTTCTTTGCTTGCATTTCCGTTTCCTGTAATGGCCATTTTTATTTTTTTTGGTAAATATTCCGTTACTGGAATTTGTCTAGACAAGCCCGCAGCCATAGCTACTCCTTGAGCACGTCCTAGCTTTAACATCGATTGAACATTTTTTCCGAAGAAAGGAGCTTCAATCGCCAATTCGTCAGGATGGTAAGTGTCGATGAGTTCAACCGTTCGTTCAAAAATCATTTTTAGTTTAAGGTAAGGATCGTTGTATTTACTTAGCAACAGTTCGTTCATTTGTACGAACTCCATTTTTTTCCCTACAATTTTAATGACTCCAAACCCCATAATTGTGGTTCCTGGATCTATTCCTAATATAATTCTTTCTGTTGCCAATGACTTGTGTTTCTGTAAAGGCAAAGATACCTAAAATATATGTGGTGATTTAGAGGTGGTTTGTAACGTATCTTAATTCGTGTTTTGTTATTTTAGAGAAACTCAATCTAAAAGATATGCTGGCAATTACAACAGGAATTTGTTACCTCATTGCAGGTTGGATCTTGTATAAATTTCCACCTAAAAAAATCAATTATTTATATGGATACCGTACCAAAAGGTCGATGAGAGATCAAAAGAATTGGGATTTTGCTCAAAAGTTTAGTGCAATAAAAATGGTTCTTTCAGGAATATTAATCGTACTTATAGGTGTAATTTCTTGTTTATACGAAACTCTTTGGGGATTGGTTTTAGAAATCAGCATGATTCTAGTGTTGACTGTAAATATGATTATAACTACAGAAAAAGCTTTAAAAGCATTAGATCAATAAAAACTTATTTTCCTAAGAACTGAGCAACCAAAGTATCGGCATTTTTTAACAAATACAAGACTACAAACAACACCAATACCAGAATTACAATACGGATTCTGTTGGGCTTTTTTCTTCTTGGTCTAGAAAATTCAGTCATACTTTTACTTTTTAGTTCCTCTTAACATTTCTCTTTTTCCTGGAGGGCCAGGCAATCTTTCCACCTCAAAACCGACAGCTTGCATGGCTCTACGAACGCTTCCTTTAGCCGCATAGGTTACTAATTTTCCTCCTGGTTTCAGAGCGTTTAGCATCAATTCAAAAATTTCTTCGGTCCACAATTCAGGTTGCACTCTAGCTCCAAACGCATCAAAATAAATCAAATCAAAAGTAGCCAAGTCTTGTATGTTGTGTATAAACATCTGACGTTTGGTCAACGTAAAATGTGGCGTTACTTGTTGTGGTTTGTTCCACGGAGTTAGATGCATTTCTTCGAACTTGTGCGATAAATTTCTAGTTTCTAATTCCGAAACATAATTTAAAGCCAACAATTCATCCTCTCTAACAGGGTATGCCTCTATACCTACATAATTTACCTTTTTTTGGTCTTTAGCTGTTTCTAATAAGGTAATAAAAGCGTTGAGTCCTGTTCCAAAACCAATTTCTAAAACGGAAAGCTCGTTTTTGACTACAGCCTTGTATCCATTATCTATAAACACATGATAAGCTTCTTGTATAGCACCGTGGGTAGAATGATAACTTTCATTCCAACCTGGCAGGTGTATGGTGGTAGAACCGTCAGATGTTATGATAATTTTTCGTTTCAAATTGATAAAATTTGTTTTGGCAAAGATAGCTAATAATCTACGTTGCGAAAAAGTGTTTTTATTGTATACTTTACGAATTTTATACTTAATTTTGCTGTTGCATTATTTATTTTTTACAAACGAATCATGGGAATTAACAACCAGAACATCACGATTACCAAATCTACAACAACAAAAATTAAGGAGGTAGATTTTAGCAACCTATCGTTTGGAGAAATCTTTACCGATCACATGTTTGAATGTGACTATGTGGATGGAAAATGGACCAATGCACAAATTAGACCTTATGGTCCCATTTCACTAGATCCATCGGCAAAAGTGTTTCACTACGGTCAAGCTATTTTTGAAGGAATGAAAGCCTACAAATCGTTAGACAATGTCGTCTGGTTATTTAGACCTGAAGAAAATATCAATCGATTAAATAAATCGGCTGAGCGTTTGGCTATTCCAGAATTTCCAAAAGATTTATTTTTTGATGGAATGGAAACTTTGTTGAACATTGACAAAGAATGGATACAAACTTCTGAAGGAAGCTCTATGTACATTCGCCCATTTGTGATTGCTACCGAGCCTGGAGTATCGGCATCACCCGCAAAAAAGTACAAGCTGATGATTATTTTATCTCCTGCGCAGTCTTACTACAGCGGAGAGGTAAAGGTGTTATTTGCCGATAAATATAGCCGTTCTGCCAATGGTGGGGTAGGTTTTGCCAAGTGTGCAGGAAATTATGCAGGACAATTTTATCCAACCAAATTGGCCAACCAAGCAGGTTACCAACAAGTGGTTTGGACAGATGCAAGTACGCACGAAAACTTAGAAGAAGCAGGTACGATGAACGTGTTTTTTAGAATAAACGATACGTTGATTACTGCTCCTACTTCTGATAGAATTTTGGACGGAATTACACGAAAAAGTGTAATTGCCATTGCAGAAAAAGAAGGAATTAACGTAGAAGTGAGAAATGTATCTGTTTACGAAATAGAAGAAGCTGCCAAAAACGGAAGCTTAAAAGAAATGTTTGGAGCAGGTACTGCTGCTGTAATTAATCCAATTGTAAGTTTTCACTTTAAAGGAAATGATTACGATTTGCCAAAGCTAGAAAACAGTTTTGCAGCCTTGTTCAAAAAGAAAATTACAGACATCCAAAGAGGAAAAGCAGAAGATACTTTTGGGTGGAGATATCAAGTAAGAACTTTGTAGGTCTTACCGACATAACAAAAGAAGAGCCTTAACAACAAGGCTCTTTTTTTTGTAAATTTGTAATCTAAAATTTATTCCAATGGAAACCTTAGCAAACGCAAAAGAAAACATCAATCACAAAGGATTTTTAGATATCAGTGTAGCCGATAATACCGATTATGTAGCAGAAATCAATCGCCTTAAAAAAGAGAAAAATGCGGTAATTCTTGCACACTACTATCAAGAAGAAGCCATTCAAGACATTGCTGATTTTGTTGGAGATAGTTTGCAATTGGCTCAGGAAGCTGCTAAAACAGAAGCGGATATTATAGTTTTTGCAGGAGTGCATTTTATGGCAGAAACTGCTAAAATTTTAAATCCGAATAAAAAAGTATTACTACCCGATTTAAAAGCGGGTTGTTCGTTGGCCGACTCTTGTCCGCCAGAAGATTTTAAAAAATTCAAAGAAAAATATCCAGACCATAAAGTGGTAACGTACATCAACTGTTCGGCAGAAATTAAAACGCTAAGCGACATTGTATGTACTTCATCCAACGCGGTAAAAATTATCAATTCCTTTCCTAAGGACGAAAAAATAATCTTTGCTCCTGACAAAAACTTAGGAGACTACCTAAATAAACAAACAGGAAGAAATATGGTATTGTGGGATGGGGCGTGTATGGTACACGAAGCTTTTTCTATCGAAAAACTATTAGACTTAGCAGCTGAACATCCCGATGCAGAAATCATTGCACATCCAGAATCTCCTTCACATATATTAAAAACAGCTACCTATATTGGTTCTACTGCTGGGTTGTTAAAATACGCGCGCGAGAGTAAAAATAAAAAGTTTATTGTTGCCACCGAAGCAGGTATATTACATGAAATGATCAAGCAAGTACCCGAAAAACACTTGATTCCGGCTCCAGCTGAAGAAGACAATACTTGTGCGTGTAGCGAGTGTTTCTATATGAGAATGAACACTATGAAAAAATTATTTTTGTGCTTAGAGCACGAATTGCCTGCTATTGAAGTAGATAAAAAACTAGCAGCGGCTGCGCTAGCTCCTATCGAAAAAATGTTGGCTCTTTCTAAATAAACTATGATTCGATCTGATTTTTTAATCATTGGTTCTGGTATTGCAGGACTTTCTTATGCACTAAAAGTAGCAGAAAATTTTCCTGATGCACAGGTAACTTTAGTAACCAAAGCCAATAAAGAAGAAAGCAACACCAAATACGCACAAGGAGGTATTGCAACTGTGGTAAATAATGATATTGACTCTTTTGAGCAACACATACAAGATACCCTGATTGCTGGAGATGGTTTGTGTGATGAGCAGGTAGTGCGTATGGTGGTAGAAGAAGCACCAGATCGTTTAAAAGAACTGATTTCTTGGGGAGCAGAATTCGACAAAACTGACGATGGTGATTACAGTCTTGGAAGAGAAGGAGGTCATTCACAGAATCGAATTCTACATCACAAAGACATCACGGGACACGAAATTGCCAGAGCTTTATTAAACAAAGTAGCAACAGTACCTAATATCCAGTTGTTAGAAAATCATTTTACGATAGATTTTATCACAAATCATCATATTCTAAGGGCTCAAGGACATGAAAAAACCGTTACTCATCGCGATCATATAACCTGTTACGGTGCCTATGTGTTGGATGAGGAAACCCAAGAAATAAAAACCATACAAGCAAAAATCACTTTGATTGCTGCTGGGGGAAGTGGTCAGGTTTACAGAACCACAACCAATCCCAAAATTGCAACAGGAGATGGTATTGCCATGGCTTATAGGGCCAAAGCAAAAATTCAAGATTTTGAATTCATTCAGTTCCACCCAACAGCTTTGTACCAAGAGCCAGCACAATCGCCCGCATTCTTAATTACCGAGGCTGTAAGAGGGCAAGGAGCTTATCTTAGAAACACGCAGGGAGAACGCTTTATGGAAAAATACGATGAGCGTTTAGAGCTAGCACCTAGGGATATAGTTGCCAGAGCTATTGATACCGAGTTAAAACTTTCGGGAGAAGATTATGTGTATTTAGATTGTACCCATTTAAATAAAGAAGAATTTGTAAACCATTTTCCAAACATTACCGAAAAATGCAAAAGCTTAGGGATTGATGTTCATAAAGATTACATTCCAGTAACCCCCGCGGCTCACTATGTTTGTGGCGGAATTGATGTGAACACCAACGGACAAACGTCTATAGAAAATTTATATGCTTGTGGAGAATGTTCTAGAACAGGTTTGCACGGTGCTAACAGACTTGCATCAAACTCTCTTATAGAAGCGGTAGTTTATGCACACCGCAGTTATGTACATGCCAAAACCATTTTTAAAAAGCTTCAGTTTAGAAAAGATATTCCCGATTGGGATGATACCAACACGTCGCTAAACAAAGAAAACATTTTAATTACCCACGATAGAAAAGATATTCAAAAAATAATGAGTAACTACGTGGCTATTGTTCGTTCAGATATTCGTTTACAAAAAGCAGCCAATCGTTTGGAAATTTTGTATCAGGAAAATAAAGAATTGTACAAAACGGCCAAGTTATCGGTGCCAATTTGCGAGTTACGTAACTTAATTACCAATGCCTATTTAATTATTAAATCTTCGATGGAACGAAAAGAAAACAAAGGAGGTTTTTTTAATAAGGATTGCGTGTAGAGAAATTATAATTTAAGCCTGTTGTTTGTTGAACAGTGTTTAATGGAAGTAAAAAAGGAAGCCTAAGGGCTTCCTTTTTTTATGCTTCATGATACACAATTTCTGTTTCTACTTTAGCAAATTGTCTAAACATTTCCATAACACCACAATATTTGTCAACAGATAAGTTTACTGCTTTTTCAATCTTTTTCTTATCTAAATCTTTGCCGTAAAAATTAAAGGTTACCCAAACTTTTTGGTAGTATTTAGGATGCTCGTCGGTTAGTTCGGCTTCTACATCAATAGAAAAAGTATCTACTGCTACTCTCATTTTCTTAAACAAAGAAGCAATATCAATTCCAGAACAACCTGCCAAAGCAGATAGCATTAAGGCTTTGGGTCTTACACCTTTTCCTTGTCCTCCTACTTCTTCAGAACCATCAATCAATACATTTCCTCCAGGACCTTCAGATTCAAAATGTACCGCTTCTTTCCAATTAAGTTTTATTTTTTGAGTTGCCATATTGTTGTGTTTTTTATAAATCAAAAATAAGCAAAGTTATCGAGGTATAGAAACAATCACACACCAAGCAATCTATACAAACAATTGCTGTATACCAGTTGCAAATTCCTAAAAGGAACTCGTATCTTTACTTTATGAAAGCACCATTGGCAGAACGCATCAGACCCAAAACATTACAAGATTATATCAGCCAACAACATTTGGTAGGGCCCACAGGGGTGTTAACACAACACATCCAAAAAGGATTAATTCCTTCTTTAATTTTATGGGGGCCTCCAGGAATAGGAAAAACGACATTGGCCAACATTATTGCAGAAACTTCTAAAAGACCTTTTTTTACCCTTAGTGCTATCAATGCAGGAGTAAAAGATGTAAGAGAAGTTATAGACAAAGCCAAACAAAGTGGCGGATTGTTTACCGCTAAAAATCCTATTTTATTTATAGACGAGATCCATCGTTTTAGCAAATCGCAACAAGATTCTCTGTTAGGAGCTGTAGAAAAAGGTTGGGTAACGCTGATTGGTGCAACTACTGAAAATCCAAGTTTTGAAGTCATTCCTGCCTTACTTTCTAGATGTCAGGTGTATGTTTTAAATCCTTTTGAAAAAACCGATATGGAAGCTTTGTTGCACAGAGCTATGGAAAAAGATGCAGACATTGCTGCCAAAAATGTGCAGCTAAAAGAAATTGATGCTTTGCTACAGGTGTCTAGCGGAGATGCTAGAAAACTATTGAATGTGTTTGAGCTAATTGTAGAATCGGAAGACGAAGGATTGGTAATTACGAACGATTTAGTACTAAAAAAAGTACAAAGAAACGTTGTTAGGTACGATAAAACAGGAGAACAGCATTACGATATTATTTCGGCATTTATAAAATCCATTCGTGGTTCCGACCCTAACGGAGCAGTTTACTGGTTGGCTAGAATGATTGAAGGTGGAGAAGATGTTAAATTTATAGCACGAAGAATGCTAATTTCTGCATCGGAAGATATTGGAAATGCCAATCCTACAGCATTGATTATGGCAAACAATACGTTTCAGGCAGTAACTACCATTGGTTACCCAGAAGCACGAATTTTACTAAGCCAGTGTGCTATTTACCTGGCAAATTCTGCCAAAAGTAATGCTAGTTACGAAGCTATAAATCAGGCAATCAGAACAGTAAAACAAACGGGAGATTTATCAGTCCCTTTGCATTTAAGAAATGCTCCTACCAAACTGATGAAAGATTTAAACTACGGAAAAGAATACAAATACGCTCATGCCTATCAAGGCAATTTTGTAGAGCAAGAGTTTTTACCAGACTCTTTGGTAGGAACATCTTTTTATCAACCAGGAGTAAATGCAAGAGAGAATGAGTTTAGAAAAATAATGAAAGACCGTTGGGGAGATAAGTATGATTAACTTAGAGCACATACAAGTTGTAGCCTATACAGCAGATAAAAAACAGGAGTGGAATGCGTTTGTAGCAGCCTCTAAAAATGGTACGTTTTTGTTTGATAGAAATTTTATGGACTACCACTCTCACCGATTTACAGATGCATCGGTACTAATTTATCATCAACAAAAATTGGTTGCTTTGTTTCCTGCAAATTGCTGCGATCAAAAAATATACTCTCATCAAGGGCTGAGTTATGGAGGGATGATTTTGTCAAAAAAAGAAAAATACTCATTGGGAATGCAAATTTTTCAAGCTTTACTAAAACACTATTGGCAAGCAGGTTTTCAACATTTAGAACTAAAAGAAATTCCGAGTATTTATCACAAATATCCTAGTGATGAGGTTTTGCATTGGCTATTTTTATGCAAAGCAAAATTGTTTAGAAGAGACAGTCTTTCTGTAATCAATTTACAGCATCCTTTGTTTTTTTCTAGAGATAGAAAAGCAGGAGTAAAAAGAGGAGTCAAGCATAAATTAGAGGTAAAAGAAGTGACTGCTTTTGATGCTTTTTGGAATCAAATCTTAATTCCAAACTTGCAACAAAAACATCAAGCAAAGCCAGTTCATACTTTAGAAGAAATCAACTTGTTAAAAAGTAGATTTCCACACACAATAAGACAGTTTAATGTGTATTACAAAGGGCAAATTGTGGCAGGAACAACAATTTTTGAAACCCATAAAGTAGCACATTCTCAATACATTTCAGGAAATGCTGACAAGAATGAATTAGGAAGCTTAGATTTTTTACACGATTATTTGGTAAAAAAAGTGTTTAAAAACAAAGACTATTTTGATTTTGGTATTAGCAACGAAGCACATGGAACTAAAGTAAATACAGGATTAATGTACTGGAAAGAAAGTTTTGGTGCCAGAACAGTAACACAAGATTTTTATTCCGTTGAAACAGAAAATTACCAACTATTAAATCAGGTTTTGCTATGATAAAATTTTTGGATTTACAGAAAATCAACCAACGTTTTCAGGAAGAATTCAAACAAAACTTTGATGTTTTTTTAGAGACAGGCTGGTACATTAATGGAAATCAAGTAAATCAATTTGAAAAAGAATTTGCCAAGTATTGTGGTACGGATTTTTGCGTAGGGGTAGGCAATGGCTTTGATGCACTAAAATTGATATTAAAAGCCTATATAGAATTAGGAAAACTTGAGCTAGGAGACGAGATTATTGTACCTGCCAATACGTATATTGCTACAGTATTGGCTATTAGCGAGGTAGGATTGGTTCCTGTTTTGATAGAACCTACAATACAGTGTTTTACAATAGACCCAAAACAAATAGCAGTTAAAATTACCCACAAAACCAAAGCAATATTAGTGGTACATTTGTACGGGCAGGTGGCAAACATGAAGGAAATTGCTAAACTAGCAAAACAATACAATTTATGGGTTTTTGAAGATGCTGCACAAGCACATGGAGCGGAATATTCTCGTCAACAAAAAGTAGGGAGTTTATCCGATGCTGCTGCGTTTAGTTTTTATCCTGGAAAAAATTTGGGAGCTTTAGGAGATGGAGGATCAGTAACGACAAACAATGCCCAAGTAGCCACACTAATTAGAACTTTAGCAAATTACGGAGCTAGAGAAAAATACCATCATCACTACAAAGGTATTAACAGTCGTTTGGACGAACTGCAAGCGGGAATGTTACGTATCAAACTTAACTATTTGGATGCAGACAACGCTTACAGAAGGTACGTTGCCAATCGATATTTAACGGAAATAAGCAATCCAAAAATAAAATTGCCTTTTTACGACGGAAGCACCAATCATGTTTTTCATTTGTTTGTGGTTTTATGTCAGCAAAGAGATCAATTGCAAGCGGAATTGCAAAATCATCAAATTCAAACACTAATTCATTATCCTGTTCCAATCCATCAACAAAAGGCTTATAAAGAATGGAAAGAGCAAAAGTACCCTATCACCGAAAAAATACATCAACAAGCGTTAAGCTTACCTATAAGCCCTGTATTAACGGATGAAGAAATTACTAAAATTATCAATGTTTTAAATCAGTTTTAATTGAGACTTACGGACTTTAGACAGTTTACTTTTTTTAAAGTAATGAGCTTTAACTCGCTTGCAGTGTTTGTAAAAATGCTAGCAGGATTGGTCTCTATAAAAGTAATTTCTGTATGGTTAGGGCCATCGGCATTGGCTTTGCTGGGGAACTTTAAAAATGTAAAAAATGCAGTAAAGTCTTTTGCTACTTTGGGGGTACAAAGTGGTGTAGTTACCTATACGGCTGCTACAAAAAACAATAGCAAGCAAAGAGCAATTGTACTAAGCACTGCTTTTTATATGATTTTGTTTTCTAGTCTTTTTTTAGGAATTTTTTCCATACTGTTTTCTAAATCTATAGGTTGGTATTTGTTTAAAACCAATGATTATCAAATATGTATTTTGGCGTTTGGTTTGTTGCTGCCCTTGTATGCTTTTCAAGTATTTTCTATAGCGGTCATCAATGGTTTGCAAAAGTTTAAAGCACTGGTGCTGTTGTCTATAATAGCTTCGGTTTTTGCCTTGTTGCTAACAGTTGTGTTTATTGTGTATTACAAAACGTTGGGTGCACTTATGGCATTGGCAGTGGTAGAGTCTCTAATTGTATTTGTTTACCTTATTTATTTTGTGAAAAATAGGCTGCTTTTACCAGAATTAAAATGGTCTTTGGTTTCTAAAAGCTATGCTAAAAAATTAACTTCTTATTCGTTAATGACTTTTACAACGGCCTTAATTATTCCTTTCTCTATGTTGTTTTTGCGTAACAACCTCATCAACCATTATGGTTTAGTGCAGGCAGGTTTATGGGAAGCTGTAAATAGAATTTCAGATTATTATTTACTTATTTTAATTTCTGGAATAGGAATGTATTATCTGCCCAAGCTATCTAAAATTGATAACGATAGAGCATTCCGAAAAGAAATAGTAGGATACTTTAAAACATTTATGCCATTGTGTTTGCTTATGTTTTTAGTGATTTACGGTTGTAGAAGTTTGATTGTTGATATCGCCTTAAGCACAAGTTTTGCTAGCGTAAAAAACTTATTGATTTACCAATTGATAGGTGATTTTTTTAAAATTGCTTCCTACGCTTTTGCACAGCAGTTTTTGGCAAAAAGGCTAACGATTCCTTACATTGTTACCGAAGTTTTGTTTTTTGCGGTGTATTTGTTGTTTGCACAGCTATTTATAGTAGAATATGGTGTACAAGGAGTACTTTACGGCTATTGTCTGGCTTATGTAGCTTATTTTCTAATGATGTTATTTTGTTTTAGGAAAGCATTAAACATTAGCTTTTAGTGAACTGAAATTTTATACAAAACCTGAATCAACAAAAGCTTGTATCTAATCAAATAGGTTATGTTAAACGATTTTATAGCCCACCTACTTTCTTTGTAAATTCGTGGTAATAAGGCTATATACTCAGACTTTTTTGTGTTTAGTTTGTACGCTTTTTTAAAAATTAAATACAGAGTAATATGTAGTTGTTTTGTATGGTGATTGTTGTAAAAAAAAGCGTTTTCTAAGGAGTTTTCTAAATGTCGTTTTTGTACCAAAACTTTGTTAACAAAGGCAATGGGATGCTTTTTACTAACCCTTAGCCAATAGTCTAAATCCTCAAAGTACAAATCTTCATCGTAGCCTTTCAGTTGGTTAAAAATGGTTTTGTTGTACAAGGCACTTACACTACAAATCACATCCGATTTTTTTAAGAGGTGTTGGTAAAAATGATCCGAAATAGCGTTTTCTATTTTTTCAACTCTTTGTGAATTAAAGTAAGTGTTCAGTTTTTCTCCTGTGGCATTAATAATGTCTGCGTTTCCAAATACAAAACCGTAATTAGGGTTTGTTTGGTATTTTTCTACTAAACTCTCAATACAATTAGGAAGCAGTACATCGTCTGCAGCAAAATCCATAAAATAAGTCCCTTTTGCTTTTTTTAGAGCATGATTTACCGAGGCATTCAATCCTAAATTGATGGGGTTTTCTATGTAAACAATTTCAGGGTGATTGGCAATCCATGTTTTGATGATTTTTCTAGAATCATCATTGCTAAAATCATCTACCACAATTAGCTCTACCCGAGCGTAAGTTTGAGCTTTTACAGACTCTAAAGCAGTAATTACATAGTCTTGATGATTGTAGCAAGAACAGATTACGGTAACCCAAGGAAAAAAATGCATCAAAAATATTTTTGTATAAAATAAAGCATTTTATTTTACTTGTGGCAAAGATGCAATCCATGTATCTTTATTTTTTTTAACAATTTTTGTGTGATGAAAAACATAGAACTTATAGAAATTCCTAAGATATCAGATCCTAGAGGGAACTTAGCGGTAATAGAAAAAGACATTCTTCCTTTTAAGATTCAGAGAGTTTATTATTTGTTTGATGTGCCTTCGGATTCCTATCGTGGAGGTCATGCACACAAAGAGCTGTATCAATTTTTAATTCCGTTAGCTGGCAGTTTTGATGTGGTATTAAAAGACGGAATTACAGAAGAGAAAATAATGCTAAACAAACCCACCAAAGGATTGTTAATAAAACCAGGTGTTTGGAGAGAGTTGGCAAACTTTTCTAGTGGAAGTGTCTGTTTGGTATTGGCATCCGAGGTTTATTTTGAGGCAGATTATATCAGAGACTATCAAGAGTTTTTAAGCTATGTTAAAAACAATTAGGGCTTTACAATTTTTAATACATCTTCGTAAAAATTTCCCCAATATTTCCACTTTTCATAGTTAGACAAACTTTCGTTGTGAAATACAGATACCAACGTGCCGTTCACTTGTTTTACCATATTGGTCAGGTGGTTTACACGCATCAATGCTTGTTTGGGACTTAACTGTAATTCAAAACGAAATGTTTTATCGGTAAAAGCATAAGGAATTACTTTTAGAGGAGTCTGAATCTCGAAATTTAAATCGTAAAAGTAAAAAGGGGTACATGTACTGGCTTTAAACCCTAAATGTTTAGGGTATCCCATGGTGTAGTCCTCCTCTATATTTAAATCAATTAGCTTGTGATAGGTTTCAGGTAGTTGATTTCTGCTGTAATGCTGACGACTTAGTTTGGTGGGTGTATTGATTATTTTTTCTAGACGGTTGGTCTCTTTCTTTAACAAATCGTCGTCTTCCATAGTAAAGTAAGAGTTTAGTAAACCTACTTTGGCATAATCTGCTATAGATTTTATCAACAAACTGTATTTTCTTTTGGTGAAAGAAATATTGTTGTCGTAAGTGGTATAGTTAGAAAGTAAAAAAAAGAAAATGGTTTGGATGTTGTATTTTTTTTGCAATCCTATAATCTTATCATATGTATCGTAAGGATCTTCTTTAAAACCAAGTAAGGTGATGGCTCGGGTCCAAAAAGGGAACAATTTCAACGTAAAAAAATCGTAAAAACTACCAAAAACAGTTCTGATAATTCCTTTTCGTTTATAAAGATAAGTCTGGCTGATATTAAAAGTAGAAATATATTGATATTGATTGGGTTGATGTTGGTAGTCGGGGTGGTCTTCTTTTAGCTTTTTTAACATTTTATAAGCCCAAACATCAATTAAAGGTTTGTCTAAAAAATTATGTTGATAAGCCAAGCTTTGTTCAGCAGGAAAACAGTCGTTTTCGTCTAAAACAGAAGGTAAATATTCCTCATATCTACTTAGTAAATAAAAGCTAGCAGCAAAAATATCAAAAGGCAATTTTGATTTTTTTCCAGTTCCAAAAAAACAGGGAGTACTTTCCCATTGCGAAATAGCTATTTCAGGATCGTGAATACCCTGTTCAGATAATAAACCATGGCTTTGAATAAAAAATTCATTTCCCAAAGGAGCTTTGGCATAACTCATTTTTAAGTTTTCAAAAGCAACAAATTCCTCTATTGTAGAAGTGAACTTGATGGGTATATTAAGAATACGAACAAAAATATGCTTAAAAATATAGCTTATTCTTGGTGTAATTTTGGGCGTATATATAAGTAATTCGTCTGACATGCGTTATAGAATTCCCTCGTCTGCAAAGCTAAAATACGTTTTTTGGGTGACTATTAAGTGATCTAAAACTTTAATATCTAAGGTAAGAGCTGCGGTTTTAATTTTTTGTGTGATATGCTTGTCTGCACTACTAGGCTGTAGTTTTTCGGAAGGATGATTGTGCCCTAAAATCATAGCTGTTGCCAACAATTCTAGGCTTTTTTTAAAAATAATGCGCAAATCAACTAAAGTGCCTGTAAGTCCTCCTTTGCTAATCAATTGTTTTTCTATTACCTTATTGCTGTTATTTAGGTGTAATACCCAAAACTCTTCGTGAGGCAAATCTCCTAATAAAGGTTGTAAAATTTCGTAAGCATCTTTGCTACAGCCTATTTTTGGAACAGCCAATGCTTTTTCTAACCGTCTGCGTTTTCCTAGCTCTAAGGCAGTAATAATGCTAATGGCTTTGGCTTCTCCAATTCCGTTAAACTGTTGCAAGTCGTTAAGACTAGCTTTGGCAAGTTGGTTTAAGTTATTGTTAAAATGCACTAGTATTTTTTTAGAAAGTTCTACGGCAGTTTCTTTTCTGTTTCCAGAACCAATTAAAATGGCAATCAACTCGGCATCAGACAGCGAGTTGCTTCCTTTTAAAGTCAATTTTTCTCTAGGACGGTCTTCTTCATTCCATTGTTTAATGGTCAGCATTTTTGCCTCCGATTTCATAGCGTTTTTATTTTGAGGTGAGTACAACTAAATATAATATATTTGTACCAAATATTTCAACATGAAAATCATCATTGCAGGAGCAGGAGAAATTGGTTATCACCTAGCTAAGTTGTTGTCCATGGAGGCACACGATATTTATGTGATTGATTTAAACTCTCAACGACTAAACCACATGAACACACATTTGGATGTGTTTACAAAAAAAGGAGATGCTGCCTCTATAGAAGTGCTAAAAGAAGTAGGAATTGGTGAAGCAGACTTGCTGGTGGCGGTAACAGAATTCCAGAATACCAACTTGACCATAGCAGGAATTGGAAAAAAATTAGGAGTCAAAAAAACCATTGCTCGTATAGCCAATACAGAATATCTAAAAACCAAAGAAATCAATTTTTCAGATGTAGGAATAGACTATATGATTTCTCCAGAAGAATTGGCTGCTAACGAGATTGAAATTCTAATTAAAGAAACAGCTTTTAACGATAAGTTTGAGTTTGAAAAAGGAGCTTTAAGTGTATTGGGGGCTAAACTCTCTCAAGATTCGCCAATATTAGGTTTAACGGTTCAAGAAATTAAAGAAAAGTATAAGTTTGAGTTTATTGTAATTGCCGTAAAACACGAAAACTCTAATGATATTGTAATTCCAAGAGGAAATACTGTTTTTGAAGAAAACGATCAGGTCTATTTTTCTATTCCAAGAGAAAGTATTGGTAAGATTAACTTGCTGGTAGACAAAACTATTGTAGGAGTAAAAGATGTAATGATTATTGGAGGAGGAAGAATAGGACAAAAAATAGCCAATCGATTTTGTAGTAAGAATTTAAGAGTAAAAATGATTGAACAAGACAGAGAAAAATGTTTTGACCTATCAGACTCTCTTAAAAACACGTTGGTTGTAAATGGTGATGGTAGAGATATTGAGCTATTAGAAGAAGAGTCTTTAGATACGATGGATGCTTTTGTAGCTGTCTCAGGGAGTTCGGAAACGAATATTATGACAAGTTTGGTAGCCAAATCAAAAGGAGTTAAAAAAACCATTGCTTTGGTAGAAAATATGAACTACATGGATATTTCTCAGAATATTGGAGTAGATACATTAATCAACAAAAAAGTATTGGCAGCTAGTGCTATTTTTAGGCATGTTCGTAAAGGAAAAGTATTGGCTTTGGCAAATTTGCACAATGTAGAAGCAGAGGTGTTAGAGTTCTTTGTACGAAGACATTCTGCTATTACAGAAAACAAAATTAAAGACCTAGAGTTGCCAGAAAACATTGTTCTTGGAGGTGTTGTAAGGCAAGGTGTTGCACATATGACCACAGGAGATTTTACCATTCAACCCGGAGATAGAGCTATTGTGTTGTGTTTACCAGAAGCAATTCCACAAGTAGAAAAACTATTCAATAGCTAGTATATGAAGGGAATAAACTTTAAAATTATTGCTAGCTTTTTGGGGTTAACATCCATGATGAATGGTTTTTTTATGTTAATTACAGAACCTATTTCTTGGTTTTATTCCAAAGAAGCCTGTTCAGGAATTTTATACGCTGGTTTAATTACCATTTCTATCGGTTTTTTGTTATGGTACAATAATAGGAATGCCGAAAAAAGAATACACAAAAGAGACGGATATTTGATTGTAACACTAGGTTGGTTAATGCTAACCTTAACAGGTACGCTGCCTTATTTGTTAACAGGTTCTATTCAATCTTTTCCTGATGCTATTTTCGAAACCATTTCGGGTTATTCTACTACAGGAGCCTCAATTTTAACCGATATAGAGTCTGTTTCCAAAGGCGTGTTGTTTTGGAGAAGTGCAACCCATTGGATTGGAGGAATGGGGATTATTGTACTTACGGTGGCTATTTTGCCACTTTTAGGAATTGGAGGGATGCAGTTGTTTGTAGCCGAAGCTCCAGGACCGTCAACAGATAAGTTGCATCCAAGAATTACACAAACTGCAAAACGTCTTTGGTTGATTTATTTCGGATATACCGTTTTAGAATTTTTACTGTTAAAAATGGCTGGAATGACCTGGTTTGATGCTATTAATCATGCGATGGCAACCTTAAGTACAGGAGGATTCTCTACAAAAAATGCCAGTATTGCCTACTGGAATAACAATCCTTTAATTCAGTACATTATTATAGTATTTATGTTTATTGCTGGAGCAAATTTTGTACTGAGTTACTTTGCTTTAAAAGGAAAAACTTCTAGAATTTATAAAGATGATGAGTTTAAATGGTACTTTATTATTGTAGCTTTAGTTACAGTTACAATTACAGTGTTAATCAACTGGTATCAAGATCCTAACTTACAAACTACAATAGATCATCCAAAACCTTACGGAAGTTTAGAAAGTGCTTTTAGGCACTCTGCTTTTCAAGTGCTAAGTGTTATTACAACAACAGGTTTTGTATCGGCAGATTTTACCATGTGGAACCACCTAGCAACTGCACTAATGTTCTCTTTGTTTTTTATAGGAGGTTCTGCTGGTTCAACAAGTGGGGGAGTAAAAATAGTTCGTCATGTTATTATGATTAAAAACTCTTTGCTAGAACTTAAAAAACAATTGCATCCTAAAGCGATTATTTCGGTACGATACAACGGAAGTAGGGTCTCTAGAGTGATTATTTTTAACATTCTTTCGTTTTTTGTAATCTATATGTTGATTTTTATTCTAAGTACCATTATTCTAGCGTTTTTAGGGTTAGATTTTCTTTCGGCTTTAGGAGCTGCTGCTTCTTGTTTAGGGAATATTGGTCCTGCATTAGGAACGTTAAGTCCTGTAGATAATTTTGCACATTTAAACGATGCAGCCAAGTTGTTCTGCTCCTTTTTAATGCTATTAGGAAGATTAGAACTTTTTACCGTATTGATTGTAATTACTCCGTATTTCTGGAAAACAAATTAGGGGGGGTCGTGCTTAATTTGTAACTTTTTAACAACAAATTAAGTAGTATGGAGCAGGAATTTACGTGTCCCTATTGTTGGGAAACAATTAGCATGTTTTTAGAGTTTTCTATTAGTGAAACCTATATACAAGATTGTGAAGTTTGTTGCAATCCAATAGAGGTAAAAACACAGTGGGATAAAGACGTTTTGATTTTTTTTGAAGCAAATCCCATAGGTCAATAAATTGCAAGTAAGTAGTTTTTTTACGACTTATTGTATACTCTAACAAAATACAAATCCAATGAAAAAAACAATACACAGAGCAGGTACAAGAGGGCATGCCAATCATGGATGGTTAGATAGCCATCACACTTTTAGTTTTGCTGGGTATCATGAACCTACAAGAATGAATTTTGGGGTATTGCGTGTTTTAAATGATGATAAAGTTGCAGGAGGAAAGGGGTTTGGAACCCATCCGCATGATAACATGGAAATTATTTCAATTCCTTTATCAGGTGATTTGGAACATAAAGACTCTATGGGAACTCATGGGGTGATTAAGGAAGGAGATATTCAGGTAATGAGTGCGGGTACGGGAGTATATCATAGCGAGTTTAATAAAAATGCTGATATTCCTGTGGAATTTCTTCAGATTTGGTTGTTCCCAAATAAAAAAGACGTAACACCAAGATACGATCAGCAGTCTATTAAAGAACTGGAAAAGCAAAACGAATTTTACCAAATTTTATCACCCAATGCAGAAGATGAGGGAGTGTGGATTCATCAAGATGCTTATTTCTCTATGGGAAAGTTTGATGGGACTACAACAGCTACATATCAGCTACAAAACAAAGAAAACGGACTGTATGTTTTTGTTCTGTATGGTGATTTAAGAGTGGATGATACAGAGTTAATAAGTAGAGATGGTTTGGGAATACAAGAGGCTGATGAGGTACATTTTGAATTTAAAACTAGTTCACATATTTTATTGATGGAAGTTCCTATGGTTTAATGAAAACAAAGGCTATTCCCTATAAAAGTAGAATAGCCTTTTGAACATAAAAAACTAAAATAATAAAATGATTACTTTTTCTCAATAATACTAATAGCGTATCCACCACCAACAGCAGAAGTAAGTTTTAAACTACTTTTATAGTTAACGGTTTTTTGAGTAATTTTATAAGATTGAGAATTGGTGTTGTAATGAGCATCTTTACCATCGGCATAAATGGTTGCGATGTATTTTTTTTCTTTGTCTAAAAAGTCTAATTTAATTTTAGAAGTTCTTTTTTCCATTCCGTTCACATTACCAACAAACCAATTGTTACTGTTTTTGTCTTTACGAGCAATGGTAACATAGCTTCCTGGTTCTGCTTCCAAATATTTGCTAGTACTCCAATCTACAGGCACTTCTTTTATAAACTGAAAAGCATCTAAAAAACGGTCGTAATTTTCGGGCAAGTCTGCGGCCATTTGTAAAGGGCTATACATGGTAACGTATAACGCTAATTGATTGGCAATAGTTGCGTTTACATGGCTATTGTTGTTAGGGTTTAGGTTGGCAATATTCATTTCAAAAATTCCTGGAGTGTAATCCATAGGACCACCAATTAAACGCGTAAATGGCAAAATAGTTACATGATTTGCATTGTTTCCTCCAAAAGATTGGTATTCAGTTCCTCTAGCAGATTCGTTCCCAATTAAATTAGGATATGTTCTACAAATCCCTGTAGGTCTTACAGCTTCATGAGCATTGATCATAATTTTATAATCAGCAGCTTTTTCTAAAGCATATTGATAGTGGTTTACCGTCCATTGGCTGTAATGATAATCACCTCTAGGTAAAATGTTTCCTACATATCCGCTTTTTACAGCATTGTATCCGTTGTCTTTCATAAATTGGTAGGCTTTGTCCATGTGTCGTTCGTAATTACGTGTAGACCCTGAAGTTTCGTGATGCATGATCATTTCCACTCCTTTAGATTTTGCATATTTGTGAATTTCTTGAACATCAAAGTCAGGATAAGGAGTTACAAAATCAAACACATAGTCTTTAGAGTTTCCAAACCAATCTTCCCAACCTTCATTCCAACCTTCGACTAAAACAGCATCAAAACCATGTTTGGCAGCGTAGTCTATGTATTTTTTTACATGAGGGGTGTTTGCAGCGTGTGTGCCATTTGGTTTTACTTTAGAGTAATCTGTTTTACCTAATTGAACTGAAGGAACATCGTTGGTATAAGACCAAGAACTTTTTCCAGTAATCATTTCCCACCAAACACCAATGTATTTTACAGGCTTAATCCATGATGTGTCTTCTATTTTGCAAGGTTCATTAAGATTTAGCGTTATGTTAGAGGCTAAAATATCTCTTGCATCATCGCTAGCAATAATTGTTCTCCACGGAGTGTTACACGGGGCTTGCAAATAACCTTTGTCACCATTCGCTCCAGGGGTTAACCAAGATTGAAATACCATATTTTTATCGTCCAAATTTAGGTGCATGCATGCATAATTTATCAATGCGGCTTCATGTAAATTGATGTATAATCCTTTGTCTGACTTCATCATTAAAGAAGTTTGCACTCCTGTTTTAGAAAAAGCTGTTTGTGACGTGTTTGCTGTGTAAGCTTTGTCAAATAAGCTTCTAATTTCGGATAACTTAGAGGTTGTATAATCATATTCTTGTGTGTCGTAATCTCCAGGAATCCAAAAGGCTGTATGGTCTCCTGTCATGGCAAACTCAGTTCGTTCTTCTTTAAGAGTGAAGTAGGTTAAGTTTTTTTGCTTAGGAAATTCGTAACGGAAGCCTAGTCCGTCATTAAACAATCTAAAACGAATAACTACAATTCTGTTAGAAAGGTTTTGAGTTAAGGTCACCTCAAGTTCATTGTAATGGTTTTTTATTTCCGAAGTTTCTCCCCAAACAGGTTTCCATGTTTCGTTAAAGGTAGATGTGGCTGTCTTGGTAATTTTAAAGTTGTCTAATAAAGATTGTTGGTCGTTCTTTAGCTCTAAACCAAGTTTGCTCTGTTTTACTACGTCTTGTTTCTTGTAGCTTAGTTGATAGGTAGGCGTTCCGTCTGATAGCAAACTAAAATTTAGACTAAATTCTCCGTTGGGAGATGAAATGCTTTGGGCTTGAGTTACCGAGGTAATACAAAGCCACATACTGATAATTAAAATAAGTTTTTTCATGATGTGATGTTTTAATGTATTGCTTTTGCAATGGTTTGTTTTCCGTTTACTAGAATGGTTA
This sequence comes from Ochrovirga pacifica, assembly GCF_000220525.1. Lineage (GTDB taxonomy): Bacteria > Bacteroidota > Bacteroidia > Flavobacteriales > Flavobacteriaceae > Ochrovirga > Ochrovirga pacifica. Next base: position 44,081 of record NZ_AFPK01000071.1, on the reverse strand, counting down.
AATCTTGAGTGCCATCTACGGTAAATTGGTTGTTTTCTTGAGTGATATTTACGTGTACTATTTGGTTTCTAAAATTAATTTTAAAAGAATATCCTTTCCATTCTTTAGGGATTCTGGGTTCAAAAGAAAGCTGATTGTTTTTTATTCTCATTCCTCCAAAACCTTCTACAATGCTCATCCAGGTTCCTGCCATAGAGGTAATGTGTAATCCTTCGTGCACCTCTTTGTTGTAGTCGTCTAAATCCAAACGAGAAGTTCTTAAGTAAAACTGATAAGCTTGTTCTATTTGATTGAGTTTAGCTGCTAGAATGCTGTGGATGCATGGAGATAATGAACTTTCGTGAACTGTAAAAGGCTCGTAAAAATCGAAATGCTTTTTAATTTCTTCTAGAGAAAAATGATCTTCAAACACGTAAAATCCTTGAAGAACGTCCGCTTGTTTTATAAACGGAGATCTCAAAATTTTATCCCAAGACCAATGTTGATTAATAGGACGAATGTCAGGATCTAACTCATCAGCATACATAAATTCTTTGTCCAAAAAACCATCTTGTTGCAGGTATATTCCGTATTGTTGGCTAAAAGGAAAATACATATTGTCTGCTACTTTTTTCCAGTTGTTGAGTTCTTGCGTAGTAATTCCTGTAATTTTTTGAATTTTGTTGTACGCTTCAGTGTACTTTTCTTTTACAGTTTGAATGTTTTCCAAGGTGTAATAAATACACCATTGAGCCAAATAGTTTGTATACCAATTGTTGTTAATATTATTTTCGTATTCGTTAGGGCCTGTAACCCCTAACATAACATATTGATTTTTGTCTTTAGAAAAACTTACTCTTTGGTGCCAGTAACGGGCAATTCCAATTAACACCTCTAAGCCTTTTTCTGGAATGTAAGAATAATCTCCTGTGTAGCGTATGTAGTTTTTAATAGCAAAAGCAATGGCACCGTTTCTATGAATCTCTTCGAATGTAATTTCCCATTCGTTGTGACATTCTTCACCATTCATAGTTACCATGGGGTACAATGCTGCTCCGTTAGTAAATCCTAAGTTTTTTGCATTTTCTATCGCTTTTTGTAAATGATTGTACCTGTAGGTTAATAAATTTCTAGCAACCGTTTGGTTTTTTGTGGCCATATAAAAAGGCAAGCAATAAGCTTCGGTATCCCAATAAGTGCTTCCTCCATATTTTTCACCCGTAAAACCTTTTGGACCAATGTTTAACCTAGAATCTGCTCCTGAATAGGTTTGGTTTAATTGAAAAATATTAAAACGAATTCCTTGTTGCGCTTTTACATCTCCATCAATAGTAATGTCTGCAGATTTCCAAATTTCTTTCCAAGCGTTTTTTTGTAAGCTTAGTAATTTTGTAAAACCAATTTCAATTACTTGTGTTAGGGTTTCTTTTGCTGCGTGTATCAAATCATTTTTGTCATGATATAGATCTACCGTATAACCAGCAAATTTATGGATGCTAAATTCCAATCCCTCTCTTACTTGCTGGGTGTAAGTAGAAGAAGCTGAAGTGTTGTCTTTTCTGTTTTTTGGTTTGATTTCAATTTCTTGCTGGTCAATAAACAATCGAGACTCCATATAAGTGCATACATGAAACTCTGTTTTTAAAGTATGACTAGTGATAAAAGATTGTTTGTTGTTTTGGGTAATTTGAGTAATTTGCCAAAACTGATCATCCCAGTTAGAATCTTGATTGCTTATTCCTGCATCTAAATAAGGTTCGTAAGTTACGGTCATGTCCTTATCTAATGGAGTAACTGCATACGAAATCATTCCAGCTTCGTTGTGACTTAGGCTTAAAAAACGTTTTGTTGCTACCTTAATTTTGCAATCATTTTGTAAGATAACGGTAAATTCTCTAGAAAACCATCCTTCTTTCATATTAAGCTCTCTTCTAAACGAAAGAATTTCTCTACAAGTGTTTAAGTCTAAGGCCAAACCGTTAATAAATACTCTAATTCCAATCCAGTTGGGTGCGTTTAATACTTTTGCAAAATATTCAGGGTAACCGTTTTTCCACCAACCAACTTTAGTTTTGTCTGGGTAATAAACACCTGCTATGTAACTTCCCTGAAAACTTTGTCCACTGTAATCTTCTTCAAAATTGGCTCTTTGTCCCATCACTCCATTTCCTAGGCTACAAATACTTTCAAAAGCTTCTTGAGTTTTTGGATTAAAACCATTTTCTATAATGGACCATTCGTTTGCTATGTGATTGATTTGATTCATTTCTTTTCTATTTATAGATTAGGTTTTTTAAGTAAACATTTGGGATTTGTGTAAAATCACTAAAAATTTTGTTGGCTTTACTTAAAATTTTTGGGTCTCCAATGCCAATAGTTTTCATATGGGCAGCATTAGCGGCTTCTATTCCAGCTTCAGCATCTTCAAATACAAAACAATCAATCGGAGACACGTGCAATTTTTCTGCGGCTGTTAAAAATACTTCAGGATTAGGTTTGGGATTCGTAACCGATGCACCATCAATAATTACATGAAATTCATCAAAAAGATCTAGTTTTTTTAAAATGTATTTAGCATTCTTACTCGCAGAACCCAGGGCAATTAATTGTTTATGTGTTTTTAAAAAGTTTAAAACTCTTGGTACATCGGGCAAAATATCTGTTTCATCCATCTTGTTTATATAGTCTATATATATTTTGTTTTTATCGCTCATCATACGGTTAAATTTCGTTTCTGATAATTCTACATTTCCCCAGTTTAAAATTCTTTGCAGCGATTCTGCTCTACTAACTCCCTTTAATTGTTCGTTTTCAGTTTCCGTAAAGTCGATATTAATGGAATTGGCAAGCTCTTTCCATGCTAAATAATGGTACTTAGCGGTGTCTACAATGACTCCATCCAAATCGAATATAAATCCTTTGATCATCTTGTTGTTTTTTTAAACCAAACACAGATATACTGTCTTAGTTAAATGTTTTGTTGATTATGTATTTGTGGAGTTCTTGTTATTTTACAAACGATACGTCTTTAATACGTAGGGCTAAAATAGCTGCAATAACAAAAGACACACCTGCAGTTATAAGAGCATAAATTGCTTGATTTCCATACAGGTATTTTACGATAGGTCCACCAATAAGTGCATTGATGATTTGAGGAATGACAATAAAAAAGTTAAAAATCCCCATGTATACTCCCATTTTTTTTGGGTTGATAGCACCAGCAAGCATTGCATAAGGCATGCTAAGGATACTAGCCCAAGCAATTCCTACGGCAATCATACTGCCTATTAAAAAATATTTATCGGTAGCAAAAAAAATAGAGATCAAACCTAGTCCTCCTATAAATAACGAGATGGCATGTGTTTCTTTACGCCCTATTTTTTTAGAAAGGGAGGTTAAGAAAAAAGCAACTATAGCAGAGGTTAGGTTGTAAATACCAAAAATGATTCCTACCCAATCTCCAGCTTCGTTATATAGTGTTGAGTGTGTGTCGTTTGTGTTAAATATATGTTGTGCGATGGCAGGCGTAGTAAATACCCACATACCAAAGAGACCAAACCATGAAAAAAACTGAACTCCTGATAGTTGTTTCATGGTTTTGGGCATGTTTTTAAAATCTGTAGCAATAGATTGTAGTCCAAAAGCTTTGTGCTTGTTTTCTTTTAATTCGTTTTTATTAACAGTAAAAGAAGCTAACTCTTTTGGAGTATATTCTTTTGTAGTAAATACTGTAACGAGTACAGAAGCGATTAAGATGATAGCTCCTATAATAAAAGAAACAATAAGATTTTGAGGTATACCGCTACTGGTTACAGCAGTAAGTCCTAATCCTTTTGCCAAAACATAAGGTAACCACGAACCTATTACTGCACCAATACCTATTAATACAGTCTGAATACTAAATCCTAAAGTCTTTTGATGATCTCCCAAATTATCACCTACCAATGCTCTAAAAGGTTCCATGGCAACGTTAAACGATGCATCCATTATCATAAGCATACCTGCTCCTATCCAGAGTGGTGGTAAAAAAGCAATAAATAAATGGGCTTGTGGCATTAAGATTAGCCCAATTGAGGCTAGTAATGCACCTGCTAAAAAGTAAGGTCTTCTTCTTCCTAGTTTTGTCCAGGTTTTGTCGCTGTAGTACCCTACAATGGGTTGTACAATAAGCCCCATTAGCGGAGCAATAATCCAAAACCAAGATAATTGATGAATGTCTGCACCAAACGTTTGTAGAATTCTGCTAGCATTGGCATTTTGCAAAGCAAAACCCATTTGGATGCCCAAGAACCCAAAACTCATGTTCCATATTTCTGTAAAACGAAGTGTGCGTTTTTTCATTATCGCAATAGTATTTTATTGCCGATAAGTACGAAGACTCATCAAGACTTATTATTAATTTAGTTGAGAGATGTAAAAAAATAAGTCTCGATATTTCTACAAAAGTAGAGTTTTTTTTCAAAATTTCAAAAAAAGTTTATTTAGTTGTCTGTCTTTCAATCAAAGTTGCTTCCATGGTTTGTGTAACAAAGAATTCTGAGTTGGTGTTTTCTTCTATTTTGTCTATCAGTAATTTAGCAGATGCAACTCCCATTTCAAACGCATGTTGGCTAACAGTAGTCATGGCTGGAATAGAGTATTTTGATAAAACACCGTCTGTAAAAGCAATGATTGAAATGTCATCAGGAATTTTGTAATCCATGTTCATGGCTGTTTTCATTACAGTAATGGCAGAAAGTTCGTTTACAGCAAAAAAGGCATCAATATTTGGATGCTGATAAAGTAGTTTAATTATGTCTTGTTCCAATATTCTAACAACTTCATCTTTATCACCTCCTTGGTCTTGAATGCGGATTAACAAATTTGGGTCAAAAGGAATTTCATGATCTTCTAAGGCTTCTTTATAGCCATCCGTTCTAAGTTTTCCTACGGTAATATAGTCTTCTGTGGTTACAAGGGCTATTTTTTTACATCCGCTACCAACCAATTTGTTTACTGCTTTTTTTGCACCGGCTTTGTCATCAATAATTACTTTGTCGCAACCAACTTCATTGGTAACCCTATCGAACATAACAATAGGCATTCCTTGGTTAATGGTTTCTTTAAAGTGATGAAAGTCTTTGTTTAGTAGGGTTTCTTTGGCTACGGAGATGATAAAGCCATCTACACTTCCATTGGCTAAAGTTTCCATATTAATTACCTCGGTATCAAAAGTTTCATTAGAAAGACTTACCACAACACGGTATCCTTTTTTATTTGCTTCACTATCTATACCAGCAATTACATTAGAAAAGAAATAATGTGTTATTTCTGGAATGATAATTCCTATGGTTTTAGATTTGTTGTTTCTTAAATTAAGAGCAATGCTATTGGGTTTGTAATTGTAGAACTTGGCAAAAGCTTGGACTAAATTTTTAGTTTCCTCACTAATTTCATGGCTGTTTCTTAGCGATTTTGACACTGTAGAAATCGATAAATTAAGCTCTTTTGCAATTTGTTTAAGAGTGATTCTTTTTGACATATTTTTAGTTTTGAGGTGCTAAAATAAACATAATCATAAAAAAGCAATATCTGAATTATGAAATGGTTAAAAAACTTACTTTTATGTACTTTTTTATAAAACTTATTAACACGAAAACGTGATAGTTGATTTCCCAATTTGACATCACTTTTATTTTTAGCTACGTTTACGTCGAGATGTAAAAAAATAAGTTAATTACTAAACTTAAAAGTATGAAAAAAACGTTAATTATATTGTTTGTTACTATTCTAATTCCGATGGGAATGATGGCACAAAAAAGTGTTTCTGGAATGGTAAAAGATAAGGCAATGGATTTGCCTTTAGCAGGTGTTTCGGTTTTGGTACAAGGAACAACCAACGGAACCGTAACAGATTTTGAAGGAATGTTTACTTTAAAATTAGCAGAAAATAGCCCTAAGACAATTGAAGTCTCTTTTATAGGCTACAAAACACAAGTGCTAACAATTCCATCAAACGGAAAATTAGAAATTTTGTTAGAAGAAGATGTAACAAGTCTAGATGCTGTTACTTTAAGTGTAGGATATGGTTCTTCTAAAAAAGAAGATTTAACAGGTTCTGCAGATTTAATCACATCTAAATCTTTTAACCCAGGTCCACAACAATCTCCTCAGCAGTTAATTACTGGTAAAGTAGCTGGAGTTACGGTTACTTCGGCAAGTGGAGCACCAGGAGACAAACAAAATATTGTAATTAGAGGTACAGGATCTTTAGTGTTGTCTAGCTCACCATTAATTGTGTTAGATGGATTGCCTTTAAGTGATGAGACTTTAGGAGGAGCAAGAGATGTGCTAAATACCATCAATCCAGATGATATAGATAGTATGGTGGTACTAAAAGATGCATCGGCAACTTCTATATACGGATCTAGAGGGGCAAACGGAGTGATTTTAATTACCACCAAAAAAGGAAAAAAGGGAGGATTTAAATTTTCGTACAATGCAGCTACATCTGTATATACGCCTGCCGAAAAATCTGATGTGTATACTGCGGATGCGTTTAGAGAGTTGATAAACACCATAGGAGATGCAGATGACATTGCCAAGTTAGGAGATGCTAACACCAACTGGCAAGATGAGATTTATCAGACAGCAATTGGTCATCAACATAATTTTAGTGCAAGGGGAAGTGTTTTAAACATGCCACTAAGAGTTTCTTTAGGTTACAGCGATCAGGATGGAATTTTAAAAACAGACAATTTTAAAAGAACAACGGCTTCTGTAAACGTAATGCCTTCTTTTTTAGATGATCACTTAAAAGTAGAGTTGAATACCAGAGGAAGTTTTACAGAGAATACCTTTGCTAACAGAGATGCTATTGGGGCTGCTGTAGGTTTTGATCCTACACAAGCTGTTCGTGATGAAAACTCTATTTTTGATGGATATTATGCGTGGACAGGAGACAATGGTTATCAATTAAACTTGGTGCCAACAAACCCTGTAGCTTTGTTAAACTTGGTAGATGATAGCTCCGAGGTAAGAAGTTTTATAGGAAATGCAAAAGTTGATTACAAATTACATTTTTTACCAGAGCTAACAGCAACCATCAATACAGGGGTAGACTTAACAAATACTCATGGAAGAAAGGTAACTTCAGAAAGCATTCCGACCTCAGATGCAACGTTTAATGGTTCTAGAACCTCTTACAGAAACAATACACAAAACACCTTGTTTGACTTTTATCTAACCTATAAAAAAGATTTTGGAAAACATGGGTTAAATGTTATGGGAGGATATTCTTATCAAAAATTTGAAACAGATAAGTACGACTACGATAGTGAAGCTGAAGAGCAAGGAAATGATTTTGAATATGTAGATAAATACAGAAGTACCCTGTTGTCTTACTTTGGTAGAGCTAACTATAATTTTGATGGAAAATATTTGTTAACTGCAACCGTTAGAGCGGATGCTTCTTCTAAATTAAGTCCAGATGATCGTTGGGGAATCTTCTCTTCTTTTGCTGCAGCATGGAACCTACACAAAGAAAGTTTTTTAGAAGATGTTGATTTTATAAACGATTTAAAATTAAGATTGGGTTATGGAGAAGTCGGGAACGTAAACGGATTAAATGATTATATGTTCTTAACTCGCTATACGGCAAGTACATCTGCAGCAAACTATCAATTTGGAAATCAATATTATCAAACATACAGACCCGATCCTGTTAACAAAGAGTTAAAGTGGGAGGTAGGAAGAACTTACAATGCGGGTATCGATTATGCATTCTTAAATCATAAATTATCAGGTTCATTAAATGTGTATAGAAAAGAAACCAGAGATGTTATTGCCAATACTGTAGTAGATCCTTTTACCAATTTTGGAAATAGAATTGCTGCAAACTTAGGAGATATGGTAAACAAAGGGATTGAGTTTAATGTAAATTGGAAAGCCATCTCTACGAGTGATATAACCGTAGCCTTTGGATACAATATTTCTTATAATGATAATGAAATCACTAGACTACCAGATCAACAATTTACAGGAGATATTAGCGGAGGAACAGGAAACAAAATCCAAACACATGTACAAGGATATGCACCTTTTAACTACTTAGTTTTTGAGCAACTTTACGATACCAACGGAAGACCTATCGAAGGAGCTTATGTAGACAGAGATGGAAACGGAGTGCTAAATGACAAAGACATGTACATGCACAAAGACCCTTATGCAGATGTTACTATGGGATTCAATACCAATATTACCTATAAAAACTTTGATTTTAATATGGTTACCAGAGCTAGCATAGGAAACTATGTGTATAACAACGTGGCTTCTAGCATTGGATTTTCAGATATGCTAACAGACAATGCTATTTTAAATAACATACACAAGAGCTACGAGCAAACTGGATTTCAAAAAATCAACTTGTTTAGCGATCATTATATAGAAGAGGCTTCTTTTTTTAAAATAGACAATGTAGTACTAGGTTATACGTTGCCAGATTTTTATAAAGAAACAAGTGTTAGGGTTTATGGTTCAGTACAAAATGTGCTTACTATAACAGATTATAGTGGTTTAGATCCAGAAGTAAATTTAGGAATAGATAACAATGTGTATCCTAGACCAAGAACATTTGTACTTGGATTAAATGTTAACTTTTAAAATGTAGAAAAATGAAATACAATAAATATTTAGGGATTGTATCAATAATAGCTGTTATGGCTCTTTCTAGTTGTACAGACGAATTAGATCAAAATCCAATAGATCCAGACAGCTTTACAGAGCAAAATGTATTTGCAAATGAAGAAAGCGTAAAAAGTGCTTTGGCCAAAGTATATGCTAGTTTAGTGCTAACAGGGCAAAAAGGACCTGATGGTTTGGCTGATATAGATGGAATTGATGAAGGGACTTCTCAGTTTTCAAGAATGCTGTTTTATATGAACGAGCTAACCACAGATGCTGCAGTTGTAGGTTGGGGAGACCCAGGACTACCAGATTTACACGAAATGTCTTGGTCTGCTAACAATACATTAATAGAAGCTTTGTATTACAGATTGGCTCAGGTAGTATCTTTTAGCAATTCGTTTATTGCTAATGCTGCTCAATTTAGTGGAACGAATGAAGTGCAGTACTTTATTGCTGAAGCAAGATTTATTCGTGCCTATGCATACTACAATTTAATGGATTTGTATGGGGGGGTACCTATTACCACAGAGATTTCAACAGAATTGCCTTTGCAAAATAGCAGAAAAGAGGTGTTTGATTTTGTGGAGGCAGAATTGCTAGAGATTCAAGATTTGTTAAAAGAGTCTGGAACGAATGAGTATGGAAGGGTAGACAGGGTAGCAGCTTGGGCATTATTATCTCGCTTGTATCTAAATGCAGAGGTATATACAGGAGAAGCAAAATACAACGAAAGTGTTTCTTTTTCAGAAAAAGTGATCAACTCATCTTACATCATCAATACAAACGATGCCAATGGAAATGGATCTGCGTACGACGAATTGTTTTTGGCAGACAACCATACCAACGGAGCACAAAATGAGTTTATCTATGCCTTAAACTTTGATGGATTGAATAGCAAAACTTGGGCAGGGACTACCTTTTTAATACACGCTGCTATTGGGGGGTCTATGAATGCTGCTGAATTTGGAGTAAACGGTGGTTGGTCTGGGTTAAGAACTACTAAAGCTTTGGTTGATAAGTTTTCTGATGCAGTAACAGGAACAAGAACGGGTGGTGAACCTATTACTTGGGCGGATGCAAGAGCCATGTTTTACACAGACGGACAGAATTATGAAATTGCAACCATTGCAAATGAATTTACGGATGGTTATGCTGTAACAAAATTTAAAAACGTAGATGTTAACGGAGTGGCAGGTAGCGATCCTACAGGAAATCATACGGATACAGATTTACCGATTATCCGCTTAGCAGAAATTTACCTAAACTATGCAGAAGCAACGGTAAGAGGAGGAGGAGGTAGCCCAGCCACAGCGGTAAACCTAATCAACCAATTAAGAGAAAGAGCTTACGGAGATGCATCAGGAAATATTACAGCAGGAGATTTAACCATTGCCTTTGTAATGGATGAAAGAGCTAGAGAGTTGTATTGGGAAGGACTAAGAAGAACGGATTTAATTAGAAACAATCAGTTTACGGAAAACAGCTATTTATGGCCTTTTAAAGGAGGAGCAGCTCAGGGTGCCAGCGTAGGGAAGTATAGAGCATTATTTCCGTTCCCTAACAATATTATCAGTACCAATCCAAACATCAAACAAAATGATCAATACTAAAAAGCAAATAGGATGAAAAATACATATATAAAAATAGCAAAAGCAATTGCAATGATGGCTTTGGTCCTAACAGCTTCGTGTAGCGAAGACGCTAACTTGGTGTTAGATACAAGTCAGGTGGTAGGGCCGCAGTTGCTAAATCCAACGAGCAGTGTAGATTTAGAACTTAAAATTCAAGACGAGACCAAAACAGCAACCACGCTTGTATGGAAAGCAAGTGATTTCGGTTATGATACAGAAGTAACTTATACCATAGAACTCGCTTTGGCAGGAACTAATTTCGAATCTCCTGTGGTTGCAGGTCAAACAACAAACCAAACATTTTATACGTGGACAGTAGATCAGTTGAACACGCTAGCCATTGGTGTTGGATTGCCTGCTTTTCAAAAAGGAAATTTAGAACTTAGAATTGTTTCTTCAATTGGTTCTCAAAATTCGGTACAATCAGTTTCTGATGTGCTGACCATAGCAATTACACCATATACAGCTCAATTACCTGCGTTGTCGGTGCCTGGAAATCATCAAGGTTGGGATCCGGGAACAGCTCCGTTAATTGCCTCTTCGGCTTTTGGAGAAACAGATTACGAAGGGTATGTATGGTTAGACGGAGAATTTAAATTTGTAGAACCAGATGCCAATGGTGTGTATGCTTGGGGGAATATAGATTATGGAGATGATGGTAGTTTTTCAGGAATATTAACTGCCGATGGGGAATCAAATGCACAAGCAGCAACAGGTCATTATTTTGTGCAAGTCAACACAACAACTCTAGTGTACGCTATTGCCAAATACGATTGGGGAATTATTGGTAGTGCAACTGCAGGAGGTTGGGATGCCGACCAAGATATGATGTACAATGCATCCACGGGTGTTTGGGAACTGACTACAGATTTGGTAGCAGGAGAGCTAAAATTTAGAGCCAACGATGGATGGGATTGGAACTACGGTGATGAAGATGCAGATGGAATTTTAGATTTTAATGCAGGAACAAACATTGCTATTGCCGAAGCAGGAAACTATACCATTGTTTTAGATTTAACTACTCCTAGATCCTATACTTATACAATTACTAAAAATTAATTGAGGTATAAATATGCCTGTTTGACTTTGGTTAAACAGGCTTTTTATTATTACTTGAGAACTATAAAACAATATAAAAATGTCACTAAACACACTAGTTTCTATTTTGTTTATCACCTTTTTTGGGGCTGTACAGGCACAAGTTTCATTGCCCAAAGTGGTACATGGAAGGGTAGAACGTATAGAAAATTTTGAATCTAAGTATGTAACAGCAAGAAATATTGATGTTTGGTTGCCTCAAGGATATTCGGACACTTCAAAATATGCTGTACTGTATATGCACGATGGGCAAATGATATATGATTCAGAAGCAGAAGCAGCTTGGAACAAACAATCTTGGGATGTAGATGATGCGATTGCAGAACTTTTAAAAAAGGACAAGATTAAAAAGGTGATTGTTGTTGGAATTTGGAATGGAGGTGCAACCCGTCACTTTGATTACTTTCCGCAAAAGCCTTTTGAAAACTTATCGCAAGTAAAAAAAGATACAGTGCGTGCTCAATTAAGAAAAGTAGGAATTGCTAACAAAGATTTTCAACCTACATCAGATAACTACTTGCAATTTTTAGTAAAGGAATTAAAACCCATGATTGATAAAAAGTACGCAGTTTTAACTGATAGAGAAAACACCTTTATTATGGGTAGTAGCATGGGCGGACTCATATCATTTTATGCAATTTCTGAATATCCAAAAGTGTTTGGAGGAGCAGCGTGTTTGTCTACTCACTGGCCTGGTGCGTTTACTTTAGCTAACAACCCTATTCCTTTTGCATTTCAAAACTATTTATTAAAACAATTGCCTTGTCCTGAAAATCATAAGATTTATTTTGATTGTGGTGATGTAACTTTAGATGCTTTATACCCAAAAATTCAACAAAAGGTAGATAAGATTATGACTCAAAAAGGATACAGTGCAAGCAATTGGCAAACTAGATATTTTCCAGGAGAAAACCACAGCGAAAATGCTTGGAAAAAACGCGTACATATTCCCTTAGAGTTTTTGCTAAAAAAAACACAAAAAAACTAAAAACCAAATGAAAAAGTTAACCTTGTTTGTTGCTGTAATTTTAATGGTTGTTTCATGTCAACAATCAACCTCAAATTCTTCAAAAAAAGCAACCAAAGAAACCGCTTTTAACGAGCCTCCTAAATGGGCAAAAGAAGTGGTTTGGTACGAAATTGCAGTAGAACGATTTAGAAACGGAGACCCTTCTAACGATCCTACTCCCGAAGATATTCAAGGTGCCTACCCAGGTTTTGTTCCAAAGGGATGGAAAATAACCCCATGGACACAAGATTGGTACAAAGAAGATGGCTATTTTAAAAACACAGACAATCACAAAGACTTCTTTGGAAACACGCTAAACAAGTTTGTAGAAAAGGTTCAGTTAAGACGTTATGGAGGTGATTTGCAAGGAGTGTTAGATAAGATAGATTATCTAGATTCTTTAGGGGTTACAGCTGTTTATTTTCGTCCGCTAAATGATGCTCCTTCTTTGCATAAATACGATGCAAGAAACTGGAGGCATATAGACAGAAACTTTGGTCCAAACCCTAAAAAAGATGCAGAGATTATAAATAGTGAAATTCCCGAAGATCCAACAACTTGGAAGTTTACAGAGGCCGATAAAATGTTCTTGAAAGTCATTCAAGAATTTCATCAAAAAGGAATAAAAGTAATTTTAGATTATTCATGGAACCACACAGGGCATACCTTTTGGGCTTGGCAAGATGTGCTAAAAAATCAAGAGAAATCCAAATACAAAGACTGGTATTGGATAGAGGAATTTGATGATCCAGAAACAGAAAAAAACGAATTTCGTTATCATGGATGGGCTGGAGTTTTTAGTCTGCCAGAAATAAAAGAAACACAAAAACAAGATTTATCAACCAAGGTTAGATCTTTTGAAGGAAACGTGTACAGTTCACAGGCAAAGCAACATATTTTTAACATAACCAAAAGATGGCTAGATCCTAATAATGATGGAGACCCAAGTGATGGAGTAGATGGTTATCGATTAGATGTTGCAGGAGAAATGCCTTTAGATTTTTGGAGAGATTTTAGAAAAACCGTTAGAACTGTTAACCCGAATGCTTATTTGTTAGGAGAAATTTGGTGGGAAGAGTTTCCTGATAAATTATTAAATCCGGCACCTTTTTTACAGGGAGATGTGTTTGATGGTGTAATGAATTACCGATGGTACAGAGCTTCTAGACACTATTTTGCAGCAGCACCCAATAAAATCAGTACTACAGAATTTATAGATAGTTTAACTAGTTTTGATAAAGGACTAAGAAAAAACACTCGTTATGCTATGATGAATTACACTTGCGGATTTGATACTCCTAGATTGTTAACTTCTATGTATAACAAAAATAAATACAAACTAGGCGGAAAAGTACACGAAAATCCTATCTATAAAATCAATAAACCCAACGCTGCTACTTATCAAGAAGTAAAACTTTTGTTAGCACAACAGTATACCTATTTTGGAGCTCCACATATTTATGCAGGTGATGAGATGGGAATGTGGGGGGCAGACGATCCCTCGTGTAGAAAGCCTTTAATTTGGTCGGACTATATTTTTGAAGATGAAGTAGCACATCCATTAGAAGCAGAAAGACCTGTAGATAAAGTAGCTTTTAATCATCAGTTATATAATTATTACCAAAAACTTATCAGAATAAGAAAAGAATATCCTGTTTTAATTCATGGAGATATAACATTTTTAAAAGGAGATGATGAGGTTTTGATCTACAAAAGATTTGATGAATCTAATGAGGTTTTTGCTGTTTTTAACACATCAGAGCATGCCAAAACCATCACTTTAGATCTATCAAGAAAAAAGTATATAGATGTTTTGGGAGGAGCTACAATTCAACAAAAAGAAATAACCATTCCAGCAAAATCATCCTCTTTGTTAGTTGCTGGTTACTAAAAAAATACAATATATGATTCAACAATACTTAAAAGTCATCCTGTTTTTAGTAGGATGTGTATCGTCTTACGCACAGGTTACGATTCGTCCTTTTCCTTTTGATATAAATCAAGAAGCCGCAATAACTATTACCTTAGATGCTAATAGCAATGCAACAGATAGTAATGGGTTTAATAATCCTAATAAAGTGTATCTGCATTCTGGTGTGGGCTCGGACAGCAATGCATGGCAACATGTAGTTGGAAATTGGGGGCAAGATGATGGAGTGGGAGAAATGACTCTAATTGATGGTTTATGGTCTATTACTTTTGTTCCTAAAGATTATTATGGTTTAACCAGTTCAGATTTTTCTAGTATTACCCAAATGGGAATGGTGTTTAGAAACGAAAATGGGAGTCAGCAACTAAAAGCCAATGGAAACGCAGATTTCTTTTTTAGCATAGGCTCTTTTCAGGTGAATTTAACAAGTCCGTTATCGGGGAGTACCACAATTGTAAATTCTGGAGAAAGTTTAACAATAAATGCCAGTCATACCAATGGAAATGCTATCTATACCTTAAAGACTTCTAAAGGAGTTGTTTTAAATACGCAACAAAGCAGTGTTTCTTACTCCTACGAACTTGGCGAAATTAGTAATAATGAAACCTATGTTTTAGAAGTAGAGAAATCAGGGAAAATAATTACGAGAACTTTTAACGTTTTGTTGGCACCTACAACAACAAATCAAACAATGCCAGCGGGGATGAAAAACGGAGCGAATAGAGTTTCTGCTACCGAAGCTATTTTAGTTTTAGATGCACCGTATAAAGATTTTGTTTATGTTGCGGGAAGTTTTAATAAGTACCATCCTGATGTAAATTATGCCATGAAAAAGGATCCTGCCACAGGTAAATTTTGGCTATCATTGTCTGGGTTGTCTTCTATAGAAACCTATCAATATTGGGTGGTAGACAAAACACCAATTGCCAACTCACCAAGTGTGGTAAAAACTGCCGATCCTTTTTCAACATTGGTATTGTCTCCTTTTGATGATTCTTATATTTCTTCACAAATGGATCCTAATCTACCAGAATATCCTCAGGGACAAGAAAGAGAAGTATCGGTATTAAAAACACAAAAAGACGGTTATGTTTGGCAAGTTTCAGATTTTACCAAACCTAAGAAAGAAGATTTGGTGGTGTATGAGGTTTTGGTAAGAGATTTTGATGCGGATAGGAATTACCAAGATTTAATTGATAAAATAGACTATTTTAAAGGGTTAAACATCAATGCGATAGAGTTGATGCCTGTGATGGAGTTTGAAGGGAACGAAAGTTGGGGGTACAATACTTCTTTTCATATGGCTTTGGATAAAGCTTATGGGACTTCGGCTAAATTTAAAGAGTTGGTAGATGTTTGTCATCAAAATGGAATTGCGGTGATTTTAGACATCGCTTTGAATCACGCTTTTGGAAGAAATCCGTTGGTTAGAATGTGGATGAAAGATGCAGATGGAGATGGATGGGGAGAGCCCAATTCTGAAAATCCCTATTTTAATGAAACTCCTAAGCATAGTTATAATGTAGGGGCGGATTTTAATCACCAACAAACCAGAACGCAGGAATATGTAAAACAGGTAGTTGAATATTGGATAGAAGAATATCATATTGATGGATACCGTTGGGATTTAACCAAAGGATTTACACAAAACTGTACAGAGTCAGGAGAATCTTGTACCAATGCTTATCAGCAAGATAGGGTAGCTATTTTAAAGCAGTATGCAGATTATCAATGGCAAATAGATCCAACACAATACGTTATTTTTGAGCATTTGGGAACAAGTACTGAAGAGCAAGAGTGGGCTAATTACAGAGTTACAGGAGAGGCAGATGGAATTTCTAAGGGAATTATGATGTGGGGTAAAGTAACAGATGCCTACAATCAACTAACCATGGGATATTCTCAGAATGCAAATATTTCTGCGATGGATTACAGAACAAAAGGCTTTCTTAAGCCAATGTTGATGGGGTACGCAGAAAGCCATGACGAAGAAAGGTTGATGTATAAAAATTTAATGCATGGAAATTCAGCCATGTCCAATCATAATGTAAAAGATTTAACAGTTGCTTTGTCAAGAATGTCTGCTCACGGAGCATCTTTGTTTACAATTCCAGGACCTAAAATGATTTGGCATTTTGCTGAACTGGGAATGGAAAATTCAATTTTTACCTGTAATAGCGGAACCGTAAATACACCTAATGATCCTATTTCTGGCGATTGTAAATTAGAGACCAAACCGCAGCCTCAATGGGTAAATAATTGGACATTTGATGTAGCAAGACAGAAAATTTATCAAGATTGGGCAAGGTTGATTGAATTGAAAATAAATGAGCCTGTTTTTGAAGGGGATTTTTCTATACTTCCTGATGGTAACACTGTAAAACAAAGAATATATGTTTGGGATGATGCTATAGAAAGCACCAAACTGAAAAACGTAGTGGTACTTTGTAACTTTTCTGTAGCGAGTCAGACAATAGTGCCTAATTTCCCTTTTTCAGGTACATGGTACGATTTAATGGATAAAAGCGGAACTTCTTTTATTGAGGTAACCAATACCCAATCAGGGATTGTTATTGAGCCAGGTCAATTTAAAATATATGGAAATCAGCCGTCTATTAGTACATTAAGTACAGATGTGTTTAGCAAAGACAACCGCGTATTAGTAGTTCCAAATCCTGTAAAGGAAGAGTTTGTGTTAACTACGGCAGCAGACAGTGTTGTTTTGTATGATGTTGCCGGTAATGAATTGGTGAAATGGAATGGAGGGAATCCGTCAAATCAATCGTATAATATAGCTTTTTTAAGTAAGGGAGTGTATTTTTTAAAAATACAAAAAGGAACTACGTCTGTGGTAAAAAAAATCATCAAAGATTAGTTTAAGGTTGTTTATAAATCTTTGTTTTTGATATTTTGTTGGGGCTACTATGCCACAAAATAGTGGCCTTTTTTATAAAAAAGCCTTTTGTAATAATTACAAAAGGCTTTTTAATTTACAATTAAATTAGACTTCTAATAAGCTGTTAGTTTTCTTAACGGCATCGGCAGAAGAGGCAAATTTTGCTTTTTCTTCTTCATTTAGTTCTATTTCTACAATCTCTTCTAGTCCGTTTTTTCCTAAGATACAAGGTACACCAATGCACAGCCCTTCTTGTCCGTATTCTCCTTCTAAATAAACAGAACAAGGGAATAGTTTTTTAGAGTCTGTTGCAATAGCTTGCACCATGGCAGATACTGCTGCTCCTGGTGCATACCAAGCAGATGTTCCTAGCATTTTGGTTAAGGTTGCTCCTCCAACTTTAGTCGCTTCGGCAATTTCATTCAATTTTTCATCGCTTAAAAATCTAGAAACACGCATAGAGTTTCTAGTGGCCAAACGAGTTAGGGGAAGCATTCCGGTATCAGAGTGTCCACCAATTACCATTCCGTCTACATCAGATAATGGAGCGTTTAAAGCTTCGGCAAGTCTGTATTTAAATCTACCAGAGTCTAAAGCACCACCCATACCAATAATTCTGTGTTTAGGAATGTTTAACTGCGTTTTCACCAAATATGTCATCGTGTCCATCGGGTTCGATACTACAATGATAATGGCTTCAGGCGAATGTTCTAAAATGCTAGTGGCAACAGATTTTACAATTCCAGCATTAATACCAATCAATTCTTCGCGAGTCATTCCCGGTTTTCTTGGAATCCCAGAGGTAATGACTGCTACATCAGAGCCTGCTGTTTTGGTGTAATCGTTGGTAGATCCTGTAATTTTGGTGTCAAAATTGTTTAAAGAAGCGGTTTGCATCAGGTCCATTGCTTTTCCTTCGGCATAATTTTCTTTGATGTCTACAATTACTACTTCAGAAGCAAAGTCTTTAATTGCTATGTATTCTGCACAAGAAGCTCCAACCGCTCCTGCACCAACTACGGTTACTTTCATAGAAGTTTGTTTTTAGTGATTAATTTCTTTTTTGATGTATTAAAATTAGCAAATCGTATTGTGTTGTACCTATGATATTGGTCAGTATCCTAAAAAAATATTTAGGAGTTTGTAGATTTTAACGCTTTGATTCTTTTTTTAATTCTGCTTTGCAGTTCCGGAATTTCTTTTTGCATAATAGTCTGCATCAATTCAGCACTGATAACAGGTGTTAGTTTGATAAGCTTTTTTCCTGTTTCTGTTTTGTAAAAAGCAATAAGGCTGTCGATATCCTGACTGGTAAAATGTTTAGAGTAGATTGCAACCATTGGACCTTTTACAATATTTTGACCGTAAGTTTTTAGTTCTTCGTTTAAAATGACTTTTGCTTGTTTCATTTTAGATTTTTCTTCTTCGGTTTTTAGGCTAGCTTCTACTTGTTGTAGCATTACAGGTAGCATTTGATCCATAGTTTGTTTAATCATTTGGTCTGCTTGCATTGCCTCAATTAGCTCTAATACTTTTTCTCTAGAAGTTTGTGCTTGTGTTGCTAGTGATACAATGCAAAACAATAGGCTGAATAGAATTTTTTTCATTAGGTTGATTTTTTATCTTTCCCTAAATATACTAATTGAAAACAAAAAAGCCTATTGTAAACTTATTTACAATAGGCTTTATTTTTACAGTGTTGATTTGTTATCTAAAGCTAAATGCAATTCCTGCATTAATACTATTGTATTCTTGAAGTGTATAACTACCATAAATTTTAAAGAAAGCTAAATTAATACTCATTCCAGCAGTAGTCATAAAACTGTTGATATCGTTTTCTAAATTTGGTAATGTATCTGGATCAATAGTTCTCGTTTGTGTTGTGGTAATTCCTCCGATAGTAACATCGTAATCAAAACTATAGTCACCACTTACTACCAAAGACGAAGTTCCTTTAGAATAACCTAGCCCAACAAAAAAGTTAACCAACTTTAAATCTATGGAACCTAAGAGTTGACCTGTGTAGGTTTGTACTTCCATGTCTATGCTTTGTCCTTCTCCTCCTGGTAGGTATTGTGAGTTTAGCTTTGTATAACCACCAAATAAAGAAATATCAACTAGCGGAATTCTATTTGCAATGGGGAAATATTGTAAGATGTTGTGTTTTATTCCAATACCAAATAGGTCTGTTTTAAAATCATCACTTCCAACTTCTGGTACAAACCTTACGGTAAGGTCTGTTTTAAAAGGAAGTCCGATACCTGCTTGTACCATAGCAAGAGGAACCTGATCAAAGCCGATATCATCTGTTAGGCCGTTAAGTGCATCAAACTCAAATTTTCTAGTTTCGCTTACTCCTAAATAACTTACTTCTTCTTCGTAAATTAACACTTGGTTGGTGCTTTTTCCAAAAGCAGTAGGTAGGCTTACACTAGCTTCAGTATTGGATTTTTGAGTTCCTTGGATGTACAAGTTCTCGTAGTCTCCGTTTTTGAACGTAAAGTTTTTTTGTCCGTTAGGAACCGCAGATAAAGTTGCGTTTAAAGTAATATCAAAACCTAATAATTTATGTGGCTTGGCAGTTCTATACCAACCGCTGTTTAGGTTGTACATACTTCCTTTAAAAGCTGGGTCTAAGTAGGATTGTAGCATGGTGCCTGCATCTTTTCCTAATACCAAAAACTCTTCAATGTCTTGTGCTTTTGCAGAATTAATAGAAGCTACAAAAGCAAAAATCAACAGTATTTTTTTCATAATAGCATATGTTTATAAGTTGTGAACCAATTTACGAAAAATAACGTGTTTTGGTTTTATTTGCATATTAAGTAATTAAAAAAAGGAGATAAGTCATCACTTATCTCCTTTAATTTTTTGTTATACCTATCTTTAGTTAGGCATCAATATTAGCGTATTTTGCATTCTTCTCTATAAACTCTCTACGTGGTGGTACTTCATCACCCATTAGCATAGAAAAGACTCTGTCGGCTTCTACATCACTATCTATACTTACTTGTCTTAAAGTTCTGAATTCTGGATTCATAGTTGTATCCCACAACTGTTCTGCGTTCATCTCTCCTAGACCTTTGTATCGTTGTATAGATGCAGAGCCTCCAAATTTCATGTTAATCATATCACGTTGGTTGTCGTCCCAAGCGTATTCCTTTTTGTTTCCTTTTTTTACCAAATATAATGGTGGCGTAGCAATGTATACATATCCTTGTTCAACCATTTCTCTCATGTATCTAAAAAAGAAGGTTAAGATTAGTGTTGCAATGTGAGAACCGTCTACATCGGCATCACACATAATGACAACTTTGTGATAACGTAGCTTGGATAAATTTAAAGCCTTGCTGTCTTCTTCTGTTCCGATGGTAACTCCTAATGCGGTAAACATGTTTTTGATTTCTTCATTTTCAAAAACTTTGTGTTGCATGGCTTTTTCTACGTTTAAGATTTTTCCTCTTAAAGGTAAAATGGCTTGAAATTCACGATCACGTCCTTGTTTTGCGGTTCCTCCTGCCGAATCTCCCTCGACTAAGAAAATTTCACATTTTTCAGGATCTGTTTCCGAACAATCTGATAATTTACCAGGCAAGCCACCAATAGACATCACGGTTTTACGCTGTACCATTTCACGGGCTTTGGTTGCTGCATGGCGTGCTTGTGCGGCCAAGATAACTTTTTGTACTATGGTTTTGGCATCGTCTGGGTGTTCTTCTAAATAGTCTGTTAACATTTCTGACACGGCCTGACTAACAGCAGCAGAAACTTCGCGGTTTCCTAGTTTTGTTTTGGTTTGTCCTTCAAATTGTGGTTCTGCAACTTTAACAGACACGATAGCGGTTAAACCTTCGCGAAAATCATCTCCAGAAACATCAAATTTTAATTTAGATAACATTCCGGATGCATCTGCATATTTTTTTAAAGTGGTAGTCAAACCTCTTCGGAAACCAGATAAGTGGGTTCCTCCTTCGTGTGTGTTGATGTTGTTTACGTAAGAGTGTAAGTTTTCTGCGTAAGAGGTATTGTAAACCATTGCAACTTCTACAGGAATTCCGTTTTTTTCTCCTTCCATAGAAATCACATCAGCAGTTAATTGCTCACGTGTACCATCCAAGTACTTTACAAATTCAGCCAATCCGTCTTCAGAGTGGAATGTTTCAGAAATAAAATTTCCTTCATCATCTTTGTGGCGTTTGTCGGTAAGCGTAACGGTAATTCCTTTGTTTAGGTATGCTAATTCTCGCATACGATTGGCTAAGGTTTCGTAATTGTACTCTGTAGTTTGTTGAAAAATAGATTTGTCTGGAATAAAGGTAACTTCGGTTCCTGTTTTGTTAGAGTCTCCAACAGTTTTTACAGGGTACAAAGCTTTTCCTCTTTCGTATTCTTGTTCCCAAATTTTTCCCTCTCTATGTACGGTTGCTTTTACATGATCAGACAGGGCATTTACACACGAAACTCCAACCCCGTGCAAACCTCCAGATACTTTATAAGAGTCTTTGTCAAATTTACCTCCTGCACCAATTTTGGTCATTACTACTTCTAACGCAGAGACTCCTTCTTTTTTGTGAATCCCAACAGGAATTCCACGTCCGTTATCTTGTACGGTAATAGAGTTGTTTTCGTTAATAAATACTGAAATTGTATCACAATGTCCTGCCAAGGCTTCATCTATAGAGTTGTCTACAACTTCGTATACCAAATGGTGCAATCCTCTTACTCCTACATCTCCAATGTACATGGATGGTCGCATACGAACGTGCTCCATTCCTTCTAGTGCCTGAATACTATCTGCCGAGTATTGTGGCTTCATTTCTTCACTCATCTTATTTTTGTGTTAATTTATTTTTTGATTCAAAACCTATCAAATATAAGTAAATAAGCAGTTTTACCATAAAATTGTAAGTGAAATTTGTAAAAACTACAAAATTAAAAAAAGGGCTTAGAATGGCTAAAAAGGGCTTAGGATTAAAAATTGCTTTTTTGAGCTCTATTTAAAAATTAAGATAAAGAGAAAAATCGCTTAGATTTAAAAAAACAGTTCGTAAAAATGCTTAATTTCTTTGCGATTGCTAAGAATTAATGCTGATAAGAGTTCGTTTCTGTTTCAAAAGCATTCATGTATGTCCTGAAATTCCTTTTTATTTGCAGGTATAGATATGTTATGAGTTTTTTAGTGAGTTTATTTTCCGGATATATTATTGCTGCATTAGGGAGCATAACCCCAAGTTTTTTGAACTTAACCATTGTTAAAACAAGTTTAAAAAACGGAAAACGTTCTGCCATATATTTGGTAGTTGGTTTCATTACGGTATTGTTCTTTCAAGCGAATATTGGAGCCTACTTGGCTAATGTTTTAATGAAAAATTCCGAATATTTAACCACCATACAAAAAATAGCAACAGGTATTGTATTGCTGCTTTCTGTCAACTTTTTTAGATTGCATTTTAAATCATCAAAAAAAGTAAAAAAGAAACGCATTCCTAAGTCTAAAGCTTACTTGCATGGAGTAGGAATGGCACTACTAAATATGTTTGCCATACCATTTTATTTTACAATTATTTCGTTTCTTATTAGTATGGATTATTTTAGTTATTCTATACAAAATAGTCTAATTTTTTCTGTTGGATCAAGTCTAGGTTCCTTCACAACATATGTTTTGTATGCTGTTATTGCTAGTAATGTTAAAGATAAGTTAACCTATGTAGCAACTAAGATGGATTTGATTTTAGGATTCTTAACAGGTGTTGTTGGCTTGATAAACATAATTACCTTGCTCCGTTAAATTATGTTTTTTAGATAACACTTTATTTAAGACTTAAGAAAGAATTAAAGTTGTTTGTTTTGAGAAAAGCAGTAAATATTGCTTATTGTTTTAAAAAAAAATAGATAGAAATCGTTATCGATTAAAAAAAGCAATACTTTGTTTAGCTGTTTTTAATAATATGTTAAAACTAATTCTTTATGAGTATTATCATATAATTAGGATGTGTTTCTGTCGAATTTTACAGTATCAAACTAAAACAACAAAAACAATGGCAGATTCTAGACTAGATTCCCTAAGAAAATTTAAACAAGTCCAGACTATGGTCGATTTTCAAGGGAGAATCATCAACTTTTTAATCAGTATTATTTTAGCTTTTGGAGGGACTTACTTTTTGCAATCTCCTGAGCTCGATACTCCCCAAATCTATGTGTTATTTTTACTAATCTTATCAGTTTGTTTGTGGGTAACCGAAGCCATTCCTCCTTTTACGGTAGGACTACTCATTTTTGGATTTTTGGTCTTCGCCCTCGGAAAACATTATCACGATATAGATCCTACCACCTCTAACAAAGTTGTTCAAAAATACGTGCAAACTTGGTCTAACTCTGTAATATGGTTAATGCTAGGTGGTTTTTTTATGGCCGAAGCGATGCAAAAAGTAGGTCTAGACAGAACGATTTTTAAAATGACCATTAAAAGGTTTGGTACCAAGCCAAGATTTGTTTTGTTAGGAATTATGTTGGTAACTGCTATTTTTTCTATGATTATGAGCAACACTGCAACCACAGCCATGATGATTGCTTCGGTTTTGCCATTTTTAAAAACACTACCCAAAGATGCAAAAATCACCAAAGCCTTATTAATAGGTATTCCAGCAGCGGCTTCTTTAGGTGGAATGGGAACCATTATCGGTTCGCCACCAAACGCAGTTGCGGTAGATGGTTTGTTACAAAATGGTATTAAGTTTGGGTTTTTAGAATGGATGATGATTGGGTTTCCGGTAGCAATTGTATTGGTTCTAATTTTTTGGTTGATTTTGATTAGCAAATTCATTCCAAGAGTATCTACAATAGATTTAGGCTTTTTAAGCGAAGGTGAGCCCGAAGAAGGATCTACAGAAAAAATGTTCTTATTAAAAAAGAAATTTGTTTTGGGCGTGTTGGTAGTAACGATGTTGCTTTGGCTTACAGGAAAGTTGCATGGTATCTCTGCATCAACCGTTTCTATGTTGCCAATTATGATGCTTACCATGTTCCGTATTGTAAATTCGGAAGATGTACGAAAATTGCCTTGGGATACGTTGATGTTAGTAGCAGGAGGTTTGTCTTTAGGGTTGGCGATTAAAGAAACAGGATTAGCTGCATATTACGTGGGATTAATTCAGGAATACAACTTAAATTTTGGAGTAATGATTGGGGTTTTTGCGCTTATCACCGTAGTGTTGTCTAATTTTATGAGCAATACGGCTACTACGACTATTTTAATTCCTATTGCCATTATTTTGGCAACAGACAACCCTTTAATTCTACCTTTAGTTATTGGGTTTAGTGCATCAACAGCTTTGTTTTTTCCAATTTCTACACCTCCCAATGCAATTGCATTTAGTACGGGGTTAATAGAACAAAAAGACTTTCGATTTGGTGGAATTATAGCAGGGTTGTTAGGGCCACTAATCGTGGTGTTAGTGATTCTTGGATTCCAAATGGTAGGATTGATTTAAGAGTGATTGAAAGTGTAGAGCAATTCGTAAAATGAAAAGAAAAATAATGATGAGGTACAGAATTTTAACAAT
This sequence comes from Ochrovirga pacifica, assembly GCF_000220525.1. GTDB lineage: Bacteria > Bacteroidota > Bacteroidia > Flavobacteriales > Flavobacteriaceae > Ochrovirga > Ochrovirga pacifica. Next base: position 19,312 of record NZ_AFPK01000071.1, on the reverse strand, counting down.
CGTTTTATTGTCTGTTATAGGGTTGCAGGCACAAGATAAACCAAAAGTAAAATGGAATATCACAACTCAGTTTTGGGCAAGATATTCGGAGTTGAATGAGGGAACTACCATCAATGGAGAGGAAACAAATTATTATACAGATGTTTCTATTCGTAGACTAAGAATTCCGGTAACATCTCAGATTACAGATAAAATATATGGGTACGCCTTGTTTGGTGGGAATAATTTTAATCACAAGTCTAAAAACTTTCCATTGCAAGTGTTGGATTTATACTTTGAATATGCATTTAGCAAAAAGTTTGAAGTAGGTATGGGGAAATCTGGTTGGCAGGGGTTGGACAGATGGAATGTGCGTTCCTCCAAATCGCTAATGGGGTTAGATTCTCCATTGTTTTCACTTTCTACGGTAAACAAAGACGATGATTTGGGAAGAAATTTAAGTGTATGGTTCAAAGGGCAAGTAGCTAAATTCGATTACCGTTTAGTAATTTCTAATCCTATTTCGGTAGACAAAGCTCCAAGCACAGGAAAAGTAGACTTTGCTAACAATCGACCTAGAAAACGTTATTCTACCTATGTTAAATATCAGTTTTTTGAAGAAGAATCAAATAAGTCTGCTTATCAAACAGGAACATATATTAATAAAAAGAAGGTGTGGAATATTGGAGTAGGAGGACAGTATCAACAAAAAGCCTTTGCCGATGGAGATGCTTTAGCTCCTGACACCCATTTGTACGATATGAAAAACTGGGCTATAGATTCTTTTCTAAGTTGGCCTTTGGCTAATGAGCAAGGAATTACTGCTTACCTAGGGTATTACCAATTAGATATGGGGCAAAATTATGTCCGCAATGTAGATGCTAACGGATCTATGTTTGATAGTAGTTCTGGAACTTCTTTTAATGGTGATGGAAATGGATATCCGATGATGGGGACAGGGGCAACTTGGTATTTACAATTTGGATACGCTTTTCCTATTCATAAAAAAGCTATTGTGCAACCTAATGTTGCGATTCAACATTCCGATTACGATGCCTTAGCAGGTATGATGTCTGTATACGATTTTACGGTAAACTTTTTTCTAAACGGAATGGGGCATGGAAATAAAATTAGTTTGGGTTATCAGTATCGTCCTATTTTTGATACCATCACTTTAAAAGAAAAAGAGCGTAAAGGGATGGCGGTTATACAATATCAAATTACCATACATTAAGGTTAGGTTAAAAGCAAAAGATATCTTTTGAATCTTTGTTTTTAGTAAAAAATATAGTTGTTTTTTTTATTAGTTGTTCGTGAAAACAGCCAGGTTTCAATAAGAGATTTGGCTGTTTTCTTATTTAAAACAACTCGTTTCAATAAACCTTTTAACTCCACTAAAACTTTTGTAATTTCGCACACTTGAAGTCTGAACCTAAATATTTAAAGGAATGAGTAAAATAATGCCTATAGACATCTTGTCTAGCATCAAAGGAGCTAAGTCTTCTGAGGCGGTGGATAAGTTGTTTGATGTAATTAAAAAAGCTGAAATCAATCAAAATTCATCAAATCAAAATGCAAAGAATGCCGTGTCTATAGACAGTTTACGTGCAGATGTTGTGGAACATAGTTCAGAGATTACCAAACAAATCATTAAAGAGAATTTTCCAAAAGAAAAGGACGGATATTTAGTGGTTTCTAAAGTTATAGAGGGGTAAAACGTAAAAAGACAAAATGTAAAAGGAACTTACTTTACATCTTTTTACTAAAATCTTTTTATCCAAAACGAATACAATGAGTTTGATAAAAAAAATACATCAAGATTTAGTTGCTAAAAAATACACTTGTACCGCTTTGGTTCAAGAAAAATTAGCGTTACTAAAAGAGAATAAATATAATTCTGTAAACACTGTTTTAGAAGATTTGGCTTTGGAAGCTGCTGCAAAAGTAGATGCTAAAATTGCCAATGGAGAAGAAATAGGTTTGTTAGAGGGAATTCCGTTTGGAATTAAAGATGTATACATGGTGCAAGGAACCTATACATCTGCAAGTTCCGATTTGTTAAAACAATACAAGTCTGCATATACGGCAACTGCTATTCAAAAATTGTTAGATGCTGGAGCCATTCCTATGGCCAAAGAAAATTGTGACAGTTTTGGTCACGGTTCTTCTTCTGAAAATACCGTTTTTGGAAGTGTTAAAAATGCCATTGATACAAGTTTAGTAGCAGGAGGTTCTTCTGGAGGTTCTGCAGTAAATGTTGCTGCAGATTATACCGTGTTTTCTATTGGTGGAGATACAGGAGGTTCTATCCGTCAGCCAGCAGGATATAATAAAATTTATGGTTTAAAACCAACTTACGGTCGAGTGTCTCGTTATGGGTTAATGGCTTATGCATCGTCTACAGACACCGTTGGACCTTTGGCTAAGTCTATAGAAGATGTTGCGATTGTGATGAATGTGATGAGTGGGAAAGATCCAAAAGATCAAACAACCATTGCATCAGAAGAGATCAATGCTGAGGTAATTGAATCAAAACCAGCAGGAATTAAAATTGGATATTTTAAGAACTTTATTGAGAATGATGCCATCGACCCAAAAGTAAAAGCAGACTTTTTAGCAACGATTGAAAAAATAAAAGCATCAGGGTACGAAGTTCAAGAATTGGACTTTTTTAATGCAGATACTTTAGTTTCTACCTACTATACCTTAGCGATGGCAGAAACAGCATCGAACTTATCTCGTTTGGATGGAACCAATTATGGAGATAGAATAGAAGGAAAAAATTTGAAGGATACCTACATGATTACGCGTTCAGAAAAATTTACCGAAGAAACCCAACGTAGAATTGTAGGAGGAAATCAAGTATTGTCTCAAGGGTTTTCTGATGCGATTTACTTAAAAGGTCAGGAATTAAGAAAAGAAATAGAAGCTGCTTTTGAAGCTGATTTTAATAAAGTTGATATTATTTTATCACCTGTAACACCAGGACCAGTTCCAAAAATTGGAGAAGTACTAAGCAACCCGCATGCCATGTATTTGTCAGATGCTTATACGGTAGGGTTCAGTTTAGGGCAATTACCAACTTTAACTTGTCCTTTTGGAACAGAAACAGGAATACAGGTTACAGGAGCCAAAAATAAAGAACAAACAATTTTACAGTTTGCTAACTTTTTAAACCAAGTGCAATAATGGAATTAGAAAGATTAAATTCTCTAATAGAAGAAAACGGAATAGAATTAGTAATTGGTTTAGAAACTCACGTTCGTTTAAACACAAAATCTAAGTTGTTTTGTGGATGTGCGAATGAGGAAAGCGAAGAAGCAAATGTAAATATTTGTCCGGTTTGTACAGGGCAAATGGGAGTGTTGCCAGCCATCAACAAAGAGGCTATAACCAAAGCTATTTATTTTGGAAAGGCCATCAATTCAACTTTTTCTAACGAAATTACGTCATGGGATCGTAAACATTACGAATACCCAGATAATCCAAAGAATATTCAGATAACCCAGTTTCACAATCCTATCATTCCAGATGGAGAGGTGGCTTGTTATAGAAACGATGGTTCTCAATTTTCTGTACAAATTGAGCAAGTGCATGTAGAAGAAGATGCTGCAAAATTGGTGCACGAGAAAACTATTTCTTTGGTTGATTTTAACAAAGCGGGAGTTCCGTTAATTGAAATTGTAACCAAACCTTGTATCAGAAATATAGAAGATGCCTCTACTTATGCTCAATATGTGCAACGTATTGTACAGAACTTAGGAGTTTCAGAAGCAAACTTAGAAAAAGGACAGTTCAAATCGGATGTTTCTGTATCGTTAAGGTTAAAAGGAACTGATGTGTTAAATCCTCGTACCGAAATTAAAAACTTAAACTCGTTTAAGTTTATGGTAGAGGCTTTAAAAGAAGAAATAGAAAAACAATTAAACTATTACATAGAGCACAAAGAGTTTAGACCAGATCAAACAACAGTTTTGTGGGATGAAGCTTTAAAGCAAACCAAAACCATGCGTAAGAAAGAATACGATGCTGATTATCGTTATATTTCTGAACCAGATTTGCCGTTTGTAGCTATTAAAGATGTAGTAGATAGTATAAAAGTAGACAACAGTATTTTACCACATGCGGTAGAAACTATTTTAATTGATGGAAAGGTAAAACCTCAAGATGCCAAGTTCTTTACTGCGGATGCTTTACGTTCTAGCACGGTAATGGCATTGATTGATGCTATTGGTGATGTAGCTTTTGTAGCCAAAACATTAACCAATAACATTAAAGCAGAGGATTACGATAAGATTGAGAATATAGATGATTTAATCTCTATTTTTAAATCTTTTAAAGATGGAAAAGTAACCAATGTATTGGTTCAAAAAGCAATTGAAGAATTGTTGACGAACCCTAAGTTTGATTACAAAAAATATTTTGCTGATAATACCATTTCTGAAGCACAAATTCAAGAAGCTGTAAATGCTGCTATTGCAGAAAACGAAGCGATTGCGAATGATATAAAAGGAGGAAACAAAGGAAAAGCAGGAGTTTTAGTTGGTAAAGTAATTGCAAAAATTGGTAAAGGAGCACCAGGGAATGTAATTCGTGAGATGATTATAGCTACGCTGAGTTCTAGTACTTCAGAAGTTAAGAATGAAGGAGTTAAAGAAGGGATTCAAGGAGCTAAGAACCAGGAACCAACAACCAACAACGAAAAAGAAGTATTACCAGAAATTCCTTTAGTAATAAAAGAAGATTACAGAACACATGTTGTTACAGATATTACCGAAGAAACGATTGATACTACTGTAGGTTTAGCAGGATGGGTAGCAAGTGTGCGAGATCATGGAGAATTAATTTTTATTGATTTGCGTGATGCCTCTTACGAAATTATTCAAGTTCGTTTAAGTAGAGAATCCTTCCCTAACTTAGATGAGTTGATGAAATTGAAACCAGAATCTGTTATTACTGTTACAGGAAAAATAGTACAACGTAGAGAAGATGATTACAATGCTGGATTAAGAACAGGGAAAATTGAATTAGAAGCTACGGATTTAGATATTTTAAACTTGTCTAGAACCTTACCTTTTGAAATTAAAAAAGCAACACGTTCTAACGAAGCCGTTCGTTTTGAATATAAGTTTTTAGATCACAGAAATCAAGATGTACGTAAAGCTATAGTTAATCGACATAAAGTGATTAAGTTGTTACGTGATATGTTGGATGAGGATGGTTTCTTAGAAGTAGAAACACCAATTTTAACAGCAGGTACAGACGAAGGAGCAAGAGAGTTTATTGTGCCTTCTCGTAAAGAACCAGGAGCGTTTTATACCTTACCACAAGCTCCACAACAGTTCAAGCAAATGTTGATGGTGGGGGGGGTTGATAAGTATTTCCAAATTGCACGTTGTTTCCGTGATGAAGATTCACGTGGAGACCGTCAGCCAGAGTTTACACAATTGGATATTGAGATGGCTTATGCTTCTATGCAAGACATCATCAACTTAAACACTGAAATGTTTAACACCATTGTAAAGAAAATTTATGGTAACAAGTGGCTTTTACGTCCTTTTGAAGTGATTACTTACAAAGAAGCAATGGATAAATATGGTTGTGATAGACCAGATTTACGTTTTGGTTTGCAAATGCAAGACATTACAGAAATTGTAAAAGGGACTACTTTCCAAGTATTTTCTAAACCTATTGATGAAGGAGGAATCGTTAAGTGTATTAAGGTTTCTGCTGAGGAGCAAGGAAGCAAACGTATGTCTAAAGGACAAATAGAAAAGTTAACTTCTATTGCACAACAACATGGTTTAGGTGGATTGGCTTACATTTTTGTGAATGAAAACGATTTACAATCGCCAATTATCAAGTTCTTAGGAGAAGAGATTGCTGAGAGTATCATTAAAGCTGCTGATGCGCAAGTAGGAGATGTTGTATTCTTCTCAGCTGCGGATTATGCTACTGCAAACAAAGCGTTAGATGCAGTTCGTCAAGAATTAGGAGCGATGTTAAAACTCATCAACCCTAAGGAATTAAGACCTGCGTGGGTAGTAGATTTCCCGATGTTTGAAAAAACTGACGAAGGACGTTGGACTTTTACACACAACCCATTTTCTATGCCAGCTATATATGATTTAGAAAAGCATATGAATGGTAAAGAAGAGGAAATAGGAACTATTATTGCCCAACAATACGATTTAATTTTAAATGGTTATGAAATTGGAGGAGGATCTGTTCGTGCTCACAAACCTGAAATCTTAGAAGCAACCTATAAAAATATGGGTTACAATAAAGAAGAAATGTTAAAAAGTGTTGGCACGATGTATGAAGCATTCCATTACGGAGCACCACCACACGGAGGTATTGCATGGGGAGTAGATAGATTGATGATGATTTTAGAAAAGAAAGCATCTATTAGAGAAGTAATGGCTTTCCCTAAAACAGGTTCGTCTGAAGATTTATTGTTTAAATCACCATCTAAATTGTCTACTAAAAAAGTAGAGGAGATGAATGTGAGAGTAATCGCTAAAAAATAAATAATAATATAAGAAAAGAGTACAATTACTCAATTGTAGGATAGCGTAATTGCAGCTAAGAATACATATATTTGCCATATGAAAAAGTTACTAGCAAAATTAGGAGTAAAAAGTTTCCTAAACTTTAATCAAAACGGAATAGAAGTCGTAAATACGGATTCTGAGAGGTTTTTTGTCGATTGGGATAAGATTGAAAAAGTCGTTTTTGTTGGTTACTTTGAGGAATATAGTGGTTATTTTCTAACCAATGATTACAAGTCTAAAGAGTTGTACAACGATATTTTTATTGATTGTGCGCAAAATCAAGTAAAGATAAGAACAGGAAGTACCCCTGTGGTAAAGAGAAATACCAGTGATTCCTTTACCACCAAACACGGAACTACTTGTATATATGATGCTGTTTTTGTAGAGTACAGAACAAAAGATGGCAAGCTAGATTTGTATGCACAACATTATAATAAAAATAAAGTTAAAGAAGTAAAAACGGAATTAGAAAAACACCTTGCAAACAAAGTTTATCAGTTTACACGATTGGATGGATTCAATCATATAAGCTCTGTAAAATAAGTAAAAGCATCACTTTTGTGATGCTTTTTTTATACCTCCTTTTAAAGATTGAATGTTTAAGTCTAAATCCTGAATGAGTTGTTTGCTCCTGTTTCCTGTTTGACAATACAGTACTATTTTTTTATCTGATTTTAGTAAAAGAGGGTTGTTGCGGAGTTTTTCTTCAGCAATATGTATGCCTCCAATATGGTCTATTTCTCTCTCTAAATCAGATCTAATATCTACCAGTTGATGATTTTCGGTAAGACTTTTAAATTCGATTTCATTTTCAAAGAATTCAAATCCACAAAAAACATTGTAGTCAATCAATTCTTTGATCTGAATGGTGTCGTTTTTAGCAAAAGACAACACATAACTCTGATTGTTTAAGGTGTTGATGGTTAGTAATTTTCCAGACAAAACATTTCCCAAATTGCAAATTATCTTTAAGACTTCATTGGCTTGGTAGCTACCTACAATTCCTGGCAACACTCCTAATACACCAATTTCTGAACAGTTGGGAACCGATCCTGATTTTGGTGGTTCTGGATACAAACAGCGATAGGTAGGCCCATCTTGATAGTTAAAAACGGACACTTGCCCTTCGAACTTAAAAATAGAACCGAACACTAAAGGTTTATTGGTCAATACTGCGGCATCGTTGCACAAATAGCGAGTCTGAAAATTATCAGAACCATCTATAATAATATCATATTGTTCAAAAATGGCTAAAGCATTTTTAGAGCTGATAAAAAACTCATGAACAACAAACTTCACATAGGGGTTTAGCTGCTTTAATCGCTTTGCCGCACTACGCGCTTTGGATTTTCCTATATCATCTACCCCGTACAAAATTTGACGTTGTAAATTGGTAACATCAACTTTGTCTCCGTCTACAATTCCAATAGTTCCTACACCAGCAGCCGTTAAATACTGTAATATAGGACAACCCAAACCACCAGCACCAATTACCAACACCTTAGCTGCTTTTATTTTTTCTTGTCCCTCTTTGCCAATTTCATTTAACAATAAATGTCGGCTGTATAATATTTTTTCGTTTTGATTTAATTTCATGGTATCAGGTATCAGGTATCAGGTATGAAGAACTATCCGTTGTGAAAAAGTCTTGATACTCAGTACTTAGTACTAATTAAACGTTTCCCAATCTTTCCACACGGGTTCTAATCCTTGACTTGTTAACATTTCTGCAATGCTTTCGGTAGGTCTTTCGTCGGATATTTCAAACTGTTCTAAGGTTTGCGGATCAACGACATAACCTCCTGGATTGGTTTTAGACTCTGCGCTTAATGAAGTAATTCCCAAATGCACAATGTTGTTTCTAAATGTTTCACTTTCTCTGGTACTCATAGAGAGTTCTACATCTTCATCTAACAAACGAAAAGCACAAATGGTCTGTACCAAATCTTTATCCGTCATTTCTACCTTAGGATCAAGTCCTCTACTATGGGGTCTCAGTCTAGGAAAAGAGATGGAATATTTTGTTTTCCAATAAGTTTTTTGCAAATATTTTAAGTGCAATGCTGTAAAAAAGCTATCTGCTCGCCAATCTTCCAAACCAAACAAAGCACCTAGACCAATTTTATGTACACCTGCTTTTCCCAAACGGTCTGGAGTTTCCAATCGATAATTAAAGTTTGATTTTTTTCCTTTGGGATGGTGTTTCTTGTACTCATCTCGATGATAGGTTTCTTGGTACACTAACACAGCATATAAATTGGCTTCAATCAAGCTTTCGTATTCATCCTGATCTAAGGGTTGGACTTCGATGGTAATGTTAGCAAATTGGTTTTTAATCAACTCCATTGCGTGCTTGATATAATCCACACCAACGGTTTTATTTGCTTCTCCTGTTACCAGTAAAATATGGTCATATCCTTTAGATTTGATAAAATCTACTTCTTTTAAAATTTCCGCATCGGTAAGAGTTCTGCGAGGAATTTTATTGGTCATGCTAAATCCGCAGTAAGTACAAATGTTCTGACACTCGTTAGATAAATACATGGGCACATACATTTGTATGGTATTTCCAAATCGTTTTTTTGTGATTTGTTGACTTAGCTGAGCCATTTGCTCTAAATATGGTGCAGCCGAAGGAGAAATTAAGGCCTTAAAATCTTCTAGATCTCTTTTTGATTTGTTTAGAGCATATTCTACATCTTGTGCTGTTTTTGCGTTGATGCTTGCTAAGGTTTCATCCCAATTATAAGTGTCGAATATATTTTGAAATGTTTTGTTCATGTTTTTAGAATTTGAGGAGTTAAGAATTTGAGGAGTTAAAGCTCGCAAACGAGCGGGAGTTAAGAAGAGAATGTTTGTGCCTTCTTAACTTCTGTTCCCAAAGGGAACTATAACTCCTTAAATTCTTAACTTCTATATACATTGCTACTGTAAAAAACTCGTTAACGGACTACTTGCCTCTGCATGTTGCTTAATGGTAGCTAATTTTGCATTATAAGCCATTCTACCAGCTTCTACAGCCATCTTAAAGGCTTTGGCCATCTCTACGGGGTTTTGTGAAACGGCAATGGCTGTATTTACCAACACAGCATCGGCTCCTAATTCCATTGCATAAGCTGCGTGTGATGGTGCTCCAATTCCAGCATCCACAATCACGGGGATGTTGCTTTGCTCAATAATGATCTCCAAGAAATCCATGGTTTTTAATCCTTTATTGGTTCCAATAGGTGCTCCTAAAGGCATCACGCATTGTGTTCCTACTTCTTCAAGTCTTTTACATAAAACTGGATCCGCGTGGATGTATGGCATCACCACAAAACCAAGTTTCACCAGCTCTTCGGCAGCTTTTAATGTCTCAATAGGATCTGGTAATAAATATTTTGGGTCTGGATGAATTTCTAATTTGATCCAATTCGTTTCCAAAGCTTCTCTAGCTAATTGAGCTGCAAACACAGCTTCCTTAGCATCTCTTACCCCTGAGGTATTAGGTAACAGGTTTACATGAGATTGATTGATGCTTTGTAACATCTTATCCTGTTCGTTGTCAACATCAACACGTTTTAACGCTACGGTTACCAATTCGCTTTCCGATGCTAAAATGGCTTGTGCCATCAAATCATTAGAACTGAATTTTCCTGTTCCTGTAAATAATCTAGAGTTGAACTCTTTATCTGCTATTTTTAGTGTGCCCATATTTTATTGAGTGGTTAGGGAGTTAAGAATTCTAGGAGTTAAGGAGTTTGGATGTGTTAGAATCCTTAACTCCTGCTCGTTTACGAGCCATACTACTTTACTTCTTAACTTTTAAAATTGTTCTTTGTATAATCTCTTTTAAAACGTCTGTATCCACATCTGCTAATTTGTTGATGTATAAACATCCTACACCAGTTTTATGTTTTCCTAATTTATCTAATAAGTCTTGACTTTGTTTGATGTCACAGCCCATTAAATACATAGAAATATTGGCTTTTCTAGGAGAGAATCCACAGATGAACCAATTGTCTTCACAACCTGATTTTGTTCTATATCTATATTGACCAAATCCAACAATACTCTCTCCCCACATTACAGGTTTTTCACCTGTCAAAGATTCCATCATGGCTAAAATCTCAAAAGAATCCTTCCTCTTTTGTTCTTTTTCAACGTTGTTTAAAAAATCAACAACGCTAGCTTGTGTAGGTTGGGTCTTGTTGGCCATTTTTCTTGGTTTTAGTCAAATTTATAATGTTGCTCTTGTGAGCTTCCTGTTTTTAATAGTTGATGAATCTGATTGATTTTATTAAAATCTCTAGTGATTTCACCAGAAATAGCAATTCCATGAATTCCAGTCGTCAATAATTCAGGTATATCTTCTAAAGTAATCCCCCCAATAGCGATGATTGGAGTATTATTTTTTAACTCTTCTAAAATGGTCAAATAACCTTCTTTTCCCAATACAGGACTTAAATTGTCTTTGGTATTGGTAAATCTAAAAGGCCCTAAACCGATATAATCTACCTTTTCTTCAATTCTTTGTTGACAGTTTTGAAGTGTATTTGCAGTTCCGCCAATGATTTGCCATGAGTACAATTCTTTTCTAGCGATGATTGGATTTGTATCTGTCAAACCTAAATGAATACCATCTGCTTTGATGGCTTTACCAATCTTATAATGATCGTTAATAATCAGTCTTGTTTGGTAATGGTTGGTGATTTCTCTGGCTTCTTCTGCTGCTTTTAAAATCTTTTTGTCTGATAAGTTCTTCAAACGCAATTGTACCAACTCAGCTCCAGATTGACATGCTTGCTGTATGTTCTCTAGATGCTCTTTTGGATTTGCTCCTTGTGATATGTAGTGTAGTTTGTTGATCATTGTTATGGATAGGTGGTTCAGTAGTTAAGAATTTAAGGAGTTAAGAATGCTCTTGCAGTATCCGTTTAAAAGTTTACTGACTTCCTCAATTAGTTTTATTTGTTGTGTATTTGAATTCATATAGTTTAGATCGTTAGAAAGAATTAGGGAATATCTACATTCTTCCAATGATGCTTGTGCTATATTATAAAAACGTAATTTCTCTTTATTGCTAGTTCTTTTATAACCTTCAGAAATATTTGCAGTGATTGAAATAGCTGCTCTCCTAAACTGAGAAGTTAAACCATATATTTCTTCTTTTGGAAATTGTTTCGTTAACTTGTATACCTCAAGAACAAATTCATGTCCCTTTTGCCAAACAATTAAATCTTGAAATGTGTTTGTCTTTTCCATAGCTATAAATTTTTATCAAATTCTGATTCCTTAACTCCTACATTCTGAATTCCTTTGTGTGTTCCTAATAACGATTCATTAGAATTCAAAAATTCTTCAGTGTAAAGTTTAGCTTCTCGGCATGCATCCTCTAATTCCATTTCTAAAGCAATATTACAAGCTAAGGATGATGATAACACACAACCGCTCCCATGCTTATCAAAAACTTTATCCGCATTTGGAAGAATATTGACCATTACAATTCCGCTATGGTACAATTCATCCGTTCCCTTTTTATCTGTTCTGTGTCCGCCTTTTAAATAAATATTGGTTTTACCAGCAATGTGTTCAATGGTATCTTCAATATCTTTTTCGGGGTATAAAAGCTGAATCTCATCGTAATTAGGAGTGATAAGAAAACATTTTTCCCATATTTTATCTAATAAATCTTGGTTTTCGGTTGAATGAAAATCAAAACCTGCTGTTGCTTTGATAATTGGGTCTAAAATGATTTTTATATCTGAATTTAAACGGTGCAATAGTGATAAAATATCAAGCAATGCTTGCCAGGATTTGATGATGCCAATTTTGACGACAGAAATTTCAAAACGGTCGAACAAGGTTTCTACTTGAGCTATAATCAAATCTTTTTCAACCCAAATACATTCTTTAAAATCAATATCGTTCTGAACAGTAACAGCAGTGCAAACTGAAAGTCCATACAAACCATGTGCTTCAAACGTTTTGATATCTGAAGTGAGTCCAGCACCACCAGACGGGTCATGTCCTGCGATAGTCAGTATACAATTAGCAGTTGGCAATGTGCAATTATCAATCTTATCTATCTCCATTTTCTTTTGATTTTTTGATAATTGTGAATAGTATTTTCAAAATTTGTTCAAGTTCATCAAATAACTTTTCAAATTCTTCATTTTCAATATACCCTGTGTCTTTAAGGATTCTTAACCAGTATTTTGTTTCTCTGGCTTCTTTGTATGCTATGTTTAATTTATAGATGAAATCTTTTTTTGAAAATCCACCTATTGCTTCTTCTGTATTAGCTCCAATGGAAGTTCCCGAACGTAATATTTGTTTTGATAAAACGTACTCTTTTCTCTCATCAACTAAATATTGTGAGAGTTTTACAGCTTGAACTGCAAATTGATACGTCTTATTTAAAATTATATTGTCGGACACGTTATTTGAATTGTTAATTGTTCTCTGTTAATTGTGCATTGAAAAATGCTTGCATTTTAACAAAATCTTCAATAGGCGATTTGCTTTTCCAAATACCTCCCAAAACTCCAACTCCTTTGAAACCTAATTTGTCAAATTCAGATAAATTGTCGGTTGTTACTCCTCCCATTCCTATAATCAGTTTGTTGATATGATTTACATCAAAACCTCGACCTTCATATCCTTGTTTGGAAATAGATGAAAATACCGGGCTCAGCAAATGGTAATCGAATTCAAAATCACATTGTTCTACTTCTTCAGGTTCGTGAAAAGAGCTACTGATAGTTTTGCCATACATATTATTAAATTTTACAAAATAATCGCTTGGTGTATTTAAACAGTCTCTACGTTTTTGTTCCTGAAAATGAATTCCTTTTAAATCAAATTCATTTATCAATTCATGAAAATAATGCGTTACGATTCTATTGTGATATTTTGCATCGATTTGATGTAGATATGCACAATGTTCCTTGTAATTCTTATTCGGTTTTCGCAAATGAAAAAACTGCAATCCTTCTTGAAATAACTGGTTGAGTATTTCAAGTTCGTTAGGAATGTCTGTTTCGGGTGCGATTAAAACAATCATTTTTACAATTAGTAGTTAACAATGAACAATTGTCAATTAGCAATGCACACCAATAAAATTGTTAATTGTACATTGCTAATTGTATATTGATTAAAGGTAAATCTCAGATCCTTTTTCTTTAAACTCTTCTGACTTTTCGTTCATTCCTTTTTGGAAAATCTCATTATTTTCGTCAATCTCGTTTTCAGCAGCAAAGTCACGAACCTCTTGAGAAATTTTCATAGAACAGAATTTAGGTCCACACATAGAACAGAAATGTGCAATTTTAGCTCCTTCAGCAGGTAACGTTTCATCGTGGAATTCACGTGCTTTTTCTGGATCTAATCCTAAGTTGAACTGATCTTCCCAACGGAATTCGAAACGAGCTTTACTCAATGCATTGTCTCTGTGTTGTGCTCCTGGGTGTCCTTTGGCTAAATCGGCAGCATGTGCGGCTAATTTATAAGTCACAACCCCTTCGCGAACGTCTTCACGATTTGGTAATCCTAAGTGTTCTTTTGGAGTTACGTAACACAATACAGCACATCCGTACCAAGCAATCATAGCCGCTCCAATTCCAGATGTAATGTGATCATATCCTGGTGCAATATCAGTTGTTAAAGGTCCTAAGGTGTAGAAAGGAGCTTCGTCACAAGCTTCTAGTTGCTTGTCCATGTTTTCTTTGATCATATGCATTGGCACGTGTCCTGGCCCTTCGATGAAACACTGAACTTCGTGCTTACGAGCTAATTTTGTCAACTCTCCTAAGGTTTCTAATTCAGCGAATTGAGCCTCATCATTAGCATCTGCAATAGATCCTGGTCGTAAACCATCTCCTAAAGAGAAAGCAACATCGTATTTCTTTAAGATTTCACAAATCTCCTCGAAGTGTGTGTATAAGAAGTTTTCTTTGTGGTGAGCCAAACACCATTTTGCCATGATAGATCCTCCACGAGATACAATTCCCGTTACACGTTTAGCAGTCATTGGAACGTAACGTAACAAGACTCCTGCATGGATAGTAAAGTAATCTACTCCTTGTTCAGCTTGTTCGATTAAAGTATCCTTAAAGATTTCCCAAGTTAAGTCCTCTGCAACTCCGTTTACTTTTTCTAAAGCTTGGTAAATAGGTACAGTTCCAATCGGTACTGGAGAGTTACGGATGATCCACTCACGAGTTTCGTGAATGTTTTTACCTGTAGATAAATCCATAATGGTATCTGCTCCCCAACGACAAGACCATACTGCCTTTTCTACTTCTTCTTCGATAGATGAAGTTGTTGCAGAGTTGCCAATGTTTGCGTTGATTTTTACCAAGAAGTTACGTCCTAAAATCATTGGTTCAGACTCTGGGTGGTTGATGTTGTTTGGAATTACCGCACGACCTCTAGCTACTTCTGAACGTACAAATTCTGGTGTGATTTTCTTTGGAATAGAAGCTCCAAAATCTTCACCTGGGTGTTGCTTTGCCAATTCGGTCATTTCATCAATCTTTTGATTCTCACGAATGGCGATGTATTCCATCTCAGGAGTAATGATTCCTTTTTTAGCATAATGTAACTGTGTTACGTTTTGTCCTTCTTTGGCTCTTAATGGCTTTTTTAAGTGAGAAAAACGCATGTGGTCTAAACTTGTATCGTTTAAACGCTCGTTACAGTATTCAGAAGTAAAAGCATTTAATTGCTCTACATCACCTCTGTCTAAAATCCACTGCTCACGAATTCTTTCGATTCCGTTGTGTACGTTGATTTCTTTTTCAGGATCTGTATAAGGTCCAGAAGTGTCATAAACCGTAACAGGTTCGTTAGGTGTAACTTTTCCTGTCATTGAATCTTTCGTATCGCTTAACGTGATTTCACGCATGGCTACTTTGATTTCTGGGTGAATTTCACCTTGTACATAAATCTTTTTTGAATTCGGAAATGGCTTTCTCGTAATCAGTTGCTCTGTTGGTGCAGTGTCTTGTTTTTTCATTTCTTTTGAAAGTATTTAGTACTTAGTACAGAGTACTGAGTACATTGGTGTTCGTATTTTTATTTTTATGAGAGTTTCTCAGTACTTTGTACTAACTGCTTTGTACTATTATCCTCCTTGTGTAGCTTGTATAATCAAAATATCATCTCCATCAGAAATTTCTTTGGTTTCCCAATCTGTTTTAGTGATGATTTGTTGATTGATGGCTACAGCAATTCCATTTTCAGGCTGATTTAATTCGGATAGCAAATTGGCCACAGAACTATTTTCTGAAATTTCTTTGGATTGATTGTTTATTTTAATTGTTATCACTGTTGAATGATTAAAAGATTCAATAATTTAAACATTTATGTTGATAACCTTTGCAAGAGAAACTTGCTTGAATTTTGAACTATGTAATACGCTCAGTTTTTGCGTTACAGTTGTCATAAAAGAAAAGGTCTGCGACCTTGCTTTTTCCTACGTAAGTGCTAACTTATTCAGGTTCAAAGGGTAATTCTCAGTCGGTTATTATTCAAGATTTTTCAATCTTTAAGTATTGAATCTTTAAATTCAAAATCGACACCCCTAAAGCTTATCGAATGCTAAGTTATAAAAAAAATGTTAAGTCTGTGATTTTAGGAGGTTTTAGTTCTGTTTAGAACTGATTGAAATAGTTTATGAAAACTATAATGTTTAGCTTTTATTCGCCAATTGCCCACAAGCAGCATCAATATCTTTTCCGCGAGAACGGCGAACGTTAACCACAATTCCATTTTTTTCAAGAGTATGCATATAAGCATCGGTAGCTTTGGAACTGGCTTGTTGGTATTCGCCATCGTCAATAGGGTTGTATTCAATTAAGTTGACTTTACATGGAATGTAAGAACAGAATTTAACCAATGCATTGATGTCTTCTTGCTTGTCATTGATGTCTTTCCAAATAACATATTCGTAAGTAACCCTGCTGTTGGTTTTGTTGTACCAGTATTCTAAAGATTCGCGTAAATCTGTCAGTGGGAAATTTTTAGAAAAAGGCATAATTTTGTTTCGAGTCTCCTCTATAGCTGAGTGTAAAGAAACAGCTAAGTTGAATTTTACTTCGTCATCTGCTAATTTCTTAATCATCTTCGGAAGCCCAGAAGTAGAGACTGTAATTCTTTTTGGAGACATTCCTAAACCTTCTTCGCTAGTAATTTTTTCAATGGATTTGATAACGTTATTGTAATTCATCAAAGGTTCTCCCATACCCATGTATACAATATTGGAAAGCTTGTGGTTGTAGTACAATAAACTTTCTTGGTTGATGGCAGAAACCTGATCGAAAATTTCATCAGCATTAAGGTTACGCATGCGCTTTAATCTAGCAGTTGCACAAAACTCGCAGTCCAAACTACAACCTACTTGACTAGATACACAAGCGGTGGTTCTAGATTCGGTTGGAATTAATACAGATTCTACAATCAAACCATCGTGAAGTTTTACTGCGTTTTTAACGGTACCATCGCTACTACGTTGCATGTTGTCTACCTCAATATGATTAATCACAAAATTCTCTTCCAGAATTTCTCTTGTTTTTTTAGAAATGTTGGTCATGTCTTCAAACTTGTGAGCGGATTTAGACCACAGCCATTCGTAAACTTGATTCCCTCTAAAAGCTTTGTCTCCTTGCGAAACAAAAAAATCGCGTAGTTGGTCTTTGGTAAGCGCTCTAATATCTTTTTTGGACATGGGTTTGGTTCTGTGTATTGTGTGCAAAGTTATCAAAAATTACCATTCATCTAAAGATTGATGCGTTTCGTCTAAAAACAAAAAAGACAAAAACGGCTTATAGTTACCTTTGTGTAGATTTAAGTAGATCTGTTTGTTGATTTGTGTCAACTTTTAAATAAACATCTGTTTAGATATGTCAATAAAATGAGTATTAAAAGCTTTGTTTTTAAACTAATGTTATGCTAAGTGCTATATTTGCAAGCTCGAACTATTAGGTAGAAACAAACTAAACTAGTTTTACTATGAACAAAATTACTAAAGTATTAATGCTTTTATGGATAGGAATGGGAACCTGTCTATTAAACGCACAGCAAATCAACCCAACAGAACCTGCTTTGGGTTTTGATTTGGTTGTAAAAAAAGACGCAAAGTTAAATGGAGGGCATTCCGAGGGGTCGGGTGCCATTGGAGGTAATGTTACTTTTAATTCCAATTACAGCTTTGCACACAGAACAGGAAATGGTTTTGTCGATTCTGGAAACGGAGAATCTACAGAGGTAGGTTTGTATGTAGACGGAAAAATTATTTTTGGAAACGTTGGAGGAGATATCAACATCAACAGCAATACGTTTTTAAAATTAGGAGACGATTCAGGAGTTTACATTCACGATGTAATGCCCAACAATCCTTCTCAAAGAATCAATACAAGAGTGAACAAAAGTGCTACTAGTATTGATCAAAATCCAAAAATTATCTTAAATGTAAAACAGTCTAAGTCTTCTGTTAACAGGAGTGATTTGTTAGATTTTGATGATGCATTTGATAAATTTGAGGAATATGCTAAGGAGATGAGCGAAATGTCAGCTACAACTTCTATCAATGTTGCCTACGGTACAGGTAAAATTACGCTTCAAAATGGAGTCAATGTCATCAATACCACAGGGAATGTGTTAAATAGTTTGAATGCATTGCAGTTTGAAAACGGAAAACCTTCTAGTAGCAAACCAGTCATCATTAACGTAGATGCTTCTGGTTCTTTTAGTACACAGATGTTTAATTTTAACGGAATTGGAGATCAAGAAGGGAAATATATTTTATTCAATTTTTACAACACTAGAGATTTAGAGTTTACCAGTAACGGACGTACTGTAAAAGGAACTGTTTTTGCTCCTAAAGCTCACTTTAATAAAAAATCTTCAGGGAATATAGATGGACAAGTAATTGTTGAATCTTTTGAAATGTCTAATGGAGAGTTACATGATTATCCTTTTGCGAACAACGTAATTAGTGAAAATAACAATGGAGGAAATGAGTCTTGTGAAACTGATTACAAAGAAAATGGTGGAGGTTTTTCTACTAGGGTAAATTCTGTTGTAGAAAATGTTGATGGTACTTATACAATACAAATTGAAGTTAAACATGACGGTTGCAGTGGTAGAGATTGTAAGGAGTTAAGTCACTTTTCGGTTGAGGTTAATGACGGAAATTCATTTTCAGACGTAAGTTGGCGTGTTGTGTCTGGAAATGCTAACGGTAATATAGCTCTGTCTCTAGGAAACAATGATAAAAGAAATGCTGGTTTTGAAGGAGGGTTTAAATTAGATAATGTAAGTGGTATTGGTAATGGCAAAGCAGGATCATTTACGATGACTTACACTATCGAGAATTTACAAGAACAATCTTTCTTGGCAAAAGCGGGGAACAATTATACTCAGATTGCAACTTTTTCTGTAGCTGACTTTACCTCTGTGCTAGATTGTGGTGATGTTGATCAAGATCAAGATAATGATGGTGTCAACGACGACGTAGATAACTGTCCTACAGTAGCGAACGCGGATCAAGCTGACTTAGACAACGATGGTCAAGGAGATGTTTGTGATAATGATGATGATGGTGATGGTGTGAATGACGATGTTGATAATTGTCCTACGGTGGCAAACCCTTCTCAGAATGACCTAGACAACGACGGACAAGGTGATGCATGTGATGAGGACGATGACAACGATGGTATCAACGATGACGTAGACAACTGTCCTACAGTAGCTAACGCAGATCAAGCTGACTTAGACAATGATGGTCAAGGAGATGC
>NZ_AFPK01000072.1 GCF_000220525.1 Ochrovirga pacifica | reverse complement strand
TTAAGTCTGCTGGTAATACACCATCAAACCATGAAACATCGTAGCCTTTGTAAATAGAATATACTTTGTTTTTATTAAAAAAAAGTTGTTTTTTAAAGTGTCGCGCATTGTCTTTACTATTGCAAATAATAGCATCAATTCTAGGGTTTAAATAGGTTTTGTATGCCGATGGATCGTGCCAATGGATGCTGGTAGATCCCATATACCCAATAATTTTTACTTTTTTATTTTTTTTAAATGCTATGCAGGTGTTGCTAGTATTGTTTCCTCCAAAGACATGAATGATGTCAATCTTGTTCTCTTCAACATACGATTGTAGCTGTTTTATAAAAGTAATATCTTTTTTCTGATGTGCTTTATTAATCACAAACGGAACATTTTTGTTTGCTAACAGTGTTGCAATTTCATCAGAAAATTTACCCATAATCGTTACGTTTATACCACGTTGATGCATTAGAATAAATTGCTTTAACTGTGCTTCGTACAAGGATAAATTTCCGTCGTAGTCGCCTATAGTTAGTAGTTTCATTAGCGATAGTATTTTTTTGATTCTTCCCAAAACACATCCATTTCTTCTAAAGACAGTTGGTTTAAATCTATTCCTTTTTTTAATGTCTGATCTTCTAAATATTCAAACCTATTTTTAAACTTTTGATTGGTTTTAGCCAAAGCGTTTTCGGGATTTACTTCTATAAATCTGGCGTAGTTTACCATAGAAAACAAAACATCACCAAATTCTGCTTCTATTCGCTCTTTATTTCCTTTTTTTATTTCTTCATTCAGTTCAGACAATTCTTCCTGAACTTTTTCCCAAACTTGTGCAGGTTCTTCCCAATCAAACCCTACAGCAGCAACTTTTTCTTGTATTCTTTGTGCTTTTACTAATGATGGTAATGAGTTAGGAACTCCTTGTAACACCGACTTATTCCCTTTTTCTTTTAGTTTTAATTGCTCCCAATTTTGTTTTACTTCTTCTTCATTAGCTACCTTCACATCACCGTAAATATGCGGGTGTCTATGAATTAGTTTTTCTGATATTGCTGTGGCTACATCTCCTATGTCAAAAGCTTTTTTTTCACTTCCTATTTTAGCATAGAAAGCAATGTGCAATAGCAAATCGCCCAATTCTTTTTTTATTTCCTCTAAATCGTTGGCAATAATGGCATCTGCCAATTCGTAAGTTTCTTCTATGGTAAGTTGTCTAAGTGATTCTAGGGTTTGTTTTTTGTCCCAAGGACATTGTTCCCTAAGTTCATCCATAATGGTTAACAATCGGTCTATAGCTGTTAATTGATCTTTTCTTGAGTTCATCATGTATCAATAAAAAAAGAGTTATAATTCCTTGTAAAACTAGAAATTATAACTCTCTTAAATGTAAAGATTGTAAAAAATTATTCAGCTGCGTTTTCTTGTTGTGCTTCTTCTAACTTTTTTAAATCTTCTTTAATGCTTTCAAAATCAAAATTAGCATGAACCAAAATGTTGTACCATTGCACTACTTTTTTAATGTTAGATACATATACTCTTTCTTCATCATACTCGGGTAAAACTTCGCTAAATAGCGATGTCAATTCAGCATTAGATGCTTTATGACTAATAGCTTCTTTACCTTCGTATTTTTCATGAATGTTTAAAAATACGTTTCCAAGTGCAACTTCGGTTTCGTAGGTATAAATTCCGATATCGCTTAGCACACTTACGTTTTGTGTGTTTTTTACTGGTGATTTTTTTCCATCAACCAAAGAAGTAGTTATAAACCCTCCTTTAGTTTGTCCTAAAATTTCATACAAACCAGGTTTACCTGAAATTGCAATAATTTTTGTTAAACTCATTTCTAGTTATTTTTATTATTTTCTTTTTGCGTTGAAATAACGCATTCTATAGTCCGCACCAATCTTTCCTTTGGATATATTTTCTAATTTTCGTTTGATCAATCTTTTTTTAAGAGAAGAGATTTTGTCTGTAAACAACACCCCCTCAATATGGTCGTATTCGTGTTGAAAAACTCTTGCAGCCAAACCTGTAAGGATTTCTTTTTTAGACTCAAAGTTTTCGTTTTGATAAGTAATGTGAACCGTTTCTTGTCTATATACATCTTCTCTTACCTCAGGAATGCTTAAACAACCTTCTTCAAAAGGCCATTCATCTCCTTCTTCTTTTACTATTTTAGGATTGATGAACACTTTTCTGAAATTCGACAATACTTCTTTTTCTTCAGGAGTATTTTCCTCATCTTCTGCAAAAGGAGTTGCATCTATCACAAACAAACGAATCGATTTTCCTATTTGAGGAGCAGCCAAGCCAACACCATGAGCATTTTCCATAGTTTCCCACATATTGGCAATTAATTTAGGTAATTCTGGATAGTTTTTGTCTATTTCTACTCCCACTTTCCTCAAAACAGGGTCTCCGTAAGCAACAATCGGTAAAATCATAAGTTGATAGCTAAAATTTTGTGCAAAAGTACAAATTCACAATGAACAAAATGCAATTAACAATATGCAATTAGGGTTTTTATTAGTTTGGTAGTTGTTGTTTGGTAATTATTATATTGTAAAATGTAAAAAGTATTGGTTAAGATGTAAAAGGTAGATCGTAATAATAGCTAACACTAAAGGACCAATACGTATGGGCTAGTAACCATATTTTTTTAAATACCACTTTATGGTTTTTTTTATGCCAGTTTCAAAGTTTTCTTGGGCTTTCCAGCCTAATTGAGTTTCTATTTTGGTTGCATCTATCGCGTAGCGTCTATCATGGCCTGCTCTGTCTTTTACATACGTTATTTGCTCTAGATAACTTCCTGTTTTTTTGGGGGAATATGTATCTAATAACAAGCAAATTTTTTGTGCAATGTAATTGTTATCTCGTTCGTTTTTTCCGCCAATATTGTACACTTCACCTGCTTTTCCTTTATGGTATGCCAAATCAATTCCTGTACAATGGTCTTTTACATACAACCAATCTCTAATGTTTTTTCCATCTCCGTAAATAGGAATTGGAGCCCCTGTTAATGCTTTTCTAATTACTGTTGGAATAAGTTTTTCGTCGTGCTGCTGAGGGCCGTAATTGTTAGAGCAGTTGGTTATTACTGTATTTAAGCCATAAGTATGATGGTAACTTCTTACCAACAAATCACTGCTGGCTTTTGAGGCACTGTATGGCGAATTGGGAGCATAAGGTGTTGTTTCTGTAAACAAACCTGTAGCTTCTAAGGAGCCGTACACTTCGTCTGTTGAAATGTGCAAAAAACGAGCATCTTTGTAGTTGGTTTTGTAAGTAAAAGGTTGTTCCATCCAATGTTTATATGCTACATCGAGTAAGGTAAATGTTCCGTTTACATTGGTTTGTATAAACACATCTGGGTTGGCAATGGAGTTGTCTACATGAGATTCTGCCGCAAAGTGAATTACTCCGTTTATAGAATAAGTGTCAAACAAAGAAGTTAAAAGCGCTCGGTCTATAATATCTCCTTTTACAAATAAGTGTCTAGGATGTTGTGCTACTTCTTTTAAATTGTCTAAGCTACCCGCATAAGTCAAACTGTCCAAGCTGATGAGCTGGTAGTTCTTGTGTTGTTCTAAAAAATAAGAAACAAAATTAGAACCTATAAATCCTGCAGTTCCGGTTAGTAAAATGGTTTTCATGTGCTTAGTTTTTTTAAACAAACAGTTAAGGCTGTTTTCCAATGAGGAATCTTAAGGTCGAAATCTGTAATTATTTTTGACTTGTCTAAAACAGTAAACAAAGGTCTTTGTGCAGCCGTTGGGTAGTTTGCAGTAGCAATCGGTTTTACACGGCAAGAATTATGGGCTTGCTTAAAGATCTCTTTAGCAAATTCAAACCAACTTGCACTCCCCATATGCGTATAATGATAAATTGCTGTGTTTGTATTTTTAATTTTGGGCAAGAGATCTAGTAGCATTTGTGCCAAATCCCCAGCATAGGTAGGGGTTCCTATTTGGTCGCAAACAATTTTTAACTCTTGATTTTTTTCAGACAAGCGGAGCATGCTTTTTACAAAATTATTTCCTGCAGATGAGTATACCCAAGCTGTTCTAATAATAATGCAATTTTTGGGATTGATGTCTAGTAAATACTGTTCCCCTATTTGTTTAGACTTGCCGTATATATTAATGGGATGAGTACTTTCATTTTCTTTATAAGGTTCTTTTTTTTGTCCATCAAATACATAATCTGTAGAAAGGTGCGTAAGCTGAATGTTCATTTTTTTTGCTATCAAGCCTAAGTTTTTTACCGCTGTAGCATTCACTAAATAGCAAATTTCTTTTTCTGATTCGGCTCTGTCTACTTTGGTGTATGCAGCACAGTTAATGATATTTTCTATTTGATGTTCTTGACAAAAAGCTGCTATTTGTTCAGGGTAACAAATATCTACTTCTTTACGGGTTGTAAAATAAAAACGATGCTGTGGATAGTTTGATGCAAGCCACTTTAGCTCGCAACCCAGTTGACCATCACTTCCTGTAATAAGAATATTACTCATAATAATTCAAATCATAATCAAACAAAGTTGCCTGATCAAAATGGGGGTTTTGGGTGTCTTTATCAGACAAGATAAATTCATTACTTGGCAATTGCCAATCAATGGCTAGCTTAGCATCGTTGTAAGCAATGCCTCTTTCGTGTTCAAAACTATAAGGAGCATCTATTTTATAACTAAAAATAGCAGTATCGCTTAGGGTAATATACCCATGAGCAAATCCTTTAGGGATTAGTAGTTGTTTTTTATTTTCGGCCGATAGTTCTACAGCAATGTGCTGACCAAATGTTGGAGAACCCTTTCTAATGTCTACCGCAATATCCAAAACATTGCCGTGTACTACACGTACCAGTTTGGTTTGTGCATATTCGCCTATTTGATAATGCAAGCCTCTTAATACACCTTTTTTTGAGCTGGCCTCATTGTCTTGACAAAAAGAAATAGAATGTCCTAAAAAATCATTCAGGCTTGCTTGTTTAAAGGCTTCCATAAAATACCCTCTGTGATCTCCAAAAACTCTAGGTTCACATACAATAATATCAGGTATTTGGGTTCTTGAATACTTCATTTATTTTAGTGCTTTTCTAATCAAATACTGACCGTATTCATTTTTTTTCATGGCTGTGCCCAAAGCTAATAATTGTTCTTTGTTTATGTAGCCTTTTTCAAAAGCAATTTCTTCAATACAAGCTACTTTAAGGCCCTGTCTTTTTTCTAAAGTATGTATAAAATTGCTAGCTTCTAGCATAGATTCGCAAGTTCCTGTGTCTAACCATGCGTAACCTCTGCCCATAGTTTCTACGTGCAATTGTTTTTTGTCTAGGTAAATTTGGTTTACCGTAGTAATTTCTAATTCTCCTCTGTTACTTGGCTCAATTTTTTCGGCAATTTTCACAACATCATTGGTATAAAAATACAAACCAGAAACAGCATAGTTGCTCTTAGGTTTTTTGGGCTTTTCTTCTATACTAAGGGCATTTCCATCGGTATCAAAAGCAACCACTCCATAGCGTTGAGGGTTGTTTATATAATAACCAAATATGGTGGCTTTTTGTTCTTGTTTTACTCGCTGAATAGCATCTTTTAGCAAATGGGTAAATCCTTGACCATAAAAAATATTGTCTCCCAATATTAAAGCAACATCGTCATTGCCTATAAAATCTTTACCAATTATAAAAGCCTGTGCCAAGCCTTCGGGTTGTGGTTGTATAGCATAACTAATAGAAATTCCTAACTGGCTTCCGTCACTTAATAAATTTTGAAAACGAACTTGGTCTTCAGGGGTGGTAATGATAAGAATTTCTTTAATACCTGCCAGTAACAAAACCGATAAAGGATAGTAAATCATCGGTTTGTCGTAAATAGCCAATAATTGCTTGCTGGTGGCTTTGGTTAAAGGATACAATCGTGTTCCAGAACCCCCAGCCAAAATAATTCCTTTCATAAATGAATGCTTATGGGGTGAAGATACTCAATTTTCTTCTAAGCTTACAAAGTGTTTAGGTACTCTTGTAAAATGATCGTGGCACTTATTTTATCTATTAAACCTTTGTTTTGTCTTTTCTTTTTGCTGATGCCACTTGCAAGCATGGTGTTAAAAGCCATTTTGGATGTAAAACGTTCATCAAAACGTTGAATAGGGATGTGGTAAGTACTGTCTAATTTTTTGATGAATTCTTGTATGTGAATTTCACTTTCGCTAAACGATCCATCCATTTGTTTAGGTTCTCCTACTACAAAAAGTTCAACCGTATTGTTTTGTAAATACTCATTTAAATACCTGAAAATATCTTTGGTAGCTACTGTATCTAATCCAAAAGCCATCATTTTTAAGTCGTCGGTTTCTGCAAGTCCAATACGAACGGTTCCGTAATCTATTCCGATGATTTTAGGCATATAATGAGTTTAAAGTTCTGTAAATAATTGATCTATTTTTTTGCTACAATTCTCCCATGTATGTTCCATTACAGTAGCTCTTACATTGGTTTTAGTATCTTTAGCAGCCTGTTCAATTAAGCGCATAACAGTTGAGTAATCGGCATCTACATCAAACAAAAAACCGTTTTCACCATGGCTTATGATATCTGGACAAAATCCAGTTTTTGAAGCAACTGGAATACAGTTAGACAACATGGCTTCTAACACAGGTACTGGGCCACCTTCTAATGTTGATGGTGATACAAATACATCTATTTGGTGGTAGTAATCAGGATAGTTTTCGTAAGGTTGATTGTTATAATAAGTAAAATTGCTAAAGCGAATTAATTTTTCGTATTTTTCGTATTTTTCCCAGTTTTTACCAATGAGAAAAAAGTGCATATGAGGCATGTTTTTTACCAACTGATAAACCATCTCAGGATTTTTTCGATCTCCAAAAGCACTGCAAAAACCAACGGTTTGGGAGTTTCGCATATGACTTGTAAAAGTACTGGCAGATGAAGCAATATGCAATACTTCGATTTTAGATGCTTCCAAACCATCAGTGATGAGTTGTTTTTTTACTTCAGAGTTTAAGCAAATCACTTTGTCTACTATGTTTAAACACCAAATAATGTGTGTTTTAGAATATGAGGAAGTCCAATTTGTATGGGTGAACATCACAATAATTTTCTTTTTCAAGATAAATGGATTATGACGTAAAGCACGACAAAAATATTGAGGAAAAATAAAAAAGTATCCATCGGATACAGGTAAATTTCTAAGTTTATTATGATAATAAGCCTTTGCATTTAGTGTGGAAAATTGAGATAACCTTCTGACTTTGGCTCCAAAAATCCATTGTTGGTCAACCTCTCTAGCTACATAAGTAATTGTGTTAACAGATTTAGTAACGGGTATTTTATTAAGCTTACTTTTTAGAAATGCCAGAATATATTTCCATTTGTAAAGAAAGTTGAAAATAAGTAGTTCTTTAAACATGCTAGTCTTTTTTTATTCCAAAAGGAGTAAAGTTTACGTTCTTACTACGTGTATTTCTTCGGATGTTGTTGTTAATTTCCCAGCTTTCTTTGTTCATATAGCCTCTGGGGTGATCTAGGTGAATAACAATAGCACTGTAGCGAATTTGCTTAGACTTAATTCCTAAGTTTATCAATCGTTCTCCTAATTCTCGATCTTGTCCCCCATATTGCATGCGTTCATCAAAACCATTCACTGCTAAAATATCTTTTTTCCAACCAGATGCATTGTGACCGTTCCACGTGGCTTTAGTGGGAGTAATCCAATTTAAAAAAGTCGCTTTTTTTCCAAAAGAATTCAGTTTGTTGTTTTTAAATGTTTTTTTTAAACCATTTTGTAATAGCCAATTCAAATTAAAACAAGTTTGATTTTTTATCAATTCTTCGTCTATTTTTTCTGAAATAGGCATGGTTAATTTATAATAGCCTCCTGATAAAAAACACCCAGGTTCTCGATATTTTTCATGTACAGCAATAAAGTCTTTTCTAGGAATACAATCACCATCAGACATAATAATATAGTCTGTGTTACAGGCCAGAATTGCTTTGTTTAAAATTTGCGATTTTTGAAAACCATTGTCTTCATGCCAAACATGTGTAATGGGATAATTGGCAGGAAAGGCTTCAATCATGTCTTTAGTATCTTGTCTAGAACCGTCATCGGCTATTACCATTTCAAAATTTTGTAAGGTTTGTTGATTGTAGCCTATCATCACTTTCTTAAGCCATTCTTTAGAGTTGTAAGTGCTGATAATAACAGAAATAGATTTCTCAGACATGTAGTAGATTAATTTTATTTTCAGCAAAAATAAAAGGATTGAAGCAATTAATGGTATTAAATTGTAATTTAGATGTTACTAAACTTAAAAACAACACCAAAGACTAAACTAAAACATGAAAATATGTATAACACGAACTAAAAAATCATCGTATTCTGAAACCTTTATCAAAGACCAAATAGCTTTGTTTTCTGATTTTTCTGAAGTTTACCCTGTTCATACAGGTAGATTTCCTGAAAGGTGTGAAAACAATACATTGTTAAGCCCTTATTTATTTTGGTTATTACACAAAACATTTAAAATAATTGTGGGTAGAAACAATAGCTTTAGTAATTATGGTATGAAAAAGTACCTAAAGGAAAATAAGATTGATGTGGTTCTTTGCAATTACGGAACCACAGGTTCTCATATGGTACCCATTTGCAAAGCATTAAATATTCCTCTCCTAGTTATATTTCACGGACATGATGCTACAGAAAATAAAATCATTAATCAATACAGAACAAAATATCAAAAACTATTTGTATACGCTTCTTATTTAATAGCAGTCTCCGAAGAAATTAAAGTAAAATTGATTAGCTATGGAGCACCAGCTGATAAGATAGTCGTCATTCCTTGCGGAGTAGATATAGCCAAATTCAGACCGAATGAAACAAGTAAGAAAGAAAATCAATTTTTGGCAGTAGGAAGGTTTGCTGTTA
Source organism: Ochrovirga pacifica (assembly GCF_000220525.1). GTDB lineage: Bacteria > Bacteroidota > Bacteroidia > Flavobacteriales > Flavobacteriaceae > Ochrovirga > Ochrovirga pacifica. The sequence goes on along the minus strand of NZ_AFPK01000072.1, from coordinate 51,848 downwards.
AAAAAGGACCTTTGCACACCATTAAAGCATTTTATCAAGTAGTACGTAAATATCCAGAAGCAAAACTAATAATGGCAGGATCTAAAGGAGGTTTGTATTCCGAGTGTGAAGCACTTGTAAAAGAATTAAACCTTACAGAATCTGTATCTTTTACAGGGATTTTAAGCCCCAAAGAGATTGCTTTATTAATGCAAACATCGATAGCTTTTGTGCAACATTCTATAACAGCACCTAATGGTGATATGGAAGGAACTCCTGTAAGTATTATGGAGGCCAGTGCATCCCAATTACCAGTAATTAGCACGGAACACGGGGGAATTAAAGATGCTGTAGTACACAATAAAACAGGTTTCTTAGTGGCTGAAGAAGATGTTGATGGAATGGCTAGTTACATGTTAAGATTGTATGAAAATAGAGAAGAGGCAAAAACAATGGGAATTGCTGCAAGACAACACATAGAACATTTCTATTTACAGAGTAAACAAATAGAAAAAATTAAAGTTTTGGCAGAATCTACGCTTCTATAGACTTATTTTTTTTGATTATGAATTAGCTTTTTTTGAGTGTTTTTTAACATTTTCTTGTTTTTAATTTAAAGTTGTTGTGTACTTTTGCCTTTTTTTAAGAGAGAAAAATTGCAAGAATTCCAACAGAAACATAAAATTTGCTTTTTTACAAGCAACCTTTTTTTGTTTTTGCATCTATGATGTAGTTAATAGGCAAACTTTGTATAAAAAAGAGAGTCTAATAAGTTATAGTTTGGTAAAGGACTTAGAACAAAACAGAAAAGCATGAAAGCTAATTTTATAACTGTATTTATACCTACCTATAATAGGGAAAAGTATTTACCAAGACTTTTTGATAGTCTTGAACAACAGGCAGTTAGGAATTTTGATGTGTTAGTTGTAGACGATGGTTCTACAGATAATACAGAGAACTTGGTGCAGACTTATGTAAAAACAGCATCTTTTCCTGTTCGTTATTACAAAAAAAAGAACGGAAGAAAACCCAGCGCATATAACTATTGTATTCCCTTTATTAAAGGAACTCTTACTTTTGAACTAGACTCTGATGACTACGTCACTCCAGATGCTTTAGAAATTATAGAAAACAAATGGAAAACATATCAAAAAGAAAATAAGAAGTTGGTGGCCATGCGTTTTTTAGCAAATTACCATCATAACAAATCTTTAATTGGAGATAAATTTCCAGATGATTTACGTTTTACAAATACCTATGATATTCGTTACAAACATAAAGTTAGGGGCGATAAGGCCTTAGTTTTTTTAACCAAAGAGCTCCAAAAAAATAAGTTCCCTAGTGTGTTTGGCGAAAACCAACGCATGAGCATCTTATATAATAGAATTGGTTGCAAGGGAGTGGTAGGTGTATGTAACTTGATGATTATGACCAAAGAATATTTGGAAGGAGGAATAACATCTTGTATTAACAATGAAAAACGATTGTTTAAGTATCCTGTATCAAATGCCATATATTATAACGAGTTGAATCATTTTTCGTTAAGTCCTATTCACTATATCAAACATAATGCACAGTACGCAAAGTTTGAGTTCTATAATGGGAAAAAATGGTTTGATATCTACCAACGAGCTATCAATAAAAAAAGAGCACTAATTTTGCCTTCGATTGCGTTAGGTTACATAAAGTTTACCAAGCGTAAGCTTATGAGCAAATAAAGTTAACGTAATTTTGTTGAGAAGTACCCAACTCGTAATCTACTTTTACGGGGTTAGGAGCAAGAGTTAATAAAAAGTGTTTTAGATTTTGTAGATTGTAAAAAAGAGCTTTGTCTTTAAAGTCTTCATGCTTATAAAAACCATGCTCTAACAACAAGGTTTTGCCAAAGCCCATGGCCAAGTTATGAGTGCCACTTTGCTTGCTGCTTACATAATCTTTGTAAAACATTACGTTTGGATGTATGCAAGACATAACATAATCACTTTGGGTAAGGTACGCATTAAACTTAGGTTGACTAACGTGCTGATCAAAAGTAACTATCCAAGTTTTTTCTTGTAATCTGTTAGATAAGTCTGCATCTTTTTGAGTGCTTTTTTTACCCAGCAAAATAAATTTAAGAGGATGATTTACAGGCAAATTTAAATCCAGTAAAAACGAATAATCTCTACGTCTACTATCAATACCTCCAGGGATACAAATCCATATTTCATTTTTAGGTTTGTAAATGGTTTCGTTTGTTTTTGGATAGTGAATACTGTAATAATAATGAGTTTTATGTTGTAAGTTTTTAGGAATTGCTGTTACCAGTGCCTTACTTAGAACCAATATCTTGTGTAGTTTTAATCCTATTTTTTGTTGTGTTTTATGCGTATAAAAGCGTTGTACGTTGTGTACACAACCAATCAATTCTGTTCTTTTAGGGTAAGGCATTAAAATTAATTTCCATGCTTTTTTTTCGGCAGTATTAAAAATTATTTTATCAAAACTACCACGATATAAAAACCACCAAACGCCCATTTTGCTGTTAAAATCTGCTTTTTTTTTGCTAAAATCTACATATAGTTTTTTAAATGAAGGATTTAGCTGTTCTAAATCTTTTTTTAGTTTGCTATGTGCAATAACAGTTATCTGCTGTGCTTTATTCTCTAGGCTTTTTACTTGCGAATAAATACACTCTCCGTGCCAGTCATTAATTTCTACGATTGCAATTTTCATGATTTTTTTATTGAAGATCAAATTGTTCATCTAGCTTTTCAAAGACTCTTTCTTCGCTAAAATAGCTATCAAATAACTGAATTGCATCAGCGCTGTATTTTGTATACAAATGTGGTTGTAATAGCAGTTGTTCAATGGCATTTGCAAAAGAAGTTACGGAGGTTGCCACCCAACAGCCATTGTTAATTTTGTTTGGAAGTCCATCCACAGCTCTTACGTTTCCAACCACAGGAATTCCGTAAGACAAGGCTTCAACTACTTTTATTTTGAGTCCAGTACCACTCAACATAGGGCATAGGGCAATTTTGCTCTTTTGGTAATATACAGATAGATCTTCAGTAAAATCAATTTTAGTGATATTGCTTTTCTTTTCAATGACTTGATTAACTCTACCAACAACAGCGATACGTAGGTTGGGATCTAAAAGAGGATACACTTTTTCAAAAAACCATTGAGCAGAAGCTAAGTTGTGAGGGTTGTTGCTTGCTACATAAAACAAGTCGTAAGCAATTTCTTTTTTGCCAACTATTTGTTTTTTTGCTCCGTGCGGAATAGTGATCACTTTTGTATTGGTAAATTGAGAAAATAAATAATTTTCTTCATCAGAAATGGCCCAAATCACATCGGATAAAGCTAATAATCTCATCTCTTTGGCAAACCCTTTACCTAAGTCAAACTTTTTTTTGTGTTGTAACTGCGAGGTTAAAAAATCATGTGTATCTACCAAAATTTTAGCTTTATTAATTAAGGGATTGTTTTCTATCAAAGGCAACCAGTAGGCATAAGAGATTAAGATATAATCATAAGGCTCATCTTGTAAAAAGGCATTAAATTGATTTTGCTGGCCTGAACGTACTCGATTAAGCTCTCTATTAACCGTACTTTTTATTTTTTTTGGGATGGATTCGTTTATCATATAACGTAGTCCTTTGTTTTTATTTCTCGTGATGAAGCCCCCTTTGTTTATCAATCCTTTTTGGAAGAGTTCTTTATGATCTTTTGTAGAATAATCGTGTCTTTTTTCACCGAGTAAATGAACTTTAAAATTTCTAGCCTTAAAATAAGCAAGTAAAAAATGAGCTCTAGCGTTGTTTCCTTGGTTAATTAAATTTGGGTTGTCAGGATAAAAGAAGAGAATTTTTTTTTGCATTATCTAATTGCTTTTGAAATGTTGTGAAAAATACGTTTTTTGAAGGTATGCTTGATTTTTTTTAAGTTTGTCAATAATTGTGTTTAATGTTTCATCAGAAGAAAGAGAAAAACTATTTTTATTAAAATTTTTGCTAATCATAGCTTTAAAGCGAGCTTGATTTTTTTTGGTGTATAAGTGAGGGAAAAATTTGTATTTCAATTTTTTCTTTTTTTCAAATACTTCAATCGTATTAGAATTGGTTATGTTGATAGAGTACATCCAATCGTGCCATTTAAATTCAGATACAGCTTCTCCTTCAAATAAGTGAGCTTTGTATTTAAGTCTTTGCCATGGTACTCTTAATATATCTGCTATTATTGCTCCGTGCATAGCCTCACTAATTACAAATTCACTTTGGCTAACTTCTTTTATAAAATATTCAATATCAAACCCTGTAGGGTCAATCAAATTCCAACCGAGCTGTTCACAACAACTTTTCCAGTCAATTGTATCTATAGATTTATAGTATGGAATCACACTTACTTTATACTTTTTGGGAGCAGTTTTCCATTGTTTATAATCTTTTAATAGGGTTAAATAATATGCACTATCAGAGATATAGTTGCCTGGTTCCCCTGTAGCTACCATGGAACTAAATGGACCTCTGAAAAAGGTTAAATCCCAGCTCTCGTCAAATTTTAATTGCTCAGCAATGCTTCTAACGCCGGTTCCTACAATTACTTTTTTTTGATGTTGATTGGCTTTTTTTATATAGTCAGAATTACCTATTAATATAGATCCAATTGCCAAAAGAGCTATATTGTCTTTTTCGTTTAGGGCATCTTTGTGAAATATTTTAGGCCAGAGCCATCCATTTAAATCATCTCCAAAATTTCCTTTTTTAGATTCGTAGGTAATCAGTTTCATTGTTCAAGTTTTTTTATGATATCTAATGGGCTATTGTTCAGTTGTGCTTCAAAAAGTGATTTGTTTCTTTTGATTTTAGTATTAGACCAATACCACCATTTAAGATTTGTTAAATATTCTATCATATCATCTTTAAAACGCATTTTTATTTTTTTATTGGGAACCCCTGCGTGTATTTCATAGCTTGGAATGTTTTTAGTGACAATTGAACCCGCACCAATACAAACTCCATCACCAACATGTACACCAGATAGAATCTTCACATCATCACCAATCCATACATCATTGCCAATAGAAACTGGTCCTTTGGAACGTTCTTTATTTTTATGATTGATATCTTCACCTGGGTGTTGAGTCTTAAAAAAGAATCTATAAACAAACCCTTGAGAGCTCATATAATTGGTGTCGTGGTTAGATGTGATTATGGAAATGTTTTTACCAAAAGAACAAAAAGAGCCAATAGTTACGTACTCGTCTCCAGTAATTGATAAATTCCCATTATGAAAACTATATCTACCTGCCTTTAGTTTAGGGTTCGAGTTAATTGGATTTGTAGCTGCTACAGAATCTTGATTTAGTTGAAGGATTTTTTCTATACCTAATCTTAGTTGTTGCGCATAGTAAAATTCATCCCAAATAGGAGATTGGGTTAATTCGTATAGTTTTGGGTTGTCTGGCTCTATTTTTACATGAGTAGCACAAGAGCGTGCTTCAAGTAAAGCTCTTTCTCCACCTCCATTTAGTTTGCAGGGTATGTAAACTAGTCTGCTTTGGTTTATAAGTTCTGTTAGTTCTACAGGGGATACAAAATTACGAACCTCTATATTGTGTTTATGTAGATTTTTAATTATTTTTTCTGAGTCTGATGCTGTTGTATCTCCAATAATTATTTTTTTTGCTCCCTTTAGCTCAATAATTTTTTCAGGACGTTTGTAACTGGTTACTGTACCAATACTCAATACATCAATTTTTTTTTCTGTTTGTTTATTTTGATAAACAGATGAATCTATACCGAAAGCATGAATCTTACAAGGATGTTTAGGTAGTTGCTTACCATACCAAAAAGTTTCATACCATAAAACTTTGTAAAAGTGATAATTTTTTTTGTTTTTAGGAAAGGTAGAACAAGAAATGGCAATTCCTACTGGTTTAGTTATTTTTTTTAAGCTTCTTAAATAAATGTCAATTTTTGAATCCCAGCAACATTTTGCTAATATAAAATCAAAGCTGTTTAGTTCCTCACAAGACGGCATACCGTTTTCAATATTGATCCATGAAAAATCAAAATCTTCTTTGATAAGAGCAATGCTTTTGGTAAAGCCATCGGACCAATTTTTGTATTTAGAAGTATTAGTTTTTGGTATGTAATAAACAATTGCTACTTTAGGTCTTCTTGCAATTTTATGATTTTTCTTTTTCGTAAAAAACATATTTTTATTTTTAAAGTAAGTTTATCCTTCCAAACTTTGCAGTTCTACTAATTTTTTATAATTACCATTGGCGGCTATCAATTGTTCGTGTGTTCCTTGTTCTACAATTTTTCCTTTTTTAAGCACTACAATAGTATCTGCATTTTGGATGGTAGAGAGTCGATGCGCAATTACCAAAGAGGTTCTATTGGTCATCAATTTTTCTAAAGCATCTTGCACTAGTTTTTCGGATTCGGTATCTAAGGCAGAGGTTGCTTCGTCAAATATCATGATGGGCGGATTTTTGTAAATAGCTCTAGCAATGGATACACGTTGTCTTTGACCTCCAGATAACATGCCTCCTCTATCTCCTACAGCCGTATCGTATTTATACGGGAAATCTTCTATAAAGTCGTGAGCATTGGCTGTTTTGGCAGCTTCCTTAATTTTGTCTAGGTCTTCTGTGCTTTCGCCCAAAGCAATGTTGTTTTTGATGCTATCGTTAAAAAGGATAGAATCTTGAGTTACAATTCCCATCAACTTTCGTAAAGATGAAGAGTTTAGTTCTTTGATGTTAATTCCATCAATCAAAATTTCACCTTCATTTACATCCCAAAAGCGAGTAATTAAATTCGCTAGGGTCGATTTTCCACTACCAGATTGCCCCACCAAGGCTACTTTTTTTCCTTTAGGAATCTTTAAAGAGAAATTTTTAAGCACATATTGCTCGTCATATTTAAATGAAATATTTTTAAACTCAATTTCAAAATTAAAACGATCAATTTCTTTTGCATTGTCTTGATCGGCCAAAGGATTTTCTGTGTCCAAAACTTCAATAACACGTTCTGCGGCAGAGTTAGCTACCTTAATAGCATTGTTGGCTTTAGACAAGGTTTTTGCAGGAGTTAGGATGTTGTAAGCTGATGCCATAAACCCAATAAAAACTCCACCAGTCATTACCTGATCAATAAGTACCATTTTCCCCCCAAACCACAGTAAAGAAGATATAGAAACTACTCCTAAAAATTCGCTTACAGGACTTGCCAAAGACTGGCGAGCAGACATTTGATTGCTAAGTTTTCTAATTTCTTCGGTTTCTTGTCTATATTTTTTATCAAAAAAAAGTTCAGAAGTAAAGGCTTTGATAATTTTTAAGCCCCCAATGGTTTCTTCAATAATCCCCAATAAATTACCTCCTTTAGCAAATATTTCTTTGGACTGTTGTTTGATTTTTTTACTTATTAATGAAATAATAAATCCAGATAAAGGAATAAAACCAAACATTACTAAGGTCAGTTGCCAACTTACTTTAAACATAACAAATAGAGTAAACACAATATTTAAAGGCTCTCTTATGTATGTAATAACCAAATCTAAATAGGTTGAGTTTACGGTTCCAATATCACCCGTTGCTCTGGCAATAATATCTCCTTTTCTCTTTTCTGAATAAAAGAAAATAGGCAGGCTGATGATTTTGCTATAAATCTCGTTTCTTAAATCTTTTAGCACGTTGTTTTTAAGAAAAGCCATGGTGATTTTTCCCAAGTATGCAAAAATATTTTTTAACAAAAAAACCGAGATAATAGTAACAATTAAATACATCAGGGTACGTTCTTCTCCAAAAACTTCATTGGTATAAGTAACGTGATAGTTTAAATAGTCTTGTAAATAGTCCTTAGATAAGTTATTAATTCCAGGATATGTTGGTTCTGTACTAACACGTTCAGTGTCTCCAAACAAAACATCAAGAGTAGGCATTAATATTACATACGATAGCGTGGTAAAAAGTGCATATAGAATATTAAAAAAGATTCCTAAAAAAGCAGTGAATTTATAAGGATTTGCGTAGCTAACAAAACGTTTAAAGTTGTTCATTTATGATATAGATATAGTAAAGGCAAATATAGTATTTTTGTACTGTGATTAGAGAGTTAGAACAAAAGAGAGTAATTCTTTACCCAACAGATACCGTTTGGGGATTAGGATGCGATGCAACTAGTGAAGAAGCAGTAGCTAAAATATACAAAATAAAAAAACGAGCCGAGAGCAAAAGCTTAGTGGTTTTGGTAGCCCATTTGGATATGTTACAACAATACGTAAAACATATTCCTGCCAAAGCATTAGAAATTATCAACAAAGCCACAAAGCCTACTACCATTGTATACGACGGGCCTATAGGGTTGGCAACCAATGCTGTAGGAGTCGATGACACTATTGCCATCCGAATAGCTTCGGATGTATTTTGCCAACAATTAATTACGGACTTTGGAAAGCCCATTGTTTCTACTTCGGCAAATATTAGCGGTGAGGCTACACCCAAACAATTTTCTGAAATTAGTCCTGCTATTTTGGAGGCTGTTGATTATGTAGTAGATTTGCATCACGAAAAAATCTGCGAAAAATCTTCAACAATTCTTAAGATCAATGCAGACAATCAGGTAACCGTAATAAGACCTTAATGCAACTTTTAGAAAACTATACACCTGCCTTAAAGCACCCCGTTTTTAAATACATTACACAAGCTGCTCTACAGCTTAACGTAGATACTTATGTAATTGGAGGGTTTGTACGCGATTTTATTTTACAAAGAGGTGCTGCTAAAGATGTAGATGTAGTAGCTGTAGGTAGCGGAATTGAATTGGCTTTAAAAGTAGCAGAGCTATTGCCTAATAAGCCAAAAGTTCAGGTTTTTAAAACCTACGGAACCGCTATGTTGCGTTACCAAGATTTAGAAGTAGAGTTTGTTGGTGCTCGTAAAGAATCTTACACAGAAGATAGTCGCAATCCTCAAGTAGAGCAAGGCTCTTTGCAAGACGATCAAAATAGAAGAGATTTTACCATCAATGCATTGGCTATCTCTTTAAATACATCAAATTTGGGTACATTGCTAGATCCGTTTGGTGGGATAGATGATTTAAAAACTCAAATCATCCGTACCCCGCTAGATCCTGATATTACTTATTCAGACGACCCTTTGCGCATGTTACGTGCCATTCGTTTTGCTACCCAGTTAAACTTTACCATAGAATCAAATTCTTTAAAAGCTATAACTACCAATGCCGAACGATTAAAAATCATCACTCGAGAACGCGTAATGGTTGAGGTAAATAAAATTCTAGAAGCTCCTGTGCCTTCTATTGGTTTTTTACATTTAGAAACAACAGGATTATTACAGCAAATTTTACCCGAACTTACTGCACTTAAAGGTGTACAAGAGGTAGAGGGGCAGAAACACAAAGATAATTTTTACCATACCCTTGAGGTGGTTGATAATATTTCTAAAAATACTGAAGATTTATGGTTGCGTTGGGCTGCTTTGTTGCATGATATTGGAAAAGCTCCAACCAAACGTTTTTCAAAAAAAGTAGGATGGACTTTTCATAATCATGAATTTGTAGGGTCAAAAATGGTGTTTAAACTTTTTAAACGACTCAGATTGCCTTTAAACAACAAGATGAAATTTGTGCAGAAAATGGTTTTATTAAGTTCAAGACCTATTGTTTTGGCCTCAGAAGTAACCGATTCTGCTGTACGAAGACTTGTTTTTGATGCAGGAGATGATATTGACAGTTTGATGACATTGTGTGAAGCTGATATCACGACTAAAAACCCACATAAATTCAAAAAATATCACAATAATTTTAAAATAGTTCGTCAAAAAATAAAAGAAGTAGAAGAACGAGATCGAGTACGAAACTTTGAGCCACCTATTTCTGGGGAAGTAATAATGGATACGTTTAATTTGAAACCTTGCCGTGAAATAGGCCAAATAAAAGATTATATCAAAGAGGCCATTTTAGACGGAGCCATTGCAAATGATTATGATCAGGCTTATATACTCATGCTACAAAGAGGGAAAGATTTAGGTTTGGTTCCCAAAACATAATTTTTTGTAGAGATACAATCAACCGAAGTCGCAAGCTTCGGTTTTTTTATTTTATATAGTTTGATTTTTTGTTAGTTTCTCTAATGTTTTGGTGTGGTTTTTATTAAAAAAACAATTTTTACATCTTTTTGTTGATAAATATTTTGGAAGGATGATTTTAAATAAATATATTTGGTCAACCAAACTGGTAAACCAATTTAAAATGAAGACAACAATATCTTTTTTAGTAGGGTTCATTTCTTTGTTATGGATCTCGTGTAGTAAATCATCCAATTCATCATCCTCTGTATTACACAATGTACAAGAATTGCAACAGCAGATAGCAAAGGCAAAACCAGGAGACGAGTTGGTATTAGCTAATGGTGTTTGGAACAATGCAGAAGTTTTGTTTGAAGCAAATGGAACAGCCGAAAAGCCCATTGTATTAAGGGCAGAAGAAAGTGGAAAGGTTTTGTTTACAGGACAATCTAATCTAAGAATTGCAGGTAGTTATTTAGTGGTTAAAGGTTTAGTTTTTAAAAACGGATACACCCCAACTAATGAAGTTATATCGTTTAAGAAAGACGAGAAAAATTTAGCACACCATTCTAGATTGACGGAATGTGTGATTGAAAACTACAACAACCCAGAACGTTTTGAAACGGATACTTGGGTAGCAATATATGGAAAACACAACCGTGTAGATCATTGCCATTTAGAAGGGAAAAACAACAAAGGAGTAACCATGATTGTTCGTTTAAATAGTAAGGAAAGTCAAGAGAATAAACATCAAATAGATCATAATTATTTTGGGCCAAGACCTAATTTAGGATCTAATGGAGGAGAAACTTTGCGTATTGGTACTAGTCATTATTCATTAAGTAATTCTCAAACGGTGGTAGAATTCAATTATTTTGATCGATGTGATGGGGAGCACGAAACCATTTCTAACAAATCTTGTCAGAACATATATAGAAACAATGTGTTTTTTGAATGTCGTGGAACGTTGACGATGAGACATGGAAATCAAACTTTGGTAGAAGGAAATGTGTTTTTTGGAAATAACAAACCCTGTACAGGTGGGATTAGAGTAATAAACGGACAGCAAAAAGTGATAAATAATTATGCAGAAGGTCTTATGGGATCTCGTTTTAGAGGAGCTTTTGTTATCATGAATGGAGTTCCCAATTCGCCCATCAACCGTTATCACCAAGTAAAAGATGCTGTGGTAACTAACAACACCTTTGTTAATTGTGCCAATGTACAGCTGTGTGCAGGAAGTGATGCAGAACGAAGTGCTGTGCCAGAATCATCAGTTGTTGCAAATAATATTTTTTACAACGAAGCTAAAAGTGATGTATTTACAGCTTATGACGACATTAGCGGTATTACTTTTAAACAAAATGTTATTAGCCCCAATATAGCACCATTAACGTCAAAGGGCTTTACAAAGCAAACCTTAGAATGGACACGCAATTCCCAAGGCTTGCTAGTATCTAACAACGCTACACATGGAGCACAGATAAAAACGGATTTGCCAACCAAAGATAATACGGGGGCAAGTTGGTATTCTAAAAAAGATAAAAAAGTTTTGTTGTCTTCAGGAAAAACCATTGTGGTAGCACCAGGTTTAAATACTTTGGTAGATGCTGTAGCACAAGCAAATGCTGGTGATGTATTGCAGTTACAAGCAGGCAAAGTGTATAAAAATAGCAAAGCTATAGTTATTGATAGACCTATTACGGTTGTAGGAGATAAAGAGCAAAAGCCAAAGGTATTGTTTCAGAAAAAGTTTTTGTTTCAAATCAACAATCATGGCTCGCTTAAATTGCAGGGAGTTGAATTTGATGGTAAGAATTCTCCAGATGATAATGGAAATGCTGTTATATCTACAAGCAAATATTCTATGAATACCAATTACAATTTGTTTATAGAGCATTGTAGTTTTATAAATTTAGATATCAATTATGCATTTGATGCCATCAAAATATATAAAAATACTTTTGCAGACACTCTACAAATCATACATACATCATTTAGCAATGTCACAGGAAATATTGTAGCACTAAACAAAGAAACAGATGACATTGGTATTTACAATGCCGAATACGTAACGCTTAAAAACAATACGTTTAAAAATGTAGGAGGAGCCGTGGTAGATTTGTATAGAGGAGGAACTGATGAAAGTACATACGGTCCCTTTTTGATCCTAGAAAATTCTGTTTTTGATAATGTAGGAAACAACAAAAGAAATAAGACAAATGCAGCTGTGGTCTTACACGGTGTGCAAAAAATAGAAGTGAAGAATAATATTTTTAATCAAAGTAAAGGCGTAAAAATGCATTTGGTAGTTGGAGAGCCTGTGGTTGAGGTATTGAATAATAATTTTTATCAATCGGATAAGGTGGTTGTTACAGGAGACCAAAAATATACTCTTGAAAACGTATGGAATTACAAGCCTAAATTTATCAATAAAACTTACCGTTTGGAAGAAGAATCACAACTAAAAGGTAAGGGAACTAACGGGAAGGATTTAGGACTGATTCAATAATTAGAAAGATTTGCTGTATGAAAACAATAAGAAATAAATTAGTGTTTTGCTTTGCTTTTTGTAGCATCGTATCAATACACATATTTGCACAAGAGCATCCTATGTTGATGGTAACCAAAGCTGGAGTGCAAAAAATTAGACAAGAATTGGGTAAAGTTCCCTTATTTGATGCATCTATCAAAAATGTTAAAATAGAAGTAGATCAGGCAATAGCTGCAGGCATAGACGTTCCCGTACCCAAAGATTATTCTGGCGGATATACCCACGAAACGCACAAACGTAATTTTTTAATAATGCAAAAAGCAGGACTCTTGTATCAGATTTTACAAGATCAAAGTTATGCTGTTTATGTAAGAGACTTACTTTTTGCATACGAAAAGTTATACAAAACCTTACCCTTGCATCCGCAAACTAGATCTTATGCTCGTGGAAAATTGTTTTGGCAGTGTTTAAACGACTCTAATTGGTTGGTATATACCAGTCAGGCCTACGATTGTATTTATGACTGGCTGTCTTATAAAGAACGAAAACTATTAGAAAAAAACTTATTCAGGCCTTTTGCTGATTTTATTTCTGTAGAGAATCCACAGTTTTTTAATCGTGTACACAATCATAGTACATGGGGAAATGCAGCAGTGGGAATGATAGGTTTGGTGATGCAAGATGATGAGCTTGTTAAGCGAGCACTTTATGGAATAGAAAATGCAAATTTAGCCAAAGGTGTAAAAGATAATGATGGCGGTTTTATAAGCAACGAAAATCAAAAAGCAGGTTTTATTGCTAATATTGATGAGCCTTTTTCTCCTGAAGGATATTATACTGAAGGACCCTATTATCAACGCTATGCTATGTATCCTTTTTTAGCATTTGCTCAAGCTTTGCAGAATGCAAAACCAGAGCTTCGTATTTTTAAATATAAAAATGAAGTTTTACTTAATTCTGTAAGTGTTTTGCTGAATTTAACAGATGCTAATGGTGAATTTTTTCCACTTAATGATGGACAAAAAGGAATGTCGTACCATTCTAGAGAGCTTCATACTGCAGTAGATTTGGCTTATTATTATGGAGATAAGAATCCGTCTTTGTTAAGCATAGCAAAAAAACAAGGGCGTGTTTTGCTAAACGATGCTGGGTTAGCAGTAGCTATGGCAGTTAGAGATGGAAAAACAATTCCGTTTGTAAAAAAAACGATACATCTAACGGATGGAGCAAAGGGAAATCAAGGAGGAATTAGTGTGATTAGGTATGGAGAAGATGAAGCTCTTACATCGGTGTTTAAATACGCAGCTCAGGGGTTAAGTCACGGCCATTATGACAAACTCTCTTTTTCGTTATACAACGCTCAGGGAGATGAGGTGTTGCAAGATTATGGTTTGGCAAGATTTGTTAATATTGAACAAAAAGGAGGTGGAAATTATTTGAAAGAAAACAAGACCTGGGCAAAGCAAACTATTGCTCACAATACATTGGTTCAGGATGAGGTTTCTCACTTTAATGGAAAATATGAAATTGGAAGTAAACACCATTCTGAATTGTATTTTTTAGATACGGAGAAAGCTAGTTTTCAGTTGGTAAGTGCCAAAGAAACAAATGCTTATCCAAAAACTACTTTGCAAAGAACTCAGGTTATGATTAAATTAGAAGCACTTAAAGATCCGGTTTTGTTAGACTTGCTGCGTGTTAGCTCAGATACCGTTCATCAATATGATTTGCCTTTTTATTATTTAGGACAATTAATTGCGACTAATTTTACAACTAAATGTTCTTCTACACTTGTTACTTTGTCTAAAAAACATGGCTATCAGCATTTATGGTTAGAAGGTAGCGGACTTGCCAATAGTACATTAAGTCAGTTTACTTTTTTAAACCATCAAAAATACTATACGATTTCTACAGCAACAACAGCAGATGATCAGGTTTTGTTGACTAGAATTGGAGCAAATGACCCAAAATTTAACTTAAGAAGAGATGCTGGATATATGTTAAGAAGAAATGCCAAAAATACACTTTTTGCTACTGTGGTAGAGCCTCATGGAGGTTATAGTTACGTTTCGGAATTTTCAACAGGTGCAAAAAGTAGTCTTCATAACATAGATATTTTATGGAATTCAGAAAGTTATACATTGGTAAAACTGATTCTTACCAATGGGCAAGAGTACGTACTTTGTTTAGCCAACAATCAAAACAAACCTACTGCTGAACATACTTTACAGGTGGGAGAACAACTGTTTAGTTGGAAAGGAACTTACAAATTTTTAACAATCAAATAAATACAATCAATCATGGAATCATTTGGATCAAGCAAAGAGTTTTTCTATACAGAAGATATGGAATGGGAAAAAGTAGGAGAAGGAGTGTCAAGACAAATTATGGGGTATGACGATAAGATCATGCTTGTAAAAGTAAAATTTGAAGAAGGATCGCAAGGCTATGCACACGAACACTACCATTCTCAAGCAACTTATGTGGCTAGTGGAACGTTTGAGTTTACTATTGGCGATCAAGTAAAAACAGTTAAAGGAGGAGATTCTGTATACATTCCACCACATGCATTACACGGTGCTATTTGTAAAGAATCAGGTGTTTTAATAGATGTTTTTAGCCCTATTAGAGAAGACTTTATGAAGAAGTAGAAAAATTGTCTGTTACTTATATTTTTTATACCCCTTTTAAAGAAAAACATTTCTTTATTAGGGGTGTTTTTTTTGTAATGTATGTTGAGCTTATATTAGAGTATCTGTTTTTTATATGTTAAATATTTATTTTAAAACTAAGTTGTTTAGTAAATATATAAATTAATCAACTTTTTTTTGCGATTACTAAATCATTTCTATATATTTGGTAAACCAAACTGGTAAACCAGTTTACTCAAAGCAAAGAAACTTAAATAATAAACACAAAAACAAAAAATTAAAATGGAGTTCAAAACAGGATAAAAAAAAGAGGATGAGTGCACGCCCATCCTCTGCAAAGGGAAATTACTTCATTGCGAAGGGAAGTAATATCTACAGCATGCAATCAATAACACACGCTACTACAAAAGTAATAAAAATTTATCTACGTGCTAGTGTGTAAAAGACAGTGAAGCCTACAAGTCATACTCGTAAAAACACTGTCTTGGGAAAGTCCCAATTTCAAATCAACTTAACTTAATACTAATACCAATGAAACTAAAGAGGAGTTTAACACTAGCGGCTTTATTGTTTTTCAATATTGCTTTGTTTGCACAACAAGATTTTGAGCTAACAGGAACCGTTGTTTCTACAGAAAACGAACCAATTCCTGGAGCTAGTATTGTTGTAAAAGGAACTTCAAGAGGTACTATTTCTGATTTTGATGGTCTGTATCAGCTGACTGTTAAAAAAGGAGATGTTCTAGAAATTTCTTTTATAGGATACGAAACAAAAAATGTCACAATAGGTGATCAGAAAAAACTAACCACTCAATTAACTGCAAGTTCATCAGAATTAGATGAGGTAATAATTGTGGGATATGGTACCCAAAAAAAATCACATTTAACAGGTTCTATATCAAAAGTAACCAATGAAAGTTTAGATCAAATAGCGGTCTCTAGGGTAGATGATGCCTTAGTGGGGCAAGTTTCAGGGGTTAACATACAGGCAACTGACGGAGAGGCAGGAGCTGCTCCAACTATTAATATTCGTGGGGTTGGTTCTATGGCAGGAGACTCTACTCCCTTAATTGTTGTAGATGGAGTAATTGTTGATTCAGACTTTTTAGGGTCTTTAAACATGAATGATGTTGAATCTTTTGAAATTTTAAAAGATGCAGCTTCTTCTTCTATCTATGGATCTAAAGGGTCTAACGGTATTATTATGATTACTATGAAAGATGGAGTAGAAGGAGAGACAAAAATTAACTACAGCACGTACATAGGTTTTAAAGAAGCTAAACAGAGTGATAGTTATAACTTTTCTATTGCAGAAACAGCGGCTGCAGAGTCCGCTTATTATCAAGCTTTAGAAGCAAACAATCCTACAGCTTTTGCTGCTTTGGGACATAGAGAAGAAAATGGAGGGATTTACTTATCAGATAGAACTAAATACAAGCAGTTAATTGGTATAGATCGTTCTTGGCAAGATGTAATTTTTGATGGAGGTACTATCAAAAGTCACTCATTATCTGTAAGAGGAGGTAATAAGAAAACAAAGTATGCAACAAGTATAAATTACGCTAATGACGAAGGAGTTTTGTTAACCGATAATTTTGAAAAATACGGAATGCGTATCAAAGTAGATAGCAAACTAAACGACAAGCTATCTTTGGGGGTAAATTTAAGTCCGTCATATACCAAAAGAAGACGTTTTGATGGTTCTACTCATGATATTTTAAGACAAACTAACTGGTTGCCAGTTTATCATGATGAGAACACAATTCAGTATGTAGATAGAAATGTATATCCTAATGTGCAAATTGGAGATTATGCTTTTCAACGTCACTTTGATAACTATGATTTGTATGGTGATGGAAGTACTTTGGTAGACATAAGCAATACATCTAATACTAACCCAGCAGCTAAAATTTTGGAACGCGAACGATACGATGACAAATTTAAAATGTTTGGTAGTGTTTATGGAAGTTACCAACTGTTAAAAGGACTGAATTTTAAAACAACTTTGTCTGGATCTTATCAAGATACCAAACGCTCTAGATGGCAAGGAGTAGAATCTAACAGAAATGGAGCTTCTGCAGCTCAGATGAATGAAATTACTCAAAGAGAGTTGTACGTGATTTCGGATAACTTTTTTAACTACAACACTACTTTAAACAATCTACATGATATAGGTGCTACAGTAGGTTTGGTAGTAGAAAACAGAAACTACTCATATTCGTCTATTAGCGGTACAGGGTATACCAACGATTTGGTAAAAGAAATAACCAACGCATCTATTATTAGTGGTGCAGATGCTTTTGAATGGCAAAAGAGAGGAATCTCTTATGTAGCAAGGTTAAACTATGCTTACAACGACAAGTATTTAGCTTCTTTTAGCTATAGAAGAGACGGTAGTTCTATTTTTGGTTCGGATTATAAATATGGTAATTTCCCAGCCGCTTCTGTAGGATGGAACATTTCTAACGAAGATTTTATGGAAGATAGTGATTTTGTAAACCGTTTAAAAGTAAGAGCTAGTTATGGGGTTACAGGTAACGATAGGTTAAATACAGGAAGCGTAGATCCAGACGTTAGTAGTAGTACAAGTAGTTTAAGTACTGGAAATATTTTGGTAGATTACTATCCTTCCTTGGCTTTGTTACAAGCAAATACAGCAATTACCAACGGAGCCATTACTACAGGTTTTTCTCCGTTAAACATTGCAAATCCAGAGCTAAAATGGGAACGATTGATAGAAATTAACCCAGGGATTGACTTCGGATTTTTAAATAACAGAATTTCAGGATCTTTAGATTGGTACCAAAGAACAAGTGATCAATTATTACTAAACAACCCTATTTCTTACACTACTGGTTTTGAAAGTGCATTGGTTAACCTAGGAGAGGTTAAAAACGAAGGGTGGGAA
Organism: Ochrovirga pacifica; assembly: GCF_000220525.1. Taxonomy (GTDB): domain Bacteria; phylum Bacteroidota; class Bacteroidia; order Flavobacteriales; family Flavobacteriaceae; genus Ochrovirga; species Ochrovirga pacifica. Next base: position 33,730 of record NZ_AFPK01000072.1, on the reverse strand, counting down.
TTTGAGTTAAGAACTAAAAACGTATCTACAGAAAAATTTAGTTGGAACTCAACGCTGATTGCAACCACCAATAAAAACACTTTGGTAGACTTTGCAGATTCTGACGGACAAATTTCTAGTGTAGATTCTAAGAGAGCTGCCGAGTGGATTAACCTAGAAGGACAACCTATTTCTACTTTTTATGGGTGGGTAGTTGATAAAGATATTCCTGCAGAGTACTTAGCAAATCCATTCCATCCAGTAGGAGGTGAAGCGCAAGATGTATATGTAAAAGATTTAAATGGTGATGGTATTATAGATGATGAAGACAAAGCAGCTTTAGGAGACCCATACCCAGAATTGGTTTGGAGTATTACCAACGAATTTAAATACGGAAATGTAGATTTTAGCTTTATGTTCCAAGGTTCTCATGGAGCTGAGGTTAGAAATATGGGAGATCAATATATCTTCAATCAGTTTAACAGTGCCCAAGATTTTATTGATTCAACGCCTAATCAGGAATTTATCAAACAAAAGATCTTTACAGACGATATTATTCAAGATGCTTCTTATCTAGCACTACGTAACGTAAACATAGGATACAATTTCCCAAAAGACTTTTTATCAAAATACAAAATAGAAGGTTTAAGAGTTTACGCTACTGGACAGAACTTGTTGTACGTTACAGCAGACGACTATACAGGATTCAACCCAGAATCTATAGATAGAACCAGTCCTACAAACTATGGATATCAACGTGCAGGTTCGCCAATATATAGAACCATCTCTTTTGGATTAAACCTAGACTTCTAAAAATTTAAAAAATAGACCATGAAACATATAAAATTAATGCTATTACTTTTCGTAGGAGGCTTAGTAGCTTCTTGTAGTAGCGATTATTTAGAGCTAACACCAGATTCAGGGATTACCGTAGATGCATATTTTAACGATGCAGGAGAGGTAGAAACAGGAATTATTGGAATTTACGATGCAATACAGGGACAAAACAGCACAGACCCTGATGACAACCATGCCATTATGTACGAGTATTATATTACCGAAATGCGAAGTGATAATACCAGAACCAAAAGTCAAGAAGGAGAAGCTGCTCAGTTTGAGTTTTACAATGTTGAAGCGACCAATGGTATTGTAAAAGATTATTATGCAAGTTTTTACAATGTAATCTATAGGGCAAATATTGTTTTGGCAAACTTAGACGTTGTTACCGATGAAACCACAAAAATGGCTTTTGAGGCCGAGGCAAAGTTTTTAAGAGCCTATGCATATTTTAATTTGGTAAGATTGTTTGGAGATCTTCCCTTAATAGATAGAGTAATTTCTCCGTTAGAAACAGAAATACAATTTACTAGAGTAGCAACTGCTCAAATTTATGAGTTAATTGTAAGTGATTTGACAACAGCAGTAGCAGGTTTGGATAACACATACAAAACCAGAGCAAGCAAAGCAGCTGCACAAACACTTTTGGCTAAAGTCTATTTAACCAAAGAAGACAAAGACTACACACAAGCACAGTTATTGTTAGAAGATGTAATGACCAGTGGATACTCTTTACTACCTAATTTTAATGATGTTTTTTATACCGAAGAAAATGCTGAAATTATTTTTGCAATAGGATACAATACTACTTCTGATGATAGTCAAAACTTTTCGGCAGAATGGATGAATGGTGTAGGAAGAACATCAGGGGTAAACTATGTAACTGCAGATGCAGTAGCTGCTTTGGATGCTTTTGGAGGGGATAGAACACAGTATTCTTACAGAATAGATCCTAGTCAAACTACACAAAACCAAGTAACCAAATATTTGCCTAATGGTGAAAATGGAGGAGCAGATGGAAAAACATTCACTTTAGATGCAACATTGGCAGGTAACGATTGGATTGTACTACGCTATGCAGATGTTTTATTACTACATACCGAAGCTATTATGGCAGGAGCAACGGAGACTTCAAACGTAAATGCCGTAAACTCTTTTAACCAAGTAAGAAATAGAGCTGGATTAGCAGACGATAGTGATGGAATTGTTACTAAAGACGAATTGCTAATAGAGCGAAGAGTAGAGTTGGCTTTTGAAAATCATCGCTTTTTTGATTTGGTAAGACTGGGAAGAGCCGAAGCTGTATTTTCTGCTTTTTCAGCTGCTAACGGATTGGGATATTCTTCCTCAGATTTATTGTTGCCAATACCCCAAAGAGAAATCAATCTTAGCGATGGTATAATGAAACAAAATCCAGGGTATTAATACCATGTTTAACACATTTAAAAATTGAAATCATGAACAAAATAGATATTATAAAAATGCAATTGTCAGCCGTTTTTATGGCACTGACCTTATTTGCAACCACTTCTTGTGATTCATTTGAATACGATTTGCCTGAAGCTAATTCTAAAGAAGATACAACTCCACCATCAGCTAGTTTTTCTGCTTCGGTAACAGAAGATTATTTAACCTATACTTTCGGAAACACATCTTCTAGCGCTACAGATTATATGTGGGATTATGGAGATGGAAATACATCTACAGGGATAGATGGAGAAAATACATTTCCTGGTGAAGGAACTTTTACTGTTACGCTAACTGCAGCAGACAAGTTGGGAGTTACAAGTACTTATTCTATGGAAATTGAGGTTGTAGAACCAGAAATTCCTGCTGCAATTACACCAGAAATTATCAATGGTGATATGGATAGTGGTTCTCCTAGAGATGGTTGGGGCTGGACAACTTTTACAGATGGAACTACCTATCCTTTTGGATCTACAAGCGATGGTTCTACTTTGTTAATAGACGGAACCGATTCTGGAGCAAAAACAGGAGGAGCTAAATTTACCAAAGGAACTTCGGGAGGGATTTATAGAAGTAGCTCAAGTAGATACGGAGGACAAGCAATTGTAGTTTCAGCCAACAGAGATTATGTGCTAGAGTATGAATATGCAATAAAGAATGACGATGGATTGAATACTGGGGCAAAAATAGTTGTGGAAATATTAGATGGTCATTTTGAAGATGGAAAAGAAGCAGTAGACAATGCTCCTAGAATCATTACCAATGAAGGCACAAAATTAGAGGGTAAAGGGAACTTTACCAAAGTAACGCAGAATTTTACGGCCAATGCAACAGGTAATATTATGATTTTATTCTGGGGAGAAACACAGCAGGATGCTTATTTAGACAATGTAAAAGTGTATCCGGTAGAATAGTTACAACAACAAAATATGATGACAGTTTGTAATAAGTTAGTAGTAGTTTTTTTGTTTACATTCATTTCTGTAAATGTTACTTGCCAAGAAAAGGCAAGTAGCATTACAGAAACACATACAAAGAAAAAGAAGTCTAAAAAATATAAGTTACCTAAAATAGACTTAAACCACTGGAGTGTTACTACGCCAGAATTGAACTCTAAAGGAAAAGCAACTACTATAGAACCACCAGAAATTTTAAACTATGCAACCAATAATAGGTTAATTCCTTACATGTACAACGATTCTATTAAAGGAACATTAGTTTTTTATGCTTATCCAAGCAATGCAACAACAGCCAATACCAAGTATTCTAGATCCGAGTTAAGGGAGCAAATGGAACCAGGAAATAATAATGTAAACTGGACCTTTAAACAAGGAGGAAAAATGAAAGGAACGTTAAAGGTGGATGAGGTAAGTAAAAATGATAAAGGGAAGTATCACAAAGTAATTATTATGCAAATTCATGGTAGGCTAACTAATGAACAACGAGATTTAATTGGTCAAAAAGATAACAATGCCCCACCTATATTAAAAATTTATTGGCAGGATGGTAAGATTAGAGTAAAAACAAAAGTGCTAAAAAAATTAGATGCTACGTATCAAGAAATGTTGCATGAAGATGCATGGGGAGATGACGAAGGATATACGTTTGATGATAAAGTAGGACACAGAAAGTTTACCTTAGAAGTAAAAGTGTCAGAAGGAAAGATGGTTATTGTTCTAAATGGTCACAATTATAAAGTTTACGAAGGGGTACATATGGAAAAGTGGGGGATTTTTGAAAATTATTTCAAAGCAGGAAATTATTTTCAGTCTAGAGATGAAGGGGCATATGCCAAAGTGCATTATTACAAGTTAAAAGTTAGTCATTAAAATTTTAGTGGATTTATGGTTTTAAAAGCTATACTACAGTGTTTCTTAGGATTAATTTGTGTTAGTTTTGTTTATTGCAGTTCTGAAAATAACGCGAATATAGAAGCTAATGAAACTCCAATAAAAACTGAAACAGATGTTGATGATAAAGGACCTACGGACAGTACTGCCACAAAGGACTATAAGTTGCCCTCTATAGATTTATCACACTGGAAAGTAACTTTGCCTATTGGAAAGCCTACAGAAGTCAGTCCTCCAGAAATATTAGAGTATGCAACGAACAAAACGTTAGAACCATTTATGTATAATGACTCTATTCAAGGTTCATTAGTGTTTTATACCTATCCAGGTAGTACTACAACCAATACGAAATACTCTAGAACTGAGTTAAGAGAGCAAATGGTACCAGGAAGCAATACAATCAATTGGACGTTTAAACAAGGAGGGTATTTAAAAGGAGAGCTTGCCATTACTGATATTAGTAAAGATGAACAAGGAGACTACCATAGAACTATTGTAATGCAAATCCACGGAAGGTTAACAAACGCACAAAGAGATCTAATTGGTCAAAAAGACAACAATGCCCCTCCAATATTAAAAATTTATTGGCATAAAGGATATGTTAGAGTAAAAACTAAAGTGCTAAAGAACATAAATGCATCAGCAACAGAAATATTGCACACCAATGCTTGGGGGGATGATGAAGGATATACATTTCCTGAATATGTAGGCTTTGATAAATTTACATTAGAAATAAAAGTATCAGAAAACAGAATGGAAGTTGTTTTAAATAACCAATCTGTTGTATACAACAATATACACATCCAAAAATGGTCTGTATTTGAGAACTATTTCAAAGCAGGGAATTATTTAACAACCATAGAGCCAAATGCGTATGCCAAAGTTGCTTATTATTCGCTAATTTTGAAGCATTAATTGTCTGATATTTATAAGAGTAAATATTTATTATAAACAAAAATAAAATTGGTTAACCAATTTAAATATTTTAGTATATTTGTAAAAGAGTAATTGGTTAACCAATTTTGTTCATAAAAGTGAATCGTATGAAGTTAGAGTTAGTGTCCAAAGGAGAAAAAAACGTTCAGAATGAAATAATTTCTAAGTTAAGAGATTTGATCAATGCTAAAAATTTAGAAACAGGTGATAAACTACCATCAGAGAGAATGTTGTCAGAAAAATTTGAGGTAAGCAGAAGTAATATAAGAGAAGCATTACAGTTGCTAGAGTTTTACGATTTATTAAAATCTAAACCACAAAGTGGAACTTTTATAGCTGATATTGGTCCCATTGCTTTAAACGGAATGATAGATGACATCTTAAGATTGCAAGATCCTGATTTTAGATCGCTTGTAGAAACAAGAATTATGTTTGAACTAAAAGCAGTAGAATTAGCCTCTGAGAGAAGAACTCTAGAACAATTAGAACAGATAGAAAATGCATTATTGGCTTACAAAGAAAAAGTAATAAATGGACAAAATGCAGTACAAGAAGATTTGCTATTTCACTTAGCAATTGCACAAGCAAGCGGAAATAGTACGATGAATAAATTTATGTTGATGATTACTCCTAATATCATCACAAATTTTGAAAAATATCATGTGTGTGACAAGAACCAAGCATTTATTGGAATTCAAGAACATCAAGACATTTTTGAAGCCATTAAAAATCAAAATTCAGCAAAAGCCAGAGAAAATATGAAAAAACACTTTGGAGCTTTGTATCAATATTGTTACCACAGTTCATAAAAAGATGCAGTTGCACGTTGCATCAAACGTTAAAAAATAGAAGGGAAGTAAAATTTAGAGTAAAACCAACAGCAATCAACTAAAGCAAAAATCAAATTTGTTTTTGGGCATTATCAAACCTCAAAAAAGCTAGTCTTTTTTGGTGCTAGGATTTTATTGCTCTAACACTAACATAAAAAGAAATTATAAAAGACTAAAAAAGACACAATTATGAAAGTTAAAGGATTAAGATGGTGGGTTATTATGCTGATATGTTTGGCCACAGTAATCAACTACATAGATAGAACTGCGTTTGGAGTTATGTGGCCAGAAATGGGAAAAGATTTAGGTCTAGACGAATCAGATTATGCCATTATGTTAAATATTTTTATGGTTACCTACGCACTAGGAAAGTTTCTGTCAGGTAAATTGTACGATGAAATAGGTACAAGATTAGGTTTTGTAGTATCTATAGTAGTTTGGTCTTTATCATCTGTTTTTCATGCTTTTGCAGGTGGTTTAGTAAGTCTTACGGCCTTTAGAGCGTTTTTAGGATTAGGTGAAGCAGGAAACTGGCCAGGAGCTGTAAAAAGCAATGGAGAGTGGTTTCCTATAAAACAAAGAGCTATTGCACAAGGAATTTTTAATGCAGGAGCATCTCTAGGTAGTGTAATTGCCCCTGTATTAATTGCTTATTTATACGGACATTTTGGATGGAGAACTACCTTCATTATTATTGGGATGATAGGGCTTTTATGGGTTATACCTTGGTTGATTGTAAACAAAGCAAAGCCAGAACTACACCCATGGATTACAGATAAAGAAAAAGAATTGATTCTAAAAGATAGAATTGAAAAGCCAACAAGCACAACCGAAAAGCCTAAGGGACTTTCTTTAGGGAAATTGCTAAGTCATAAAGAGGCATGGGGAGTTTTAACAGCACGCTTTTTTATAGAGCCTATTTGGTGGTTGTTTGTGGGGTGGATGCCTTTATATTTAAATTCAAAATTTGGATTTAGTATTGAAGAAATAGGAGCGACTATTTGGATTTCTTATTTAGGAGGAATGGCAGGAAGTATAATTGGAGGTTGGTACTCTGGAAAATTAATGGAAACCAAATCTGTTGATGTAGCACGAAAAACAACCATATCAATCGGTGGAATCTTAATCTTTTTAGGATTGTTAGGAATTATCTTTTTAGTGAATGAAAACAACCCAATGACTTTTATTTATATCGTAGCAGTTGTGTTGTTTGGATTTCAGTTTGCTATTGGAAATATACAAACCATACCAAGTGATTTGTTTAGTGGTCCTTCGGTAGGAACACTTGCAGGATTGGCAGGAACAATTGCAGCCTTGTCTGTAATTATTATGAATGCATTAATTCCTTTAATTGCATCCGTTTCTTATACACCTGCTTTTATTGTTATAGCAGTATTGGCACCATTGGCAATAGGATCCATATTCGTATTAATCAAAAATATAAAACCTGTAGAGGTTGAAAGTAAATAATTAGTAAATGCACAAAATTTAAACAAATGAATTCAAAAGGGAAAATTGCCGTTATCACTGGTGCAACTGGTGGTATCGGATTCGAAGTTGCGAAAAGATTAGGAAATGATGGATATACTGTAATTTTAAATGGTATTCAAGACGATGTGGGAGCACAAAGAGTAGAGGACTTAACAGCGGAAGGAATTACAGCTGCTTATTATGGTTTTGATGTAACTGATGAAAAAGCAGTTACCGAAAATATCCAAGCTATTGGAGAAAAGTATGGTAAAATAGATGTGCTTGTTAACAATGCAGGAGGTTTAGGAGGAAGATCTAGGTTTGAAGAAATGACAACCGAATTTTACAGATTTGTGATGGCTCTTAACTTAGATTCTGTATTTTTTGCTTCAAGAGCAGCTATTCCTTTTTTAAAGAAAGGAGAAAATGCAACCATTATTAACTATACCTCTAATGCAGGTTGGAACGCAGGTGGGCCAGGTGCAGGAGTTTATGGAACTTCCAAAGCAGGTGTACACGCTATTACTAGAGCCTTGGCAAAAGATCTAGCAGAATATGGTATTCGTGTAAATGCAGTATCTCCAGGTACTATCGATACACCATTTCATGCACAAATTAAGTCTACCAAGCCTGAGGTTTTTGCATCGTGGAAGAACAATATTCTATTAGGACGACTAGGTCAGCCAGAAGAAGTAGCATCTGTAGTGTCGTTCTTAGCAAGTAAAGATGCTTCTTTTATTACGGCAGAAACTATCCAAATAGGAGGGGGACAAGCTTTAGGGATCTAAAAAAAAATAATATGATTTTACAAGGAAAAGTAGCTGTTATAGCTGGAGATGCATCAGAATTAGGGAGAGAAATTTCGTTAAAACTGGTACAAGAAGGAGCCAAAGTAGTGGTGCATTACAAAGAAAATCAGCAACAAGCTATTGCAATAGCTAAAGAGATTCATAATTTAGGAGGAGAATGTCTTATGTTAAAAGCAGATTTGTCTAAAAGCCAAGAAGTCAAGGATTTTGTAGAAAAAACAATTAGTGCTTTTGGAGAAAAAATTCATCTTTTGGTCTGTATGTATCAAGATCAACTTGTGGCTCAAAAATCTACATTAAACGAAGACTCTTATAATGGATTGATGAATAACCAAGTAAAATCATGCCTGTTTTTAAATCAAGCATTCAAGCCTTGCTTGGTTAACGGAGGTTCTATTGTAAATTTTACGTATGAATTTTCGGAACAAAGCCCAGAAGAACTTATCTTATTAAGTACCGCATCCAATGCGGCTATAACTTCTTTTACAGAACGTTTGGCTACTCAGGTACAATCTTATGGAATTAGGGTAAATACGCTACATTCGAGTGGCCAAAAGAAAGAAGTAACATCAATTAAAGTAGCCAAAGAAACAAATAGTTTAAAATGGAAAGAACATCGTTCTATTTCTAACTTAATTGCATATTTGGCATCAGACTCTTCCTCGTATATTACGGGAAATCATATCGATATCAATAAAGGATTGAGTTATCGCTAATTCTTTATGGTTTTTAGTTTTTTTAATTTCAGGCAGTCTAAGGTTTATGGTTCTTAGGCTGCTTTTTTATGCTTGCTATTTATAAAAGCTTGGCAAAAGGGAATTTTTCTTTGATTAGCAATAGTACTCTTTCTGACTCTATTTTAGATGGAAACACTTTGGTAGCAACTTTCCAGTCAGGACTTGTGTAGCTTAATTTAATATCAATATCTTGAAACTCCTCTTTAAATTTAGCAAATAACTCTCTAGCTTTTTCTTCGTCTCCGCTGTAAAGAATTACACTGTATCCGCTTTTTGTGTTTTTGTTGTAATTTCTTTTTTTCTGAATAAAATTTTCGAGTTTAGAAGTTGTTTCCTGAGCATTGGTTTGTGTAAAAAGCAAGGTAAAAAAACTAAAAAGGATAAGATTATATGTTTTCATTGTACTCTAATAAATCAAACTTAAATTATCTAACAAAAGTAATAAAATAAAAAGGAATAAAGTGTTATTTAGAATATATATAAATTAGATTTTAGGGCTTTTATGTGTTCCCCATTTGGATGTATAATATTACTTTTGTGCCAACCTGTAAAAATGTTTAAAGCTTAAAATTTGGGCATTTTATAGTGTTAAAACATATATAAAACTTATTATACAACTGTATGAAAATTGTGAATTTACACAGAAAATTATCTGGTGTTTTAAAGTTGAGTCTAGTACTTTTCTTCTCTTTTTCTTTGAGTTTATCGGCACAAGCCCCTACAGAAGAGCAGGCAAAAGCGGGGAAAGCATTGTTTAACATGCATTGTGCATCATGTCACAAATTAAACAAAAAATCTACAGGTCCAGCATTGGCAGGAGTGGCAGAACGTCGCGAGATGGATTGGTTAAAAGCATGGATTAAAAACAACAACAAGTTAAGAGCGTCTGGAGATGCAGATGCAAAAGCAATTTACGAAGAGTACGGTGGGGTTGCGATGAGTGTTTTTGAGTTTTTGTCAGACAAGCAAATTGAAGACATTATTGCGTACACTACTTTAGGAGATGCTAAAAAATCTGCTACAGCAGTGTCTGATGCTCACGCAGTTGATGTAGACTCTACACCAAATGAAGTTTTGCCTAAGATAGCAACAATCGTTGTTGTTTTGGTTTTGTTGGCTTTGGGTGGTTATGTGTTCTTGAAAAGTAATAACGGATTCTTAAAAATTGTATCCATTATAATTTTAGTTTTTGTGGGTGTTTATTTTGGGTTTGGTGCATTAATGGATGTAGGTGTAGACGAAGGATACCAACCAGTACAGCCTATTGCGTTTTCTCACAAAATTCACGCAGGGGATAATAAAATTGATTGTCAATATTGTCACTCATCTGCAAAGCATTCTAAAACTTCGGGAATTCCGTCAGTAAACGTTTGTATGAATTGTCACAAAAACATTTCTGAAGTGTCAGAAGAAACAGTTGTTCATTTTGAAAATAAAACGTTAACCAAAGCAGATTTGGATAAAGAGATTCAGAAAGTGTACGATGCAGCAGGATGGGATGCAGATAACTTAGCATACACAGGGGAAACAAAACCAGTAAAATGGGTTAGGATTCATAATTTGCCAGACTTTGCTTACTTTAATCACTCACAACACGTTACTGTTGCAGGAGTAAAGTGTCAAAAATGTCACGGTCCAGTAGAAGAAATGGAAGAGTTGTATCAATATTCTCCATTAACAATGGGATGGTGTATAGATTGTCACAAAGAAACAGAGGTGAACATTGAAGGTAACGGATACTACAAGAAAATTCACGAGCAATTGTCTGAGAAATACGGGGTTGAAAAAGTAACCATTGCTCAGTTAGGTGGAAAAGAATGTGGTAAATGTCACTACTAGGATTAATGAAATTTTAAGCTAAGTTTTTAAAGTTAGCATCAACTATAGAAAAACAAATTAACATGGCATCAAACAGAAAATACTGGAAAAGTGTTGAAGAACTAAATGAAAATAGTTCGATTGTTGCTTCGCTTGAAGAAAACGAATTTAATGAAGGACAAGCTCCTGAATCGTTTTTAGGTGATAAAGAAACTTTAGAATCGTCTAACACTACAAGACGTGATTTCTTAAAATATGTTGGATTTACAACAGCAGCAGCTTCATTAGCAGCTTGTGAAGGGCCCGTGGTTAAATCCATCCCTTACGTTGTAAAACCAGAGGAGGTAACTCCAGGTATCGCAAATTATTATGCATCAACAATTGCTGATGGTTTTGATTTTGCAAATGTTTTGGTGAAAACGAAAGAAGGAAGACCTGTTTTTATTTTGCCTAATAAAGAGGCTAAAGGAACTACCAATGCTCGTGTAAATGCATCGGTACTATCATTGTACGATAGCTTACGTTTAAAAGGACCCAAAGTAAAAGGTAATACGGCCTCTTGGTCTGATGTAAACTCAAAAATTTCTTCTCAATTAAAAGCATTGTCAGAAGCAGGAGAAAAAATAGTTTTCTTAACAGGTACTTTGGCTAGTCCATCAACACAAGCTTTAATTGCTGAGTTTGCTGCCAAATATAACAACGTATCTCATGTAGTTTATGATGCAATTTCTGAATCTGCTGCACTAGATGCTTTTGAAGAAGTGTACGGAGAAAGAGCTTTGCCAAACTATAAGTTAGAAGATGCTAAGACAATTGTATCTATTGGTGCAGATTTCTTAGGAGACTGGCAAGGTGGAGGATTTGAAGCTGGATATGCTGCAGGTAGAGATGTAAAAGCTGGTAAGTTTTCTAGACATATTCAAGTTGAATCGAATTACTCTTTAACTGGTGCCAATGCAGACAAGAGAATTGTATTAAAGCCATCAGAGCAAATATATGCTTTGATTAATTTGTACAACGAAATTACAGGTCAGCGTTTAGCTTCTAAAAAAACACCTGTGGATGCTGATATTAAAAAAGCAGCTTTGCAATTAAAGAAAGCAGGAAATAAAGCTGTTGTTGTAACAGGAATTCAAAATAAAAACGCTCAATTATTAGCTTTAGCAATTAACCAAGCATTGCAATCTGAAATATTAGATACTACAAATGTTAAGTATGTAAGAGGAGGTAATGATGCTGAAGTTGCTAAATTAGTTGCTGAATTAAAAACAGGGAAAGTTGGAGCATTAATTACTTACAACACTAACCCAGTTTATACATTAACCAATGCTGCTGATTTTAAAGCAGGATTAAAGAAAACAAAATTAACAGTTGGATTCTCTTCTAAAGAAGACGAAACTTTAAGTGAAATGCAATACGCTTTACCAACTCCAAGTTATTTAGAGGCTTGGGGAGATGTAAAGATCACAGCAAATCAGTACAGTTTAACGCAGCCAACAATCAAACCTCTGTTTGATACGAAGCAATTTCAAGATTGTTTATTGGCTTGGACAGATCAATCAATTGCTTATTATGATTATTTAGCTGCATTTGCCAAAGAGAATGCGTTGAACGGTGCATCTTGGAATCAAACATTACACGATGGATTTACAACTGTAGCAGCTACTGCTTTATCAGCACAAGAAATCAATGTGGCTGAAGCAGCTAAAGCATTAAAATCTACTGTTAAAACAGGTGCTTTTGAGTTAACATTGTATTCTTCTGTAGCGATAGGAGATGGTCAGCAAGCAAATAACCCTTGGTTACAAGAATTGCCAGACCCATTAACAAGAGCAGCATGGGACAATTACTTGTTAATGTCTCAAGCAGATGCTAACGAATTAGGATTTACAAATCCAGTAAAAGATAATGGTGCTATTAACGGACAGTATGCAAAAATTACTGTTAATGGTGTTGTTATAGATAACGTTCCTGTGTTAATTCAACCAGGTCAAGCAAAAGGAACTTTAGGATTGTCTTACGGATACGGAAAGACAAAAGCAATGAAAGAAGAAATGTTAGTGGGAGTAAATGCTTACGCAGTAAATTTTTCAGGTGCCTTAATTGCTAAAGTAGAAAATGCAGGAGGTAAACACTTATTTGCATGTGAACAATTACAACACACAATTGCAGGTCGTCATGATATTTTAAGAGAAACTAGTCTTTCTGAATACCAACACGGACATGCAGAAGAGTGGAACCCAAGACCTGAAGTTTCTTTAAAACATGAAGAAACAGATGTTACTAAGGTAGACTTATGGGACGATCATGATAGATCTATAGGACATCACTTTAATTTGTCTATTGATTTAACTTCTTGTACAGGATGTGGTTCATGTGTAATTGCATGTCACGCAGAAAATAACGTACCCGTTGTTGGAAAACACGAAGTACGTGTAGGTAGAGACATGCATTGGTTACGTATTGATAGATACTATACTTCGGTAGGAGATTTAGAAACGGATAACAAAAAAGTGAACTCTGCATCATCTTTAGATTCTGCAGAATTGTATCAAAAACTAGAAACTCCAGAAACTGTAAATCCTCAGGTTGCTTTCCAACCAGTAATGTGTCAGCACTGTAACCACGCACCTTGTGAAACAGTTTGTCCTGTTGCGGCAACTTCTCATGGTCGCCAAGGTCAAAACCAAATGGCTTACAACAGATGTGTTGGAACCCGTTATTGTGCAAACAACTGTCCTTATAGAGTTCGTCGTTTTAACTGGTTTAAGTACAATAACAACGATGAGTTTGACTTTAACATGAATGATGACTTAGGAAAAATGGTGTTAAATCCAGACGTGGTCGTTCGTTCTCGTGGAGTTATGGAAAAATGTTCTATGTGTATTCAAATGACTCAAGCTACTATCTTGGAAGCCAAGAAAGAAGGAAGACCCGTAGATGTTAATGAATTCTCTACAGCTTGTTCTAGTGCTTGTGCAACAGGTTCTATTCAGTTTGGAGATATCAATAACCCAGAAGATGAGGTTACAGCATTGCGTAAAGATAAACGTGCATACAGATTGTTAGAGTTTATTGGAACGGATAATAATGTTGTTTATCAAACAAAGATTAGAAACACAAACGAAGCTTAAAAAGGAATAACTAAAATTTAAAATTAATTATATGTCGTCTCATTACGAAGCACCCATTAGAGAACCTTTAGTTTTAGGGGATAAGAGTTATCACGATATCACATTAGATATTGTACAACCAATAGAGGGTAAGGCAAATAAAAATTGGTACATCGCATTTACAATTGCATTGGTCGCATTTTTGTGGGGAATCGGTTGTATTTTATATACCGTTGGAACTGGAATTGGAGTGTGGGGATTGAACAAGAACATAGGATGGGCTTGGGATATTACCAACTTTGTATGGTGGGTAGGTATTGGTCACGCAGGAACATTGATATCAGCTGTACTTTTATTATTCCGTCAAAAATGGAGAATGGCAATTAACCGTTCTGCAGAAGCCATGACCATTTTTGCTGTATTCCAAGCAGGTTTGTTCCCAATTATCCACATGGGACGTCCATGGAACGGTTATTGGGTATTACCTATTCCAAACCAATTTGGATCTTTATGGGTAAACTTTAACTCACCTTTATTGTGGGACGTATTTGCAATCTCTACCTATTTATCGGTTTCGTTAGTGTTCTGGTGGACAGGATTACTTCCAGATTTCGCAATGATTCGCGATAGAGCTGTTAAGCCTTTCCAAAAGAAAATATACGCTTTGTTATCTTTCGGATGGTCTGGTAGAGCTAAAGATTGGCAACGTTTTGAAGAAGTATCGTTAGTGTTAGCCGGTTTAGCAACACCGTTGGTACTTTCTGTACACACTATTGTATCTTTTGACTTTGCTACCTCTATTAACCCAGGATGGCACTCAACAATATTCCCTCCTTACTTCGTGGCTGGGGCAATCTTCTCAGGGTTTGCCATGGTACAAACATTATTAGGAGTCATGAGAAAAGTGACCAACTTAGAAAACTATATCACACGTTTGCACGTGGAATATATGAACATCGTTATTATCTTAACAGGAGGAATAGTAGCAGTAGCTTATGCATCTGAGTTCTTTATTGCATGGTACACAGGATCGCCTTACGAAAACTATACATATATGTCTGTAGGAGCAGCAACAGGGCCTTACGGATGGGCTTTCTGGTCGTTGATTATCTTTAATATCTTGATTCCTCAAGTATTATGGATTAAAAAGTTTAGAAGAAGTTTCATCGTTTCTTTCTTAGTTTCTATCGCAATCAACATCGGAATGTGGTTCGAACGTTTTGACATTATTGCAATCGTATTAAGTAAAGGTCACTTACCATCTACTTGGACAAGATTTGAACCTACTTTTGTAGATGTAGGTGTGTTTGTAGGAACAATAGGATTCTTCTTTGTATTGTTCTTGCTATATGCCAGAACATTCCCAGTAATTGCACAGGCAGAAGTAAAAACGATTTTGAAATCATCAGGAGAGAATTATAAAAAATTAAGAGACGGAAACAATGAGCACTAATAAAGTTATACACGCATTATACAATGATGACGATGTTTTAATGGATGCCGTTAAAACAGTAAAAAAGGCAGATCATCATATTGAAGAAGTTTTTACACCGTTTCCTGTTCACGGATTAGACAAATTATTAGGTCTTGAAAGAAGTAGATTAGGAATTTGTGCCTTTTTGTACGGATTAACAGGTCTTTCTTTTGCTGTGTGGATGACCAATTACATGATGATTGAAGATTGGCCACAAGATATTGGAGGAAAACCTAACTTTTCATGGATTTTAAACATGCCTGCGTTTGTTCCTATTATGTTTGAATTAACCGTGTTTTTTGCAGCTCACCTAATGGTTATTACATTTTACATGAGAAGTAGAATATGGCCTTTTAAAGAAGCAGAAAATCCAGATCCAAGAACAACAGACGATATTTTCTTAATGGAAATACCTGTACACGATAACGAAGAAGAATTAACAGCTTTGTTAAATACAACCAATGCTGTTGAGATTAAAGTAATTGAAAAGCACTAAGCATCATGAGTAGATTATTCAACATTACAGCAGTTTTAGCAGTAGCAGCATTAGTATTTACATCATGTGATAAAACGAAGCGTAACCTTCAGTACATGCCAGACATGTATCGCTCTGTAGCTGGAGAACCTTACGCAGAAAGTACCGTTTTTGAAAATGGAATTGAAGCACAAAAACCTGTAGCAGGAACCATTTCTAGAGGACATGTTCCTTACGAATATCCTGATACAAATGAAGGATACGAAGCAGCAAAAGCAAATTTAAAATCTCCATTAACAGCAGAGGATTTAGACAGTAACAAAGCAAAAGAATTGTATACTATTTACTGTTCTGTTTGTCATGGTAAAAAAGGAGATGGACAAGGAGACTTAGTAAAAAGAGAGAAGTTTTTAGGAATTCCTAATTACAAAGATAGAGACATTACAGAAGGAAGCATATACCACGTAATTATGCATGGTAAAAATATGATGGGGTCTCACGCTTCTCAATTAACAGAAACAGAACGTTGGTTGGTTGTAGGATACGTTCAAGAACTAAGAAACAACTTGTTAAAATAATTACCAAACAATTAGATAGATTATGTATCAATTTTCAAGTAAATTAAAAATATCGGCTATTGCCTTAATGGTAATTGGTTTCATAGGTATAGTTATTGGATTTGTATCTGCACCAAGCACAGAAGCTGAAGTAGCAGAAATATTAGCACATCAAGCATCACACGGTGCTCATGGAGCACATGCTGAAACAAGTCATGATACCAAAGCACATGTTGAAGCAGATACCCACAAAGAAGAAAAACACGGACATGATGCTCCTGCAAAAGAGGCTCATCACACAGCAGATAAACATCAAGCTTCACATGGTCATGATAAAAAAGCTGCACACAAAGAAGAAGTACATCACCAAGAAACACACGGAGATCATCATTTAGCTCATGTTTTGCACCAATTACAAAATAGACCATGGGCAGCATTTTTTGTAGCTTTATTCTTCTTTACCTTTATTACAGTAGTTGTGTTTGCATTCTTAAATATCCAGAGAGTAGCACAAGCAGGATGGTCTATTGTATTGTTTAGAGTAATGGAGGGAATCTCAGGATTTTTACCGTATGTGTCTGTAATTTTTATCATTTTCTTAATTTTAACAGCCATGGGAGCAAATCATTTGTTTGTGTGGATGACAGAAGGAGTAACAGACCCAACATCACCTAATTTTGATGCTATCATAGCTAACAAATCAGGATGGCTAAATACCCCAAGATGGTTGATTTTTAGTATTATTTATTTAGTGGGATGGAATGTATTTAGATTCCTAAATAGAAAACATTCTTTAGCACAAGATAACGCAACTGATTTATTTCACTACAAGAAAAACTACCACTTTGGAGTTGGTTTCTTGGCCTTTTTTATCTTTACTTCATCTATGTCAGTTTGGGACTGGATTATGGGATTAGATCCACACTGGTTCTCTACATTGTTTGGATGGTATGTATTGGCAACATTTTTAGCAGCAGCAATCACTTTAATTGCAATGGTTACAGTTTATTTAAAATCTAAAGGATATTTAGAAATTGTAAATGATAGCCACTTACATGACTTAGCTAAATTTATGTTTGGATTCTCTATCTTTTGGACGTATTTATGGTTTGCACAATTTATGTTGATATGGTATGCAGATATGCCAGAAGAAACTGTGTACTACATCCAACGTTTTGAAGATTACAAGTTATTGTTCTTAGGAATGATTCCTTTAAACTTTATATTGCCTGTTTTATTACTAGTAAACAGTAAGTTTAAGAGAATTCCACAAATTGTATTAGCTACAGGTACCATTATTTTAGTAGGTCACTACATTGATGTTTTTGTTTTAATCATGCCAGCGACTGTTGGAGATCAATGGGGATTCGGATTTACTGAAATTGGGAGTGTATTATTTTTCTTAGGGATGTTCATCTATGCAGTATTTACAACATTAAGTAAAGCTCCATTAATCACTAAAGGAAATCCATTTTTACACGAAAGTGAGCATTTCGAATATCATTAATCGTTACATTTGCAAAAAAATTAAAACAGAATTATGTTAGCTTTATTTTATTTTTTCGTAGCTGTTGCCTTTGCCATTGGAATTTGGCAAGTAAACAAACTACTTTCTTACAGAACACTAATAAAAGACCTTAAAGAAGGGAAACAAGTAAGCAGTTTAGAGGAATATGATAATCCTTTTGCAACTGAAAAGGACAATGATATTCAAGGAAAATTATTTTTTATCTTTTTGATAGGATTGTATCTTATGATGGGATACTGTTTAATTTTCTTACACGACATTATGTTACCAGGATCTGCATCTGTAGAAGGTGAAGATTACGATAATTTATACACAATCTCTTTTGTATTAATCGGAGTTGTACAATTTATCACTCAAGCCTTATTGTATTTCTTTGCATACAAATACAGGGGAATTAAAGGAAGAAAAGCAACGTTCTTTGCAGATTCTCATAAGCTAGAATTGATATGGACAACCATACCAACTGTTGTTTTGGCTGTATTGATTTTATATGGATTGTCTATTTGGAATGACGTTACAGACTTAGAAGGAGACGATGCAATAGTTGTAGAAGTATACGCAAAACAATTTGCTTGGGAAGCAAGATATGCAGGAAGAGACAATGAGTTAGGACGTGGAAATGTTCGATTTATTGAAGGTGCAAACAGCATGGGAATCGATTTATCTGATGCAAAATCTGCAGACGATATTCCCGTAAGAGAGTTACATTTACCAGTAGGAAAAAAAGTAGTATTTAAGTTTCGCTCGCAAGATGTATTGCACTCTGCTTATATGCCACATTTTACAGCTCAAATGAACTGTGTTCCTGGAATGGTTACTGAATTTGGTTTTACACCAAAGTACACTACCGAGGAAATGAGAGAGCGTAAAGATGTACAAAGAAAAGTTGCTAGCGTAAACAAAGTTCGTCAGGCAAAAGGAGAAGAGCCTTATGAGTTTGATTATTTGTTATTATGTAATAAAATTTGTGGACCTTCTCACTACAATATGCAAATGAAAATTGTTGTAGAATCAGAAAAAGACTATTTAATCTGGTTGAATCAACAAAAAACAGCTAAAGAATTATTCAAGTTATAAGAACTGTTAGAATCAATAAAAAGAATTTATTATGTCAGAACATCATCATAAAGAAACTTTCGTAACTAAATACATTTTTAGTTTTGATCACAAAATGATTTCAAAGCAGTTTTTAGTAACTGGTATGATCATGGGGGTGATAGGAGTATTAATGTCTTTGTTATTTAGATTACAAATAGCATGGCCAGAGCAATCATTCTCTATTATAGAAGCATTTTTACCTGAACGTTTTCAGTCTGAAGCAGGGGTAATGAAACCGGATATTTACTTAGCTTTGGTAACTATTCACGGTACCATTATGGTTTTCTTTGTATTAACAGCAGGATTAAGTGGTACTTTCTCTAACTTATTAATTCCGTTACAAATTGGTGCACGTGACATGGCATCAGGATTTATGAACTGCTTATCTTACTGGTTGTTCTTCATTTCTTGTATCATTATGGTTGTATCTTTATTTGTAGAAGCAGGACCAGCATCAGCAGGATGGACTATTTATCCTCCTTTATCTGCATTGCCACAAGCAATTCCAGGTTCTGGTTTGGGTATGACATTATGGTTGGTTTCTATGGCTTTATTTATTGCACAATCTTTAATAGGTTCATTAAACTATATTGTAACCATTTTTAACTTAAGAACAAAGGGAATGAAAATGACAAGATTGCCGTTAACCATGTGGGCATTGTTCATTACAGCTATTATTGGTGTAGTTTCTTTCCCAGTATTGTTATCAGCAGCATTGTTGTTAATTTTTGATAGAAGTTTTGGTACTTCGTTCTATTTATCTGATATTTTTATCGGAGGAGAGGTGTTGAACTACCAAGGAGGTTCACCAGTATTGTTTGAACATTTATTTTGGTTCTTAGGTCACCCAGAGGTATACATTGTATTGTTACCTGCTTTAGGATTAACTTCAGAAATTATATCAACCAACTCACGTAAACCTATCTTTGGATACCGTGCTATGATTGGTTCTATTATGGCCATTGCGTTTTTATCAACAATTGTATGGGGACACCACATGTTTATATCAGGAATGAATCCATTCTTAGGGTCTGTGTTTACCTTTACCACTTTGTTAATTGCAATTCCATCAGCAGTAAAGGCATTTAACTATATAACTACTTTATGGAAAGGAAACTTGCAATTTAACCCTGCAATGCTGTTTTCTATTGGTTTGGTTTCTACCTTTATTACAGGAGGATTAACAGGAATTGTATTAGGAGATTCTGCTTTGGATATTAATGTACACGATACTTACTTTGTAGTGGCTCACTTCCACTTAGTAATGGGAGTATCTGCTATCTACGGAATGTATGCTGGTATTTACCACTGGTTCCCTAAAATGTATGGAAGAATGATGAACAAAACTTTAGGATATGTTCACTTCTGGATTACTGCAGTAGCAGCTTATGGAGTTTTCTTCCCAATGCACTTTATCGGATTGGCAGGATTACCACGTAGATATTACACCAACACAAACTTCCCGTTATTTGATGATTTAGCAAACGTAAACCAAGTAATGACTGTTTTTGCGTTGATTGGTGGAGCTGCACAAATTGTTTTCTTAGTAAACTTCTTTATGAGTATTTACAAAGGAAAAAAAGCATCTCAAAACCCATGGAGAGCTACTACTTTAGAGTGGACAACACCAGTAGAACACGTACATGGAAACTGGCCAGGTGAAATACCAGAAGTGTACCGTTGGCCATATGACTACAGCAAAGTAGATGAAAACGGAGAATACATTTTCGGAGAAGATTACATTATGCAAACAGTACCGTTAAAACCAGGAGAACAAGAGTCTTAAGTAAACGGTAAGCGATATACACAAAACTAGGTTTCTATATTTTTTAGAAACCTAGTTTTTTTTTATACTTTTTTTAAAAGTACTCCATTGACTATTCAAATTCAGTTATTGTCCATAAATAGGATTGAATAGTGTTGTATTGTAAGTTTACACGAATTATAACTAGTAAATATTTGATAGATTAATTCGTATATTGATGAAACACTTTTTTTTAACTCTCAAAACGATTTTGTTAGTTGTACTACTTACAACCAATCACTATTTATTACAAGCACAAAAGTTAGGAACAACAAGTTTTAATGATGATTGGTACTTTACCTTATCAGATAGTAAAAATTATCCACTTACTACCTATGAACCATCAAGCTGGAGAAAGTTAGATTTGCCACATGATTGGTCTATAGAAATGGACTTTTCTAAAAACTTAGAAGGTGCTACAGGATTTATGCCTGGAGGAATTGGATGGTATAGTAAAATTTTTGAGACAAGTATTGATAAAAACCAGAAGTGCTTTATTTTGTTTGATGGAGTGTACAACAATGCTGAGTTTTGGATCAACGTAATGCGTATCGGAAATCATCCTTTTGGTTATGCACCCATTTTTTACGATTTAACAGATTTACTAGCACCTAAAGGTCAAAAAAACAGATTGTCTGTAAGAGTAGATCACAGCCGTTATGCAGATTCTAGATGGTATACGGGTTCAGGTATTTACAGAAATGTGCAAATGGTTGTTACAGATAAATTGCATATACCTGTTTGGGGTACTTTTGTAACTACTCCAAAAGTAGATGAAAAATTAGCAACAATTCAGTTAGAAATAGAAATCAAAAATGAGTATAAGTCTACCAAAAAAGGAACATTGCTCACTCAAATTATTGATGACAAGGACAATGTTGTAGAGATTATAGAGAATAAATTTGAGCTATCATCTAATCAACAAAAAAAAGTACGTCAGTTTATCAATATCCAAAATCCTAAATTGTGGGACGTAGATGCTCCATTTTTATACAAAGCAAAAACATCCATTCATTTTGATAAAAAAATAACAAAAGCAAGAACAACTCGCTTTGGAATACGTAGCATCCATTTTGATAAAGACAAAGGTTTTTACCTGAATGGAAAAAATAGAAAAATAAAAGGAGTTTGTTTGCATCACGATGCAGGAATGGTGGGTGCTGCTGTTCCTAAAGATGTTTGGAAAAGAAGATTACAGCTGTTGAAAGAAGGAGGAACCAATGCTATCAGAACTGCCCATAATCCAGCATCGGACGAATTTTTGGATTTGTGTGATGAACTAGGGATTTTAGTGCAGAATGAATTTTATGACGAGTGGGATTTGCCGAAAGACAAGCGCTATAATATGCATGACAAAGAGATAGATTATATTACACGTGGGCATTCGGAACATTTTCAATTGTGGGCTGAAAAAGATTTAAAAAACACGGTAAAATCTAGTCGCAACCATCCAAGTATTTTTCAATGGAGTATAGGGAATGAGATTGAATGGACGTATCCTGGAAACAGAGGAGCAACAGGAATTTTTAAAGAAACTAATAAAGACGATAAAATAGACTGGACTCTGTGGCGAACCAATGTTCCACCACATACACCAGAACAGGTACGACAATTTTGGAAAAATTTTCCAGAACAAACGTTTAATATAGGTACAACTGCAAAGAAATTGGCAGATTGGACAAGAGAAATGGACACTACCCGACCTGTTACAGCAAATTGTATTCTTCCTACTTCTAGTTTTGAAACAGGATATACCGATGTGTTAGATGTTGTTGGTTATAGTTACAAACCTCACAAATATGATTATTTTAAAAAAACGTATCCCAACAAAGCCATGATGGGAACCGAAAATGTTCCTCGTTGGTACGAGTGGAAAGCGGTGTTAGAACGTGATTTTATTCCAGGATTGTTTTTATGGACAGGAGTAGATTATATGGGAGAAAAAAGAGCTAACAATTGGCCCGAAAAAGCAACTACTCATGGCCCTCTAGATTTGGCAGGTTTTCCAAGAGGTTCTTATTACATGTTCAAAGCATTGTGGAGAGACGATATTCCCGTGATAAGTATGTATACTCAAACCGAAGATAAATCTATCTACAAGAAAACAACATCAGGAAAAGTTGTTGAAAAGAAAAAAGGTTATTGGGAACTAGCACCTAGAGAGTGGCAAAAAGTAAATCCTTATTGGAATTACAAAAAAGGTACACATACTATTGTAGAAGTATATTCTAATTGCGATTGGGTAGAACTATTTCAGGATGGAAAATCATTGGGGAAGCAATACTTAAAAAATCAAGAGGACTATACGTATAAATGGGCTACAACATACAAAAATGGAAGGTTGTTGGCTAAAGGAAGCAAAAACGGAAAAAGGACTCAAGTTGAGTTAAAAACAGTTGGTGTGGTAAAAGGAATTGTACTAAACCCAGACAAGACTAAAATTAGAGCTAACAATACAGATGTTGTTCATTTGGTTGCACAATTGGTAGATAAAAAAGGAAATTCAGTAAAATATCAAGAAGATGAAATTACATTTGAAATTACAGGAGCACACCGTTTTTTAGGAACAGATTGCGGAGATAGCACCAAAATAACAAACTTTAAAAACAAAACTGTTGCTACTAATTTTGGTCAATGTTTGCTAGCCATTCAGGCTACTAAAACACCATCGGAGGTAACAATTGTAGCAAAAAATAAAAACGGAACTATTGTTTCTAAAGCTATAAAGATAGAAATTGAACAAAACAGAAATAAAAATCAATAAAAATGAAATGTAAAACTAGTTGTTTGTTAATGGTTGTTGTTTGTGCATTATCCACGCTAAATGCACAACATTTACCAACATCAGATCCTGATAATACGAAAAAATGGGAATATAATAAAGAAGTTAGTGATGAGTTTAATGCTAAAGAAATAGATGAAGACCGATGGTATATTGTAGGGAAATTTGATGACACCGGAAAGCCTTTTTACAAACATCCAGACAAACCTAATAAAAAAGTATGGAAAGGTAGGGCTCCTTCTCAATTTTCGGGGCGTAACTACCGTTTAGAAGACGGGATCTTAAAACTAGAAGCTCGTTGGGAACCCGATTTTCCTTTTAGTGATGAAATCAGAAAGCCTGTGTTTGGAGATCCTTTACCTTATGAAAATATAACCACAGCGTGTTTTATCAACAGAAAAGCATTTAAATATGGATACATAGAAATAAGAAGCAAAGCCATAGATGCCGAAATTACCAGTGGGTTTTGGTCTATGGGGAAAAACATAGAGTTCGATTTTTTTGAAATGTTTGGAGATGGTAGAGATAAAGGAAAAGAACATTTGGATAGACAACTTTGGTGGTCTATAAGAGACTGGAAAAATCTAAGAGGAAAACCTTCTTATACCGAGAAAAAAGATATGGGCTTCCGTGGAGCTGATGATTTTCATATTTATGGGATTGAGTGGAATGAGAAAGGAATTAAATATTACATTGATGGGAAATTATTTTCATCAGTAACAGCAGAACAAGCTACCCAGTGGGCAAAGAAAAACAGAAAAGTAGCCGATGATTACAATGGGTATGTAGCTACCAATCCTATTCATCTTTGGCTAGATATGGAAATATTTTCGTGGAATGGAATGCCTGAAAGTAAAGAAGAGTTGACATTAAATGGAACCAAATCTCAGAAGCAAGGAGGATATATGGATTTTGAAATTGATTATATTCGTGTTTGGCAAAAGAGGAACTAGGGCTAATAATTGGTGAAATCCTTATATTTTCAATACTTTTGTAGCTGAACTTAAAAAAGAAATAAATGATTATAGCAAATGAATACTTTAACGGTAACGTTAAATCACTAGGATACGCTAACGATGGAAAATCTACTTTAGGAGTTATGGAACCAGGTGAATACGAATTTTCAACAGCTTTGCATGAAACAATGAATGTAATAGAAGGAGAAATGACAGTTAAATTGCCAGGATCTATAGAATGGGTAACTTACAAAGCGGGGGAAGCTTACCAAATAGAAGCTAACGAAAAATTCCAAGTAAAAGTAGTAGAACAAACTTCATACTTGTGTAAATACCAATAGAACTTAGTTTCTAAACAATTAAAAAACGTCAATCATTTATGGTTGACGTTTTTTTATGCACAATTTTTTGGGTATTTCATCACAAAAGAAATACAGAATATGTATTGACAATAAGCTAAAAAAATTACTATATATTAATTTTTTTAGCTCTTTAATCGCTGATTCTATTTTTTTTAAGTTGTTTTTTGTTGATTTTTTTAGTTTTTAGACTATACAACTACTTTATTTTCTGAAAAAGGAAACTAGATATGTCTTTCAAAAGCTTAGGATTATCAAAAGATGACAACTAGAGAAAAAATAAACATATAGGGATTAACCATAATTGTCTTTAATTAAGAGTACAAAGTTATAGTTTAGAAATACTAACTTAAAAACTATAATAAAAATGAAACATTTAGTACTCAAAAAGTGGACAGCTGTTATGGGACTCATTTTTTGCCTGCCATTATTTGCAAAAGAAATTCATGTAGCCAAAAACGGAACCAATGCCTTGTCGGGAAGAGGTGCTTCATCAGCTCCTTATAAAACAATTAGCTACATTTTTAATAATGACAGTAGCACCAACAATCTAATAAGTTCTGGAGATGTAATCATTGTACATGAAGGGGTGTACAGAGAAACTGTTACTGTAAACGTAGCCAATGTAACTATTAAAGCCAATGAAAATGACAATGTTGTTATTTCTGGAGCCAATTGGTATGGGGCGAGTAGCTGGAATGATAACGATGGAGATGGAATTTTTGAAATGACCTTAAACAAAAGTGACGTTGAAACCGATTTTACACAACTTTTTGTGGATGGAGTTCATCAACAAATAGCTAGATTTCCCAACAATACGTCTCCCTATAAAAACTATGTTTCGGGAACTAACAGGGAAATGATGAATCCATTAGATCAAAAAACAGGTTTTGCAGTATTGTTAAATGCTAGCAAACCTTCAGGAGCAAACGCAACAAGTCAAGTAACTTTTTCTTGGCATGATGGAACTCCAAAACTTCCTAATGTAACATTTACAAACGAGGCAGTATTGAGAGGGTTTATAGGAAAATTGAGAAATAATATTTTCTCTTATTCTCAAGACGGAGGTCAAGTAACAAGAGCAAGCGGTAACAATGATAGAATGGTAACGTTTAAATCTTTTAGCACACAAGGAAACTCTTGGGCAGCTTCGGATGCTTATACTGCTCCAGAAGGGTTTGGGTACGTGATGGATTTGTCTGTTTTAGACATAGAAGGAGAGTGGTTTTACAAACAAACAGAAAATAAACTATACTACAAGCCCGAAGGAGGAACGGTAAACGGAAAAAACTTTGAGGTAAAAAGAAGAAAATTTGCTTTTAAAATTCAAGCCAACAATGTTCGTTTAGAAAACCTACATATAAAAGCAGCAACAATGGAAGTAAAAAATGCCAATTACTTAACCGCAAGCAATTGTACATTTACTTATTTGTTTCCATTTCACTATCGTAGATCTTATGGTGTGCTAAAAGAAGGAATTATGCTAGACAATGCGGACAACACTACCTTTGAAAACTGTTACATCGGACACACTTGGGGAAGTGGAATTATCGTAGAGGACGATTCAAGCAATACCACAATTAACAATTCAATTATAGAAGATATAGGTTGGATGGGACAGTTTACTGTAGCACTATTAAACAATGGAAACAATACCACGGTTACAAACAATACGTTTGGAAAAGCATCTCGTTTTCACATCAGAACTACAGAATCGGTATACATGAAAATTACAGACAATGATTTTTATGGAGCGATGTCTATGGGAGAAGATGCAGGTTCTATTATGTTTACAAGCACAGGAAAAACAGCACAGCTAAACATGAACGGAACTTTAATTGCTTGGAATAAAATTCACGACATTCATGGAATTCCTGCATATGATACCAATCCAAATTACAACAGGCAAAAAGTAGTTGGTTTGTATTTAGAAGATGTAGATAATTATACAGTACATCATAATTTAATATACAATATTAAAGGAGATACATATACTAGTAAAAGACTTAAGAGTGATGGAGTTACTCCTATCGAAACACAAAGCAAAGGAGATGTTATGTACCTTGGGCCAAGAAATAGAAACTTAACTAGAAAGATGGATTATTACAACAATACATGTTGGAACTACGATTACTTTTTAACATTTTGGCAGCATGATGGTGGAGGTGTTAATGACTTAGAATTTAAAAACAACATTTTAATGCAAGGAAAACCATCTATTGTAAGTGCTGGTGATAATAGTGTAGAAGAAGAAAGCTTGTTTACATTTTCTCAAGAAGTAGCCAGCGCACCCCTAAACTATAACATTACTACTGGAAAAAACAAAACAGTAAACACAGCAAGCGATCATTATGTAGATGCAAGCAATGGAAACTTTAGATTAAAATCTGGTTCGTCTTACAACTCTGGAGGTTTAGTGATTTCAGGTATTACTAGAGAAGCAAATCCAACTATAGGAGCTTGGGAAGGAGATACCAATTGGTGGAAAGAAAGAGTGTTTAATGCAGGGTCTAATTTAGATGCAAGTTCTTTTAATAGTGCTGCAAATCCAATAAAAAGTCAACCAGAGCTGCTGTCCCAAAATTCAACTACGACTTTGGTTAGTCCTAACCCTTTTAAAAACTCGTTGACTATTTTGTTAAGCAAGGATATAAAAGGAGCAGTTACGTTAAGCATATACAACACCCATGGCTTGCAAGTATTTTCTGAACAAACTACGGCAAAAAATATAAATTTGAATACAAGTAATTTTGCATCAGGAATTTATTTTTTAACCATTCAGCATGATGAAGGAAGCATCGTAAAAAAATTAATTAAATAATCGTAACGAAAACTATAAATAGAAAAACCAGAAGTTTTAGCACTTCTGGTTTTTATAATTTATTTCATCAAAAGAAAAATAAAGTTTTTGTAAAGTTGTTTTGCTAATTTTTACTTTAATTGATGTATTTGTTGTGTTTTCATAAGTTTTTGTTTTTAGGTCTATGCAAAGGTTATCAGTAAATTTGATGAAATCAAAAAATAATAAAATGAAGATATTTGGCCAGTTTCAAAAAAATAGCTCAATAAAGAATGTTTTTTGGGCATTACTTTTTTATGGCTCTACATGTTTTTCTGCAGAGATACATGTGGCCAAAAATGGAGTAGATGCTCTTAATGGAAGAGGAAATAAATCCGCTCCTTATCTCACCATCTCTTATGTTTTTAGTAATGATTTGGTACATTCTGGAGATATAATTGTAATACATCAAGGTGTGTATAGAGAAACAGTTACTATAAATATTAGTAACGTAACCTTACTTCCTTTTGAGCAAGAAAAAGTGTTCATAACAGGAACCGATCTTATTCCTGGTTCTAGTTGGCAGGCAGATTCGCAAAGGGCAGGAGTTTATAAAACCACACTGAATAAAAACGATGTAGAAACAGATTTTACTCAATTATTTGTTAATGGTGTATTGCAGCAAATAGCAAGGTATCCAAACAATACCACTTCTGTTAAAAAATATATGGTTGGTAAGCATAGTGAAATGATGAGTCCTACCAATCCACAAAGTGGTTTTGCAATTTTATTAAATGCTAGCAAACCTGCAGGAACTGATCAAACAGGACAAGTTACGTTTTCTAGTCATGAAGGAATTCCAGAAATTCCGAATGTAGCATTTACAGACGAAGCCATCATCCGTGGATTTATAGGGAAGTTAAGAAACAATATCTTTTCGTATTCTCAAGATGGAGGACAGGTTACCAGAGCAGGAAATAGATTGGTAACGTTTAAGGCAAAAAATACTCAAGGAAATTCCTGGGGAAAAACAGATGCATACACACAGCCCGAAGGATTTGGATACATTATGGATTTGTCTGTTTTAGATATAGAAGGAGAGTGGTTTTTTAAAAAATCAGAAAACACATTGTATTACAAACCCATTGGAGGAACGTTAGCAAATAAAACCATCGAAGTAAAAAAAAGAGAATTTGGATTGTTAGTTGGTGCGAACGATGTTACTGTAAAAAATATTCACATACAAGCATCGGCTGTTCAAATTAAAAATGCAAGAAATTTTAGAGCACAAAATTGTACGTTTACCTATTTATACCCTTACAAGTACCGAAGAACTTATGGAGTATTAAAAGAAGGAATTGTATTAGATAATGCTGATAATACCACTTTTGATAGTTGTTATATAGCACACACGTGGACAGGCGGAATTATTATTGATGACAATTGCGAAAACACAATAATTAATAATTGTACAATTGAACAAATTGGTTGGATGGGACAATTTATGGTTGCTGTTTGGAACAATGGAAAAAATAGCACCATTACAAACAATACATTAGGAAAAGCATCTAGGTTTCATATTCGAACCACAGAATCGGTTTACGCAAAAATTACAGATAATGATTTTGCAGAAGCCATGGCTATGGGAGAAGATGCAGGTGCTATTATGTTTACAAGTACGGGCAAACCAGGGCCTAAAGGACTTGATATGCAAGGAACTGAAATAGCTTATAATAAAGTTCATGATCTGGTTGGAATTCCTGCTTATGACACCACTCCTGGTTATAAAAGGCAAACAGTGGTAGCATTTTATTTAGAAGATGTACACAATTATACGGTTCACCATAATCTAGCTTATAATATAAAAGGAGATAATTACAAAAGTAAAAGAGGGGCTTCTAATAATCCGCAGAGTGATGGTAAGATGTTATACTTAGGACCACGAGATAAGTTGATTGATATTAAAATGGGTTATTACAACAATACCTTTTGGAATTATGATAAGTTTTTAACTTTTTGGCATCGAACAGAAACAGGGTTAACTGAAAATTTGGAGATGACAAATAACCTTTATATGCAAGGTAAAATTAATTCAGTTTCTAATATTGATGAGCCTGATCTTTCTGTATTTGCTCAAAAAGCTGCACAATCACCTTTAAATTATCAAATTACAGTAAAAACCAATCAAGCAATTTCTAATGCAAATGCTCATTTTGAAGATGTCACTAATGGAGACTTTAGGCTAAGGTCAGATTCACCTTTTAATAGTGGAGGAACTATAATACCCAATATCACAACTTCTTCAAGTCCGGCTTTAGGAGCTTTGGAAGGGAATACTCCTGAGTTAAGAAATAGAGTGCTAAATGCAGGATCTGATTTAACAATCAATTCATTCTTTGGTTTAGACAAACTAGACTATGGAAATGATAATATTTCTATTCAAACAACAGGTGAGTTTTGTCCAGATGCTAACAATGGAAAAATTAAAATAACTGCTAAAGAGCCTTTGTCTTATCGTGTAACTATAAATGGTGAAGATTACTCGTTTACCAATGAATTAGAAATCTCTGATTTAGAACCAAAAACATACACTTTCTGTATAACAGCACCAGAATTAGCTGATGATAGTTGCTTTGAGGTTATAGTTCCTAAAAGTGTCGTAGTTTCTGGTAGTGCAAAAGTAGCTTCTAATGGACTTGTTGAATTTAATGTTGATGGTGGTACAAAACCTTATCACGTATTAGTAAATAACAAAGAAGTACTTCAAACAGAAGCTTCTTCATTTGTTGTGAATGCCAATCATGGAGACTCTGTAAATGTTATTTCAGATAAAGATTGTGAAGGAGAATTAAATAAAAGAGTATTGTTAACAGATAGGGTAGTTGTTTACCCAACCATTACCAAAGGAAATATTACGATTTCTTTACCCGATTCTAGTGTAGATCAAGTTGGAGTAGAGGTGTACAATATGCAGTCTACATTGTTGCTTAGAAAGATGTATACCAAGAATCAGATAGATATTGATTTATCACAGTTTGCCTATGGAGTTTATTTTGTGAAAATAAATTACGGAGAGCCTAAGGTTGTCAAGATTATTAAACAAGAATAAAATTTTAGCACTAAATAGAACTGAAATATTTCCAAACAGAGTTTATATCATTATAAACTCTGTTTTTTTATGTACCAAACTTCTGGGATTTATAGGGGTAATTTGTTTTTTTGAAAAAAAGTGACTTTCTGATTTAACAAAATGAATAGTTGTTCGTCTTCTAGATATAAACAACCATTAAAAATTAGTAATTATGAAAAACGTATTAAACATTTCAATCTTTATTTTATTTACAACCTTTGGATTTGCTCAAAATAAAAGTTTTGATAAAATTTTCGAGAAATATGCTGACAAAGACGGTTTTACTACAGTGAATGTTTCAGGGGATATGATTCAGGCTTTTTCTGATGATAAAGATGTAAAGAATATGAACATCGGAAATATAAAAGTTTTAACTGTCGAGGATGATAAATTAAATAAAGGGTTGAATTTCTATAAAGAAGTAGTTTCTAAGCTAAGCTTAAAGAAATATGACAAACTAATAAATGTAGAAGGAGAAGATACTCAGGTATTGATAGCTAAAAAGAAAAAGAACAAAGGAAAACCAGAGTTTTTAATTATTACAGGTGGAGATGAGAATACAATGGTTTATATTGAAGGAGATTTAAACTTTGGAAACTTTGGGAAAGTTCTAGAAGGTTTAAAAATAAACAGCAGTTCTGTAGCTACTAGCAAATAGATCAAATGACAAAAAAGCAATTTATAAAAGAGTTACTTCCTTTAAATGAAAAGATGTACAGGCTTTCTTATAGGTTGCTAAATGATGTGGATTTGGCTAAAGATATAGTTCAAACCGTATACTGTAAGTTATGGGAGGATAAGAATAAGCTGAAAACAATTCTTAATAAAGAGGCTTACGTTATAAGAATAACCAAAAACGCTTGTTTAGATAAGATAAGGTTACAGAAAACGCAGACCGAAGTTCAACAGCATCATAAAATAACGGAGCAGTATCACGAATCTTCAGAAAAAGTAATGTTGGTTAAAAAAGTGATAGCGACATTACCAGAGAAGCAAAGGTTAGTAATACAGCTAAGAGATGTTGATGGGTTTAGTTTTGATGAAATATCTAAAGCTTTAGATTTGCCTCAGAATACTATAAGGGTTTCACTATCTATTGCTAGAAAAAAAGTAAGAGAAGAATTAAAGAAAATATATAGTTATGGATTGTAATGAAAAAATAGAGTCTTTACTAGAAAAGTATTATCTAGGAGAAACTTCTTTAGAGGAGGAGAAAAAGCTGAAAGAGCTTTTGTTGACTTTGCCTGATGATTCAAAATTCGAGCTAGAAAAAGAAATGTTTTCTTCTTATAACCAGCAAGAGGAGGAGTTAGTGGTACCTTCTTCTTTAGAAACAGATACTATAAGTGTAATTAGTGAACAGTCTGATAAAAAAGTCAAAATAAGAAAACTATTATGGATTCCAACAACAATAGCTGCAAGTTGGTTGTTGTTTATGATGTTTTATAAGCAGCCTGAGAAAGAAACGTTAATATTGGCTGAAATCTTTAATAAAGAGCAAGAGGCTTATAATACTACCAAAGAAACTTTATTTTATGTATCTAAAGTGATGAATTCAGAATTGGGAAAAATTTCAAGATTAGATAAAATGGAACAGCATTTAAGTCCATTAAGTTATTTAGATAGAATAGATACTCATTTAAAAGAATAGATAATGAAAACAATATATATAGTAATCATAACACTATTTACTATAAGTACAGCTACAGCACAACAAGATAGTTTAGATAAACTATTTAATAAGTATGCTGACAAGGATGGCTTTTCTACAGTTTTAATTTCTCAGGACATGCTTACGTTATTTATGGATAAGGAAAGTAAAAAGGATGTAGATAAAGATGTTAAAAAAGCTTTAGACGGATTAAAGTCAATTAGAATCTTAACGGTAGAGGATGGGGAATTAAATAAGTCATTAAACTTTTTCAAAGAGATAGAGGGACAATTTTCTTTTGAAGGGTATACTACGCTAATGTCTATTAAAGAAAAAGACCAACAATTAAAAATGATGGTTAAGAAAAAGGATGGAAAGATAGTTGAATTTTTAATGTTGGGTGGAGGAGAAGACAATATGTTAATTCATATCACAGGAAATATCAATTTGAGTAATGTTTCTAAAATATCAAAATCCGTAGGAGCAATTCAAGGTAGTACTTCCAAGTAGAACGATTAAATTAGGTTCTGATCCATAAAATACTTTTTAGATTACATTACCGTTCCGTTTTGTTTCTTCAAAACAGGAAAAGATTTTGTTTGTTTTTTGCCTCACAACGTTAAATATTACTTTTGTTTAATTAGTAAAAACCTTGTTTTAAGGTAGTTAAATATTTTTTCTGATTTTTTACAGTTTTTTGCTTGTTTAATTAAGATTCTTGTGTATCTTTGCACCCGCAAACGCAGTAAGGCATACTTACTGAGAGAGCAAAAGTTCATTGTAAGGGTAAGAGTTTAAGTGACGGATGGTCAGGGAGAAGAGTAGCAAAGCTGTTTTTTAAAAACGAGTATTTCGAGCTTAAAATTTCTTTTAAAAAACTTTCAAAAAAGTTTGTTTGGAATGAAAAAAGATTCTTACATTTGCAGCCCCGCTGAGGCGGGAAAAACAAACGCTACTGAGGTAGCGAAGTTCATTGAGAAATTTGAAATTGACAGCGCGAATTAAAGAGTAGATCGCATGGATGGGTACTGAATTTTTTTCGGTATCGCCATAGATTTTTTGACATCGATATAATATAAAAACATAACGATGAAGAGTTTGATCCTGGCTCAGGATGAACGCTAGCGGCAGGCCTAACACATGCAAGTCGAGGGGTAGCGGGGGTTGCTTGCAATCTGCCGACGACCGGCGCACGGGTGCGTAACGCGTATAGAACCTACCTTAAACATAGGGATAGCCTTGGGAAACTGAGATTAATACCTGATGGTGTGTTGGAGAGGCATCTTTCTGA
>NZ_AFPK01000073.1 GCF_000220525.1 Ochrovirga pacifica | reverse complement strand
TTACCACTGGTTATAGAGGTGGAGGTGCAGGTGTTTGGTATTCTGATAATTATGGAAAGCACTGGGAACAGATTTTTAAAGCTCCAGAAACAGAATGTTTTGCTATTTCTCCTTTTGATGCCAATTTGATGGTCGTAACAACAAAATTTTTGTCTAAAAATCCAGGGATTTATTTAAGTAAAAATAGGGGGCAGACATGGGAAAAAATCAATAAAAGTATTGTAATACCTCATCAGATAGAAGATGTAAAATTTGACTTACACAACCCATCAGAACTATGGTTAGCAACTAAAGGAGGAGGTTTTTATAAAGGGAAATTAAAAAATGGAGACTCCGTTCAGGTGGTTAAAGTACGTATGCCTGTGATAAATCTGACAGTCGGCGAAAAAACAAATCTAAAAGCAGATATTGTAAATGCAAATTACAAAAAAAACAAACTCCATTGGAAATCTACCAATTTAAACATTGCTAAAGTTAATAAAGATGGAAAAGTAATTGCACTAAACAAAGGAAAGGTAAAAATTTGGGCAACTACTGTTGATGGACGTTTTAGTGATTATGTAGTATTGACCGTTAAATAAAGACT
>NZ_AFPK01000074.1 GCF_000220525.1 Ochrovirga pacifica | reverse complement strand
AAATCACTTTATAGGTTTACTCTTCTGTATATTGTTAGTCTTTTTGATTTATCTATCCTTTTAAAGTAGCAATTTTACATTTAAAATTTCACTACTTTAGACTCTACACAATACTAAAAATGATATTACTAGATTTTAGAAATTGGGAATTTACTACCCAGAAAAAGTATTTGCCCAATGCTCAAAAAGAATTGGTGCAATCAGATTTTAATATTCTTTCCGAATTACAAGATTTTTCTATTCTAAAAACAACCATTCCAGTTTCTCTTTCAGATTTATTTTTAAAAAATGAGAATACCATTGCCGTGTCTTCAGTAAAAGATATAGAACGTTTTTATGAAACGTTGGATAGTGTTTTAGAGGTTGAAGATAAAGAGGTAATGGATTATACCGAAGCAGCTGAAGAAGAAGTGTATTTTTATGGGAGTAGCAGTTTGGTAGTGAATCACAAAGTTGAATTAGGAATTTGTGGAGTAAATGAAAATACAGATGAATCTTTGTTTGAAGAATACTGTGAGGATTTTGAACTCAATCCTTTTTCTTTTGATTTGCTGAAAGGAGTTTTTACAAGTGATATTGCTTTATTTGTCGGAAATAAATTATTGATGTGTCTGGATTATATCAAAGATAAAAAGTTAAAAAAACAGCTGATTGGCTTGTTAAAAAATAGTGGTGTTGAATTGATTGCATTCACCAAAGAACAAGTGGAACAAAATGCATTCAACGCAAAACTATTG
Source organism: Ochrovirga pacifica (assembly GCF_000220525.1). Classification (GTDB taxonomy): domain Bacteria; phylum Bacteroidota; class Bacteroidia; order Flavobacteriales; family Flavobacteriaceae; genus Ochrovirga; species Ochrovirga pacifica. The sequence continues at coordinate 104,897 of NZ_AFPK01000074.1, read as the reverse complement.
GAAGATGGTCGTTTGGTGATTTTACAAACTGCTTACAACTTGTTTACTGAAAAGCAAAGAGCTGCTATTTCAGATATCGATTTAGAAATTGTAGCGCTTCCGTTTTTAGAAGAAGCCAATGTGAAATTAAGAGATATTCTATTATAATTTATGAAACAATTCAAAAGATTTTTTTGGTTGTTATTGATGGCAACCGTTTTTAATAGTTGTGAGTCTAAAGAAGAGTTTAAGCTGACTAAAAATCAAGTAATAGCTTGTATTGGGGATAGCACGACTCATGGAAAGAAAAAGGGGTATGTAGAGTTTTTACAACAATATGTAGATACAAATCATCCTGACTTAAATCTCACTTTTCTGAATTGGGGTAGAGGAGCGGAAACTATTACAGGACTTACAGAGAAACAATACGAAGTTGAGTACAAAAGAAAACGTCCTTATTTGTTTGATCGTTTGGATGCTAACTTAACCAAAGCAAAACAAAAACCAGATATTGCTACTTTTTGTTACGGAATAAACTGTGGGAATTCTGGAGTTCCATCCAAAGAGTTGTTTGAGAAATACCAAAATGGATTGACCCGTTTTTTGGATAGAATGGAACAGGAAAATATCAAAGTAATTTTAATGACACCTCCGCCTTTCAGTTTGGAAGTAGCAAAACAAAATGGTTGGAAAAGAGAACCGTCGGATCATTATTCTTGGAGAAATCCATACGAAAAGTACGATGAAGAGGTGATACAGGTTTTTAGAGATATTGTGTTGCAAATACAACATCCATCTATCGTAAAAAAAATAGATATGTATGCTGCTTTAAAAAATAAATCTGCTGATTGTTATGGCAAGGACCCTATTCATCCCAATGCCATTGGCTACCAACATATGGGATCAACAATTGCAAAAGAATTGGATTTATAAAAAACTATTTTGATATAAAATTACTCTTGAACTCTTTGGGAGACATGCTGTGTTTTTTCTTAAAAGCCCTATTAAAATTAGAAAGTGAATTAAAACCAGCTGCAAACGAAATTTCACTGATGGGCATATTTGTTTCTGTCAACAATTTGGTAACAACTCCCAACCTGTATTCTTGTAAGTAACTTGTAAAACTTTGGCTGGTACGTTTTTTAAAATAATGACTAAATGCCGACTCGGACATGTTGACCATCTGAGCTACCTTGGCCAGTTTAATTTCTTCTTGATAATGGTTTTTAATGTAGTTGGTAATTAAAGAAATTCTTCTGCTTTCTCGTTGTTCGCTATAATTTGCGCTAGGAGGACTGCTTAAAACCTTCATGTCTTTAGAAGTTGATAAGAGATGTAAAATTTCTAAAAAGGTTAAAAAGTCTTTAAAGTTTTTGTTGTTATCAATAGATGCGATTAAATTGATGACAATACTTTTGGTAGGATTTGAAAATGAAATTCCACGTTTAGACAATTCCAATAGTTTTTTAATGTCTTTAGAAACGGAGTAACTCATTATTTTTGAATGTAAAAAATGCTCTTGAAACTGAATGGTTACCACGTTGGCATGACTGATAAGTTCTTCAGATTTCCATAAATGCTTCAATTCAGGACCTAATAAGGTTAAATCCGTAGGTTCACACACCTCTACAGAATCACCAACAGTACGCTTTCCTTTAAAATTGGTAATTAAATTCAGCTCATATTCGTTATGAAAATGCAACGGGTAATCAAATAATGCATTCTGATGCTTTAGTATAACAAATGGATCATCAGACTTAATTGGAGTTATTTCTTTGATGGATTTCATGGTTTAGTTTCTTCTTAAATCGTTGGAATACTTTAGTTTGTGTATGTAGTAATCTTTGATGGGTAAAAAGATGAATATGGTAATTATTCGGTTAAAATATTAACTTATTTTGTAAAATTATTCTTTTTATCGGTAATAATTCAAAAAATGCATAGTATTGAGCAGTAAAGAGGAATCTGTAAGATTTGTTGTTCTCTAATTTTGAAATACTAATAACATAAAAACCTTAACGAATGAATATAAATAAATTAACATGGTTTTTGTCGCTGTTTCTTATAGTGCTTACAGCAAGCTCTATGAAGGGACAAATTACCATTAAAGGTGTAATTAAAGATCAGAACGGACTAGGTTTGCCTATTGTAACTATTTTAGAACAGAATACAAGCAATGGAACCAATTCCGATTTTGATGGAAATTTTGAAATGCAGGTAAAAGATGCCAATGCAATTATAGAAGTTTCGTCTATCGGGTACAAAAAGAAAACGATTCTCGTAGGGGATCAACGCATTTTTGAAATCACATTAGAAGAAGATGTTGCTCAGTTAGATGAAGTTGTTGTAGTAGGATATGGTTCGGTTAAAAAAAGTGATCTTACAGGGTCTGTTGCTTCTGTAAAAATGGAAGATTTACCTGCAAAACCTTCCAACTCTGTTGATGGTTTGTTACAAGGGCAAGTAGCCGGTGTTCAGGTAACTGCTTCGTCAGACGATCCTGGGGCTGGGGCTACAATTCGTATTCGAGGTGGAAGCTCACTAAGAGGAGGAAACGATCCTTTGGTAGTGGTAGATGGGTTTCCTATTGGTACTGCTGGAGATTTAAAGCAAATTTCTCCTCAAGACATCGAGTCTATGGAGGTGCTAAAAGATGCATCGGCATCTGCTATTTATGGATCTAGAGGTGCTAATGGGGTGATTATGATTACCACAAAAAAAGGGAAAAAGGAAAAACAGAAGTTACCGTTTCTCAACAAAATACCTTTTCTAGCTTTACGTCCGAGTTAAACTTGTGGCGTGACCCAGTATTGATGGCTGAGTTGAGTAATGAATCTCGTTTGAATGGTGGTTTTACACCTTTGTATATTGGAGCTAATGATCCTAATGGAGTTTATTATCCTTCGGTTGCCGAGTTAAAAGATGGTACTTGGTCAACCAATGTACGTTGGGACGACTTAGTGTTTCGCAATCCAATTTCTAACAATACCAATTTGGCTGTTAGAAGCCAGAACGACAAAACACAGTTTAGTTTAAGTGCTACCTATTATACTAATGAAGGAGTTTATATAGAAGATGATTTTGAAAAGTTAAACATCAACCTAAATGTAGCTCATAAAATTTTTGACGACAAGGCTACCGTTGGTACCAATGTTATCTATTCTAAAGGAAATAGAAATAACAACGGAGGTTTGGCCTATTGGAGAAATCCCATTTTTCCAGTATACAACGATCAGGGAACTTACAATTTGGTGGGAATTCAAGATTTTTCTCATCCCATAGCGTTAACAGAAAATAGAACCAATAAAAACGAGTTTAAAGATTTTATTTCCTCTGCTTTTTTAGATGTACAACTGTTGCCTGTGTTAAAAATAAGAACACAGTTAAATCACAAGTTTGGAAACTCGGTTACGAACTATTACAATCCAAAATTATACACACAAGACGGAACATTTAACAATGGATCTGCAGGAATTAATAATTGGGAAAGTACAGAAACCATTTCTGAAACCTTTGTTACCTACGATCAGACTTTTGCAGAAAAACACAATGTTATTGCTATGGGAGGTTTTTCTTCTCAGTTTTACGAGGCCAAAACATCAGACTTAAAAGCGGTTGACTTTTTTAATGAATCGTTGGGTAGTGGAAACTTATCCGTAGGAAATCCAGAGCAACAGTCTGTAGCAAATGGACTAACAGAAACCATTATGTATTCTTGGTTAGGACGTTTAAATTATAGCTTTGATAGTAAGTATTTGGCTACGTTTACAATGCGTGCCGATGGATCTTCAAAATTTGGAGCCAACAACAAATGGGCAACATTCCCTTCAGGAGCACTGGCTTGGAAAGCACACAAAGAAAAGTTTATTGATGATTTAAATGTGTTTGATGAGTTAAAAGTACGTTCTAGTTATGGTGTTTCAGGAAATCAAGCTATTTCGCCTTACTTGATTAATAGTAGATACGGACAAGACAAATATTTTGTTAACGGAAGTTTTCAAACCACCATTGGTCCAGGATATCCAGTAGCACAAGATGCACAAACAGGTAAGTTTGAATGGGGTGGTATTCCTAATCCAGATTTAAAATGGGAAACCACGTCACAATTCAACCTAGGGGTCGATTTGGCTTTCTTTAAAAGAAAATTAAAAGTAACCTTTGATTACTACAACAAATATACTACTGACTTGTTACGTGAACGGTTGGTATCTCCTTCTTCTTCGTACGATAGAATGTGGGTAAACGATGGTGAACTAGAAAATCAAGGAATTGAAATTACGGTAGATGGTGTTCTTGTTAACAAAAAAGATTGGGGACTGACTGGTAATTTGATGTTTACTAGAAACAGAAACAAAATTGTTAGCCTAGGAAATGCCATAGCTTCTGGCTTAAATACCGATGCTTTGGCTGGATTTAAATATGAGTTTGCAGGAAGTAATGTAGAAGCCTTTAGAGCCATTCCGAATATTTTGGCCGTTGGGCAACCTGTAAATGTATACTACGGTTACCGAGTGGATGGAATTATTCAATCCGAAGCAGAAGGTTTAGCCGCTGGTCTTACCGGAGATTTGGCTCAACCAGGCGAGTTTAAGTATGTAGATTTAAATGAAGACGGAGTGATTGATGAAAAAGACCGTACCATTATCGGAAATCCGAACCCAGATTTTCAAGCAAGTATGAATGTAAATGCTCGTTACAAAAACTTTGACGTATCATTATTTTTTAACGGAAGTTTTGGACAAGATATTTTTAATACCAAAGCATTTAGTGAACCAAGCAACACTCCGTTAAGATGGACTTTAGACAACCCAACGAATAACTATCCTAGCTTAAGAGACGGACGTAATTTGCGTATGTCTGATTGGTTTATACAAGACGGAAGTTACTTGCGTTTGCAAAACTTATCGGTGGGATACAAAATAAATTCGTTTAAAAACATAGGCTTAGAACGAGGTCGTGTATTTGTAAATGCGACCAACTTGTTTACCCTAACAAGTTTTGAAGGATACGATCCAGAAGTGGGAACAGACGGTATTTATTGGGGAGGTTATCCAAGATTAAGAAACTGGACCTTAGGTTTAGAGCTTACTTTTTAATCTTTCTGTGTACCTCGTATTTGTTTAACACCTTAAAAGATTTACCATGAAAAACATAAAACATATCATATTAGGAATCAGCTTGTCTTTAGGCGTGGTTTCTTGTCAAGACCTAGATGTAGAACCAACTGGTTTTTATTCAGATCAAAACTTTTACCAAACGGTAGCAGATGCAGAAGCTGCGGTGCTGTATGCTTACGATGCTATTACTTTGGTAAGTTATGCACCAGTGAGTTATTATTTTGCCGAGTTGGCTTCAGACAATTGTGTTGTAAAACCAGATGAAGGAGCTGATGCACAGCAATTCACCAACTGGGAAGTAAGCTCACAGAACAATTTGTTGCTAGACTACTACAAATCTATTTACATAGCAATCAATCGTGCCAATGCCGTGATAGAAAATGTGCCTGGAAAAGGGTTTAATGAGGCTGATGAAAAAAGAATTTTAGGAGAAGCTTATTTCTTAAGAGCCTACAATCACTTTAATGCTGTAAAAGCTTTTGGTTTGGTTCCTTTGCAAAGCTCTTTAATAGACCGGTTGGATGAAACTACAGCTTCTTTACCTATAGACATGAACGAAGTCTATACATTTTTAATTGATGATTTAAATAAGGCTATCGAAAATTTAGAAGTTAATAGAGTGGTTGGTAGAGCAGATAAAGTGGCTGCTCAAGCCTTATTGGCCAAAGTGTATTTGTATGCTGCATCGGCAAAAGAAAGCGGTGTGCCAAAATACAATAGTATCACAGCAAGTGTTGAAGATCTTTATACAAATGCAGCAACCTATGCAGCAGCAGTAATTAACGATCAATCGGAATATGCACATGATACGGATTTGCAAAACATATATGATGTAAATCTACCTAACGGACCTGAACATATTTTTATTTTGTCGATGGATCGTTCTGGTATAGCCGAAGGAGATTACTCTAAATTGTCTAAATATTTTATTCCTTACATCAGTGGAGCTAATGTGTACTTAAAGAATAATGACAATTCTTTGTTAAAAACACACGATGGTTGGAGTGTATTTCAAACCACCTCAGACTTGTACAATAGCTATGAGCCTACAGACAAAAGAAGAACCGATTTGATAGTTTCTGAGGTTTACAATCAAGATACGGTTTCGGTGGCAAAAACTTCAGATGGTTCATTAATTTATCCATTTACCCGTAAGTACGTAGATCCAGAATTTGTGGGAGACAAAACAAGTACCAGACCTTTTTTAATTCGATATTCAGACATTCAGTTGGTCTATGCAGAAGCCAAAGCAGATTTGGATGGATTGGCAGAATACAACCAAGTAAGATCCAGAGCAGGTGTAAGTACATTACCCGATTTAGCAGGTTTGTCAAAAGCCGATTTTAGAGCATTGGTTATCGAAGAACGTCAAAGAGAGTTGGCTTTTGAGGGAGACCGATTGTGGGATTTGCGTAGAACCAATACCGTACAAGCCAATGTAACACAGGCTGCAGGTTTGTCGCCAGAAGCAGTAGCTTTTTATCCTATTCCACAAAGAGAGATTGATTTGAACCCTAACATCAACTAAAAATACCATCATGAAAAAATTATATAAAATTTTATACACGTTTGTACTGGCAGCTGTTGTAGTAGCTTGTACAGAAGATCCACTAAGTGATATTGAAGGGAAAAGTTGGCAAAAAGAACGCAATATCAAAGCCCTGTTAATAGAAGGGCAAATAGGAACTCCTGTTATTAAAAGAGAAGGAGATCTTGCAGAAATCACCATCTATGCCAAAACAGAAAACATAGAAGACATTTCTAAGGTAAAAGTAAAATCCATCGACCTTGCATATGGGGCTACCACACAAAACAAAGCGGGCACTACGTTAGATTTTTCTACAGGTAGCACTACCATTACTGTGGTGTCTGGAGCAAACAAACCGTTAGACTGGACCGTAAACTTAGCTCCATTTAAGTCAGATTTAGAAGGAACTTGGTATGTAGGCGATGTGCGTATTTTTGCCGATATGTTTACTTGGGAATCTTGGGGATGGGAAAAAAATGAAAGTGTATTTACCTATTTACCAGAGCTTGCTCCTGAGTGGGACAACGTATTTACGTTTACTGTAGAAGGTGCAGATGAAAACGGAAATCCGTTTGGTGCATTTGAATTTTCTGCTGGGGCTGATGAGGTCGTAGGAAATTTTGGAGATGCCGAAAAAGGATGGGACTTTAACGATCGATTAAGAAAAATTCCTGTAACTACAGGTACTTGGTTGCGTGATTTTGAAAGAAATAAAGTCATCATTACCGATGAAAACAACGTGGAGTATGAACTGGATTTGGAAGTGTTGACAGAAACAAACCAAGTAAATTTATCCGCATCTTTAGAGTATAAGTCAGAGCTATTCGATTGGGACAATACAGATTGGGCTTACGAAGAGTTGAATCATATGTCTAAAAAAGTTTGGTACACATTAACACAAAACAAAGTGTTACAAACAGGGAATAGCATTACAAGCTTATCGGTAAAAGACCAAGTAGGAACTACAGAAATAGACGAGGCAGCTAAAGAAGTATCTTTTGTGATTGCGGATAATGGTGCAGATTTATCTGCTATTGAATTGACTGATTTTTCCATTTCTTATGGAGCTACTACAGAGGTGTCTGTCGGTAAAATGTTAGACTTTTCTGTGGATAACAAAACAACAATTACCATTACTTCTGAGTCTGGTGAAGCCAGTACGTGGACACTTATTTTGAAAGTAGAAACCGAAGAACCTGAATCTGTTTTGGCGGGTACTTGGTCTATTGACGAAATTAAATTATACGCAGATTTATTTACTTGGGAGTCTTGGGGATGGGACAAAACCGAACATTTAAACAATTATATGAGTAGTGTGACCCCAGAGTTAGATAACAAAATTGTTTTTACTTACGAGGGAATTGACGGAGAAGGAAATCAATACGGAACTTATGAAAATCAAACAGGAACCGATGGACTTAACGGAGAATTTATAGAAACTTCTAAAGCATGGGATTTTAATGAACGCTTTAGAACTGTGCCAACAGGATCTGGAACTTGGGTGCTTAAAGAAGGTGTGGTTATCATTAGTGCAAACGGTAAAGATTACCAACTAAATGTAGAAGCAGGTGCAACGGCAAATGAAATTTCTCTGAGTTCAGAATTAGCGTACCAATCGGACTTGTTCAGTTGGACAGATACGGATTATAGCTACGAAGAGTTGGCTCATATGTCTAATAAAATGTGGTACAAATTAACTAAATAATCAAGCTTCCTTACTGTTTTGGTAAGGAGCTTTTATAACAACATCAAGATGAAAAGAATAAAAACAAACAACATGTTTACATTTTTACTATCGCTGTCTCTCTTGTTTGTCAGCTGTGAAGATACCGAGGTGTCTATAGACTCTACCGTGCAAAAAAATAGAGAAGTGGTAGTTACGCAACAAGTAGTCTCTACCGATTTTGTAGGAAATGGTGCACAATGGGGAGGCTATGATATGGTTCCTACTTGGCTAGGAACAGAAACATTAAGCAATGCCGACTGGGAAAAGCTTTTTGAGAGAATAGATTTTATGAGACCACCTTTTTTAAGAATTATAACCACAGCAAGCTGGTCTTATGACAATGGAGGTGTGTATGATGAAAATGCAAAGACACAATCTTTGTTTAAAATGTTAGACTATGCAAAAAGTAGAAATATAGAAGTATCTTTTGGAGAATGGGGACATCATTCTGTGGGGGAAATAGATCAAATAGATATGAATTGGATTGCCAACTCAGTCAAATTTTTAAATCATTTAATCAACGAAAAAGGGTACACCAATATCAAAACGGTGAATATGATTAATGAACCCAATGGAGATTGGTCTTCTACCCAAGGAAGTTATACTATTTGGAGAGATGTACAATTAGCTTATTTGGATGAAATGCAAAAGTACAACCTAAGCAATATTCATTTAATGGGGCCAGACATCGCTATTTTTAACACAGCGAGTCAAACAGACTGGTTTACAAACACACAAAACGATTTAGGTGAAAATATTGGTTTGTATGACATTCATGTTTATCCTGAGCAGCAATTGATTCGTAGAGGAGAGTTTGCAGACATGCTAAGTGCTTATAAAAAAGTTACTCCTGAGGGGAAACGATTGGTTTTGGGTGAAATAGGATTTAAATATACTGAGGTTGATGCAGAGTTAAAGCAAGAAAACGAAGAAGCCATAGCCAACGATCCTTTTGCAGGGAACGATTCTAACATGATGATTTACAAATCTTTTTATGGAATAGATATGGCTGATGCTTTAATTCAGGCCATGAGAGAAGGATACTCAGGCTCTTTAGTTTGGTCTATGGACGATGCTATGTACAACAGCCCAGATAATGGGGATTGGAATACAACCAAATTGAAACGTTGGGGATTTTGGAATATTTTAGGAGAAGAACTTACCTCCAACGCTGCTGACGAAAACATCAGACCTTTCTTTTACCCTGTTTCTTTGTTAACTCGCTATTTTCCTGCGGGTAGCGATATTTATCAAGTCAATCTTCCTGATAAAAAAGGCTTAAGAGCTGTGTTAGGAGTGCACAATGGCAAACATACACTTGCTTTGGTCAATTCACACTATAGTTCTTACGATTTAGTTTTAAAATCTGATGATTTTTCAAAACTAACTCTAGATAAATACGTGTACAAGTCAAAAGAAGGAGTAGATTTTATAGGTCCAGTAAACGAAAAAGGGTTTGCAAGTCCTATAGAAACAGACGTACAAATAGACTTTAATAAAGGAGAGAAAATAACATTAGAGGGAGAATCTTTTGTGTTGTTTACCAACATGGATTAAAACAAAATCAACCAAAATTAATATCAAAAAACAAAACAATGAGTAGTATTGTAGAAAAGAAAACGGATCTTATCCGATTAAAAAAACACGAAAACAACCCTATTTTTAGTCCAAACCCTAATAACGATTGGGAAAGTTTGGTGGTATGTAATCCAGGAGTTTGGTACGAGGATGGTAAATTCTCTATGTTGTATAGAGCTGCAGGAGACGATAAAGAGCATTATATAAGATTTGGATTGGCAGAAAGCACAGACGGAATCAATTTTACCAGAGTTTCTGATCAGCCTGTGTTTTCACCAAGTGCAGACGGCCCTGATATGGGAGGAGTAGAAGATCCTAGAATTGCCAAATTTGGAGACGAATTTTATATCACCTATGCTTACAGACCTTATCCTCCAGGGCAATATTGGAAATTTGCTCACGATGTTATTTTATTGCCTGAGTCAGGAGAAGATACACCACATGTCATCAAAAAAAATGTAGCAAATTCAGGCTTGGCTTTGTCTAAAGATTTAAGAACTTTTAAAAGATTAGGACGTATTACAACGTCTAATTTAGATGATAGAGATGTGATTCTTTTTCCAGAAAAAATTAATGGAAAATTTGCCATGTTGCACAGACCTAAGGAGTGGATTGGAGAAGAATATGGGCCTAAAAGACCTGCTATTTGGATTCGTTTTTCTGACGATTTGATGGTGTGGGAAGAGGAAAGTACACTTTTATTGTCTGGAATTGAAGGAACTTGGGAGGAAAAAATAGGAGGTAGCACACCACCGCTAAAAACCAAAGACGGTTGGTTGGTTATATACCACGGAGTAGAAAATGGAGGTTTGGGCTATTACCGTGCCGGAGCTGCTTTGTTAGACTTAGAAGACCCAACCAAAGTGATCGGGCGTTTAGAAAACTGGATCATGGAGCCAGAACACGATTATGAAATTGAAGGTTACTACAAAGGTTGTGTATTCCCTACAGGAAACATGATTATTGAGGATACTTTGTATGTATATTATGGTGCAGCAGACAAATACATTGGTTTGGCTACTTGTAATATTCATGATTTGTTAGAAGAATTAAAAAAATAAATATGCAAAAAATCATCACCCTAATAATAGTAGTAACAACACTTTTGTTTGCCAGTTGTGTTCAAAAAAAATCAACCCCAACGGTAACCAATGAAATCTCTTTTTTACAAAAAAATGAAGTAAAAAGTCCGTTTGTAGGACATGGAGTGCAATGGTCAGCTTATCCGCATGCCGATTCTGACAAAGCAGAATGGGGAGCGTTGATGACCGATGAAAAATGGGAAGAGTTGTATAAAAGATTAGATTTTATCAATCCTCATATTATTAGGGTGATGGATATTGCCTCTTGGCGATATTATCAAGGTTTGGATAAGCAACAACAACCTATGTTAAATTTTGATACACAAGAAGTAAAAAGTTTGTACAAGTTGCTGGATTACTGCCAGACAAGAAATATTCCTGTGCTTTTTGGCGAATGGGGAGCTCCTGGTTTGTGGCATTTAGATAAGAAAAATAAAGAAATACAACGTGCTGATGATGAACGATGGACAAAGATGATTGTTGCATATTTAAAACATTTGATTTTAGAAAAAGGCTATACTTGTATTCAATATTACAATTTGGTAAACGAGCCGAATGGATATTGGGCATCTACAGATGGCGATTGGGAGCAGTGGAAAAAAGGCTATCAAAATTTAAACTCGGCATTAAAAAAAGCAGGTTTAGATAAGTATGTTTCTATGTCTGGTCCAGATGCAGTCACCCAATGGGAAAATCCAAAATCGCCTATAAAAGCCAAAGATTGGGTATTGCAAACCGTGGACGATTTGAATGAGATTACTGGTTTGTACGATTTTCATATCTATGCAGATCAACACATGATACGTGATGGTAGTTTTGTAAACTATTTAGAGCCTTTTACAGCTAAAATTATCCCCACAGGTAAACCATTGGTTTTAGGTGAATTGGGGATGAAGTATACAGGAGCCTTAGGGGAAGAAAATAAAAAAAGAGGGCAAGAAGACCCTTACGCAGGCCCTGATGACTCTTCAATGTTTGTGTATGATTATTTTTACGGAATAGACATGGCGGATGCAGCCCTACAAAGTATGATTGCAGGAGTTGGCGGAGCTATTGCTTGGGATTTGGACGATGCCATGCATACGGTGAATGACTTAGGAGAAAAAGATCAGCTAAAAAAATGGGGAATGTGGAACATTTTGGCAGAAGAATTTGGTGATTTAGAAAAAGACAAAACCCCTAGGCCTTGGGCTTATTCTTGGACCTTGTTGTGTCAGTTGTTTCCACCTAAATCTACCGTTATTGTGCCTAGTTATACCCAGCAAAACGACAGTATTAGGGCAGTAGCCGCAACGTTTGATAAGGGACATACCATTGCCTTGGTCAATCAATCATCAAAAGCAGAATGTCTTCAATTAGCATCCGATGTTTTTCAGAGCAATCAACCTTTGTATTTGTACGAATATTCAGAAAATCATCGTCCAGTAAACAGTCAGGGTTTTCCAGTATCAAGTCAGAAAATAACAAAGGGGTCTTCAGAAAACATAAAGGTTGATCTTAAAGCAAAGAGTGTGGTTTTTTTAAGCACACGTTTGTTAGAATAAGAACGACCTAAAATTTATAGAACAAAAAAATGGAATACAATTTAGGAATTACAGACATTACAGTCTTAGTACTGTACTTTATATTTATCGTTTGGTTTGGAATACGTTCTTCTAAAAAAGGAAGTAGTTCTACCAAAGATTATTTTTTAGCTGGAAGAAACATGACATGGCCTGTAATTGGTTTTTCATTGTTTGCAGCCAGTATTTCTAGTACCACACTTATTGGTAAAAGTGGAGATGCTTATGCAACGGGTATTGCCGTGTTTAATTACGATTTGGTTTCAGTATTGGTCATGGTGTTTTTTGCCCTTTTCTTTTTGCCTTTTTACATCAAATCGGGAATTTTTACCATCCCTGAATTTTTAGAAAAAAGATTTGACAAACGCTCTCGTTATTATTTTTCATTCATCACCCTTATAGGAGCTACTTTTTTAGATGCTGCAGGTGCTTTGTACGCAGCTTCTTTGTTGATGAAATTGGTTTTTCCTTCGTTAAGCATTCTAAATTTGTCGGTAATTTTTGCATTAATTGTTGCTGCTTATACCATACCAGGAGGTTTGTCTGCCGCTATTAAAGTAGATTTGATTCAGGGAATTTTATTGTTGGTAGGAACTTTTATCTTAACCTTTTTGGCAATGAACAATGGCGGATTGGATTATTTAAAAGAATTGTTATTACAAGAGGATACCATGATGAAATTGATTCGACCACTAGACGACGAATCTGTGCCATGGTTGGGAATGATTGTAGGAATTCCAATTTTAGGATTTTACTTTTGGGGAAATAACCAAATGTTGGTGCAACGTGTACTTACCGCTAAATCTATAGATCATGGACGTAAAGGTATTTTGTTGGTCGGTTTTTTAACAGTTTCGTTAATTTTTATCATCATCTTTCCAGCCATTATCGGAAAGAAAATGTACCCAGATTTGCCTAAAAACGACATGGTTTATCCTAAGTTGGTTATAGAAATGATGCCTACGGGATTGTTAGGACTGATGTTAGCGGCTATGGTAGCAGCATTGACATCTTCTTTAAGTGCTTTGCTAAATTCAGTAGCTACGTTGTTTACAATGGATTTTTACACCAAGTTCAAACCCAATACTTCACAAAAAGAACAGGTGTATGTAGGAAAAATTGTTTCTGTGATTGTGTTGATTTTAGCTGTTTTATGGGTGCCTTTTGTGTCTAAGTTTGATTCATTACTAAAATATTATCAAGAAATGCTAACGTATATTGCTCCACCCGTTGTAGCAGTTTTCTTTTTGGGTGTTTTTTGGAAAAGAATTAACAAACACGGTGCTTTTTGGGGATTGATGGGAGGTGCCTTTGCAGCCGTTGTAACTGTGTTGTTAAAAGTGGTAGGTGGTATAGAGCTTTTGGGTGATATTCACTTTTTGCTAAAAGTACCTTTTTATTTTGTGTTTAGTGCGATTATTATTGTGGGAGTAAGTTTGTTGAGTCCACCTGATAGTATGGAGCAAATTAAAGGGTTTATTTGGACCAAAGCTGTGTTTAGAGAAGAAACAGAAGAGCTAAAAGGAGTACCATTTTACAAAAACTTTAGGGTATGGTCTGTGGTGCTAGTCTTGTTCTGCTTTTTGGTTTTGTATATGTATCATTAAAAAGAAAAAGATGAAAAACAATAATTATTACAAGAGCCTGCTTGTAAGCTTGCTTGTATTTTTAGGAATGATCGAATTGCATGCTCAAGATCCAAATTTTCATATTTATTTGTGTTTTGGACAATCTAACATGGAAGGTTCTGCTAGTATAGAACCTAAAGATAAACTAGTCAACGACCGTTTTTTGGCTATGCAAACTACCGACTGTAACAATTTGCTAAGAACCCAAGGCATTTGGTATCCTGCCGTTCCTCCGTTAAGTCAATGTTACACAGGTTTGTCCCCTGCTGATGCTTTTGGTAAAACCATGGTAAAACACTTACCAGATTCCATAAAGGTAGGTGTGATGAATGTGGCTATTGGAGGTTCAGACATTCGTTTGTTTGACAAAGAAATATATCAAAACTATTTAAATACCTACCCTGAATCTTGGTTTCAAGATAAAATAAACGGTTATGGAGGAAATCCATATCAACGTCTTATTGAACTAGCTAAGAAAGCCCAAAAAAACGGAGTGATTAAAGGAATTTTATTGCATCAAGGAGAAACCAATACAGGAGACAAAAAATGGCCCCTATATGTAAAGAAAATTTATGAAAGTATGTTGTCTGATTTGTCTCTAAACGCTGATGAAGTTCCATTATTGGCAGGTGAAGTGGTAGGAGCTGATCAAGGAGGAAAATGTGCAGCTATGAATCCTATCATTCAGACGTTACCCAATGTGATTCCTACAGCTCATGTTATTTCTTCTAAGGGGTGTACTGTTCGTGACGATCAAGTGCATTTTAATTCGGCAGGAGTACGTGAATTAGGGAAGCGTTATGCAGAGCAGATGCTTTCAATACAGGGGATTGCTATTTCTAAAAAAGAACCTAATAAGCCTAGTAATGTTCAAGTGTCTAGGATAGATGAAGATAGCTTTACTGTTACTTGGGACAATGATCTACTCTCTGAAGGAACAAATATTTTTATCGAAGATCCTGAGAAAAAAACGGGAAATGTCTATGTAAAAACCTTAGGTCCCAATGAAAATAGTTTCTCTTATAAAGGGAATGTTACTAAGAATGTTACAATAGATAAAGAGGGAGTTTACGTAGCAAGGTTTCAGTCATTACCAGATACGGATGGCAATGCCTATACAGAGGCGATTGTAAATATGAAAGATCCTGATGGAGAGAAAATTAAATTTGATCCTAATTTTCATATTTATTTATGTATTGGACAATCTAATATGGAAGGCTCTGCGGCAATACAGCCACAAGATTTGTATGCAAACGAACGGCTTAAGGTGCTACAGTCTCTAGATTGTGGAAAATTAGGAAGGAACATAAATAGATGGTACACGGCTATTCCTCCATTATTCCATTGTAGTACAGGCTTGTCTCCAGCAGATTATTTTGGAAGAACTCTAGTAGAACAACTACCAGAGAAAATAAAAGTAGGTTTGGTACCTGTTGCCGTAGGTGGATGCGACATTAGAATTTTTGACAAAGATATTTATCAAGATTATAATGCTACAACTAAAGAATCTTGGTTTGTGGATAAGGTAAGATCTTATAGAGGAAATCCCTATGGACATTTGATCAACTTGGCTAAAATAGCTCAAAAAAGTGGCGTGATAAAGGGAATTTTACTGCATCAAGGAGAAGCCAATGCAGGAGATAAAAACTGGCCCAAGTATGTGAAGAGCGTATACCGAAACATTTTAAAAGATTTGTCTTTAGATGCTAAATCTGTTCCCCTTATTGCGGGTGAGGTAGTTCACGAAGATCAAAAGGGAATGTTTGGGTACATGAATCAAATCATTAATACCTTACCCCAAGTAATTCCAACAGCTCATGTGGTTTCTTCTAAGGGATGTCTTGTACAAGAAGATAATTTGCATTTTAATTCAGAAGGAGTAAGAAAATTAGGAAAACGTTATGCCGATAAAATTTTAGAAATACAACAGAAATAAGGTTTCACTTTTATTTTAACTTTTTTGATAGCTCCCTATTTAAACTCATTAAATAGGGAGTTTTTTGCATCAAAAGGGGAGTTTTTTGTTTAAGTCGTATTTAGTTTTATGAATCGTTATCAATACGTTAATTAATACTTATTTATATTATGAAAAAAATTACACAGATTCTATTTATGATGACAGCTTTCAGCTCTTTTGGACAAGCAATTATTAATTTTGAAAATCCTAATTATTATAGTCATAATGGTTGGGAAGGAACAGCAACAGTAGAAGCCAATCCTAATACAAGTGGAGTTAACACTTCAGCAACGGTTGCTAAGTATGTTACACCAGCAGGTAAAGCTTGGGCAAATGCATCTGTTATTGTATTAAACGATGTGTTAAGCTGGTCGGATTTAACCAGTTTGCAGTTAGATGTTTATGGACCTTCAACAGCTTCAACGTATGTAAAACTAGAAAAAGAAGGTGTAGGAAATGTAGCAGAAGGATGGATGTCACCAAGCTCTGCTAATGCTTGGGAAACTTTAACCCCAAGCTTAACCTACAATGGAACTGGTGACGAGAGTACAGCTACTTTTGATAAAATTGTTGTTTTCTTTAATGCTGGCGATAGTGTGGGAGGTGAATCTTGGTTTTTTGACAATATAACACTGAATGGTTTGTCTTTAGATGCAGCTGCACCCACAGGGTTAATAGTTTCCAAGCCAGCAGCGGATGAGTTTAAAGTTACATGGGATGCAGACTCTAACGAAACAGGAGGTATAAACATTTCCATTATTCAGGGAGCTACCAATATTTACATTACCACTATTGCCACTGGAAGTACGGAGTACATATTTAAAGGAACATACACCAATGGAACCAATTCTATAACTGTAGCAGAAGGAGGAATCTATACTTTTGTACTACAATCTTTACCAGACGTTAATAGTAATGCGTATTCAACTATTTCTACATCAACTTTAAGCATTGAGGGTTTTGAAGAAACAGCAATTGCTGTTAATTATAACAAGCAAACCCAAGAGTTGACATTGTCAGGAGATGGATTTGTTCTAGATGGAATTAAAATAACGGTACATGATATTACTGGTAAACAAGTAGCATCATCTTTTACAAATAAGGTTAGTTTAGCAGAGGTAAACTCAGGTGTTTATATTTTTTATGCAGAAAATAGTGCAGGTCAAAAAGTAACAAGAAAGTTTGTAAAGTAGTATTGCAAATCAGTTTTTTAATGTAAGGTAAAAGCTAGTGTTGATATCTTGTCAATAGTAGCTTTTTCCATAAATAGATTTATAGACAGTGAATAAAGTTTTTAAGTTTTTGTGTCTTTTGTTTTTAGTTTCTTCTTGCCAAGAAGAGAATTTAACCGTTAAAAATATAGATGTTAACTGGGAGTTTAAGGCAGTTGAAGATACGGTATATTTACCAGCAAAAGTGCCTGGCACAGTGCATTCCAATTTGTTGACCAATGGTGTGATAGAAGATCCATTTTTTAGAATGAATGAAAAGGAGCTGCAATGGATTGACAAAAAAGATTGGGAGTATCAAACTGTTTTTAATGTAGATAAAAAAACTCTTTCTAAAGACAAGGTTCAATTAGAATTTAAAGGACTAGATACCTATGCAGCTATTTATCTAAATGACTCATTGTTGTTAACAACAAACAACATGTTTTTATGCTGGGAAGTAGATTGTAAGCAAATCTTAAAATCAGGCAAAAACCATTTAAAGATTGTGTTCCAATCTCCCATTAACAAAGGTTTGCAAAAAAGAGCAAATTTAGGATATCAGCTGCCCAACGCTGTAAACGATCAGTCAGAAAATGGTGGATTGGGAAAGAAACAAGTAGCCGTGTTTAGCAGAAAACCTGGCTATCATTTTGGTTGGGATTGGGGGCCTAGATTGGTAACCAGTGGTGTTTGGCAAGAGGTATATTTAAAGGCTTGGGACAAAGCTTCGATTAACGATGTTTATATAAAGCAGCAAAAAGTAGAAGCTAGTTTAGCAGAATTTCAAGCAGAAATAGCAATAGAGGCTTTAGAAAAATTTACGGCAACAGTTGAGGTTTTTGTAGACGGTGTTTTAAAAAACGAAAGAGAATTGGAATTGACCAAAGGACTAAACCAAATCAATG
The DNA here is from genome assembly GCF_000220525.1 of Ochrovirga pacifica. Classification (GTDB taxonomy): domain Bacteria; phylum Bacteroidota; class Bacteroidia; order Flavobacteriales; family Flavobacteriaceae; genus Ochrovirga; species Ochrovirga pacifica. The sequence goes on along the minus strand of NZ_AFPK01000074.1, from coordinate 86,624 downwards.
TACCACTAACCATTAAAAACCCGGAACTCTGGTGGACAAATGGCTTGGGAACACAGAAATTATATGATGTAAAAGTGGTCTTAAAAAAATGGAATGGCACGATTGCTAAAAAAACAGAACGAGTAGGAATAAGGAACTTGCAAGTTGTTCAAAAGAAAGATAAAGCGGGAGAGAGCTTCTATTTTGAGTTGAATGGACATCCAGTATTTATGAAGGGAGCCAATTACATTCCTCAAGATGTATTTTTAGATAGAGTTACTGTTGATGATTATAAAAAGATCATTCAAGATATGGTAGCTGCCAATTACAACATGATTCGTGTTTGGGGAGGTGGAATTTACGAGAAAGATATTTTTTATGATTTGTGTGATGAGCACGGAATTTTAGTATGGCAAGATTTTATGTTTGCTTGTGCTATGTATCCTGGAAACGATTCGTTTTTAGAAAATGTAAAAAAAGAAGCCACATATCAAGTGAAGCGATTGAGAAATCATCCGAGTATTGCACTTTGGTGTGGTAATAATGAAAACCTTACTGCTTGGGAAAATTGGGGATGGAAAAATGAAATTTACAATCATCAAGGTAAAGAGGTCATGGATACCGTTTGGAAGGCTTATACAGATGTATTTCATGATATGTTACCAAAGGTCGTAAAATCGTTTGATGAGGATACTTTTTATTGGGCCTCATCTCCTACTTCTGAAATGGGAAAAGATGCAACATTAACAGCAGGTGATTATCATTATTGGGGTGTTTGGGGTCAGCAATCTCCATTTGAAACTTTTGATGAATTTATTCCAAGGTTTATGTCAGAATATGGTTTTCAATCCTTTCCAGAATTTAATTCAGTCGAGAAATTTACAAAAGAAGAAGATTGGGATGTGTATTCAGAGGTGATGCAATCTCATCAAAGACATCCTATTGGAAACAAAAACATTGCACATTACATGCAGTCATGGTACCGAAAACCTAAAGATTTTGATTCGTTTTTGTATGTTAGTCAACTTTTGCAAGCACAAGGTATGCAAATGGCCATAGAAGCACATAGAAGAAATATGCCGTATTGTATGGGGTCTTTGTATTGGCAAATTAACGATTGTTGGCCTGTAGCTTCTTGGTCTACCATAGATTATTACGGAAAATGGAAAGCGGCACATTTTAAGGTAAAAGATTTGTACAAAGCCCTAAAGGGGATGTTTTATGCAAACAAAGAGATGCTTGAGTTTTACATAGTGTCCGATGCTTTACAGGAGCAACCAGCAAAATTGCATTTAAAATTAATAGATTTTAGAGGAGAGGAGCTTTATACTTATCAACAGGATATCAACATAAAAAGTAATCGTAGTCAGGTGTATTTTAAAACTTCGTTGAACGATCTTTTGATGAAATACAAATCTTCTAAAATAGTATTACAAGCTCAGGTATTAGACAAGTACCAACAAGTATTGGACGAGAGTTTGTGTTATTTTGAAAAACCCAAAGATTTGGATTTGACAAAACCAACCATCACTAAAAAAATGATCCGACGAGAAAAAAATGAAATAGAACTAGTATTAAAATCTGATGTTTTGGTAAAAAATGTAAAGTTGGTTGCCAACGGAGATGAAACTTTTTCTAATAATTATTTTGACATGTTGCCAGAGCAGGAGTACACTGTTAAGGTTACAGATGTTGCAGTAAATGCAGAAGAATATCTTGCGGGTTTACGCATTGAATCGTTGTTGAATACATTTGCACCTGATGATTCGATAAGAAAACAATGATGCTTTTTTACTGCTAAAAACAGGAATTTGTTATTTTCGAGGAAGTTTAACGAAATAATTTCATTTTTGTTGGAGTTTGGTAACATGCATCATACAGCTACAAGGTTTCTCGTAGGCATTTCGCTTTTGGGCGTATGCTGCTTGTACGGACAAAAAACAAAGCTACTGGTTTTTAAAAAAGAATTGTATTCCCTAAGCCAAAAAGCAAATAGCAACTTAGTGGCTAAGGAAAATGATCCTGTACGCAAATCGGTGGTTGAGTTTTCTGATCAAGAAGATCCGATTTTTAACATTCCAGTTACAGCAGGTGCTAAAAACCTCTCTGTAAGTTTATGGTTTTTGCCAAAAAATATCGATCAACATTCTGGGACGCTCTTTGCGGAGAAGGGACTTTTTAATTTTAGGTATTTATCCAATCGAAAATTACAATTCAATCATTATTTAAAAAAAGATGTCACTACGGCTGCAATTTTGAACAGTCACACCTGGCAGCATGTGGGTTTTACCTTAAAAGCTTCTGGTGCACTTGCTATCTATTTTAATGGAGATCTCGTTTTGCAAGATACGATTGCAGCTGACTGGTGGAAAAAAAGAAACTCCCGTTATAGTATAGGTAATGATATGTACAATATTGCTGCTGAAGGAGGTCTGGATGATTTGAAGATTTGGAATGCTGCGTTGACACCACAGGAGTTTGAGGATGAATATGAAAGTACTTTTTTGCAAAGTAACTTGTTTCATCAATTGGAAGTGTATTTGCCCATGCATGGCAGTATAAATGACGTTTCTAAACAAACAAAAACGATTAGCGAAGTAAAAGAGGTGGTTTTTGTAAATGATGAGGTCAAAGGAAAAGTGGCGAAGTTTATGAGTGGCAATTCTTTTGTGAGAGTGGACGATGTTAATTTTGATCATCAACTGACCATTGCGGCTTGGATAAAACCCAAGATAACATCGGAATTGCAAGGTGTTGTAGGGAACAAACGCTTTTGCCTGCGATTGAATGCTGAAAAAAAAGAAATTTGGTTCAATGTACCATTGATTTTTAAAGTACAAAGCGGTGCTTTGCAAACAGATTTTCAAAACAACTGGAATCATATTGCCATTACATTAAGCTACAATCATAAGCTGAATTATTACCTAAATGGAGTGTGGGTTGGTAGCGAAGAAGTAAAAGGAAAAACTCTAGGGGATGACTATATAAAAATAGGAAACAGCTTGTGGAATAACAATTTTGAAGGGTTGATTTGTGATGTAGCCCTGTGGAATAGATGTTTGCATCCTCAAGAAATTGCTAGCGTCTATCAAGGCAAATTGAGCATGGATAACGCTTCTATGAAATCAGAAAATAAATTAAAAGTCGAGAACTATTGGTGGTTTTTAGCTGTGTTGGGGGGAGGCTTGGTTTTTGGATTTTGGTATTTACAGAAGAAACCTAAAAAACAACACCTGCCAGAGGAATTAGCGAATGTCAGTCCTACTTTTCCTACTCGAAATGCAATCTTCATTCTAGGGAAATTTGGTGCTTTGCAAAAAAACGGGAAAGATGTATCGAACGAGTTCACGCCCACCCTGATTCGACTTTTGGTGTTAATAGTTGTGTTTCCAAAGCTTTACAATAGGCACATTAGTTCAAAGGAGATGTCAGATATTTTATGGGCATCTGATGATGTAGCCCAACAAAAAAACAATCGAGGAACCAACATCCATAGACTTAGAAAATTGCTCAAAGAATTTGAAGGCATTGCATTGGTATATCAAGATAAATCATGGAAATTAGAAAGCAATTTATCTCTTTTTTTTATGGATTTACTCTCTTTTTTTAATGATAAAGAAGAAAGTATTTTAGTATATCCTTATGAAAGTTTGCAGCTGTGTGATGAAGTCAAACAAACCCATTTTAACGAAATGCGTATGCAATTGAATGAGCTACACATCGTATCGTTGAAAAACTTATGTACCCGTTTGTACGAAGAGCAACAATGGCAACATCTTCAAAAGGCGAGTACTCTTTGGCTCACGGTAGATGCTTTGTCAGATGCTGCGATAACTTTTGTTGTGCTTGCTTTACTTCATCAAAATAAAAAACAACAAGCTTATTCTAAATATCAATCTTTTGTTCATCATTACCAAACAACTTTGAACGTCAATTTTAAGATCAAGTTTGAAGACCTGATTGCTTCTTAACCATTTGTGTTGCATTTTTAGTAATATACCTTCTTTTTACCCCTTTTATTGACCGTCTTTTTTGTTGGTTAAGTGTTTAATTTGTAGTGTGTTGCTTGTGATGTTTTGAGAGAAATATGAGTGTGCTTAAAACAACAAATGATTAATTATTTGATTCAATTTTACGAAATCACGGCAGATGTATTTAAAGTTCAGTGTATGTATTTTGATAGGAGTACTTTTTTCTTGTTCGCCAAAAAAAGTATGGAATGTGAATGAAAACGGAGCCATTGCCGACGGTAAAACCCTAAATACCGAAACCATTCGAAAAAACATTAATGCTTGTTACAAAGAAGATGGGGGAACGGTCTTATGTGTGAATGTAGATTGATGTATAGAGGAGCTCCGAGAAAACCAACAAGAAGCATTGACAAAGTGATGATAAGAAACATCAATGTGTAGGTAAGCACTGGTTTTTATTTTTTTGGGACACCTGATTATGCACTGGGAACCATCCAAATAGAAAATGTAAAAGTGAGTTCATCAGGAGGTGGAACTGATGAGGATACTGCTCGTGTGGTATCCGAAAAATGTAACACAGTATCCGGAATTTACCAAGTTAGGACCTACAACTGCTTATGGATTGTTTACAAGACATATAAAAAACCTGTCGGTTAAGGATTGCCATTTCACCTTGCGATCTAAAGATAAAAGAAAAGAAATAGTAAAAATAAATGTTAATTAAAATCATGAAAACTTACATTCAATACTTCATGTTGATGCTTGTAGGATGCTGGCAAATGCATGCACAAACTAACTCAAAAAAGCCCAATGTTCTGTTAATTTATACAGACGACCATAGGTACTCTGGAATTCATATACTAGCAGGAGAAGAAGTGCAAACTCCACATATGGATGAATTGGCCAAAGAAGGATATGTATTTGATAACACCTATTTAATGGGAGCTTATACCGGTGCTACTTGTATGCCAAGTAGAGCTCAATTGTTAACAGGTAGAAACCTTTTTCAGTTAAACGGATTAGGTAGTACTATACCGAAAGAACACGTTGCTATTGGAGAGGCTTTTCAAAATGCAGGATACCACTCTCATATCGTAGGAAAATGGCATCAAGACAACTCTTCTTTGGCTCGAATTTTTGACAGTGGAGGTTCTATGATGAGTCGAGGAATTTATTTAACAGATCACTATAGAATGCCGCTTTGGAAATGGAGAAAAGATGGGAAATACAAAAAAGAAGATGCCTTTATTTATGTGTATGATAAAAAAGGAAACCGAACAACTAGAAAAGTAGCTAAAGGAGAAAAAAAAGGACCTGTAAAAACCGAAAAAGACGGACCTCACACTTCTGAAATTTTTGGAGATGAGGCTGTAGATTTTATATCAAAACAAGAGGGTAAAAAGCCTTTCTTTATGTATTTAGCTTTCCATGCTCCTCACGATCCTAGACAGGCACCTAAGAAATACAAAAAAATGTACCCTGAGAAGAAAATGAAGTTAACACCTTCTTACCTACCACAACATCCTTTCGATAATGGGCATTTGTATTTAAGAGACGAACAACTAGCTCCTTGGCCAAGAACTAAAGCTGTAGCACAAAAAGAACTATCAGACTACTACGCAATTATTAGTCATGTAGATGCACAAATAGGAAGAGTGATCAAAACCTTAAAAGAAAAAGGACAATATGAAAATACCATTATTGTACTCTCGGGGGATAGTGGTTTAGCAGTTGGAAACCATGGTTTGATGGGGAAACAAAATTTATATGATGAAGATGGAATACATGTTCCGTTAATTATTTCCGGAAAAGTAAAAGGGCAAGGAAAACGATTTGATGCGTTGAGTTATATTCATGATATCTATCCTACTATTTGTGATTTAGCCAACATCAAAAAGCCAATATCTGTAACAGGAAAGAGTTTAAAACCTGTAATAGACGGTAAACAAGAACAAGTTAGAGAGTATACCTACCACGCATACAGACAACATCAGAGAGCTTATAGAAAAGGGGATTACAAGTTGATTGAATTTGTAAAAGCTCCTGATACTAAAGGTAAAGGAAAAAAATACGAGGAGTATGTTGCTGGTTCTAGAGTGACCTTGTTGTTCAATTATAAAAAAGATCCTTGGGAAACAACCAATCTTGCTTTTTTACCCGAATACAAAGAGTTGCTAGCTAAAATGCAGAAAGAAATGCGAAAAAAAGCAAAAGAGCTAAACGACTACAAAGAGCACAACGGATATACAGTAGACTTTTGGGATTATTACTAAAATAATCAAACCAATATGAATAGATATACTATAAGCTTTCTACTTTTTGTAATGTGTGTTGTTTCTAATTTCTTACATGCACAAAACTACTATGGAAAATCTAAGGAACTTCCCCTAAACCAAACTAAGCCCTTTGGCTGGCTACAACAAGTGTTAGTAAAACAAGCCGAGGGTTTAGGGGGAAACCCAACGGTTTCTGGGTATCCGTTTAATACACGTATGTGGACAGAAGATATTCAAATTCCCGTAGGTCATGCAGGTAGAGCCTATTGGCCCTATGAGCAAACTGCTTATTTTTTAGATGGAACCTATAGATGTGGTCAACTCATTAAAAATCAAGCATTAGTTGAATTTGCAAACCAAAACTTTAACCACACACTTTCGCATATTACTGAAAATGGAATTCTAGGACAAAACAAAGCAGACGATTGGGCCAGAGTGGTCTATTTTAGAGGTTTAATGGCTAAATACGAAATTACTAAGAATCAATCTATCTTAAAAAAAATGTCATCCCATTTTCTAAAAACACCACGCCTGTTTAATAATGGTAGAGCCTTATTTAGTATTGAACCTATTCTTTGGTTATACGACAAAACGGGGAACGAAAAACTACTAAACTTAGCGATTCACAGTTTTCATAAAAGCAAAAGTGCTTCTGAAGGAGGTGAATATGACAAGGCTAAAAAGAACGATAATTTACCGTCTAAATTATTAGACAATATGTTATCAGAAAAAATACCTCACGGACATGGAGTTAGTAATATGGAACAAGTAAAAATCCCAGCGCTACTTTATATGTACACTGGTAAAGAAAGGTATTTAAATGCATCTATCAACCAATTTAATAAAATTGTAAAACATCATATGTTGGTAGATGGTTGCCCAAGTTCTATTGAACATTTAGAAGGTAAAGCTGTCGATTTAGCTCACGAAACCTGTGACATCATCGATTTATCTTGGAGTGCTGGTTATTTATTAATGGCAACCAATAATGGACACTGGGGAGACCTAGTTGAACGCTGTATATTTAATGCTGGTTTTGGATCAATGGATAAAGATTTTAAATCTCATCAATACTATTCAGCACCTAACCAACCTGTAGCTGCTGAAGAAACCAGTCAGTTCAACGTGAAATTAAATTGGGGAGGTATGGCTTTAGGACGTATGTGTTACCGTACTGGTCATGATACAGAATGTTGTACAGGTAACATACAAAGAATGTTCCCATCATACGCGAGCAGAATGTGGTTAAAAAAAGCAGATAACTCAGGTATTATTGCGGCTTTGTACGGAAGTTCTGAATTTAACTTTAATCATAAAGGAAAAGAAATAAAAATTCAACAAAAGACTCAATACCCTTTTAATGAGAGGATTGAATTCCGTTTTGAAATAGAAAAAGTTAGTAAATTCTCTTTTACCATGCGTATACCAAAGTGGTGCTCAAAACCTGAATTATACCTTAACGGTAAGAAAATACGAAAGATTAATATTGAGAAAGGGATGGCAACAATAGACCGTACGTTTAAAAACAACGATCTTATAGAATTGCAATTGCCCATGGAAACTAAATTGACTGCTTGGGGTGAAAAAAATGAGGGTTTTGCAATTGAAAGAGGTCCACTAGTGTACTCATTACCGGTGAATCATAAAATCATTACATTTCCTTATATTGGAGATCCCAAGCTGAAAGACTTCCCTAATAAATTAATGTATCCTGCATCAAATTGGAATTATACCTTAGATATAAAGGATATAACAGATGTAAACGTAATCGAAAATAAATTAGATTCAAATACATATCCATGGAGTGTAACAAATAGTCCTGTTAAAATACAAGTACCAGCTAAAAAGGTGCTGAACTGGAGGCTTGATGGGACTAAACATCTTAAAAAATTTCCTGATAAATTAAAGCTAAGCCCCAATAGGGAGTACATAGAATTGGTACCATTAGGCAGTACCTATCTAAGAATGACTTTATTTCCTAAAACAAACTAAAAAATGAACATTATATTTTTAAGACTATGTATGTTGTTTACATTAACAAATGTTTTAACAGTAGCCCAAAACAAACAGCCTAACATTCTATTTGTAATAGCAGATGACATGTCTCATACTAGTATTTATGGACATAAATTTGTAAACACTCCTAATTTTGATAAAATAGGGCAACAAGGACTGGTATTTAATAACATGTTTACTCCTAGCAGTAAATGTGCTCCTTCTAGAGCTGTAATCCTAACAGGTCGTAATCCTTGGCAATTAGAAGCTGCAGCTAACCACCAACCTATATGGCCTGAAAAATTTAAGAGTTTTATTGAGGTACTTACAGAGAATGGATATTTTTCGGGATTCACAGGAAAAGGTTGGAATCCTGGAGTTCATCCTGTAGGAAGGAATCTAACTGGTAAAGAATACAACAAAAAAAAGATTGACAAAAAGCCTTTAAAAGGAGTAGCATTATACGATTACACCGAGAATTTTAAAGACTTTATTAAAGACAGACCTAAAAATAAACCTTTCTTTTTCTGGTACGGATGTAAAGAACCCCACAGAGGTTATGAGTACAAAAGTGGTGTCCGTTTAGGGAAAAAAATAGAAGACTTAAAGTTTCAACCTTCATTTTGGCCAGCAAACGAACGTGTTAAAAACGACATTTTAGATTATGCTGTAGAAGTTGAATATTTTGACCAGTATTTAGGGAAAATTCTAAAGCATTTAGAAAAAGTAGGGGAATTAGAAAATACTATTATTATTGCTACTTCGGATAATTCTATGCCTTTTCCTAGGTACAAAGGACATCCGCATGAATTTTCTACCAGAATTCCATTTGTAGTAAGTTGGTCAGGAAAAATTAAAAAACCAGGAAGGAGTTGTTCTGAATTTGCAAGTTTCATTGACATTGCTCCTACTCTTTTGGAGGTTTCGGGTATTGAGCAAATCAATTCTGGAATGCCTAAAATTCAAGGTAAAAGTTTAACCGACTTCTTTAATAATAATGTAAAAGGTAGAAATACAGTTCTTACAGGTAGAGAAAGAAACGACATGGTTAGACCTAATGGTTGGGGGTACCCTGTTAGAAGTTATCACAAAGGAGATTATGTGTATATGCATAATTTTGAACCTAATAGATGGCCCTGTGGAGAGGAAAAAACGGGTTACAGAGATACTGATTATAGTCCTACCAAAGCTGAAATTATGAAACTAGATAAAAGTAACTTGTTCCATCAATTAAATTTTGGAAAAAGACCGAAAGAAGAACTTTACAATATTAAAAAAGATCCTTTTTGCATGAACAATTTGGCAGCAGATAAAAAACTATCAAAATTGAAAAAGAAAATGAAAACAGCACTCTTTAAAGAGTTAAAAACACAAGGAGATCCTAGAATGTTTGGCAATGGAGCTATATTTAATAAAGCAAGACCCAAAAGAATTGCTCAATACAAGGAACTAGTTGCTAAAACCAAAGCTAGAATGCTAAAAAAGAAGAAATAAGAGAAAATAGTATACCTACAAAAACTTTACTCCCTGTTTAATAAGAATATACTCACTGTAATAAAACATAATTTCTCTTTAGAAAATCATATAAGTACTAACAAAAAATCAATCCTTTATTTATAACACTTAATAATTTAAAACCAAACTCGTGAAATTATATAAACTTAGTATTGTTTTTATTCTGTTATTACTTTCAAACCAAAACAATGCGCAAAAGAAGTTTTTTAAAGATATAATTAGTAAAGACATCCCTTCTGATCTTAACATTGTTTGGCAACAATTTGGACCGGGAATGAGCGGAAATAACAAAGCTGCTTTTTGGCATCCTACAGATACCAAAACCTTATACGTATCGCCTAACATGGGGAACTCTTATATAACAACAGATGGAGGACATACTTACAATACTGTTTTAAACGAGGATGGTAGCGATAATAGAAATGGTGAAAGAGGACCACGTGAATTTGCTTCTATAGACTTTTCAAGACAAAATCCATCCTTTGGTTTTTGTACAGATTTAAAAGCTAAAAATTTATGCACAACATTCAACAAAGGAAAAAACTGGGTTCCTCACAAGGGGTCTACTAAATACTTTGGAAATTCATATTTAAGTGTTATTACAGTAGATCCGACTAATGATAAAATATGGTATGTTGGAGCAGGTAGAATGAGGTATACAGGAAAAATTTTATTTACTAAGAACAAACCACATGGTACTTATAAGATCCTAAGAGTCAAGGAAAAATATGGAAAACTACCAATAAAGGTAAAACGTGGAAATTAATCAATAAAGGAATCAATCCAAAAGCCGAAATTGAGAATATTATTGTGAACCTAAATAACACAAACATTTTATATGCCTCTTCTAATTATGGTTTCTATAAAAGTACTAATGGAGGAAAAAAATGGAAATTAAAAACTAAAGGCTTGGATACGGATGTAATTCGTTCTTTAAAAACGCATCTATGAAAAAATGGACCTGTGTATTTAAACATCCATGGGTATATAGAGTTGAAGTCGCTAAATACGATATTGATGTGATACTAATTTCCACACTCGCAAACAGAAATATAGAAGGTAAAAATGCTGGAACATATCTTTCTAAAGACGGTGGAAAAAAATTGGAAGAAAATAAACAAAGGAAATGGTCAGTCAGATAGAGTTAACGATATAGCTATAGATTATAGTATTCCAGGAAAATATTACCTATCCACCTATGGTAGTGGTTTTTATGTAGCTAAAGAAAAGTAAGCAAAGCGATTGGTTTGTTTGAACTCTTTGTCGTGCATGAGTCGAATTATAAAAAAGCGAACAAGTAATTGTATCTTGAAACATACTGCTAGTTCAACTAAGCATTCCTATAACAAAGGCCCATTCACAAAGACTCCATAGGATTTTATAAGTGATTTAGTTTTTTAGCAGGAAAAAACTGAACTTGAAAGAAACTGTGATTAAACAAAAGTTTGTTTAGTTCCTTTAATGAAGGAAAATAAGACAACGAAACCCATTTCTGCTAGCAACAAAATCATTTGTTTCAAGAATCTCATCAGTATCCTATTATTTTTGTCAACAATAAGTTGAATAAGAATTTTTTAATACGATGAAAAAACGCTTTTTATCCATGTGCCTCTTTGTGCTTGTAGTCTTAGGGGGGACAAAAAACTATGCTCAAGATCTTAATTTTAACGAGTCTTGGACATTTTTTAACGACAAAGCTCCTGGAGCCGAACAACCCAATTTTGATGATTCCAATTGGCGAAAACTCAATCTTCCTCACGATTGGGCAATTGAAGGTCCTTTTGATGAAAAATACAATGCCCGTGCGGGAGGTTTACCATTTCATGGAACAGGATGGTACAGAAAAACGTTTAAAGTTCCTGCAACAGCCAAAGGAAAAGTGGTACGTATAGACTTTGAAGGAGCTATGTACAACGCACATGTTTGGGTAAACGGAAAATTAGTGGGAAACCGACCTTACGGATACATCGGTTTTGAGTTTGATATAAGCAATTATCTAAATTACGGTGAACAAGAAAATGTGATTGCCGTGCGTTTAACCCCAGAGGATTTGTCTTCTAGATGGTATCCTGGAGCGGGAATTTATCGTTCGGTTTGGTTAAAAATAGACGAACCAGTACATGTGCAACAATGGGGAGTTTACATTACCACACCTACTGTTACCGAAAAAATAGCAGTCATTCAAAACGAAACAACTATTAACAACAAAAGTAACCAAGATGCTTTGGTAGAGGTGACTCAAGAATACTTTGATCCAAACGGAAGCAGTGTAGGGAAAGTTGCTGAACAAATTACTGTAAAAGCAGGAAAGTCTGCTACTTCGGCTCTGTATCATAAAATTAAAAACCCAAAGCGTTGGGATATTTATCAACCGAATTTGTACAAAGCGGTCACTACCATTACTAAGAATGGTAAAGTGATCGATCAAGAAGAAAATACTATTGGTTTAAGAAGTATTGCTTACACCAAAGATGGATTTTTCTTGAACAATAAAAAAGTACGTTTCAATGGAGTGTGTTTGCATCACGACAACGGAGCGTTAGGAGCTGCAGTTTACAAAAGAGCAGACGAGCGTAAGCTGCAAATAATGAAAGATATGGGAGTCAATGCTATTCGTACCAGTCACAATCCTCCATCTAGAGAGTTTTTAGAAGTGTGTGATGAATTAGGGTTGGTTGTTTTAGACGAGGCTTTTGATGTGTGGAAAATGGAAAAAGTGCCTAATGGATACAATAAGTTTTTTGAAGAATGGGCAGAGCGTGATATCAAAGATATGGTCCGTAGAGATCGCAACCATCCTTCGGTTATTATGTGGAGTATCGGAAACGAAATTATTGAGCAAAAAGACAAAAAAAATGGTTGGAAAGTAGCTAAAATGCTACATGACTATTGTGTAGAAATCGATCCAACCAGACCCACTACAGCAGGTTTTAACAATTATCGAGGGCCGTATGATAACAATATGGCTCAACAAGTACAAATTGCAGGAGCAAATTATAAGCCATCTATGTATAGTGAGTTGCGTTCTATGTATCCTGAAATGCCTTTGTATGGTTCTGAAACATCAAGCTGTACCAGTAGTAGAGGAGTATATCATTTGCCTATAAAAAAGTATAAAACTCATGAATCTCTACACGTTACAAGTTATGATTTGATTGGCCCACCATGGGCATATCCACCAGACATTGAGTTTCATTTTCAAGAACAAAACCCAAGTGTGATGGGAGAGTTTATCTGGACAGGATTTGATTATTTAGGAGAACCTACACCGTATGGAGGTAAAGACAATTCTACCAATGGATATTGGAATGGAGATTGGCCATCACATAGTTCTTATTTTGGGGCAGTAGACTTGTGTGGATTTCCTAAAGATCGTTTTTTCTTATATCAAAGTCAGTGGACTACCAAGCCAATGATTCACTTGTTGCCTCATTGGAATTGGAAAGGAATGGAAGGACAAACGATTCCTGTATATTGCTATACCAACCTTGATGCAGCAGAGTTGTTTGTGAACGGAAAATCTATGGGTAAAAAGGTAAAAGGAAAAGACTTAACTACGCTTAAAATTGATTTTTTACGTTACAAACCTAAAACCTTCGACTCTAAATACCGTTTGTCTTGGGAGGTGCCGTACAAGGCTGGAAACATAAAAGTAGTTGGTTACAAAAATGGTAAAGTAGTAAAAGAAGAACAGATTTTTACTGCTGGAAAACCTGCTAAAATAAGCTTGTCTGTAGATAGAACTGAAATAGATGCCGATGGAAGAGACTTGGCTTACGTGACTGTAAGAATCGAAGATAAAAACGGGAATTTGTGTCCAAATGCAGACAATTTAGTTAATTTTTCTGTAAAAGGTGCTGGAGAATTGGTGGCTGTTGATAATGGAAATCAAATTAGTGTTGAATCTTTTCAAGCAGATCACAGAAAAGCATTTAGTGGAATGTGTTTGGCGGTGTTAAAATCTTCTAAGGAATCAGGAACCATAAGATTAAAGGCTAAATCGAAATCTTTAAAGTCAGCAACAATCGTTGTAAAGACAAAGTAAGGTTTTCCATTGTCTCGTCTATAAAAAATCCAGCTAGTTTCTAGTTGGATTTTTTTGTTTTGTAGAGAAACATTAGGTAAACGCTTAGCAGAACTGTTTTTTTGACTGTTAAAAAAGACATATGTATTCTACAATTTTACATATGAGATGCTGCTTTAGAAACCTAATGACTTATTTAGCTAGGTCGAAATAGGAAATCAATCTAAACCAAACTAAAGGGATGAAATCTATAGTTCACTTTTTGTTGTTGCTTTTTTTGCCAAATGTTGGCTGGTCACAAACTGTAGTGTTCCAAAGTGGATTTGAAAATTCTTTGACTTCAGAGTGGGATGTAGCTACTAGCGGAACAGGATTGTCGGTTTTTGAAATCAATAGTGCATCAAAAAAAGAAGGGAATTATGGGTTTCAGCTAAAGTTTAGTGCTTCTGATCAAAAAGGAAATTTGTGGACTCCTAAAAATTTGGAATGGAAAATAGGGAAAACCTATAAAATTTCTTTCTATTACAAAGCTTTGGATGCTTTGGACAATCAGCAAACCAATATCAAAGTTTTTGATGGAAATGGGAACAAAGTGGGACATTTTAATTTGAACCTGAATGCTTCTGAATGGACACAGCAATCGGTAAGTTTTACGCCATCCCAAAATAGTACCCACGGACAGGTTTTGTTTTCTTTTAGACCCAACAATGCAAATGTTGGTGAAGTGTTTGTTGATGAGGTGATGGTTATCGAATCGGAAGATTTATCTGGATATTTTGAACGTTTAAAAACTGAAAATGTAGCTTCTGTAGATACGCTTACTTGGGTGCAGTTTGGACCTGGTATGAGTGGAAATAACAAGATATTTTACCCACATCCTACAGATGCTAATACACATTACATCAGCCCAAACATGGGAAATTCTTACCGCTCTACCGATAAGGGCTTTACATATCAAACAGTGATGGGGCCAGATGCTCCTTCTTACAAAACAGGACTTAGAGGACCCGTATCGTTTTACTCTTTAGATTTTTCTAGACAGAACGAAAATTTTGGTTTGGCTACTGGAAGTGTAAAAGGAGGATTGTATACTACTGCTGATAAAGGAAAAACATGGAGTCGAGTAGAGTCAGCTCAAAATAAAGTAGGAGCTAATTTCTTGTCAGTGGTTTCAGTAGATCCTACGGATGAGAATGTTTGGTATTTGGGAGCAGGTAGAATGAGACATTATGGAAGAATTTTATATCCACAAGCACAACCTAAAGGAGCTTATTTAGATCCAAATGCCAATGGTCGCTTGTGGAAAAGTACGGACAAAGGACAGACTTGGACTTTGTCAAATTCGGGGATTGATGCACGTGCAGAATTCAGCCACATATTAGTAGATCCCAATCAAAGCAATGTGGTTTATGCGGGAACCAATTACGGTTTTTACAAAAGTACGGATGGAGGAGCAACATGGAGTTTAAAATCTAACGGTATCGATCATGACATGATTTTATCGATGGACATGCATGTCGATGAGGATACCCAACAGGTGACTCTTTTTGTGTTGAGTAATATTACTTGGAAAGCCCAAACAACGGCTCAGGGCAATACAGTAACGCATGACAAAGGTGGAGTGTTTAAAAGTACGGATGGCGGAGAATCATGGACGGCTATTAATGGAGATGTTTTTATTGATTTAAGCAAATTTAATCACGATAATGATATTAAAAAAAGCTATTATCAAACGGTAGCATATTATTTTGGATTGAACAGCTGGACAGATGCAGAGGCAGCATATCCTGTATTGCCAACTAAAATATGTAGCCGTTTTAATACCATTACAGTAGATCCTAGTGATGTTAATAACTTGTATCTGGTTAATGAGTATTCCAATGCTTCTGATAATAACTTCAAACCTGGACAAATATGGCGTTCTACCAATGGTGGAGCTCACTGGTTTGTAACTTTTAGAAATGGTAAAAATTGGAACAATGGTCGCGATGATGCTTACTGGGTAACAACGCGAAACAATCCTATGGGAACCAATGTAACACTTAAGTACAAGTCTGATTGGAAGAATAGAGATGGATACGAACGCAAAGGATGTAATTATGTAAAATTTAGTGCCGATGGGGCTGTATTGTACACTCAGTTGGCTAAAATTGGTTTAGTATCATACGATAAAGGCAATACATGGGTTGATATTGATGATGAAGAAGCAAATGAGTCTGGATCTGCTTTAGATGGATGGGTTGGTGCAGGAAACAGTAATGTACCTGGTCATGGATTTTATCAATCAGAATTGTGGCCCGGAAAAGTGTTTTGTCCCTCAGGTGAAAATAGTTTGTGGATAACCAATAATGAGGGAGAAAAGGTAAGACCTAATGCACAAGGGGCAGAGGTAATGCACATTGTATATAATAGCAATGGTATTCGACTAGAACATTCTGTAAGTGCAATTGCCATCCATCCTACCGAAAAGAATACTTGGTTTGTTACTTTGTTTAGACAGGCAGGAAGAGGTAAGATCTACAAGACGATTGATGCTGGAGCAAATTGGTTTGAACATGGTGTTGCCATTCCAGAACCATGGGCACCAGCTCCTCCAGGAAGTGGAGATCAAGCAGTACATCAAGTGGGCTTAATGATTGATAAAAGCAATCCTGATAATATGTATTTCTGTGTACCAAAATCCTCTAAAGATATAGAGTGGGTTGGAGATAGTGCACAAAGTTGGGGTGTGCATCGCTCTACCGATGGCGGTGTAACTTGGCAAAAAATAAACAATGGTTTGCCAGCTTCTTTAGATGTTTCAAGAATTGCTTTTGATCCAAATAATACCAATACTCTTTATGCTGCAGTTATGGATAATAACGGAGGGTTGTATAAATCTACAGACAGAGGAGAAAATTGGTCAGAAGTGGCCAGTACAACTGCGATTGCTGGAGCATCTGGTATCAACGATATTCATTTTGATGTTGATGGCAATGCCTATATAACATCAGGGTTTAAAAACGTAAATGTCAATCAAGGTGGTTTGTGGATGAGTACAGACGGCATGCAAACATGGACACAATTGTTTGATTACCCGTGGGTAAATAGAGTAGAGGTAGCTAAGTATAACACAAAAGTTATCATGATTTCAACCTTGCCAAATTCAAAAGTTGATTTTAGAAATGGAGGTACGTACTTGTCAAAAAATGGAGGGGCTACTTGGGTAAAATTCAACAAAGGAAACGGACAATCTGAACGTGTAAATGATATTGCGATAGATTATACAAGGCCTGGAACTTATTATGCATCCACACGTGGAAGTGGTTGGTATGTCGCTAAAGAAGAAAATCCTAGTGCAACGGTCATTTCATCAGATGATATTGCTATAAAAACTACTTCGGTTACTTGTCCTGATAACTCAGATGGTGACATTGAAATTACGACAAATAAAACGTTTGAATATTCTGCCGTTTTATCTGGAAATGGAATCACAGAAACTACCAAAAACTTTACAGATGCAATAGAGTTTTCTAATCTAGAAGCCGGTACTTATAGCTTGTGTATTGCACCAAAAGATAGAGATAGAAGGTGCTATGAAGTGAAGATTACAGAGCCCAAAAAAATAGCTGTTACAAGTTCGGTAAACAAAACGAATCATAGCGTT
Organism: Ochrovirga pacifica; assembly: GCF_000220525.1. Lineage (GTDB taxonomy): Bacteria > Bacteroidota > Bacteroidia > Flavobacteriales > Flavobacteriaceae > Ochrovirga > Ochrovirga pacifica. The sequence continues at coordinate 69,218 of NZ_AFPK01000074.1, read as the reverse complement.
TTACTAGAGTTAAAGGGTAGCGATACTTACTCTATTCAATTAAATAATCAGCGTATAACAGTTTCTGAAGAATTTGTAGAATTGCCATTACAGTCTGGGTTAAACACTGTTACTGTAAAAGGAGCTAAAGATTGTCAAGGAGAATTTTTTGATGAAATTATGCTAAGAGAATTAGGGATCCATCCAAATCCGACTAGTGGAATATTAAATGTTTATGGCTTAAAATTAGGAGATACTGTAAAGGTTTTTAATGCGCAAGGAGTACAAGTTTTAAATGGAAATAATTACAACAACCAAATTGACCTTTCTGAGTTAACCAACGGAATGTACATCTTGTCTATCCAGAATGAGCTTCATAGCAATACACAGAAAATTATTAAGAAGTAAAATGAAAAAAAGAATCTTGGCATGTTTAGCGTTGGCTATCGGAGTTTCTACTCTAGTAAATGCACAAATCCAAAAGCCAAACGTAATAGTGATTTTGGCAGATGATGTTGGTGTAGGAGATATATCACATTACCGAAGGTTGCATAAAGGTAAGGTAGTTTTAGAAACACCTAATATAGATAAGTTAACAGACCGTGGAGTTTTTTTTACACAGGCTCATGCTCCTGCAGCGTTGTGTGCCACTTCTCGTTATTCTATCATGACAGGGAATAACAATTACCGTAGTCCATTGCCGTGGGGAGTTTGGTCTGGGTATGCTCAGTCTGTTATCACTAAAAAACAACCTACGCTGGGTAGAGTAATGCAACGTGCAGGTTATACTACTGGGTTCTTTGGAAAGTGGCACTTGGGAACAAGTTTTGCTAAAAAGAGCGATCCTAATAAGGTGTTTTCAGCTACTAGAGGTAAGTTGAGTTTGAATATAGATATTACCAAAATAAAAGATTTTGGTCCTATGCAAAGTGGGTTTGATTATTCAGTGACGTTGCCTTCTGGGATTCAGAATGAGCCTTATGCCATTTATGAAAATGATTATTGGTTGCCTTTAAAAAAGAACTCAGAAATAGTGTTGATTGACGAGGTATATATGGAATCTATAGGAGCTACTTTGGATAAAAAATCAGGCTTGGGAGATTCTAACTGGATGCCAAGTGATATTGGCCCCATTTTAGCAAATAAAGCAGTAAAATACATTGCGAATAATTCGAATAAGGGAAAACCGTTCTTTATGTATTACTGTTCGCAAGCAGTACATACACCGCATATGGCCGCTGAGAAATTAGATGGGGTAAAAGTAGCTAGAACCACACCGTCTAAACATTTAGATATGGTGAAGGAATTAGATATTCAAGTAGGAATGATGGTTAAAGAGTTGAAAAAACAAGGAGTGTATGACAATACATTGATCATTTTTACATCGGATAATGGAGGCTTACATGTAGATGGAGCTACTTGGAATGCTCGACATGAGCCAAGTGATATTTACAGAGGCTGTAAGAATGATCCTTACGAAGGTGGGCATAGAGTTCCCTTTGTGGTTTCTTGGCCAAAGAAAATTAAAGAAGTAAGAGAGAATAAGAATTTAGTGATAGGTATGGATATTATGGCAACAATTGCTGCTGCTGGAGCTTATCAAATTCCGAATAACCAGGCTTTGGATTCTTATAATTTATTGCCTTTGGTCTTAGGTGAAGAAGAGAAGCCTTCTAGAAAACACATTATGATTCAAGGAGGATCTCATAGAGAAGTAATGATTATTGAAGGAGATTGGAAATTAATCATTCAAATCAACAAAAAAGATAAGACTAATAAAGACAGAAAACCAATTGCTTTATTCAATTTAAAAACAAACGATACTGAAGATGAGCGATACAATTTAGTGAATCATAAAAAGTATCAGAAAAAAGTAAAGTCATTAATAGAAAAGTATAACCAAACTAGGGATGGATTGGGTATGACAGGAAAACACTTTTAATTAAAAAATATAAAAGAAGATGATGAATAAAATAACCGCATTCGTTTTGTTATTGGGAACAGCTTTCTCAATAAATGCACAACAAAAACCCAATGTAATTGTCGTTTTAGCGGATGATATTGGTACTGGAGATGTATCTGCTTATAGAAGATTGCACTCCAACAAAATTATTTTAGAAACTCCAAATTTAGATAAAATTGCAAAAAAAGGAGTTCTATTTACCAATGCCCATGCTCCAGCAGCCCTGTGTGCTACATCTCGTTATGGAATTATGACAGGAAACGGATGTCATCAAAGTCCATTGCCTTGGGGGGTGTGGAGTTCTTATGCTCCATCAGCATTTAAACCCAATCAATTAACCTTAGGTAAGTTGATGCAACAAGCAGGATATCATACAGGATTTTTTGGTAAATGGCATTTAGGAATGAGTTTTAGAGATAAAAACAATCCGGGTAAAATTTACAAAGAGGTAAGAGGAAAAAAGATGGAGTTAGGAGTAGATATTTCTGAAATTGTTGCAGGAGGTCCTAACTATAATGGTTTTGAATACAGCTTTACTTTGCCTGCAGGAATACAAGACGTACCGTATGCGGTTTATGAAAATAGCAAATGGATGCCTTTGCATAAAGACTCTAAAATAGATGTGATTACTAATGAAAAAATGGCCAAGCTGAATGTGAAATTGGATAAAGATGAAGGCTATGGAGATTCCAACTGGGATCCTCATCATATTGGTCCTTTGTTGGTTGGTAAAGGAATTGAGTTCATCAAAAAAAATGCAAAAAAGGAAAAACCTTTTTTTATGTATTACTGCTCACAAGCGGTGCACAAACCACACACACCTTGTAAAGAGTTGGATGGGATAAAAATAGCAGGAACTACACCTTCTAAGCACATGGACATGATCAAAGAATTAGACGTGCAAATGGGAATGCTTATCAAACAGTTGAAGAAAGAAGGTATTTATGAAAATACGGTATTTATTTTCACATCAGACAACGGAGGTTTGTTGGTAGATAAAAACACTGCAAAATCAGGACATAAAGTAAGTAGTATTTACAGAGGGGCAAAAAATCAACCTTATGAAGGTGGACACAGGGTTCCTTTTATTGTGTCTTGGCCTAAAGAATTACAATCAGCTAAAATAAACAAACCTGTATTAGGTTTGGATATTATGGCAACATTAGCAGCCATCACCAATACTAAAATACTAAAAGGACAAGCAGTAGACTCTTACAATTTGTTGCCAGTATTAAAAAATCCAAAGAGTAATGATGTGCATTCCTTTTTAATGGTACAAGGAGGATCAGGAAAACAAGGGATTATTATAGAAGATGATTGGAAATTGATTGTGGATTTTGATAAAAAGGACAAAACCTGGAAAACGAGAACTCCAAGAGCTTTGTTCAATCTAAAAGAAAACATCCAAGAAAAAGAATCAGGAAATATGGTAAATAATCCTAAATATCAAGAAAAAGTAAAAGAATTGTTTGATAAGTACAACCATTACCGAGATCAAAAAACACCTACAGGAAAACATATATAATTAAATAAATAATCACTAGAAATATGATAAATAGTAAAATGAGAGCAGGAATGCTAGCTGTTGTATCAGCTTTTTCGGTTACATTTAGCGGTGCACATGCACAGAAAAAGTTTCAACCAGACTGGGAGTCTTTAAGCAAAGCAAACAAAGAACCAGCTTGGTTTCAGGATGCAAAATTTGGAATTTATACACACTGGGGACCCGTATCAGAAGCGTTTAATGGAGCAAATCCTAACAGACGTTATCGTGGATGGCACGGAATGAAAATGTATGAAGATGGAAAAAAAGTGCCTACCAAAAATGGAAAACCAGGAAACAATTTTTTACATCACGTAGAAAAATATGGAGATCCTGCTGAGTTTGGTTACAAAACTGTGATAGAGAATTTTAAACCTACAGGGTTTGATGCTAAAGAATGGGCAGAATTGTTTCAGGCTTCTGGGGCTAAATTCGCTGGGCCTGTAGCCATGCACCACGACAATTTTGCTATGTGGGATGCAAAATCTACTCGTTGGAATTCTATGAACTATGGAGGAATAGATCCATCTGCAGCGTTAAAAAAAGAAATAGAAGCAAGAGGAATGAAGTTTATGGGATCTTTTCACCATGCTTTTACTTGGATGTACTACGCACCAGCTCATAAATATGGAGGTGTAGATTCTAAAGATTACGATTTATATACCAGTCCTCACGAATTAGATAGCACCACACCAGACAAGCGTTTTTACAAAGAATGGTGGGCAAAATTAAAAGAATTTATAGATGTGTATCGGCCAGATTTAATTTGGTTTGACTGGTGGTTGGAAGAAATGGACGAGAAAACAAGACAAAAATTCTTGGCATATTACTACAATCAAGGAAAAAAATGGGGAAAAGAGGTAGCGGTTTGTTATAAAGAAACTACTTTTCCAGAAAGCACTGCCATTAGAGATTACGAAAGAGGTCGTCCAAATCAACCCAAAGCAGATGCTTGGTTAACAGATACATCACCAGGAGCATGGTTCTATAGACCCAATGCCAAGTTTAAAACCGCAAACGAGTTGATTGATATTTTGGCAGATATCGTATCTAAAAACGGAGCAATGTTATTAAACGTACCCCCAAATCCTGATGGAAAAATTCCTCAAGAGATGAAAGACTTGTTGTTAAATATGGGAGCTTGGTTAAAAATTAACGGTGAAGCTATTTATGGTACAAGACCCTGGACGGTTTTTGGAGAAGGTCCAACACGTTTGCCAGAAGGAGGACATAAGGTAGAAGAGAAAATGAAAATTGAATACGGAAATACCGACATTCGTTTTACTAAAAAAGGTGATAAAGTTGTTTACGCTATTGTATTAGACAAACCAGAGGTAGCTACTGTTATTAAAACAATGAGCAAGCAATTAGGAGTGTTAAATTCACCAATAACTAAAATAGAGCTGTTAGGAAGTGATGAAAAAGTAGTGTGGAAGCGTGATGATACAGGATTGGTAATCCAAGCACCAAAAGTATGTCCGTCTGATGATGCAATTGCGTACAAAATTTCATTAGAAGGTTACAAAGAAAATGATATTGGAGGAAATGTAGCGGATCATGTAGACTAAGATTTTTTATTTGGTTTAGCTGCTAAAAAAAAACTGCTGTAAAACATTATGTTTTACAGCAGTTTTTTTTGTGCGTATTTTTTGGTAGTTGATAAAATAATAAAGCAAAGGTTTAATGGTGGTGTTTTTTTTAGGTCTTTTGCATAAAATAGATATGTAAATTGAAGAATGTTAACTGATGTCTTTGTTTTATTGGGTTTGTTTAAATAGATAAAACGGTTTTATACGTATAATTGAATCATAATTGTCTTGGTTTTACACATATGATTCATCAAAATGAGGAGATAAAAACCAATTTTGGACTTATTAACTAACTAAAAACTTAAACCTTCATGCAAAATGAATTAAAATCATTGCTTGTTAAAAGCAAACGCAAATCGCTAAGAAAACGATGGTTTGTAGGAATGCTTTTATTATTTATGAGCACTATAGCTATGCAAGCACAGGAAAGAATATCAGGTTCTGTAAAAGATGAAAATGGAGAACCTTTGCTAGGAGTAACGGTAACCGTTTTGGGAACTAAGAAAGCAAAGTTTACCGATTTTGATGGTATGTATGCTATCAAAGCAAAAAAAGGAGAGCAATTGCAGTTTACTTCTATGGGGTATACAACAAAAACTGTAACTATTGCGGACAACAAGGTTATAAACGTAGTCATGACAGCCAATTTAACCGACTTAGAAGAGGTAGTAGTTGTAGGGTACGGAACTCAGAAAAAGAAAGAAGTAACAGGTGCGGTTACTCAGGTTAAAGCTGAGGTTTTAGAAAAAACCACAACATCAGACGTGGGGCAAGCCTTACAAGGGCAGGTTGCAGGAGTAAATGTAGCTGCAAGTTCAGGAGCTCCTGGAGAAGAAGCAAATATTGTTATTCGTGGTTTTGGATCTTTAATGGATGGAAACAATAGTCCGTTATATGTGGTAGATGGAATTCCTTTTGATTCTGACCCTCAGTTAAGTATTTCTGAAATTGAAACCATTGATGTGTTAAAAGATGCAGCATCTGCTTCTATTTATGGAGTTCGTGGTTCTAATGGGGTTATTTTAATTACCACCAAACAAGGAAAAGCCGGAGAGATGAATATTCGTTTAAATTCAGAATATGGAATTCAAGACATTCAATCAGAGTTTCATTTAATGAACAAAGAAGAGTACACGTACTTAAGTATGACACGTTCTTCTATTAACACAAACAAACCACAAGGAGGTGTAGACGATGACATACATAGAAACGCTAGCTACTTTACCAACAATACCAATTTAAGAGATATTTTGTTAAATGATGCAGCTTCTATTCAAAACCATTCTTTAAATGTATCTGGAGGTAAAAAAGATTTAACGTATAGTATGAATTTAAACTATTATGGTCAAGAAGGTATTTTTTACAATTCAGATTATCAAAGAGTAAACGTTAGGTCTAACACTAAATTTACCAAAGGGAAATGGAAAATTACTTCGGGAATTACGTTTAAAAGAGATGAAAAACAAGTCCCTTTTAACGGAATGATGAATCAGATTTATAGATACCGAGTGTATCAACCTGCTATTGACTTGGATGCAGATGCTTTGGATAATTTAACGGAAATATCTACATCGGACCCAACAGAAGATTGGAAATTGAATGAAGCTAGAAGATTGGCAGGAGCTGTTAGAAATTTACAAAGAGATGATAATAGAAGAGAGAATAGTACGACAGGAAATGTACAAATTGAATTTGATGCTTTAAAAGACTTAAAAATCACAGGAAGATTTGGTGCTACTTTTAGAGATCGTAAAGACATTCGTTTAACCCCAGTGTTTGATATCTACAATACAGATGGGGAGTTGATTTCTAATCCATCTGCTGTTTCTGTAAACCAAACATCTTCAACGAACTATACCAAATATACTTCAGAAATTTTTGCAAATTACACTAAAAAAATAGGGCAACACAATATCAATATATTGGCAGGTACTACTTTTGAAAAATCACATAGTGAATACTATTCTGTAGAAAAGAGAAATGCAATCAGCCAAGGAATAGAAGTGTTAGATAATTACGAGTTGAACTGGGATATTAACTCAGGAGGTAGAGATTATACACGTGTAGTAATTGGAAACTTGGTAAGATTGCAATACAATTATTCTGGGAAATATTTATTAAGTGCTAGTGGAAGATATGATGGGTCTTCACAATTTAGATCGGACAACAGATGGAAGTTATTCCCATCAGTTTCTGTAGGGTGGAATATCTCTGACGAGTATTTCTGGGATCCTGTAAAAGATATTGCAAACTCTTTTAAACTAAGATATAGTATTGGTACTAACGGAAACGATCGTTTTGCACCTTACAGCAATCAGTCCGTAATCTATAACGGAATAGACTATGTGTTTGGAAGTAATTATGCATCTAATGTGTTAACAGGAAATACATCAGCATCTGTTGCTTTAGGATCTACACAGTTAGACTATGCAAATGAAACGTTGCAGTGGGAAACCAATGTAGAGCAAAACTTAGGGCTAGACTTAGGGTTGTTTAGAAACAAATTAACCATTACTGCCGATATATATAAAAATGAAAAAAGAGACTTGTTGTATCAAGTAGTAAATCCACCCTCTACAGGGGTTTCAGGGGGAAACAGAAATACGGTATTTAACGTAGGGAATATGGAAAACCGAGGGATTGAGTTGGCTGCTAAATACAGACATAACAATAAAAAAGGATTCAGTTGGGATGTGTCTGCAACCTTTACAAAAAACAAAAATGAGGTTACCAAAACAGCACCTAACAATCCTTTTATTTACTTAGATAGAAGTTTTATTTCTGATGCAGGAACTAGAGAGTTGGTAAGTGTAATTACCGAAGGATACGAAGCTGCTGCTTTCTTTTTACGTCAAACGGATGGAATTATTAAAACACAAGAACAGCTAGATGCTTATAAGTTGATAGATCCTAGTGCAAAAATGGGAGAGTTGATGTACGTAGATCAAAAAACAGTAGACACCGATGGTGATGGAATTGCTGATGCAGGAGACGGTCGTATTACAGATGATGATAGAGTGTATAGCGGAAGCGGAACTCCAGACTTTGAAGGAGGACTTAATTTTAATGCACGCTACAAAGATTTCGATTTATCAATGCAATGGTATGGAGCCTTTGGTGGTGAAGTAATGAATGGTAGTAAAGCGTATGCTTATCAGGAAGGAGTGCACAAAGACTTGTATTACTCTTGGACACAATACAATCAAAATGCAAGTATTCCTTGGTATAACGGAAACAACACAAGGTCGTTTAGAGGAGGTTCTACATACTTTTTAGAAGACGGAACCTATGTAAGGCTAAGAAACGTTGCCTTAGGGTATACATTGCCCAAAGCGACTTCGCAAAGTATAGGGATTAATAAACTAAGGGTATATATTCAAGCACAAAATCCATTAACATTTACGAAGTATACTGGTTTTGATCCAGAGATAGGAGGAAGCTTAAGCACCCGAGGGATTGATGCAGGAAAATATCCTATGTCTTCTCAATACAAATTAGGGTTGCAATTACAGTTCTAACCCTTGTTGATTTAACTTATTCATCAATCAAAAAAATAGATTATAATGAAAGCAAAATATATACAAATCATAACTCCTCTACTACTGCTGATGATCATCTTTCAATCGTGTACGGATGAGTTAGACCAAATAAACCCCAACGCGTTAACTACTTCAAGTTACTGGAAGAATACAGCGGATATGAATGCGGGATTAAATGCTGTTTATGCATCTTTAAGAGATGAGAATGTGTCTGGAATTATGTTTGAAGACAAAAGAACAGACATTGCAGTACCAAATACATACAGGAACCGATTGACGGGAGACCCTGTATACGATCAAACTTTTGATTTAACCACAGGAGATGTGCAAGACAAATGGGCTGCTTGTTACGAAGGGGTGTTTAGAGCCAATCAAGTAATTGATGCTTTTCAAAGGCTATCACCTACTTTTTCAGGAACAGAACTAGAGTTTGCAGAAAGAATTTATGCGCAAGCAAGAGCGATTAGAGGGTATTATTATTATGTGCTACACAGTTCGTTTAACAAAGGATCTTTACCGTTGCATGAAACTGTACCTGTAGATTTTGAAGATTTTCAAAAACCTTTCTCGTCGGCAACAGAAATACAAGACTTTTACAGAGCAGATTTAAAATATGGTATAGAAAATTTACCAGCCACTTACAGCGCATGGCAAGATGTAGGAGGAAGCAATTTAGGAAGAATTACAGCAGGAGCATGTGAAGCTATAATGGCAAAAAGTTACATGAATGATAACGATTTTACCAATGCAAAAGTGTATTTAGAAAATGTAATGAATAATTATGGGTATATCTTAGTAGATGATTTAGCACAATGTTTTACAGAAATAGCAGAATTTAACTCAGAGTCTATATTTGAAGTTAATTATACAGTAGATTTAAACTCTTTAAACGACGGAGAAAAGTTGTTGTCTCAGAGAATCTCAGAGTGGTTACATGTAGGTAGACTTCAGCCTTCTTCTTGGTTAACATTGCAGTACAGGGCGGATAAAGTAGATCCGGCAGATCCAGAAAATGCTGTAACACAAAACGTTTACGACCCTGCTGACGGAGAGGTTATTGGAACAAAAGATACCATTAGACAATATAGTTTAAGAATGGCCAATTCTATTTCTAGTATAGATGATCCAAACACAACTATGTACGGAGTAACATCAGGGGAGTATGGAATTGATAGAAATGCACCAGCGCACTCTAAAAACTTTCCAAACCTTTGGAAAAAATTTACACACTGGAATGTGAATAATGGAGGAGCAGGAGAAGAATTTAGTCCAGATTTACAAGGGAAATCAGGAATTAATATACCTGTAATCCGTTTGGCAGAAATTTACCTATTGTATGCAGAGTGTATGATTGAAGAAGGAAACTTATCGGAAGCTTTGCGTTACATCAACAGAATAAGAAAACGTTCTCATTTAATTTTGTTAGGAAAATCTACGGATGCTGGGGTAGAGTTTGCCAATGCAAGCACTACTTATATGGATGATATTGACATGGATCCAACCAATGGAGAAGAAGAGGTAACCTTAGAAAACCTAAAACAACATTTAAGATTTGTAGAAAAACCATTAGAATTGGCTTTAGAAGCAGAGAGAACGATTGATTTAAGAAGATGGGGTGTTTGGAAAGAACAGTTGCAAAACATAGCTTCTTTTGAGTACGATGCTTATCACTACAACAAAAACTTAAACGGAAAACACCCTAAAAGATTTAGATGTTTTATTATGCCAACGGGAGAAGTACCTTATTTTCCTTTAGGAGGATTAAGAAGTAAAGATGCACAGTTAAGAGATGCTCTATTGGGATCATCAAACTTTAACGAAGAGCTACATGCTTATTTTCCAATTCCACAAACAGAAATCAATGCCAACTTAAATTGGGATAAATAATTCATTTAAGTAGCGTTTAAAAAATTAGAGACCGATGAAAACAATCAAACAAATATTTAAAGTACTGGCAATACTACTGCTTGTTATAAGTTGTGATGCCAACGAATACGATACACCACCATCTTTTACAGATTTGGCTTTTACCACCACTTTTGGATCTTCTACCTTAAGAGAAGGTGAGGTAAATAGATACATTAGTTTTATGGATATGTCTGCAGGAGCGACCTATCATGAGTGGAGAATTCCTAAAACTGCATTTTTTCTTAAAGGACCTATTCCTAACAATTTAGACAATCACGATGCATTTATTATCAACCCAGGAGATACTGTTTCTACAGATAAAACAGTGCATGTATTGTTTAAAAAAGGAGATTCTAATACGGTAATAGAGCTGTACAATGAATTTGCAGATTCAACATGGTTTGTTATTCCCTCTTATTGGGATGTAGATCTAAAAGAAATTATTAACGATACTATTAGGACGGAAAATATTGATGGAAAATGGGTGGCATCTTATCCGGTTGTTTTGGATGTTTACGATACTTTAGCCCCAGACTTGCAGTTGATTGATATGGCAGAAAATGTATTGACACCTGCCAACGATACTTTAGTTGTAAAGTTTGAAGACGAATTGATTATTAAAGATTTAACAGGGATTATTCCCGACAATAACGCAAGGCCTACATCTACCACATTTAGAGTAAAAACAATTGAAGAGAATGAAGAAGATGTAGTGAATGCTTTTAATAGTAAAAAGACCTATTTACCCGAAGATTTTGAGGCGAATAACACAGATACAGTTACTTTTAATAAATCTATCGGATTTTTTAATGTAGAAATTGTTTCTCAGAGGGAAAGAACGGAAACCCTAAGAGGGCAGACTGCAACTTATGTTTCTCCTATTGTTATTAAGGTAGAGCCTTTGGAAGAAGAATTGTCGTTAAAAAATCAAGCAAAAGAAACCGCTACCGATGAGATTCAGTTTTCTGTAACCTCTAAGCTTCAAACAGTAGAGAATATACCGGCTACCAGTTTTGATGTAAAAGTTGATGGTGTTTCACAAACTATAAGTCGAGTAGAGCTTGCTGCAAATCAAACCTTATTAACAGTAGTTTTAGATACACCTTTAGAGCCCGCTGATGCTGCCAAAACGGTTACATTATCTTACGATGGAACAGGAGGATTGATTTCGTTAGACGAAAGAATGTTGCAAGCTTTTACAGACGAGCCAATAGAGGTATATGTGCCAACACCAATCAATCAAGTAGGAGAAATTACAGAATCAAGCGATGATTTTATTTTAATTGAGTTTGATGAAGGGATTGATGCTGCTACAGTAACAAGTGCAAGCAACGCTGCAGACGGATTTAGTGTTACGTTAAACGGAAATAGTTTTGCAATCCAAAATGTTTCTGTTGATGTGGCCAATCCTAAAATATTAAAATTAGAAATGGTTGATAAGTTGTATCAAGATGATGTGATTACAGTAGCATATACTCATACTGCAGGAGAAATAAAATCTTTAGGAGGTGGAAGTTTGTCTGATTTTGCTGCAACTACCATCCAACCTTATTTTGAGTACGTACTGAATGATAGCTTTGAAGGTGCTTTGGGTACCTATTGGGTAGAAGGAGCTAGTGGAACAGGTGCAACGGTAGCATTTTCAACAGAGCAAGCAGCTACAGGAAGTCAAAGTGTAAAAATGACCAATGACAAACCACGTTTAGAGTCGGGAGCTAATCTGACTTACGACAATGGTGCAACTTACGTGTTTACTTACAAACGATATATTGTTGGGTCTAATGTTACTTTGGATGCTAACACAGAAGCCAAACAGCCTGGAGATAAGTTTTGGTTTGACTCTTCTAGTGGAGCTACTGCGGTAACACCAAGATGGTACGAAACTCCAGGAGTAGCACCAGTGGTAGATACTTGGGTAGAAGTAATGTCTGAATTTACTCCAGATACAGACCTTTTTAACAAAAAAGTAAGAATGCAACCTGTGCCTACATCTGATTTTGATTTTACGGTATATTACGATGATTTTAAAATTTATAAGAAAGATACAAGAAACTAAATTTTATAGTGTGCACTTATGTGTTAAGGCAATTTGTTTATATTAAAAAAAGCCGTCTGATAACTATCAGACGGCTTTTTGTTTTAAAAATGTTAAAATTAAATTTCAGAATTTTCTTGGTGTTCAATCTCAACAACTATTTCTTGTTTGTCGTTGTCTAATTCAAGTTTAATTGCATCACCTTCAGCAAGGTTGGAATTCACAATTTCTTCGGCTAAAGCATCTTCTATATACTTCTGAATAGCTCTTTTTAGAGGTCTTGCACCGTATTTTTCATCAAATCCCTTGTTTGCTATAAAATCTTTTGCCGCATCGCTTAATGTTAGGGTATAACCTAAACCAGCAATTCTTTTGTATAATTTTGATAATTCGATATCAATGATTTTATGAATATCTTCTCGGCTCAATGCGTTAAAAAGAATTACATCATCAATACGGTTTAAGAATTCGGGTGCAAACGATTTTTTTAGAGCAGTTTCTATAATGCTCTTAACATGTTCGTGCTCTTGTGCTTTTCTAGATGCAGTACCAAAACCTACGCCAGATCCAAAATCCTTTACCTGTCTAGCTCCAATATTCGATGTCATGATGATGATGGTATTTCTAAAATCAATTTTACGACCCAAACTATCGGTAACATATCCATCATCTAAGATTTGCAGTAACATGTTAAATACATCAGGATGTGCTTTTTCAATCTCATCAAGTAGTACTATAGAGTAAGGTTTTCTTCTTACTTTTTCTGTTAACTGCCCTCCTTCTTCGTATCCAACATATCCTGGAGGTGCACCTACCAATCTAGAGATGGCAAATTTTTCCATGTATTCGCTCATGTCAATACGAATCAAAGCATCTTCAGAATCAAACATTTCTGTAGCCAAAACTTTGGCTAGTTGTGTTTTACCAACTCCTGTTTGTCCTAAAAAGATAAACGAACCTATGGGTTTGTTAGGGTCTTTTAGTCCAACTCTGTTACGTTGTATGGCTTTTATAACTTTGGTAACAGCATCATCTTGTCCAATTACCCTACCTTTAATGGTATTTGGTAATTCTTTTAATTTATGACTTTCAGCTTCAGCAACACGGTTTACAGGAATTCCAGTCATCATAGAAACTACTTCTGCAACATTTTCTTCTGTTACTGTTTCTCTATTTGCTTTGGCATTTTCTTCCCATTGTTGTTGGGCTGATACCAAGGCAGCTTCCATATTTTTTTCATCATCTCGAAGTTTTGCTGCTTCTTCATATTTTTGGCCGTTTACAGCTTTGTTTTTCTTTTCTCTGATGTTTTCTAGTTCGGCCTCTAATTTTATAATTTGCTTTGGAACAACAATGTTGGTGATGTGAATTCTAGATCCAGCTTCGTCTAAAGCATCAATCGCTTTGTCTGGTAAAAAACGATCAGTCATATAACGATTGGTTAATTTTACACAGGCTTCTATTGCACCTTCTGTAAAGTTTACATTGTGATGATCTTCGTATTTTCCTTTAATGTTGTTTAGTATTTGTATGGTTTCTTCTTCTGAAGTTGGCTCTACAATTACCTTTTGAAAACGTCTTTCTAACGCACCATCTTTTTCAATGTTCTGACGGTACTCGTCTAAGGTGGTGGCACCAATACATTGAATTTCACCTCTGGCTAAGGCTGGTTTTAACATGTTAGAAGCATCTAATGACCCTGTAGCACCTCCGGCACCCACAATCGTGTGAATTTCATCAATAAAAAGAATAATGTCGTCATTCTTTTCCAATTCGTTCATCAAGGCTTTCATTCGTTCTTCAAACTGACCTCTATACTTTGTTCCAGCAACCAAACTAGCTAGATCTAGAGAAACGACACGTTTGTTAAATAAAATTCTAGAAACTTTGCGTTCAACAATTCTTAGAGCCAAGCCCTCTGCGATGGCAGATTTACCAACTCCTGGTTCACCTATCAACATCGGGTTGTTCTTTTTTCTACGGCTTAAGATTTGAGAAACACGTTCTATTTCTTCGGTTCTACCCACTACGGGATCTAACTTATCCGTTTCTGCTAAATAGGTTAGGTCTCTACCAAAGTTGTCTAATACAGGTGTTTTAGATTTTTTGTTGCTCCCTCCTTGCGATTGGCTTCTTTCAAAAGACCCAGAATTTCCTGATCCTGTAGAAAAATCTTGAGAACTTTCGTTGCTAGGTTCAGAAAAGGTGTCTTGTATTTCTTCGCTTAACTCTTCAGACTCTCCATTGTTTAATTGCTTGTATAGAGATTTTACATCGTTGTAATTAATGCTCAATTTATCAAGTATTTTGGTAATTGGGTCATTTTCGTTACGCAATATACATAGTAGCAATAAAGCAGTATCTACAGTGGTACTGTTGTACAAACGAGCTTCTAAAAAAGTAGATTTTAATGCTTTTTCTGCTTGCTTTGTAAGGTGTAAATTCTTTCTATCGCTAGAAGAAATAGGTAAGCTAGAAATAGGATGTAATGCTTCCACCTTGCGTTTTAAAAAGTCAAGGTTCACATCTAAAGCCAACAACATGTCATTCGCTTTGCTAGTTTGATTTCTAATGATACCTAACAACAAATGCTCAGTACCAATAAAATCATGACCTAGTCTGATCGCTTCTTCTTTACTGAAACCAATCACATCTTTTACTTCTTGTGAGAAATTATCATCCATATTCTATCGGTTTTTTGATTAGGTTCTACGTAAATTTAGTAGAAATTTTTTAGATAATTTACAAATTACCTGCCATTGTTAAAATAAGACAAAATGTCAAGGTTTCAAAGTGTTGAAAATCAGTTTTATTTCTGTTTTGTATGCAAACAAAAACTTGAAAAATATCAGTTGATATGTTGATAACTTATAAGTAAATTCTCGTATATTTCGCCTTGCAAAATCAACCAAAAGCTGTAAATTGCTATGTTGATAATAAAAAAATAACTTAAGATTAATATACATGGTAGAAGGAGAAAAGCTGATCCCGATTAATATAGAAGAGCAGATGAAGTCTGCTTATATTGATTACTCAATGTCTGTAATAGTGTCACGTGCACTGCCAGATGTTAGAGATGGGTTAAAGCCAGTTCACAGACGTGTTCTGTATGGAATGCATGAGTTGGGAATCAAATCAACAGGGGCTTATAAAAAGTCTGCGAGAGTTGTTGGGGAGGTTCTAGGAAAGTATCACCCACACGGAGATACTTCTGTATATGACTCTATGGTGCGTATGGCACAAGAGTGGAGTGTTCGTTACATGATGGTAGATGGGCAAGGGAACTTTGGATCGGTAGATGGAGATAGCCCAGCAGCAATGCGTTATACCGAGGTAAGAATGCAAAAAATATCAGAAGAAATGCTATCTGATATTGAAAAAGAAACCATAGACTACAAATTAAACTTTGATGATACTTTAAACGAACCTACAGTATTGCCAACAAGAATTCCAAACTTATTGGTAAACGGAGCTTCGGGTATTGCAGTAGGGATGGCTACTAACATGGCACCGCATAACCTTACCGAAGTTATTAACGGAATTGTGGCGTACATAGAGGATAGAGAAATTGACGTAGATGGTTTGATGGAGCACATTAAAGCTCCGGACTTTCCTACAGGTGGAATTATTTACGGGTACGATGGTGTAAAGGATGCATTTCACACAGGTAGAGGTAAGATTGTAATGCGTGCTAAAGCTTCTTTTGAAGAGGTAAAAGGTAGAGATTGCATTGTGGTTACCGAGATTCCTTATTTGGTAAACAAAGCAGAAATGATTAAGAAAACTGCGGAGTTGGTCAACGAGAAAAAGTTAGAGGGAATTGCTAATATAAGAGACGAATCTGACCGAAAAGGAATGCGAGTAGTTTATGTGCTTAAAAAAGATGCGATTCCTAATATAGTTCTAAACAAGCTATTTAAATACACTGCTTTACAAACCTCTTTTAGTATTAACAATATCGCTTTGGTTAATGGAAAGCCAGAGATGTTGAACTTAAAAGATTTAATACATCACTTTGTAGAACATAGACATGAAGTCGTAACACGTAGAACAGAATTCGACTTAAAGAAAGCAGAAGACAGAGCACATATCTTAGAAGGTTTGATTATCGCATCAGACAATATTGATGAGGTGATTCAGTTGATTCGTGGTTCTAAAAGTCAAGACGAAGCTCGTGAAAAATTAATGACTCGATTTGAGTTAACAGAAGTGCAAGCCAAAGCTATTGTAGCAATGCGTTTGGGACAGTTAACAGGATTGGAACAAGACAAACTACGTGCAGAGTACGACGATTTAATGGTGTTGATTGCCGATTTAAAAGATATTCTGGCAAACGAGTCTAGAAGAATGGAAATCATCAGAAACGAACTGATTGAAATTAGAGATAAATACGGAGACGAAAGACGTTCTGTGATTGAGTACGCAGGAGGTGATATGAGAATAGAAGATATTATTCCAAACTCTAAAGTAGTAGTTACAATATCGCATGCAGGTTATGTAAAAAGAACACCATTGTCTGAGTATAAAACTCAAAACAGAGGAGGAAAAGGGCAAAAAGGTGTGGCCACTAGAAATGAAGACTTTTTGGAACATTTGTTTGTTGGAACCAATCACCAATACATGATGTTCTTTACTCAAAAAGGGAAAGTATTCTGGATGCGAGTGTACGAAATTCCTGAAGGAACCAAAGTTTCTAAAGGTAGAGCCTTACAAAACTTAATCAATATAGAAAACGACGATAAGGTAAAAGCTTTCTTGGTAACCCAAGACTTAAAAGATGAAGACTATATTAACAGCCATTATGTAATAATGGCAACCAAAAAAGGTCAAGTTAAAAAAACATCTTTAGAGCAGTATTCTAGACCTAGAACCAACGGGGTACAGGCAATTACAATTAAAGAAGGAGATGAGCTGCTAGAAGCAAGATTAACCAATGGAGATAGTCAGGTAATGTTGGCCTTAAAATCTGGGAAAACCATTCGTTTTGAGGAAGAAAAAACAAGACCAATGGGTAGAACTGCATCTGGAGTGAGAGGAATTACCTTGGCTCATGATGATGATGAAGCAATTGGTATGGTTTCTGTACAAGATATGGATAGTGATATCTTAGTAGTTTCTGAAAAAGGATACGGAAAACGTTCTAAGTTAGAAGATTATCGTATTACCAATCGTGGAGGAAAAGGAGTAAAAACCTTAAATATTTCTGAAAAGACAGGTGAATTAGTAGCAATTAAGAACGTTTCAGACCATGATGATTTAATGATAATTAACAAATCGGGTATTACCATTCGTTTGGCGGTAGATCAGTTAAGAGTGATGGGGCGTGCAACGCAAGGTGTTAAGTTGATCAATATCAAAGATTCAGATTCCATTGCTGCTGTTGCTAAAGTGATGAAAGATGACGAAGAGGTTGCTGAAGAAGCAGGAACGGTTACTAATATAGATGCCACTGAAAATAGTACTGAAACTAATCAAGAATCATAAACAACCAAAAATGAAAAAAATTATCATCATGGTTTTGAGTTTGGGAATTTCGTTTTCCGTAATGGCTCAGAAAAAAGAATTAAAAAAGGCAGAAAAGTTAGTCAAATCATTCAAAACAGGAGCAGCTTTCCAGGCATTAGATGCGCTTAAAGAAAGTGTAGTAGGAACAGAATATGAAGCAAAATACTACTTTTTAAGAGGTAAAAATTTCTTTGGGAAAAACGTAAAAAAGAATTATGGAAAAGCTCTGGTAGAGTTTAAAAAGGTTTTAGAGATTGAAGCAAAGTCTGGAGAGGATGATTATTCTGAAAAGGCCATTAGTTATATCGATATTATTGAAGATTACTTTTTTTCTCAAGTAACAGATGCAGTAAAAAAGTCTAACTACGAAGAGGCAGGAAAGGCTTACGAAAGGTATTATGAAATTGTACCTCAACGAAGAGATGTTTTAAGATATGCTTTGTTAAGTTATCAAGAAGCAAAGAACAATGGCAAAATGATTGAAATTATCCAGAAGTTGCTAAACAAAGATAGAGCACCTTTTGTGTACACAGCAAAAAACAAGCACAACAAAAGAGTTGATGAGTTTTTTACTAAAGAAGCTAGAGATTTAGCTGTAAAATACAATACTCATGAGAATCCAAAAGATGAAAAAATGGAGGCTAAAACTAGAGTAGAGTATTTCAACTTGTTAGTAAGATTGTATGATCAACAAGGAAAGAACGATAAAACCATTGCAACTTTGGAAAGAGCAAAAAAGGAATTTCCTAAAAATGCTAAGTTTTTTCAAGATCACGCAGCTGTAGTGTACAAAACAGGAGATAAGCAAGGATATTTAAAATCTTTAGATCAAGCATTAAAATTAGTGCCTAACAACAAAGATTTATGGTTTAATTACGGAGTGGTAAGTCAAGAATTAGGAGAAACTGAAAAAGCAGTAACTGCTTACGATAAAGTAATTGAAATAGATCCGTCTTACAGAGGTGCGTACATTAACAAAGGGTTGACTATTTTGGCAAACGAACAAGCTTTGATTAATGAGTTGAATGAAAACTTAAGAAATAAAGAGAAGTACAACGAAATTGATGCTAAAATCAAAGCGATGTATTTAAGAGCAATTCCTGCTTTTGAAAAAGCAAATGAGCTAAAAGCTGATGAGGGAATCAAATCGACTTTAATTAATTTGTACAAAACTGTAGGTCAAAATGATAAAGCTGCTGCCTTGCAGTAATTGTGAGAAAAATACTTTTAACAAGAAAACTCAATCTTAATAGATTGAGTTTTTTGTTTGTATACTGTACTGTTCTAAAATAATAATAAAAACTAACATTATTATTTATATAAAATAGTTCAGAAAAATGTACTCAAAAAGATTGTAGTTTTACAGGTTTTCAGGGAATTAAACTTAGGGCATTTAGCACGAGTTCGTACTTAGGAAAAATATGATATACAGATAAATTCAACGATTCGAATTTGGAAGAAATATGATGATGTTGATTGCAATTATAGAGTAAATTAAAATAAAAGATGAATAAAACCCCATAACAAAGAATTCGAGAGCTTGAGGAAGGGTTATGTTTGGCTAAAAAAGAACAAATTCGTTTATAGCATGAATAAAAAGAATTGCACAAAAAGTTAGTTCTGTTTGATATGATGATAGATATAGTTGAAGAATTAGATGTTTCTATCAGAAAAAAATAAGGTCTCTATTTGTAAGAACGTATGCTAAACAAAAAAAACAAAGTATAAGAGCTACCTGTGAACTCTCGGGATGTATCGACAGACTTATTATAGCTTGTAAGCTGCATAAAACCGATGTTTTTTTGTATCTTTAATAGAATTCAATTTTTTCAAACGATGATTTCCAAAAAAGTAAATTCTGTGCAACAAGCTTTAGAAGGCATTACCGATTATATGACTTTATTGGTTGGAGGTTTTGGTCTGTGTGGTATTCCAGAAAATGCTATTGCAGAATTGGTTCGGTTAAACGTAAAAAACCTTACCTGTCTTTCTAATAATGCTGGCGTAGATAATTTTGGATTGGGACTGCTGTTGCAAAAACATCAAATAAAAAAAATGATAGCCTCTTATGTAGGAGAAAATGCTGAGTTTGAAAGACAAATGTTGAGCGGTGATTTAGAAGTGGATTTAATTCCGCAGGGAACTTTGGTAGAGCGTTGTAGGTCTGCAAAAATGGGAATTCCAGCTTTTTTTACACCTGCAGGGGTTGGAACCGAAGTAGCTGTTGGAAAAGAAGTTAGAACTTTCAATAACAAGCAGTATTTGTTAGAATATGCTGCAGATGCAGATTTTTCACTTACCAAAGCTTGGAAAGGAGACGAAGCAGGGAACATTGTTTTTAAAGGGACTGCTAGGAACTTTAATCAGTCAATGTGTGGTGCGGCCAAAATAAATGTTGTTGAGGTGGAGGAATTGGTTCCTTTGGGTGCACTAGACCCTAACGAGATTCATGTACCTGGGGTTTTTGTACAGCGAATTTTTAAAGGAGAAAAATACGAGAAAAGAATTGAGAAATTAACCTTATCGGAATAGTATGCTAACTAAAGAACAAATAGCACAGCGTATTTCTAAAGAGTTAGAAGATGGTTTTTATGTAAACTTAGGGATTGGTATTCCTACGTTGGTAGCCAATTATGTTCCTGAAGGGATCAATGTAGAGTTTCAAAGTGAAAATGGAGTTTTGGGAATGGGGCCTTTCCCAACCAAAGAACAGGTAGATGCAGATTTAATCAATGCAGGAAAACAAACCATCACAACTTTACCTGGTGCTTCTTTTTTTGATTCGGAATTAAGTTTTGGAATGATTAGAGGGCAACATATAAATTTAACCGTTTTGGGAGCTATGGAAGTTTCTCAGAGCGGAGATATTGCCAATTGGAAAATTCCGGGTAAAATGGTAAAAGGCATGGGAGGTGCAATGGATTTAGTGGCTAGTGCTGAGAATATTATTGTGGCTATGATGCATACCAATCGTGCAGGAGAGTCCAAATTGTTAAAACAATGTCGTTTGCCCTTAACAGGCGTAAATTGTGTTACCAAAATAGTAACCAATTTGGCGATGTTAACAATAGAAAAACATCAGTTTGTGTTGCAAGAACTAGCCCCTGGTGTTAGTATAGATTATGTTAAGGGGGTTACAGAAGGAGAGTTGGTGATTTCAAACAACTGTAAAGTTATGGAGTTTTAAAACAAAAAAGCCTTATCTAAAAAAGATAAGGCTTTTGTACTGAAGATGGGACTTGAACCCATACGGGCATTTCTGCCCACTGGATTTTAAGTCCAGCGTGTCTACCAATTCCACCACTTCAGCGTGTGTAAACTAAATATATTCTAATAACTTTTGTACTGAAGATGGGACTTGAACCCATACGGGCATTTCTGCCCACTGGATTTTAAGTCCAGCGTGTCTACCAATTCCACCACTTCAGCATTTAGTTTACACTAAATATTTGGTATGCTTTAATTTTCTAAAGAACAAATTCGTTTTTTGCAAACGCGAGTGCAAATATAAGAGATATTTCTTTTGTGGAAAATTTATAAGCGTATTTTTTTAGTTTTTTTTCAATCTAAAATAAACACACTTATAAAAGAGGTGAGAATTAAATCTATAAGTTCAATTTCTAAGTAAAAACTTTCTCTATCTTTGCCAAAATTTTACAATCAATTTTTTTCGCTGATGTCCAAAACCGTCACTTCAACTCTTCCCTCAAAAAATACCTTTGTTAGCGATTTTAAACAGCTTACAAAAGTAGGATTGTCTTTAAGTGTTGTATTTTCGGCTATTGCTGGGTATTTGTTGGCAGTAGACACTATTAACTACACAACTGTTGCCTTATTGGCTATAGGAGGATACTTGATGGTAGGAGCATCTAATGCTTTTAATCAAATTATAGAAAAAGACATTGATAAATTAATGAAACGCACCCAAAATAGACCCCTGCCAACAGGCAGGTTTACAGTGCAAACAGCCATGATTATTGCTGTAAGTTTTGCGGTGTTCGGTTTGGGAATTCTCTATTATATTAACGAAAAAAGTGCCTTGTTTGGGGCCATCTCTATTTTTTTATACACTTGTGCTTATACACCGTTAAAAGGAGTTACTCCTTTAGCTGTTTTTGTGGGAGCTTTTCCTGGTGCTATCCCTTTTATGTTAGGATGGGTAGCAGCAACCAATCAGTTTGGAATAGAAGCAGGAGTATTGTTTATGATTCAGTTTTTTTGGCAATTCCCTCATTTTTGGGCTATCGGCTGGCTAGGGCACGACGAGTATCTAAAAGCAGGATATAACTTGTTGCCTATGGGAAAAAGAGATCGAAAAGCGGTTGTGCAAATTCTAATTTATACAGTCATGTTAATTTTTGCTTCTATTATTCCCGTATTTCACAAAACAGGAACTTTTTATATTTATCCAATTACGGCTGTTGTTATTTTTTTATGTGGAGCTACCATTTTATATTATGGAGTTCAATTGTACAAAGACTTAAGCAAAGACACAGCTCGTAAGTTAATGTTAGCAAGTGTGTTTTATATCACTGTGATTCAAATTATATACATCATCGATAAATTTCTTCATTAATTATGGAAACATCAATAAACGTAAATCAAGAACTAAAAGTGGCTAGAAAAAAAGCAGCCAAACCAATGTTATGGATTTCTTTGATAAGTATGACCATGATGTTTGCAGGATTGGTAAGTGCTTACGTAATTAGTAGTAACAGAGAAGATTGGGTTACCTTTCAGCTTCCCAATGCCTTAGTAACAAGTACTGTGTTAATTGTAATTAGCAGTATTACGGTACATGCAGCTTTGTATTTTGCAAAAAAAGAAAACAAGAACATAGCTAGTTTGCTATTGTTACTTACCTTAGGGCTGGGAATTGGCTTTGTGGTGTCGCAATTTCAAGGGTTTGATGAACTAAGACAATCAGGATTGTTTTTTACAGGACCCAAAAGTTTAATTTCATCATCTATGATGATGGTTATCGTTTTTGCACACTTATTGCATATTTTTGTAGCCGTAGTGGTGTTAATAGTAATGTTGATAAAACAGTTGCTAGGAAAGTACGATGATGGAAATACATTAGGGCTAGAGTTGGGGACAATTTTCTGGCATTTTTTAGACTTACTTTGGATAGCACTATTTTTATTCTTTTATTTTAATACTTAATGTAAATTTATAAATTTGCGATTCAAATAAAAACCGAAAAAAACAACTATAAATAAATCTTATGAAAGCAACAACTGCTGATCAAGTTTCGAATGTATGGGAAGGCGGAACTACAAGACCTTTAGGAGCAAGTTATGGTAAAATGATGATGTGGTTCTTCATCGTTTCTGATGCCTTAACTTTTGCTGGTTTCTTAGCCGCTTACGGGTTGACTCGTTTTAAATTTATTGATGTATGGCCTATCGCCGATGAGGTGTTTACTCACTTTCCTTTTATACATGGTACTTATCCAATGTACTACGTAGCATTGATGACTTTTATTTTGATTTTTTCTTCGGTTACTATGGTGTTGGCCGTAGATGCTGGTCATCAAATGAAGAAGAACAAAGTAATTACATACATGTTCTTAACAATTATTGGAGGTTTGGTTTTCGTTGGTTCTCAGGCTTGGGAGTGGAAAAACTTTATCAATGGAGAATTTGGTGCAGTACAATTAAACGATGGTAAAATTGTGCAGTTTGTAGGAAAAGACGGAAAACAAATTGCTTTAGAAAAATTTGCGATTGCTAACAATCCAAAAGTAGAGCACACACGTAAAAATGGTTTGTGGTTTGAAAAAGGAGAAACTACTTACGAATATACAACAGCAGGTGTAATAGAAGGGTTTAAGAACACTCCTGAAATTGGAATTCGTTTGGAACAAATCAATCCAGAAACAAAACAAAAGAAAGTAATCTTAAACAAAGATGTTGCTTTAAAATACTTAGAAGAATCTAGAAGAGTAGTAAGAGGAGCAAACTTAGAGGTAAACGAATACGGTACGAGTCAGTTTGCAGATTTCTTTTTCTTTATTACAGGATTTCATGGTTTTCACGTATCCTCGGGGATTGTCCTAAATATCATTATCTTTATTAACGTACTTTTAGGTACTTACGAGAAAAGAGGACACTACGAAATGGTAGAAAAAGTAGGATTGTATTGGCACTTTGTAGATTTAGTGTGGGTTTTTGTATTTACATTCTTCTACTTAGTTTAATCAAATTTTAAAGAAACAAACAAGCTGATTGTATTATGGGACAACACGAATCAAACACAAAATTAATCTGGAAAGTATTCGGATTTTTATCTATTGTAACAATTATAGAGGTGATCTTAGGTATTATTAAGCCTCACTGGATGCATTATTCTAACTTTTTTGGTACTTCAATCCTAAACTGGGTGTTTATTATTTTAACCATCGTAAAAGCATGGGGAATTATGTGGTACTTTATGCACTTAAATCACGAACGTAAAAACTTTGTAGGATCTATTATTATTCCTTTGGTTATCTTAATTCCTTACTTGGTAACTCTGTTGTTAATTGAAGGTAATTACTTGCACGAAACATTAGCACCCTACGTAAACTGGAAATATTAATATCTTTTTTTATAAAGACATACAAAAGGTGGATTTTTTCCACCTTTTTTAGTATCAAATAGTTTAAAATGAAACACACAACTACTTCAGATAAGAAGGCACAACAAACCAAAAGAATTATTTTAAGTTTGTTGTTTATTGGTCCATTAGCTTTTTTTATTTTTTTGTCTACAGGAGAGGTCAACTTTAAGCCCTGTGAAGTTTTTTCTGAAAATGTAGTAGAAGTAGGCCAATACACGCAAAATAAGGTAGTATTTAAAGATCGTATCAATATTGTTAACTTTTTAGGAAAACATCCCAATAGCAAAGCAACTCAGATTTTTAATTTAAACGAAGTAGTGTTCGAAGCCATTGCTAAATATCAAAAATTTCAAATGGTTTCTTTTTATGTAGGCAAAGACAATCCAGAAATTGAAACCATTAAAAGCAGGTTAAAAAACAAAGGAGTTACTAAATTATACAAGTGGAAGTTTGTTTGTTTAGACTCAATACAAACCAAAGAGATATATCAATCGTTAAAAATAAAAACACCTTTAGATCATAATTTTGCTTCGGATGATGCGTTTATAGTAGATAAAAAAATACAGCAGAGAGGAAGAACAGATGATGATAAAATAGGAGATGATGTATTTGCTTATTTTATGGGTTCTGTTGATGATTTAAAAAATAAATTGTTGCCCGATACAAAAAACGTGTTTTACGAACAAGAGGTTGCTACCACCTCTAGAAAAGAAAGATTGAAAAAAGATGAAGAGTAAATATTCATACATAGGAATTGTATTTGTAATTCTCCTTTTTGGAATTTATGTGGTAAGAAATTACAAACATCATATAGAGCCTAGAGATCGTGTTACACAACAACAAAAAGAAGAAGAAGTAAACCCTAGTGGACTTATGTATTTTGAAGTAAACAACGTAACTCGTAAAATGCCAGATTTTGTGTTTACAGATCAAAACAATCAAACCATATCTAATGCAGATTATGCTGGCAAAGTCTATGTAGCTGAATTTTTCTTTACCAGTTGCCCATCTATTTGTCCAATCATGAATCAGAATATGTTAAAAATAGAAAAGGTTTTTGGAGACAGGACTGATTTTGGAATTGCTTCTTTTACGATAGACCCAACAACCGACACGCCCATCAAGTTAAAAGAATATGCAGAACGTTATGGGGTTACAAGTCTTAATTGGCATTTTTTAACAGGAGATCAGGATCAGTTGTTTGAAATGGCCAACAAAGGATTGAATATCTTTGCTGGAATTAATCCCGATGTAGCAGGTGGCTTTGAACATCAAGGTTTTTTTGCGTTGGTCGATAAAAATGGATTTTTGCGATCTAGAAAAGACACCCACGGAAATCCTAAAATATTTTATCAAGGAACCGAAGAAGCAGAGGTTCAAATGTTGATAGAAGACATTCAATTATTATTAGAAAAAGAATAAATCAGAAAAGAGTATGGAAACTCCTACAAAAAAATACAACAAGCTAATCACAGTACTTTCTATTGCTATTCCTGTAGCTGTGGCCGTATTGTTTAAGGTAAAATTAGAAATAGAACTCCCGGTGTTTTTGCCCCCTATTTACGCTACTATCAATGCCATTACAGCTGTTCTGCTAGTTTTAGCAGTCGTGTCTGTAAAAAAAGGAAACATACGTGTGCACGAAAGGCTTATCAAACTAGCTATGTTGTGTTCTGCATTGTTTTTGGTTATGTATGTACTGTACCACATGACTAGTGATTCAACGGAATTTGAAGGAGAGGGAGTAATTAGACCTATTTACTATTTTGTGTTAATTTCTCATATCATTTTATCTATTGCAGTAATTCCTTTTGTGTTGATTACTTTTGTAAGAGGAATAAATAGAGAGGTAGAAAAACACCGTAAGATTGCTAAAATAGCTTTTCCGTTGTGGCTGTATGTAGCTGTTACCGGAGTTGTTGTGTATGTAATGATACAGCCTTACTATTAAAAATAATTTTTTAGTTTTTGTATTTTAAATATCCGATGAAACACTGTATTCTATTTTTTAGCTTTTTTTTAATTCAGCAATTGTCTTTTGCTCAATGTGCTATGTGCAAAGCAGTGGTAGAAAACGGAGATTCAGGCTTGGCCGAAGGATTGAATGATGGTATTGTTACACTTATGATTATTCCTTACATTTTAGTCGCTATTGTTGCTTTTGTTTTGTATCGATATTTTAAAGCAAATAAAGAGCAAGTTTAGTTTGTTATACGTAGCATTGTCTATTTAATTATTACTCATCAAATTCTACTCCATGTCAGTAAGAGCAAAGAAACATTTAGGACAACATTTTTTAACAGACGAATCTATAGCCAAGGATATTGCTGCTATTTTATCAGAAAAAGGATATAATCACGTGTTAGAAATTGGTCCTGGTATGGGAGTAATGACCAAATATTTGCTGCAAAAAGAATATACCACGCACGTTATTGAGATAGATACGGAATCTGTAGAATATCTACAAGCACACTACTTACATTTGGCACCTAGAATTTATGGAGCAGATTTTTTAAAAATAGATTTAAATTCAATTTTTAAAGAAGAGCAATTTGCCATTGTAGGAAACTTTCCTTACAATATTTCCAGTCAAATTGTATTTAAAACCATAGAAAACAGAGGTTTTATTCCAGAATTTGGAGGGATGTTTCAAAAAGAAGTAGCTCAGCGTATCTGTGCGGCACCTGGCAGCAAAACCTATGGAATTATATCGGTAATAACACAAGCTTATTATGATACTGAATATTTATTTACAGTGCCACCAACCGTATTCAACCCACCACCAAAAGTAGATTCTGGTGTAATGATTATGAAACGTAAAGAATCATTATCTCTTTCAGTACCAGACCGTTTGTTTAAACACGTAGTAAAAACAGCTTTCGGTCAACGTAGAAAAACGTTAAGAAATAGTTTAAAAAGTCTAAACTTGTCCGATGATCTAAGAACAAAAGCTATCTTTGGAATGCGTCCCGAACAAATATCTGTGGACGGGTTTATAGAACTAACAGCTTTAATCGAACAAGATGGAATTTCAAATCAATAAAGAGTTTGTCAACCACATTTCCGAACTCGTAGCTCAAAACAAAGAAACCGAAATCAAAGAAACATTTGAAGAGGTGCACTATGCCGATTTGGCTGAGTTTTTTGAAGAGGCTGAACAAGAACTGGCCGTTGAGATTGTAAAAATATTAGATTCAGATAAAACATCAGATGCGATTGCTGAGCTAGACGAAGATGTACGTATTGATATCTTTAAGGGACTTTCTTCTGAAGAAATTGCACAAGAATTAAACGAGCTAGAATCTGACGATGCTGCCGATGTTTTGTCGGAACTTTCCGAAGCACAAAAAGAGGAAGTCATCTCTAAAATTGAAGATGTAGAGCACGCCAAAGACATTGTAGACCTTTTGCGTTATGACGAAGATACTGCAGGGGGGTTGATGGGAAAAGAGCTGGTTAAAGTCCGTAACTTTTGGACCAACATGCGTAGCATAAAAGAAATGCGTTTGCAAGCAGAAGATATAGAACGTGTTTATACCATTTATGTTGTAGATGACAACGATGTGTTAAAAGGACGGTTGTCTCTTAAAAGCCTGTTAACAACCTCTACCAAAAGCTTGGTAAACGATGTATATTCACCATCAATTACATCGGTAAAGGTACATGACAAAGCAGAAGATGTAGCCAAAATTATGCAAAAGTATGATTTGGTGGTAGTAGCTGTAGTTGATGAAATGAATAGATTGGTAGGACAAATTACCATTGATGATATTGTAGATTTCATCAAAGACGAAGCAGAAAGAGATTACCAAATAGCAGCAGGTATTACCGATGATGTAGAGGCTAGTGACTCTGTACTAGAGCTTACCAAGGCACGTTTACCATGGTTAATTTTGGGCTTGTTTGGTGGCTTAGGTGCAGCGGCTATCATGGGAAGTTTTGAAGAAACGCTAAGCAAATTCCCTATTTTATTTTTCTTTACTCCACTAATTGCAGCCATGGCGGGGAATGTAGGGGTTCAATCTTCTGCAATTATAGTGCAAGGTTTAGCGAACGACAATATTAAGGGTAGTTTATGGGATCGTTTGTTTAAAGAAATTGGTTTGAGTTTAATCAACGGAACGGTATTGGGCTGTTTGGTGATGGTGTATGGTTTTGTACAAGATTTTGAAATACTTACTGCGGTAACCATTGCCATATCACTTATTATTGTTATCATTATTGCAGCATTGATAGGAACCTTTGTACCTATTATATTACACAAAAAAGGAATAGACCCAGCGTTGGCCACCGGCCCTTTTATTACAACCAGTAATGATATTTTTGGGATTTTTATATATTTCCTAATAGCTAAGATGATTTTACCTATTTAATAGCAAGTATATGTCTGTAGTTTATGCGCTATTAGCGATGTTATTTTTTGGGGTAGCTGTGTTTTTTTACAAACAAGGAACTCCTTTTTTTTCAACAGGTTTGGGAGCTACTATTTTTATTCTAAGCCACATGCTGGTATTAGGGGTGCTATCACTGGTAGAAAAAACAAAATATGATGCCAAACATTTTAAATTCATCGCTTTGGGTGGTTTTTTAGGAGGATTGGCTCAAGTTTGTTTTTTCTTAGCTATGAAACACGGAAAGTTAAGTACTGTGGTACCAATACGTAATTTAGCTTTGTTAATCACCATTGGTTTGGGGGGTGTTTTTTTAGGGGAACAGCTAACACCCATAAAGGTGATAGGAATTCTTTTAGGTATTGTGTCTGTAATTTTAGTAACACTTTAGCAAAACTGACAAAAAACACTTTTTAAAAAGGAGTTTTTTTATTTTTTGATAACAAAAGCGATGAAATCAACTCAAATAGTATCAAAAAAACAGGCGTTTACTTGCTGGGTTTTGTTGTAGTACTTGTTCTGGGGTTTTATCTTATCCGTTTTGTTTTTAGTTTTTTTGCTTAGTAAGCAAAAATTAATCAGCACTAAACAAAATTAAAAAGACACCAATTAGTACACCTAGTAAGGGAATGAGTTTCATTTTTTTGTTGCGTTCCTTAAATAGAATTCCGCCAATAATCACTGTAAATAAAATTTGACTTCTTTTAACGGCAGATAAAATCATCACCAAAGCTTCGGGTTGACTTAATGCTTTGAAATAAAAATAATCGGCTAAAAAAATAAGCACACCACTAGCAGGAATGGACCAATGGAATTTAAAAGCACCCATTTTTTCTTTGTTGGGGCGATAGAAAAACCAAACCAATAAAAACATAAATAGGGTAACATAAAAAAAGAACCACCATTGTACTGTAAGCACCTCGTAGGTTTTGTATTGAAACAAAAACTTATCGTACAAACCACTACACGATCCAAAAAAGGTGGCTCCTACAATGGCCAAAATCCATTTATTCTTTTTAAAATTGATGCCTTCTTTTTTGCCAAGTCTTGAATAAAAAATCATGGAGATTACAATCAGAAAAAAACCAATCCACTGCAACAGTACAGGGCTTTCATTATAAATACATATGGCTCCTAAAAAGGTGAAAAATGGCCCCGAACCTCGTATGGGCGTAACAATGGTAATGGGTAAGTATTTTAGCGCGTAAAAGTTAAGTGTCCAAGATACAGTCATTAGCAAGGCCTTAATCCCAATATACATATGGTCTTCTGCTTTTATAGAAGGGATGTACAGACCTAGTGCTTTAAGCTCATCCATCCAAAAAAGAGATCCTAAAAAAAATGGGAATAAAAGCAACAAACTAGTAGCGTTAGAAACCAAAAGTACAGGGAAAACAGCATTTCCACTAACACTCATTTTTCTACACAAGGCATTAAAGCTTAAAAATAAAGCAGCAAGCAATCCTAAATAAATCCACATAATTTGTTGGTTTGGGCTGCAAAAGTACAAATCATTTTAGAGGTAAGGTCGTTTTTCTTTGTTGTGTTTATTCATATAAAACTTTATTAAAAACTAAAGTGTGAGGATGTAATAACACTTCTTTAACTGTCAAAAAACACTTTTTGATAGTTGAAGTATTTCTATCTTAGATTAAAAATTGCACTAAAATATGATTAATTTAAAAAGAATTGAGTTACTCAACAGAATCAATATTTCTATAAAACAAGAAAGCACAGGAACTCCTTTAAGAGTTTGCTTCAAAATTAAATATTAGCAAGAGGACTCTTTTGATCTTTTGAACTATATGAAAGAAATTGATGCTCCCATCAACTATGATAAAAAATCATTTACTTATTACTATACTGATGATTTCGACTTAGAAGTACGTGTTTCTATCAAAGCTCTCAAAAAAAATGAAATCATCACTATTTATGGTGGCTATTCTTCGCTTGCTTTAAGAGCTTAAGCACTAAGCAAAAATATAAAACAACTTATTAATTGACTTATTAGTCAAGAGATTCAAACTGTTCAATGTTTGACACTCTATGGGCTTTTGCTATGCAAAACATCTAAACGGAAGGAATCCGATAGTATTACCAATAAATCTTATCATTTTGAAAAAAAATCTATTTTATCCAAACATCAATCAATCTTTTATATTAATACTAATATTATGCTTAGTATCAATACCTGCGAGTATTCCAATCATACTAGTTTCTTTATTTCCAGATTTTATAAAAACAAATCCTGAATTTATTTCAATTGGAGTGTTATTATCTTACCTAATTACTTTTTTGTGGACAATTTGGATTGCTAAAAGGAAAATAAATAAAAGAGGACAAAACATCCTAATAAAAAAAGAACCTATTCCTTTGTATTTTTATTTCCTACTTGTGATAATTACTCTTTGTTTAGGGATTTTAATTGAGCCCTTATCAGAATTAATCCCTATGCCTGAGGAATTCGCAAAGATTTTTGAGGATCTAATTCGCCCTGATATTTTCTCATTTTTAACAGTTGTAATAGCGGCACCTATATTGGAAGAAGTACTTTTTAGAAGCATTATTTTCGAAGGTTTTCTTAAAAACTACTCTCCTTGGAAGTCAATTATTTGGTCTGCAATTATATTTGGAACTGCTCATTTAAATCCATGGCAGATGATAGGAGGAATATTCATTGGAATATTAATTGCGTGGATTTACTTTAGAACAGATTCTATTATCCCTGGTATTGTAATTCATTTTACAAATAATTTTATTGGATTTCTTCTCTTTACATACTCAGATGGACGTAGTCTCAGTAAATTTCTGACTAGTATTTCTAATAGCTTCATGGTCTACTTTACTTCAATATTTCTATTGATTTCTATCCTTTATTGGATCAATAAAAAACTTAAGACTACATAAGATCATGAAAAAGTTCTGTTTTATTGTTGCTTTTCTAAACTCTTCTATTTTTTTCTCACAACAAAAATGGAGTTTAGAAAAATGCATTTCATATGGTTTAGAAAATAATTTAGACCTAAAAGAATTATTAATCGATGAAAAAATTCAGTCCAAAGAAATTAAATATAAGAAAAATGAACGTTTGCCGATTGTAAAATCAGAGATCAACAATGGTTTAACTAGTGGTTTTCAACGCTAAAGGTGTTAAAGGAGGGGAGAATTCTCTTAGTTTAGTTCCTCTTCCTGCTATTGCACATGTTATTATGGGAGACAAACAAAGACCTCTACATCATTTTGTAGTTATTTACAAAGTAACCAAAGATTATATTGAAATAATGGATCCAGGTCCAGGGGAACTTATGAAATATAGTTATAAAGATTTTTTAGATATCTGGTCCAATGTTTATGTTTTATTAGAACCATCTGAAAGTTTTGAAGCTAAAAATGAAAAAACAAGTATTGCTAAAAGATTTAAAGATTTACTTTTTCCACATAGAAGTATCCTAACACAAGATTTTATAGGAGCCTGGTATTTACTATCCTAGGACTCTCAACTTCAATATACATAGAAAAATGGAGTTCCTAGTAAATTTGGTATAAATTTTTAAGCGACAATTATGTTATTATTTGTTCTGATTTTAAGTTCCATTTCAGCAGGAGTTAAGTAGTCTAAACTAGAGTGTAATCTTTCATAATTATACCATTTGATATACTCATCGATAATTTTGTGAGCTTGTATGATACTTTTAAACGTGTATCTGTTGGTACATTCATATTTGATTGTTTTAAAGAACGATTCAGCTACAGCATTATCCCAACAATTCCCTTTTCTACTCATAGATTGAGTCATCTTTAAATTGGTTAAGAATAAGCCTTTGATTTTAGTTGAAGCATATTGTACACCTCTATCTGAATGAAAAATATGATTGATCGTTACTTGTCTAATCTGTATAGCTTTTAACCATGTTTTGTAAACAGTGTTTTCTGTGGTCATATCTTCACTTAAAGTCCATGCAATAATTTTTCTATCGGCTAAGTCTAGAATAGTAGTTAAGTAATGCCACTTACCTCTCACTAGGATATATGTAATGTCAGAAACCCATTTTTCACCTAATTCAAGACTTTTGAAATCTCTATTTAGCACATTTTCAGCTATAGGTAACTGGTGATTAGAGTCAGTGGTAACCACTCTAAACTTCTTAGGATGAACGCTTTTAATATTTAATTCTCGCATTAAATAAGCCACATAAGAACGGTGTAAAATAATACCTTCTCTTTCTAATTGTTTTTGAATACGAACAGAACCATAGACTTGTTTACTCGATTCCCAAATTTGTTGGATATGCTTTTTGTAAAAAACAGTCTGTGATGTAGCCTTGGGTATATCCTTAGTTCTTAACCATGTATAATAGGAGTTGACACTTACTTTCATACACTTACACATCTTCTCAACCATATAAGTTGTAGAGTTTTGTTCTATAAACTTATACTTTACTTGTCGCTCACGGAGAAGATGCTTACGGCCTTTTTTAAGATATCTCTCTCCATTTGGGCATCTTTTAATTGCTTTTTAAGTTGTCTAATCTCTTTTTCATAAGCTAGAGTAGCTTCGTCTTTAAAAGCTCCTGTTTCACTTTTAAACTCTTTGAGCCATCTATATACTGTAGGCTTTTTCAAGTTATACTCTTTGCAAATCTCATCAATAGATTTAGGGGTCTCTAGCGAAAGTAAATCTACAATCGTTTGCTTGAATTCTTTGTCGTACTTCGGTCTGGTCATAATAAGTTAATTTAAGGATTATTCTCTTTAAAAAAAACTACCAACTAAACTAGACATTCCAATAAAACAATTTAAAAAAGATGAGTTTAATGAAGTTGAGTCTCATTTATTCCAAAGTTGATTTTCAACTTAATAACTAAACAAAATCAAAAAAACACCAATCAACACCCCAAACAACGGCAATAGTTTTAGTCCTAAATTTCGTTCTTTAAACAAGATACCACCAATCACAATGGTAAATAATAATTGACTCCTTTTTACTGCAGACATCAACATGACCAAAGCTTCAGGATCTCTTAATCCGGTAAAATAAAAGTAGTCTGCAAAAAGTAATAAAGAGGCAATTCCAAAAATGGACCATCTCCATTGGAACTTGGCTTTGGATAAATTGGTAAATCGTTTTATAAACAAGAAAGAAATAGACATAAAAATTGTGATGTACACAAAAAAACACCATAGTAATGTGAGTGCTGAGTAATCTCTCATTTGCAACAAAAACTTATCATATAAGCCACTACATGCTCCAAAAAACATGGCTAAAACTACCGCAAAGAACCATCTATTGGTTTTAAAGCTGATTCCTTCTTTTCTTCCAATATAGGAATAAGCTACAATGGAAAGAATAATGAGTATAAAACCTACCCACTGCAAAGGAATTGGATTCTCACCAAACAAAAATATAGCACCTAGTAAAGTAAAAAAGGGGCTAGAGGCCCTAATGGGACTGACTATAGAAATGGGCAAATGCTTTAATGCGGAATAGGCCAAAATCCAAGAGCAAGTCATTAACAACGCTTTTAGTGCAATCCACACGTGATCCATTAATTCTAATTCTAGAATAAAGAAAGTGGTATTCGCTAATGTATCAGGAGAAAATCTAGGCAGGAAATAAACAGGCAATAACAACAAAGCACTAATTCCATTGGCAACAATCAACACAGGCAAAACAGCGTTGTTTCTAACACTCCATTTTTTGCACAAGTTGTACAAACTGAGAAAAAAAGCAGCAAATAATCCATAATATACCCACATAGAATAAATGTAGGCCTATAGAATTTAAAAAAAAGTAGTTTTTATGTTGTTCTTTGGTTAAGAATTTTTAGCAATCCTATACTTTTTTTCTAATTTTGCGTTTTTAATTGAATTTCACAATAATGAGCACTACAAAACAAGCCAAATCGGCTTTAATTTCGGTTTTTCACAAAGATGGTTTAGAACCCATAGTAAGAAAATTTAATGACTTAGGAATCACCATTTATACCACGGGAGGAACCGAAAAGTTTATTAGAGATTTAGGAATTGACTGCGTTGCTGTAGAAGACATAACATCATATCCATCTATTTTGGGTGGACGTGTAAAAACATTGCACCCAAAAGTATTTGGAGGAATTTTAAGTAGACGTGATAACGATGGAGATGTGGCACAATTGGAACAATACGAAATTCCAGAAATGGACATTGTAATTGTGGATTTGTATCCATTTGAAAAAACAGTTGCTAGCGGAGCTTCTGAGCAAGATATTATTGAAAAAATTGACATTGGAGGAATTTCATTAATCCGTGCAGCTGCTAAAAACTTTAAAGATGTAATTTGTGTTTCGTCGATGGAGCAGTATGATGAGTTTTTGACGATTATTTCTGAAAACAACGGAGCTACTTCTATTGAAGATCGTAAGCGTTTTTCTGCAAAAGCTTTTGCGGTTTCTTCTCATTACGATACTGCTATTTACAATTACATGAATCAGGAAGAAACCAACTTCCGTCAGTCTTTTGACAAAGCAACAGTATTGCGTTACGGAGAAAACCCACACCAAAAAGGAGCTTTCTACGGAGACCTAGAGGCTATGTTTGATAAGTTACACGGAAAAGAATTAAGTTTTAACAACTTATTAGATGTAGATGCTGCTGTAAACTTAATCAACGAATTTAAAGGAGAAGCTCCTACTTTTGCGATCTTAAAGCACAACAACGCTTGTGGGTTTGCTCAAAGAGAGACTATCAAGCAAGCTTATGTAGATGCTTTAGCTGGAGATCCTACTTCTGCTTTTGGTGGAGTATTGATTGCTAACAAAGTTATTGACTTAGAAACTGCTGAAGAAATTCACAAATTATTCTGCGAGGTAGTAATTGCTCCAGGATACGATGCAGATGCTTTGGAAGTATTAAAAGGAAAGAAAAACAGAGTACTCTTAATCTTAAAAGATATTGAGTTACCTAAAATTTCTTACCGTACTGCATTAAACGGAGTATTATTTCAAGATGCAAACTTAATTACTGATAAAAAAGAAGATTTAAAGAACGTTACAGAAAAGCAAGTAACAGAGGCTCAGATAGACGACTTATTGTTTGCTTCTAAAATCTGTAAGCACACTAAATCTAACACTATTATCTTAGTAAAAGATAAAACATTATGTGCTGGAGGTACAGGTCAAACTTCTCGTGTAGATGCTTTAGAGCAAGCCATTGCAAAAGCAAACCATTTTAATTTTGACTTAAAAGGAGCGGTAATGGCAAGTGATGCATTTTTTCCATTTCCAGATTGTGTAGAGATTGCTCATAAAGCAGGAATTGAAGCTGTCATTCAACCAGGAGGTTCTATCAAAGACCAGTTGTCTATTGATTACTGTAACGAAAATGGAATAGGAATGGTATTTACAGGAACTAGACACTTTAAACACTAATTTTAGTACTTTTGTACTATAGGGATACGATAAAAAAACAAACAAAGTATGGGATTTTTTGACTTTTGGAGCGAGGATATTGCAGTCGATTTAGGAACTGCAAATACATTAATTATACACGAAGGAAAAGTGGTGATTGATGCACCGTCCATTGTTGCAAGAGATAGAACTTCGGGTAAGATTATTGCTACAGGTCATGAGGCTAATTTGATGCAGGGTAAAACACACGAAAACATCAAGACCATTCGTCCGTTAAAAGACGGAGTAATTGCAGATTTTCAGGCATCAGAAGAAATGATCAAGCAGTTTGTAAAAAGTATTCCTAATTTTAAAAAGAAAATTTTTGCTCCCTCATTGCGAATGGTAATTTGTATCCCTTCAGGAATTACAGAAGTAGAAAAAAGAGCCGTTAGAGACTCTGCCATTCACATGAACGCAAGAGAAATATATTTGATCTACGAACCCATGGCTGCGGCTATTGGGGTCGGGATTGATATCATGGAACCTAGAGGGAACATGATTATTGATATCGGAGGAGGTACTACAGAAATTGCTGTGATTGCTTTGGCTGGTATTGTTTGTGATAAGTCAGTAAAAGTAGCTGGAGACTTGTTTACTTCTGATATTATGTATTACATGAGAACGCAACACAACTTGCACGTAGGAGAAACTACGGCAGAGAGAATTAAAATCCAAATTGGTGCTGCAACCGAAGATTTAGAAACTCCGCCAGACGATATGTTAGTGCAAGGACGAGATTTGTTAAGTGGTAAACCGAAGCAAGTACAAGTTTCTTATAGAGAAATTGCCAAAGCACTAGACAAGTCTATTTTAAGAATTGAAGATGCAGTAATGGAATGTTTGTCTTCTACGCCACCAGAGTTGGCTGCGGATATTTATACTACTGGAATTTATTTAGCAGGAGGTGGATCTATGTTACGAGGCTTAGACAAAAGATTGTCTAGAAAAACCGACTTGCCTGTATACATTGCAGAAGATCCGTTAAGAGCCGTTGTAAGAGGAACAGGTATTGCACTAAAAGAATTGGAAAAATACAAATCCGTATTATTAAGTTAACAATAGTTACCAATGCAATTTATTCTTGATTTAATCCAGAGGTACAAAAACTTTCTGTTGTTTTTTATTTTAGAATTGATTGCACTTTTGTTTACCATTCAATTACATTCTTATCATAGAAGTAAATTCATCAATTCCTCCAATTTTATTACTGGAAGTATTTATGAAAACTTTGTATCTATAGAAGACTTTATTGGATTAAAAGAAGAAAATACGCTGTTGAATAAAGAAAATGAACAGTTGTATAATCAGATTGAGCGATACAAAACAGAGCTAGAAAAACTTGAGGGCTTAGCTACAACAGCTGTTTTTTTGCAAAATAAAGATTCTGTAAAATATCATTACATTTCGGCTTCGGTTATCAATAATGAATACCATCACAAGGATAATTTTATCACACTTTCTGAAGGAGAAAAATCAGGAGTTAAATCGGATATGGCGGTTGTAAACTCCAAAGGCATAGTAGGGATTGTAACTCAAACCTCTTCTAACTACAGTGTGGCAATTTCTGTCTTAAACAAGTACTTTAAAACCAATGCAAGGTTTAAAAAAAGCAATTATTTTGGTACCATTTCTTGGGACGGAAAGCAAGTCAACATCGTTCAGTTACAAGACATTCCTAGGCAAGCCAACATACAGGTAGGAGATACAATAGTTACTGGAGGTAAATCTGCTATTTTTCCTAAGGGTGTTTTGATTGGTTCTGTAAAAAATATTGAATTCTACAACAAAAGGCATCATAAAATAGACATACAGTTGTTTAATGACTTTAGAAAATTAAACAATGTACAGGTGATAGA
Source organism: Ochrovirga pacifica (assembly GCF_000220525.1). GTDB lineage: Bacteria > Bacteroidota > Bacteroidia > Flavobacteriales > Flavobacteriaceae > Ochrovirga > Ochrovirga pacifica. The sequence goes on along the minus strand of NZ_AFPK01000074.1, from coordinate 30,880 downwards.
AAATCTGCATAGAGAAGAAATTATAAACCTAGAAAACAACTCGTATGAATGATACTTTAAAACTTATATTAAGGGCAATACTGTTGTTGTTAACACAGGTGTTAATTGGAAATAAGATGCGAATTTTTGGCTTTGTAAATCCGCAATGGAGCTTGTTGTTTGTTTTGTGGTTTCCTATAAAGGTTGAAACAACCTTGTTTTTAATCACCAGTTTTTTCTTTGGTTTGTCTTTGGATTTTTTTTCCAATTCGGGAGGAATTCATGCAGCAGCTTTTACGTTTGTTGCTTTTTTAAGAATGCCTGTGTTTAAAAAAATCTTAAACAAAAAAGAAGTATTCGAAAAAAACTTTGAATACAATTTGTACCGAACATCCACAAAATTGGTGATGATTTTTGTGCTTTCTTTCCTGTTTCATTTTGTGCAATTTGGACTCTCTTATTTTGATATTTCAACAATAGGGACTGTGTTGTGGAAAGCCGCTGTAAGTAGTATTTTTACTACCTTTGTAACACTTGTAGTTTTATCGATATTTAGCCCAAATCCCCAATGAAGAAAAGTCAACTTTTTCCAATTCTTGTTATCTTAACGAGTGTTATTTTTATAGTTAGACTTTACTACTTACAGGTGCTAGTGCACGACAAAACCGAAACCAAACTTACGGGTTCTAGTATAAAAAAAATATATACATATCCCCCCAGAGGATTTGTGTACGATAGAAACGGAAAATTACTAATAGCCAACGAGCACACTTATGATGTAAAAATTGTTCCCAACGAAGTAAAGCCTTTTGATACGCTTGAATTTTGTCGATTGTTAAAAATAGATAAAGATTATTTTTACAAAAAATACGAAAGAGCCATGAATTATTCTCCATGGTTGCCTTCCGTTTTTTTAAATCAACTATCTAAAGAAGATTACGCTTTTTTTCAGGAGAAAATACACAAGTTTAAAGGATTTAGTGTTCAGAAAAAAAATATGCGATCGTATCCACATCAATCGGCAGCAAACGTCTTGGGCTATATTAATGAAGTGAATGAAGAACTTGCAAAAAAAAGTGATTATTACGAGCAAGGAGAATTGATTGGAACCACAGGAATAGAAAAACAATACGAAAAAGAACTCCGAGGAAAAAAAGGAGTAGCTTACATACAAAGAAATAGACTAAACAAAATTTTAGGGCCTTATAAAGAAGGTCTTTACGATACCTTGCCTGTTGCAGGAAAAGATCTTACACTAACCATAGACTTAGAGTTACAGCAGTACGGTGAACAGTTGATGAGTGGAAAGCGAGGAGGAATTGTTGCTATAGAACCCAAAACAGGAGAGATTTTAGCTTTAATTACTGCACCATCTTACGATCCTAATTTGATGGTAGGACGACAAAAGTCAAAAAATTCAGTTCGTTTGTTTAAAGACACCATTAATCAACCTATGTTTGATAGAGGATTGATGGCTGCATACGCACCAGGTTCCCCTTTTAAGTTGGTAGAGGGGCTGATAGGAATGCAAGAAGGGGTGATTAACGAATATTCTAGTTTTTATTGTTACGGAGGATATCGATACGGAAGGCATCCTAAAGATTTTATGGGATGTCATTGTGGAATTTACGGAAGTCCAATTCATTTACAAACAGCCATAGCAAAATCTTGTAATAGCTATTTTTCCAATGTGTTTAAGAGGATTATAGAAAAGAAAAAAACAGCACAAGAAGGAGTAGACAATTGGGCAGCACATTTACGAAGTTTTGGACTGGGACAATATTTAGGATATGATTTGCCTACAGGAAGAAAAGGATTGATACCTACTTCTAGTTATTACGATAGGTATTATCCGAGAAAAAGTTGGAGATCATCTACCATTATTTCCAATGCAATTGGTCAAGGAGAAATCATTACAACTCCTATACAATTAGCCAATCTTACTGCGGCTATAGCCAATAGAGGGTATTTTTATACACCACATGTCATTAAAAAAATAAACAACAGACCACACGGAATAAAAAAATATACAAAAAAAAGAAATACAACAGTAGCAGCTAAATATTTTGCTCCTGTAATAGAAGGAATGCATGATGTGTATAAAAAAGGAACAGCAAAGCACGTGCAAATAAAAGGTTTAGATATTTGTGGGAAAACAGGAACAGTGCAAAACTACATGCGTAAAAATGGAAAAAAAGTAGCATTAACAGATCATTCCATTTTTGTAGCTTTTGCTCCTAAAGAAGATCCTAAGATTGCCTTAGCCATTTTTGTTGAAAACGGAGGGTATGGCTCTACCATTGCAGCACCAATTGCTAGTTTAATGATAGAAAAATATCTTTTAGGAACTCATAGTTTAGGTTGGTGGGAAGAGCGTATTTTAAAAACAAGTTTAGAAGCAGAATATAAAAAACAACTAATCCAAGAAACAAATTAAACGTTGAGAAATCAGAGATTAAATATTTTTGCACAGGTAGATGTTACATTGGTAATACTTTATCTATTTTTAGTACTTTTTGGGTGGATGAACATCTATGCTGCTTCTCAAACAGAAAATCATCAAGAAGTATTAGATTTTGGAATGCGTTACGGTAAGCAAATCTTATGGATAGGTTTGGGACTTGTTATGGGGGTTTTTATCTTGTTTGTAGATAGTTTTTTTTACGAAAAATTTGCAGCTTTTATTTACATAGGCTGTATGCTTAGTTTAATGGGCTTGTTTGTATTTGGTAAAAACATTAATGGAGCAACCTCTTGGTATAACATTGGTGGTTTAGGACTACAACCCACGGAATTTGCAAAAACAGGAACTTTATTGGCTTTGGCAAGACTCTTAAGCGATAAACAGTTTAATTTTTCTTTAATAAAAGACAAAGCAAAAGCTTTTGTAATTATTTGTGTTCCTGCTGTTTTAATCACACTACAACCAGACCCTGGTTCTGCCTTGGTTTATGTGTCTTTAATATTACTTTTTTACAGAGAAGGATTGCATCCTAGAATTATGGTAATAGGTACTTTAGCTATTGTCCTTTTTTTAACCACACTAGTATTTGGTTACATAACGGTTATGGTAGCAGTAAGTTTAATCACTATTTTATTGGTGCTCTATTTGGTAAGAACAAAAAAAATGTCTTTACGTTTTGATTGGGGAAAAATGCTGGCTGTTTTTTCGGCTGCACAAGTTTATGTTTTTAGTGTGTATTATTTGTTTCACTACATATTTAAACAAAGGCATAGAGATCGATTTAATGTTTTGTTAGGACTTAGTGAAGATACTAGCGATATTGGCTACAATACATATCAATCTATAAAAACCATTGTGTCTGGAGGATTAACAGGAAAAGGATATCTACAGGGTGATAGAACCCAAGGTAAATTTGTGCCAGAACAAGATACCGATTATATATTTAGTACTGTAGGAGAAGAATGGGGTTTTTTGGGAAGTTGTTTGGTTATTGGTCTTTTTTTGTTTTTAATCTTAAGACTTTTGTATTTGTCTGAAAAACAAAAATCAAAATTTAGTCGTGCTTTTGGTTATGGAGTTGCTTCGGTTTTCTTTTTTCACGTGCTCATCAATATAGGTATGGTTATAGGATTGTTTCCAACCATCGGAATTCCATTGCCCTTTTTTAGCTACGGAGGATCATCTTTGTGGGGATTTACCATCATGCTGTTTATTTTTATCAAGCTAGATGCATCTAAGAATTACATTTTGTAATTTAAACTGATTATTTTATAGTGATTGATTACTTTTGCCAAATATTATTTTTTAGTGATTTGTCATGAATATTCAGGAGCTAGTTTCGGAAATTAAAAGAAAAAAATCTTTTTTATGTGTTGGGTTAGATGTAGATTTAGATAAAATTCCACCATATTTATTAGAAACAGAAGACCCAATTTTTGAATTCAATAAGCAAATTATTGACGAAACGCATCACTTTGCCGTAGCATATAAGCCCAATACAGCGTTTTACGAGGCTTACGGAATAAAAGGATGGCAATCCTTAGATAAAACAATCAAGTACATAAACCAGAATTATCCTAGAATCTTTACTATTGCCGATGCTAAAAGAGGAGATATCGGAAATACATCAACAATGTATGCAAAAGCTTTTTTTGAAGATTTAAACTTTGATTCTGTTACAGTGGCACCTTATATGGGAAGTGATTCTGTAGAGCCTTTTTTGGCCTTTAAGGATAAGTTTACCATTTTATTAGCTTTAACGTCTAATAAAGGAGGTTTGGACTTTCAGGGAAAAGAATTAAAGGACGGAGTAAAAATGTATCAAGAAGTATTGCAAACGGCTATGACATGGAACAACGCTCAGAATTTAATGTTTGTTGTAGGAGCGACCAAAGCATCTTATTTTAAAGATATAAGAGCCATAGCACCCGATAATTTTTTGTTGGTTCCTGGGGTAGGAGCACAAGGAGGAAGTTTGCAAGATGTTTGTGAACATGGAATTAATACACAAAACATTGGTTTGTTAATTAACTCGTCAAGAGGAATTATATATGCTAGTAAAGAAAAAGATTTTGCAAAAGCTGCAAGACAAGAAGCCAAAAAGTTACAAGAGCAAATGGCTAAAATTTTACAAGTGAAAAATATAATTTGATGACCTTTATAGACGATTTAGGAAATGTACTTTCCTTTGAAAGACGAAATACAAAAATTGTTTCGTTGGTTCCTTCTATTACAGAAACTTTGTACGATTTAAACCTAGAAGAATTTATTGTAGGGGTTACAAAGTTTTGTATTTCTCCACCACATTTTAAACATGTAAAAAATATTGTTGGAGGAACAAAAGATGCGGACATAGAAAAAATAAAAGCACTAAAACCCGATTTGGTGTTTTGTAACAAAGAAGAAAACACACCAGAAATAGTAGAGCAATTAAAAACGTTTACGCAGGTTTTTGTAACACAAATAGAAAGTGTTGAAGATACCATACGTATGATTCAGAACATAGGTGTTATTCTAAACAGAAGAACTGAGGGAGATTTGCTTATTAGAAAAATAGAATTAAAGCAAAAAGAATTTATCAACTTTATGCAGCAGTATCAGCCCAAAAAAGTAGCGTACTTTATTTGGTACAAACCCTGGATGGTGGCTGCAGAGGGAACTTACATCAATCACCTATTAGACTTGTGCAAATACGAAAACATTTATCAAAACTTAACACAATATCCAGAAATAGACCCTAAAAGAATACGTTATGACGGAGATCCTGAAGTGTTATTTTTTTCATCGGAACCTTTTCCATTTCAAGACAAACATGCTTTTGAAATTAGTGAATACACCAATCGTTCTAGTGCTGTTTTTGTAGATGGAGAAATGTTTAGTTGGTTTGGTTCTAGGTTACTTAAGTCTTTTGATTACTTTAAAGCTCTTAGACAAAAACTAGAGGGAGCATCGTTTTAGATAGTATAAAAAAAGAAGCTTTTAAGAAGCTTCTTCGTATTTTTTAGTATTGTCTAAAGATCTTTTGTATTTCCAGTTTAACCATTTGTTTCCTAAGGTTTTTCTCATTAAGTTTTCTACAGGAATCATTACGGCAAAATTATAAAAGGTTTCTGCCAAGTGCTTTGGTTTTTTGGCAATACTTCTCAAGCTCATAGAAAAACCTGCGGTAATGTATTTCATATAGTGCCAGTATCCTTCTGGAATGTAAAGTACATCACCATGTTCTAAATTGGCAATAAAGCCTTTGGCATTTTTTAAAGCAGGGAATTTATCAAAATCAGGGTTCGAAAAATCAATATCCTTATGTGTCATCAACGAATTGGGTAACTTGTATAAGTATGGTGTTTGGTCTTGATCAAAAAGGATGCATTCTTTTTTCCCTTCAAAGTGAAAATGAAAAATATTCGCCAAATCTATATCGTAATGCATAAATGTATAAGAATTCTCACCTCCAAAAAACAAGGTAGGAAGTACTTTAAAAAAACGAAATCCTAAATCAGGATAAGAGAAATCACTCTGTAATGAGGGAATTTCTTTTAAAATATTCCATAAAAAAATTCGATATTTAGTAGGGCCTTTTTTTAACAAATCAATGTATTCACTCATTTTCATATGAGCATGTGGGCTGTTAAATTTAGTCTTGGCATTTAAAGGTCTATTATCATATAAAGGAACGGTTTTGTTCCCAGCAACTTCTTTCATGTACTCCAAACTCCACTTGTCAAAAGCAGGCCATTCCTTAGAGAACTGCTTTATAACAACAGGTTTTTGCTTTTTGTAGTAGTTGTTATAAAAATCGTCTTTACTTATGTTTTCTACCACATCAACTGATTTGAGCTGTAAATTCATAACGATTTATATTTAGGTTTATAAAAGAATTTCAAGTGTAAAATTACAAGAATTTAGTGGTTTAAAAATTAAATAGGCAGAATATTATTGGATTTCAAATTTTGTTGGAATGGCTGTTTGAATTTTTAAATTTTGATTTTGATACTTAAATTCTAACTGCCAAGCATGTAAGTACAAACTGTCTGTTGGATAGGTTAGCGGGTGGTTTTTAAAATAGTTAGGGTCTTTGTATCCCCAGTCTCCAACAATAGCGTGTTTTAACTGTGCCAAATGCAGCCTAATTTGATTTGTTCTCCCAGTATGTGGGGTAACTTCTAACAAAGTTTGTTTGGTGTTTTGTCTTCTTTCCAAAACTTTAAACTCTGTATAGGCTTCTTGTCCATTTTGATCGGAAGCTCTACCTCCTCCAATTGTTTTTTTTGTACCTATTTTAGAGTTCATGGCAAACTCTTCTTTTTCTACAATCCCCTCTACCAAAGCAATGTACTTTTTTGTAGTTAATTTCTGCTCAAACTGTGTGCCAATAGCGGTTGCTATCTCTTTGTTTTTTCCGAAAACAACAATTCCTGTAGTATTGGCATCCAATCGATGAATAATTTTAAAGTCTTCTTCTGGAAAAGCCAATTTTAGAATCTCTGTTAAAGAATTTTTATTAAATCGACCACTTGGATGCATGGGTAGTGGAGCGGGTTTGTTTACAATTAGTAGCTTATCATCGTTGTATAGCAAATCGATTTTTATAGAAACATCTGGTTCTATTTTGGGTTCAGAAGTGTGTTGGGTAATGTCTCCTCCTTTAACAATAGTGTTTTCGTTAGCAGGCTTTCCATTAATTAGTAAGGTCTTGTTGCGGATTTTTGACAACCATAGTTCTTTTGATGATCTAGGAACAACTTCTAAAAAAAAATCAATAATAGTACGTCCTTCGTATTTTTTTTTAACAGGCAGTTTGTATGTAGTAGGGTAAGCAATGCTGCCTGGTAGAGGAGTACATGTTTTTTGAATTTGTTTTTGAAAAGATTCTTTATTGCAGTTCATTATTTATAGGGCGTTATTGGTGTTACAAGCTATGAGTTTGCTGTAATTATCCTTGTTGATCGGCTCCTATTTTCTTTAAGTATTTTGTTAAAATCACTACGCTGGTTCCGTTAACTTTTCCTTCAATTTGATTGGCATTGTCGTGTACTAAAGAAATGTTTCTAATAACAGTTCCTCTTTTGATGGTAAAGCTTCCAGCTCCTTTTAAATCTTTGTCTTTAGTCATGGTTACCGAATCACCTGTTTCTAAAAGAGCACCATTGCAGTCTCTGTGAATTATTTTCTCATCATCACTTAAATGTTCTCCTGTTGCTTCGGCAAAGCGTAGGTCTGCATCTTCTAAGTACATCATGTCTAATAAATCTTGAGGCCATCCTTCATTACGTAATCGTTGTAACATTCGCCAAGCTGTAATTTGTACTGCTTTGTGCTCGCTCCACATAGCATCGTTTAAACACCTCCAGTGGTTGGCATCCATGTTTTCAGGATTTTCAATCTGATCATGACAAGTACCACAAACTAAAATGTTGGTGTCTAAGGTGTCGTTTAAGCTAGGTGGCAACTTTAAGTCATTTAAATTATGTGAAGCTCCACATAGTTCACATTTATTTCCGCTTCGTTGAATCAGTTCTTCGGTTATATTCATTCTAATTGATCGTTCGCTGTTAACTATTAGCTTTCGTTTTTTTGTTTAAAATATGGGTTAAAAACTCTTATTGTTTAAGTAAACCAGATTTTTTACGAATGGTTATAAGTTGCTTCGCTGTCTTACTGCTTCGTACAAAAACGCTCCACAAGCTACGGACACGTTTAAAGAACCAATTCTACCTAATAATGGCAGTTTTGCTTTGGCATTAGCTAGTTTTAAGATCGATGGATTGATACCTCTGTCTTCTGATCCCATAACTAGGGCAGTAGGCTGTTTTAGATCTACATCGTAAATGGTGTCTTCTGTTTTTTCTGTAGCACAAACTATTTGGATGTCTGCTGCTTGTAGCATAAAAATAGCATCCTTAATATGGTCTACTTTGCATATAGGTACATTAAAAGCAGCACCTGCTGATGTTTTTACAGTTTCTCCGTTAACAGGAGCATTCCCGCTTTTAGGAATAATAACACCATGTGCTCCAGTACATTCTGCAGTACGGATAATAGCACCAAAATTACGAACGTCCGAAATTTGGTCTAAGAGAATAAACAAAGGAGTTTCTTTTTTTTCTAGGGTTTTGGTAATCAAACTGTCTAAATCGTAAAAAGAAATAGGGGCTATTAATGCTGCTGCTCCCTGATGGTTGTTGTTTCTAGACATTCTATCTAGCTTTTCTACAGGAACAATGCTAGAAGTAATGTTGTTGTTTTTAATCAGTTGCTTTAACTCATTTATTAAAGTTCCGCTTACATCTTTTTGCAAAAAGACTTTGTCTATGGAACTCCCTGCATGAATAGCTTCTATAATAGCACGAATTCCGAATATCTTAGAGGTTTGTTTTTCTTCCATTTTGCAAAGGTACTATTTTGAATGCTAGAAGTTAGAATCTAAAATGTAAAAAATAAAGGTTGTGCTTACAACGATTTTATTTTTTGAAAATTAAAATAAAGTCACAAAATTTACATGGAATAATCCAGTGTTTAAATCAAAATTGGAATGGTTGCTTTTTCCTACAGCATAGCTTATTTTTAACAATCCACCACGCGTGCCAAAAGTATATCCTAAACCCAAACTAAGGAGGTTGTTTTCCTGTGTTAAGTTTTTAAAATAACCAACATCACCAAAACCATATAAATAACTATTACTGTTGGTAAACAGTCTATATTCAATATTACTATAGTTATATAGGTGTGCTACTATGCTTTGTTCTAAAAAACCTCTCATTGTTGTAGCTCCTCCGGTTCTGTATAGCTCATTAAAAGTTTTGTTGTTAGAACCAAGCCATGCATTTCGGTTTTGTAGATATAAAAAATGTGTGTTGCTAATGGGAATATTGTAAATTAGTTCCGTTTTAATAGTTTGTTGAGGTGTGTTTTGTTCTGTTTCTTTTACGCCATACGCAATGTCAATAAAAAGTAATTTTTTAGGTATTTTCCATTCATTCATCTCTTTGTAAGAGTAAATAAATCCTATATGCTTCTTTTTATAGGCTTCAATATTTTTTGTTTCGCTAATATTGGCCGAACTTTCTGCAAGGAAATAGGTGCTTATTTTGTGTTTAAAATGAGGTTGGTATCCCAACAGAAATTTGTTTTGCGTATTTACAAAGCTACTATCTTGTTTATAAATATTTAAGCTGTAACCTACAAATAAAGGACTGTTAAAAACATAAGGGCTTTCTAGGTTTAATAAAATTTCCTCTTGCTCTTGTCCGTTGTTTTTCCATGAAAATGAAAAAGATTCTCCTTTGTGTAAAGTATTGGTTAAAGCAATGTCTATATGGCCGTTAAACTGAAAATCTCCGCTCTCTCCCTGATTGCTAAAACCAAGTAAAGCATCTAATTTATTGGCTTTTACTCTTTCTAGGTATAGGTATAAATGGGTAGAGTCTTTTGTAAAAAGGACGGCAGGTTTCTGTTTGTTTTTAACAAAAGCTAGTTGGTTTATTTTTTTTTCAGTTTCTCTAAGTAAAGTTTTACTAAATGTTTTTTTTTGATGGAGATAGTGTTTAATAAATTTTTTTGGAAATCGATGATAGCCTTTTATCACCACCTTGTCTACTTTTCTTTTGGCAGAACGATTGATATTTATATTGCAGAACAAAGTGTCGTTTTTTGTAATTTGATGGGTAAGTTTAATTTCTGAAAAGTTTTCTCCTTTTTCATCAAAATAGGAACTGAGTTGCTCAATCCAAACATCTAAATCTTTGGGAATGATACAAATTTCTGTTTTTTTAGTTTTTAAATATTTTTGAAGCTCTTTAGAAGAGATTTGTATAGCCAGTATGTCTGTTCTTTTTCCTAAGTCGATGGCAATACTATCTACACTCTTAGAAGATTTTAGCTCAGATGTAAAATAAAAATAACCTTCTTTGTATAGTTTTTTCTGAACTTGTTCGTAACTTTTTAAATGACCTAGTTGAATTTTACTGTTTAAAGAGTCCGTTAAATAAAAAAAAGTAGAATTATTGTTGGTTTTCTCCTGTGCTAAAAGATGTAAAGAAATAAGGAAAAAAAATAAAATACATCGCATAAGAATAACATCACAAATTTTCGAAAAAAAGAGAAAAAAACGTTATTCAAATTAAAATAAAAATCTCTGTTAAATAAAATTAACTTGCTGATATTTGATTAATTATAAAATAATTGTACTTTTGCACACCCTTGAACCTATTTCAAGGAGTTAATTAAAACGTTTATATATAATTATTTATGCCAACTATTCAACAATTAGTTAGAAAAGGAAGAGCCCAAGTTACTAAGAAGAGTAAATCGGCTGCTTTGAAGGCATGTCCACAACGTCGTGGAGTATGTACACGTGTTTATACTACAACACCTAAAAAACCAAACTCGGCAATGCGTAAAGTTGCTCGTGTTAGGTTAACAAACGGTAACGAGATAAACGCTTACATCCCAGGAGAAGGACATAACCTACAAGAGCACTCGATAGTATTAGTAAGGGGAGGAAGAGTAAAAGATTTACCAGGAGTTAAGTACCACGTAGTACGTGGTGCCTTAGATACCGCAGGTGTAGAAGGAAGAACTCAACGTAGATCTAAGTACGGAGCTAAGAGACCAAAGAAATAAACTGTTAAACTTAAAATCATAGAAAGACATGAGAAAAAGAAGAGCGAAAAAAAGAGTTCTTTTACCAGATCCAAAGTTTAACGATCAGTTGGTAACACGTTTCGTAAACAATTTAATGTGGGATGGAAAAAAATCTGTTGCATTTAAGATTTTTTACGATGCATTAGAAATTGTAGAAACAAAAAAAGGAGATTCTGAAGAGAAGACTTCTTTAGAAATATGGAAAGATGCATTATCTAACGTAATGCCTCAAGTAGAAGTTCGTAGCCGTCGTGTAGGAGGTGCTACGTTTCAAATCCCTATGCCGATTAGACCAGACCGTAAGGTTTCTATGGCGATGAAGTGGTTGATTTCTTACTCAAGAAATCGTAATGAAAAAACAATGGCTCAAAAATTAGCTGCAGAAATTTTAGCTGCTGCTAAAGAAGAAGGAGCTGCTGTTAAGAAGAGAGTTGATGTACATAAAATGGCAGAAGCTAACAAAGCATTTTCACACTTTAGATTTTAATAAAAATGGCTAGAGATTTAAAATTAACTAGAAACATTGGTATTGCTGCTCATATTGATGCAGGAAAAACAACAACAACAGAACGTATCTTGTACTACACAGGGGTTTCTCATAAGATTGGAGAAGTTCATGACGGTGCAGCTACGATGGACTGGATGGAGCAAGAGCAGGAAAGAGGAATTACAATTACTTCTGCTGCAACCACTTGTACTTGGCAGTTCCCTGTAGAAAACGGACAACCAACGCCAGATACTAAAGGATATCATTTTAACATTATTGATACTCCTGGTCACGTTGATTTTACAGTAGAGGTAAACAGATCTTTACGTGTATTAGACGGGTTGGTTTTCTTATTTAGTGCTGTTGATGGTGTTGAACCGCAATCAGAAACAAACTGGAGATTAGCAGATAACTATAAAGTGCCACGTATTGGTTTCGTAAACAAAATGGATCGTCAAGGATCTAATTTTGCAAACGTATGTAACCAAGTAAAGGAAATGTTAGGTTCAAATGCTGTTGAAATCGTATTGCCAATTGGTGAAGAAGCGGATTTTAAAGGGATTGTTGACTTGGTGAAAAACAGAGCAATAATCTGGCACGAAGAAACACAAGGTGCTACTTTTGACGTAGTAGATATTCCTGAGGATTTGGTAGACGAAGCATCTGAGGCTCGTGCAAGATTAATTGAAGAAGTAGCTTCTTACGATGAAAACTTGTTAGAGAAGTTTATGGAAGATGAAAACTCTATTACAGAAGAAGAAGTACACGCTGCTTTGCGTGCTGCTGTAATGGATATGGCAATTATTCCAATGATTTGTGGTTCATCTTTTAAAAACAAAGGAGTACAATTCTTGTTAGATGCTGTATGTCGTTACTTGCCTTCTCCATTAGATAGAGATAACATTGTAGGTACAGATCCTAACACGGGTAACGAAACCTCTAGAAAACCAGATGCAAAAGATAATTTTTCTGCATTGGCATTTAAGATTGCTACAGACCCATTTGTAGGTCGTTTGGCTTTCTTCCGTGCATACTCTGGTCGTTTGGATGCGGGTTCTTATATTTTAAATAACCGCTCAGGTAAAAAAGAACGTATTTCACGTATTTACCAAATGCATGCAAACTCTCAAAAAGCGATTGACTTTATTGAAGCAGGAGATATTGGTGCTGCAGTAGGATTTAAAGATATCAAAACAGGTGATACGATGTCTTCATTAGAAGCACCGATTATTTTGGAATCTATGGATTTCCCAGATCCTGTAATTGGTATCGCTATTGAGCCTAAAACAAAAGCAGATGTTGATAAAATGGGTATTGCTTTAGGTAAATTGGCAGAAGAAGATCCAACATTTACTGTAAAAACGGATGAAGCTTCAGGGCAAACAGTAATCTCAGGAATGGGAGAATTGCACTTAGAGGTACTAATCGACCGTTTGAAGCGTGAATTTAAAGTAGAAGTAAGTCAAGGAGAACCACAAGTAGAATACAAAGAAACTGTAACTAGAGCTGCAGAGCACAGAGAAACTTATAAAAAGCAATCTGGAGGACGTGGTAAGTTTGGTGATATTGTATTTGAAATGGGACCTGTAGATGCTGATTTTGAAGGAGATGGCTTGCAGTTTGTTGATGAAATCAAAGGAGGACGTATTCCAAAAGAATTTATCCCAGCTGTGCAAAAAGGTTTTGAAGAGGCAATGAAAAACGGACCATTAGCCGGTTTCGTTATGGATACTTTAAAAGTAAGATTGATTGATGGTTCTTTCCACCCAGTAGATTCTGATGCTTTATCTTTCGAATTGGCTGCTAAATTAGGATACAAAGCTGCTGCAAAATCTGCAGGGGCTGTAATCTTAGAGCCAATCATGAAATTAGAAGTAATTACTCCAGAAGAAAACATGGGAGATATCGTAGGAGACTTAAACAGACGTAGAGGTCAAGTTAACGATATGAGTGATAGAGGAGGAGCTAAAGTTGTAAAAGCTGATGTGCCATTGTCAGAAATGTTTGGTTATGTAACTACGTTGCGTACGTTATCTTCGGGTAGAGCAACGTCTACAATGTCGTTCTCTCACTATGCAGAAACTCCATCAAACGTATCTGAAGAGGTAATCGCAGCTTCTAAAGCTTAATTTAAAACATTTAGAAAATGAGTCAAAAAATCAGAATAAAATTAAAGTCTTACGACTACAACTTGGTTGATAAATCAGCTGAGAAGATCGTTAAGACGGTAAAGTCAACAGGAGCTGTAGTTAACGGTCCTATTCCTTTGCCAACCAACAAAAAGATTTTTACTGTATTACGTTCTCCACACGTAAACAAGAAATCTAGAGAGCAATTCCAATTATCTTCGTATAAAAGATTATTAGATATCTATAGTTCTTCTTCTAAGACTATTGATGCTTTGATGAAGTTAGAATTACCTTCTGGAGTTGAAGTAGAAATTAAGGTGTGATAAATTGCTGAACTAGTTTTAGCAACACATTAGAAAATAGAAACCCTATCAGTTTTAGCTGATAGGGTTTTTTATTTAGTAAGATAAATAAAAAATAGGTGTTATTTTACAATGCTACTAAATTCTTAAAGTGTTTCAAAAGGAGCTATCTAGGGTGGAAAATGATGAATTTTTAAAAAACAAAAAAAGAATTCACAAAAGCTTAAAGTTTACAGGAATAAAATCATAATTACAAACAATACGAATTGATAAAAAAAGTTAAAAGTTTTGTGCTGAAAATTAGTGAGTTAAATAAAAAACCTTATCTTTGCAGTCCTTTTTCGGGGGATATTTTGTGATGTTAGGATAGAAGGGTGTTGCGAGAATGTAGATTTATCTATGAATAATCTGTGTTTTTCGCTCATTTTTTTGGCTAAAAACCAAGGTGTTAAGTCGTTAAAAGGAAAATAAATCAATTAATAATTAATTTTAAATAATGTCTGGGTTAATAGGAAAAAAAATCGGAATGACTAGCATTTTTGACGAGAACGGGAAGAATATTCCTTGTACTGTGATTCAAGCTGGTCCATGTGTAGTTACCCAAGTCAGAACCGAAGAGGTAGATGGTTATGAAGCTATCCAATTAGGTTTCGATGACAAGTCTGATAAGAACACTACCAAAGCATTGCAAGGTCACTTTGCAAAAGCAGGTACTGCTTCTAAGAAGAAAGTTGTTGAGTTTAAAGGTTTTGATGAGGAGTTAAATTTAGGAGACACTGTAGGTGTTGACTTGTTTGTAGAGGGAGAGTTTGTAGATATTACAGGGATCTCTAAAGGTAAAGGTTTCCAAGGTGTGGTAAAACGTCATGGGTTTGGAGGAGTTGGTCAGCAAACACATGGTCAACACAACCGTTTAAGAGCTCCTGGTTCTATTGGTGCTGCATCTTACCCTGCACGTGTATTCAAAGGAATGCGTATGGCAGGAAGAATGGGTGGAGACAGAGTAAAAGTTGAAAACTTAAGAGTTTTAAAAGTTGTTGCAGACAAGAACTTAATCGTAGTAAAAGGATGTGTTCCTGGAGCTAAGAACTCTTACTTAACTATCGAGAAATAATGAAAGTAGCAGTTTTAGATTATACAGGAAAAAACACAGGGCGTGAGGTAGAGTTATCTGATGCTGTGTTTGCTATAGAGCCAAATGATCATGCAATTTACTTAGATGTAAAGCAACACTTGGCAAATAAAAGACAAGGAACTCACAAAGCAAAAGAAAGAGGTGAGATAGCTGGTTCTACAAGAAAAATTAAAAAGCAAAAAGGTACAGGTACTGCACGTGCAGGATCTATCAAGTCTCCTGTATTTAGAGGAGGAGGTAGGATTTTTGGACCTAGAAACAGAGATTACTCTTTTAAATTGAATAAAAACTTAAAGCGTTTGGCTAGAAAGTCTGCCTTTAGTTTGCAAGCAAAAGATGCTAACATTATCGTAGTTGAAGACTTTAATTTTGAAGCTCCAAAAACGAAAGAATTCGTAAACGTATTAAAAGCTTTAGAGTTGGATAACCAAAAAACACTTTTTGTGTTAGGAGAAGCTAATAACAACGTGTACTTGTCATCAAGAAATTTAAAAGGTTCTGAGGTTGTAACTTCTGATGAGTTAAATACTTATAAAGTATTAAACGCAAACAAAGTTGTTTTGTTAGAAGGAGCAATTGCAGGTATTGAATCTAATTTAAGTAAATAGGGAGGTCAGTTATGAGTATTTTAGTAAAACCTATTATTACAGAGAAAGCAACCAAAGATAGCGAGTTGTTAAACCGTTATACATTTGTTGTGGATAAGAGAGCCAATAAAATTGAGATTAAAGAGGCTGTTGAAGCAGCTTACGGAGTTTCAGTAGAGAAGGTAAGAACAATGATATATCCAGTAAAGCGTTCAACAAAATACACTAAAAAAGGTGTAGTTGAATCTAAGATATCTGCATATAAAAAAGCTATCGTAGAGGTAGCTGAAGGAGAGAATATTGACTTTTACAGCAATATTTAATTAATTAAATAATTTTAAGTTTTAACATGTCAGTTAGAAAATTAAAACCAATCACACCAGGTCAGCGTTTTAGAGTAGTAAATGGGTTCGACGCTATTACTACTGATAAGCCGGAAAAGTCATTATTGGCACCGAAAAAAAGATCTGGAGGTCGAAACAACAGTGGTAGAATGACAATGCGCTACGTAGGTGGTGGTCATAAGAAAAGATACCGTCTTATCGATTTTAATAGAGATAAGTTTGGTGTTGAAGCTACTGTGAAAACAATTGAGTACGATCCAAACCGTACTGCATTTATTGCATTAGTAGAGTATACTGATGGAGAAAAAAGATACGTTATTGCTCAGGCAGGATTACAGGTAGGACAAACTATCGTAAGCGGGCAAGAGGGAGTTACTCCGGATGTAGGTAATGCAATGCCTTTGGCAAACATTCCTTTAGGTACAACTATTTGTTGTATTGAGTTAAGACCAGGTCAAGGAGCTGTAATGGCTCGTTCTGCAGGATCTTTTGCACAGTTAATGGCAAAAGAAGGAAAGTATGCTACTGTAAAGTTACCGTCGGGTGAAACAAGATTGATCTTGTTGACTTGTATCGCAACTATCGGGGTTGTTTCAAACTCAGATCACCAATTACTAGTTTCTGGTAAAGCAGGTAGATCTAGATGGTTAGGTAGAAGACCAAGAACTAACGCTGTAAGAATGAACCCAGTTGATCACCCAATGGGAGGTGGAGAAGGACGTTCTTCAGGAGGTCATCCAAGATCTAGAAATGGTATTCCAGCAAAAGGATACAAGACAAGATCTAAGACAAAAGCGAGTAATAAGTATATTTTAGAACGTAGAAAAAAATAAGAAGACATGGCACGTTCATTAAAAAAAGGACCTTACATTTTTCATAAACTTGAGAAGAGAGTAATTGCAAATGCAGAGTCAGGAAGTAAAAATGTGATCAAAACATGGTCAAGAGCTTCGATGATTACTCCAGATTTCGTTGGGCAAACAATAGGAGTTCACAACGGAAGAACATTTGTACCGGTATATGTTACAGAAAACATGGTAGGTCATAAATTAGGAGAGTTTTCGCCAACACGTACCTTTAGAGGACATGGTGCAGACAAGAAAAATAAAGGAAAAAAATAGTAGGATATGGGAGTTCGTAAACACAATATGGCAAAACAGATCAAGGAAGCTAAGAAAGGTGTTGCTTTCGCTAAATTGACTGGTTGTCCTACATCACCAAGAAAAATGAGATTGGTGGCAGATTTAGTAAGAGGAGTAGAGGTTGAAAAAGCTTTACAAATCTTGAAGTTTAGCTCTAAAGAAGCATCTGTAAACGTTGAGAAATTGTTGTTATCTGCAATTGCAAACTGGCAACAAAAAAATGAAGATGCTAGCATTGAAGAAGCTAATTTATATGTAAAGACAATTACTGTAGATTCTGCAGCAATGTTAAAGAGATTAAGACCAGCACCACAAGGTCGTGCACATAGAATTCGTAAGCGTTCTAATCACGTAACAATTGTGTTGGGAAGTAAAAACGTTGAAGAAAGCAAATAATCATAAGTAGAAATGGGACAAAAGACTAATCCAATAGGAAATCGTTTAGGAATCATCAGAGGATGGGACTCAAACTGGTACGGAGGTAATGACTACGGAGATAAAATTGCTGAAGACGATAAGATAAGAAAGTACCTTAACGCAAGATTATACAAAGCTAGTGTTTCTAGAATTATTATAGAGCGTACTTTGAAACTTGTAACCGTTACTATCACTACTGCTAGACCTGGTATTATTATCGGAAAAGGCGGACAAGAGGTAGACAAGTTAAAAGAAGAGCTTAAGAAGTTAACTGGAAACGAGGTACAGATCAATATTTTTGAAATTAAGCGTCCTGAGTTAGATGCTCAGTTGGTTGCTGCAAGTATTGCTCGTCAAATTGAGAACAGAATCTCTTACAGAAGAGCAATCAAAATGGCTATTGCGGGAACTATGCGTATGAACGCAGAAGGAATCAAGATTCAGATTTCTGGACGTTTAAATGGTGCTGAAATGGCACGTTCAGAGCACTACAAAGAAGGTAGAATTCCTTTATCTACTTTTAGAGCTGATATTGATTATGCTTTGGTTGAAGCTCATACTACTTACGGGAGACTGGGAGTTAAAGTATGGATTATGAAAGGCGAGGTATACGGAAAACGTGAGTTGTCTCCTTTAGTAGGAATGGCTAAAAAATCTGGAGGTAAAGGTGGTAACACTGGTGCTAAAAGAGGACCTCGTAAAAGAAAATAATTTTTCACAAAAATTAGAATTTAGAAATGTTACAGCCTAAAAGAGTAAAGTATCGTAAGGTACAGAAAGGTAAAGGTAATTTAAAGGGGAATGCCATGAGAGGAAACCAATTAGCCTACGGGATGTTTGGTATCAAATCATTGGAGCAAGCTTTAATTACTTCAAGACAAATAGAAGCAGCGCGTATTGCAGCAACTCGTTATATGAAAAGGGAAGGTCAGTTATGGATTAAAATATTTCCAGACAAGCCTATTACTAAAAAGCCTTTAGAAGTACGTATGGGTAAAGGTAAAGGTGCCCCAGAATATTTCGTAGCTGTAGTAAAGCCTGGTAGAATATTGTTTGAAATCGGAGGTGTTCCTTTTGCTGTTGCTAAAGAAGCATTACGTTTAGCAGCTCAAAAAATGCCAGTGAAAACTAAGTTCATTGTTGCGAGAGATTATGATAACGCTTAATATCTAAAAGAGTAATGAAACAAGCAGAAATTAAACAATTATCAGTAGCTGATTTACAAGAAAAATTAGCAACTCTTAAAAAGAACTATTCAGATCTTAAAATGGCTCATGCTATCTCTCCATTAGAGAATCCATTAGAGTTAAGAACGCTTAGAAGAACTGTGGCAAGAGTAGCAACTGAGTTAAATAACAGACAATAATAGAATTTTACAAGATGGAAAATAGAAATCTTAGAAAAGAAAGAATTGGTGTTGTATCTAGCAATAAAATGGACAAGTCTATTGTTGTATCTGAAGTTAAGAAGGTAAAACACCCAATGTACGGAAAGTTCGTATTGAACACTAAGAAGTACGTTGCACACGATGAAACAAACGACTGCAACATTGGAGATACTGTAAGAATCATGGAAACACGACCTTTAAGTAAATCTAAGCGTTGGAGATTAGTAGAAATCCTAGAAAGAGCGAAATAATATGTTACAAACAGAATCAAGATTAAACGTAGCAGACAACACTGGAGCTAAAGAAGTTTTAGTGATCCGTGTTTTAGGAGGTACAGGAAAGCGTTATGCATCTTTAGGTGATAAAATCGTAGTAAGTGTAAAATCTTCTACTCCTAATGGTAACGCTAAGAAAGGTCAAGTTTTTAAAGCAGTAGTAGTTCGTACTTCTAAAGAGGTAAGAAGAAAAGACGGATCATACATTCGTTTTGATGACAATGCATGTGTATTGTTAAACGCTGCAGGAGAAATGTCAGGAACTCGTGTTTTTGGACCTGTTGCAAGAGAACTTCGTGATAAGCAATTCATGAAAATTGTATCATTAGCACCTGAGGTGCTTTAAAATTTGAAATTCAAATGGCAAAGTTTAAATTAAAATCAGGAGATACAGTAAGAGTTATTGCTGGAGATCAAAAAGGAAAAGAGGGAAAAATCGTTAAGATTTTAACGAAGGATAACAAAGCGATTGTTGAAGGTGTAAACTTAGTTAAGAAACACACAAAGCCAAGTGCTCAGAACCCTCAAGGTGGAATTATAGAGAAAGAAGCAGCTTTACCAATATCAAATTTAGCTATTGTAGAAAACGGAGAAGTTACTAGAGTAGGGTACAGATTTGAAGATGGGAAAAAAGTGCGTTTTTCTAAAAAAACAGATAAAGCAATTTAATCATGAGTTATATTCCAAGACTTAAGCAAGAGTACAACGATAGAGTTAAGGCAGCCTTAACAGAGGAGTACGGATATAGCAATGTAATGCAGGTTCCTAAATTAGAGAAAATAGTAATCTCTAAAGGAGTTGGAGCAGCAATTGCAGATAAAAAACTAGTAGAATACGCTGTAGAAGAGTTGACTACTATTTCAGGACAAAAAGCAGTAGCAACTTTGTCTAAAAAAGACGTTGCATCTTTTAAATTACGTAAAGGAATGCCTATTGGTGCAAAAGTAACTTTACGTGGAATAAAAATGTATGAATTTTTAGACCGTTTGATTACAGCATCTTTACCTCGTGTAAGAGATTTTAATGGTATCAAAGCTACTGGATTCGATGG
Organism: Ochrovirga pacifica; assembly: GCF_000220525.1. GTDB lineage: Bacteria > Bacteroidota > Bacteroidia > Flavobacteriales > Flavobacteriaceae > Ochrovirga > Ochrovirga pacifica. The sequence continues at coordinate 10,538 of NZ_AFPK01000074.1, read as the reverse complement.
ACGTGGAAACTATAATTTAGGTATAACAGAACAAATTATTTTCCCTGAAATCAATATTGACCAAGTGAAAAAAATCGGAGGTATGGACATTACTTTTGTAACTACTGCAGCAACCGATAAAGAAGCAAAGTCTTTATTAACAGAATTAGGTTTACCATTTAAAAAGAACTAATCATGGCTAAAGAATCAATGAAAGCTCGTGAAAGAAAAAGAGCTAAAACAGTTGCCAAATATGCTGAAAAACGAAAAGCTTTAAAAGAAGCTGGTGATTACGAAGCGTTGCAAAAATTACCAAAAAATGCATCGCCAATCCGTAAACACAATCGTTGTAAGTTAACAGGAAGACCAAAAGGATACATGAGACAATTTGGTATTTCTCGTGTAACGTTCCGTGAAATGGCAAACAAAGGATTAATTCCAGGTGTTACAAAAGCAAGTTGGTAAAATTTTTAAGAATTAAATTTTAGATGCTAACCTGAAAGTAGGTATTAGATTTTAGTAATCAGCATGCATATATCTGATTACTAAAATTTAAACACTAATACCTAACTCGGCGATAATCTAAACCAATACAAATATTATGTATACAGATCCAATAGCAGATTTCTTAACAAGAGTAAGAAACGCTTATTTAGCAGGACACAGAGTAGTTGAAGTACCTGCATCAAAAATCAAAAAAGCAATTACAGAAATTCTTTTTGATCAAGGATATATTTTAAGCTATAAATTTGAAGAGAACGAAGTACAAGGTTCTATCAAAATCGCTTTAAAATACAATCCTGAAACAAACGAATCAGTAATCAAGAAGATTGAAAGAATCTCAACTCCAGGTTTACGTCAGTACGTAGGTGTTGAGGATTTGCCAAGAGTTTTAAACGGATTAGGTATTGCTATCGTTTCTACTTCTAAAGGAGTAATGACGTCTAAGCAAGCGAAACGTGAAAACGTTGGTGGAGAAGTAATTTGTCACGTTTATTAAAATTAGAAAGGTATGTCAAGAATAGGAAAAAGCCCAATCGCAATTCCAGCTGGTGTAACCGTTTCTATTAACGGAGACACAGTTACAGTAAAAGGAAAATTAGGAGAATTATCTCAAGAGCTTACAGATGGTATCTCTGTAAAAGAAGAAGATGGATCTATTGTTTTGGATAGACCTTCAGAATCCAAAGCACACAGAGCTAAACATGGTTTGTATAGAGCTTTGATCAACAATATGATACAAGGAGTTTCTACAGGATGGACTAAAGAATTAGAGTTGGTCGGTGTAGGATATAGAGCTTCTAATCAAGGAAATGTTTTAGACTTAGCTATTGGTTTCTCTCACAACATTGTGTTGAGTATTGCACCAGAAGTAAAAGTAGAAACAGTTTCAGAAAAAGGGAAAAACCCAATCGTAAAACTTACTTCTTTCGATAAGCAATTGGTAGGTCAAGTAGCTGCAAAGATTCGTTCTTTCCGTAAACCTGAACCGTACAAAGGAAAAGGAATTAAGTTTGTAGGTGAAGAATTAAGAAGAAAAGCAGGTAAATCTGCGTAATTAAGATATTAGATGACAGATGTAAGAAATTAGAAACAAGTAACAATTATTGTATTGAGACAAGTTCTAAAATCTAAAATCTAAAAATCTAAATTCTAAAATCTAATAAATTATGGCATTATCAAAGCTTGAAAGAAGACAAAGAATTAAGCGTAGAATTAGAAAGATTTCTGAAGGAACAGCTGCTAGACCAAGATTATCTGTGTTTAGAAGTAATAAAGAAATTTACGCTCAATTAGTAGATGACAACGCAGGAGTAACATTAGCTTCTGTATCATCAAGAGATAAAGGAATCGATGCAAAAGGAACTAAAATTGAAGTAGCTGCCTTGGTAGGTAAAGCAATTGCTGAAAAAGCTGCTACAGCAGGAGTTGAAACTGTTGCATTTGATAGAAATGGTTACTTATACCATGGTAGAGTAAAAGCATTAGCTGAAGCAGCTAGAGAAGCTGGTTTAAAATTTTAAGAAAGTTATATTATGCAAGGATATAAAAACGTAGAAAGAGTTAAGCCAAGCGGATTAGAATTAGTAGATCGCTTAGTAGCTGTAAACCGTGTAACTAAGGTTACAAAAGGAGGACGTACTTTTGGATTTTCTGCAATTGTAGTTGTAGGAAACGGAGAAGGAGTTGTAGGTTACGGATCTGGTAAATCTTTAGATGTTGCATCTGCAATTGCTAAGGCTGTAGAAGAAGCTAAGAAAAACTTAGTTCGTATTCCATTATTAAACGCAACTTTACCTCATGAACAAAAAGGTAAGTTTGGTGGGTCTAAGGTATTATTACTACCAGCTGCTCACGGTACTGGAGTTATTGCTGGTGGTGCTGTGCGTGCAGTATTAGAATCAGTAGGAGTACACGATGTATTATCAAAGTCTCAAGGATCATCAAACCCTCATAACGTAGTAAAAGCAACTTTTGATGCACTATTACAGTTAAGAAGTCCACAACAAGTAGCTGCGGAAAGAGGTATTTCTTTAGACAAAGTTTTTAACGGTTAATATTGAATACCATGGGAAAATTAAAGATAACACAAGTAAAAAGCCAAATTAATCGTACGCAAACTCAGAAGAGAACTTTAGAAGCGTTAGGTTTAACAAGAATTGGTAAAGTTGTAGAACACGAAGCAACTCCATCAATTAGTGGAATGGTTAGTAAAGTTAAACACTTAATTTCTGTAGAAGAAATTAAATAAGATATAGAAAATTATGAGTTTAAATAATTTAAAACCTGCTAAAGGTTCTGTAAAAAGCAGCAAACGTATCGCAAGAGGTGAAGGTTCTGGACACGGTGGAACTGCTACAAGAGGACATAAAGGAGCAAAGTCTCGTTCGGGTTATTCTAGAAAAGTAGGATTCGAAGGAGGTCAGATGCCATTGCAAAGAAGAGTACCTAAGTTTGGATTTACCAACGTAAACCGTAAGGAATACCAGGGGATTAACTTAGATAAATTACAAGCATTGGTAGACAATGGTAAAGTTACAGATACAGTAGATTTAACTGTATTGGTTGAAAACGGTTTGGCTAGTAAAAATGACTTAGTAAAGATTTTGGGCGGTGGAGAGCTAAAAGCTAAATTAAACGTAACTGCTCACAAATTTACAGGATCTGCAAAAGCTGCTATCGAAGCTGCTGGAGGAGAAGCTGTAGCTTTATAATTACATAAGTAGATGAAGAAATTTATCCAAACACTAAAAGACATTTGGTCTATTGATGAATTAAAAGGAAAAATCAAATTAACCATTGGTTTAATGATTGTATATAGATTTATGGCTCAAGTAACTTTGCCAGGAATAGATCCACAACAATTAACAGCCTTAGGTAATTCAACATCAGATGGACTTTTAGGTTTATTAAGCGCATTTACAGGTGGTGCATTCTCAAGAGCTTCTATTATGGCTCTTGGGATTATGCCGTATATATCAGCATCTATTGTGGTTCAGTTAATGGGAATTGCTGTTCCTTATTTACAAAAATTACAAAAAGATGGTGAAAGCGGTAGAAATAAAATCAACCAAATTACACGTTGGTTGACCATTGCTATTACCATTGTACAAGGGGGAGCTTATTTGACAAGTTTGCCAACTTTGGGAATTCCGGCAGAAGCATATTTGTTAGGTCAAGGAGGTATGTTCTGGATTTCTTCAATGATTTTGTTAACAGCAGGAACCATTTTTGCAATGTGGTTGGGAGAGCGTATAACTGAAAAAGGAATTGGTAACGGAATTTCGTTGTTAATTATGATTGGAATTATAGCTCGTTTCCCAGGAGCATTTGCTCAAGAGGTAATTTCTAAAGTATCAGGAGATGCAGCTGGAGGATTGATGATGATTTTATTAGAAATTATTGTATGGTTTGCCATTATTTTGGCGAGTATATTATTGGTAACAGCTGTAAGAAAAATTGCAGTGCAATACGCAAGACGTACTGTTGTAGGAACTATAGATGATGCTCAAGGAGCAAGACAGTATATTCCTTTAAAATTAAATTCAGCCGGAGTAATGCCAATTATCTTTGCACAAGCTATTATGTTTGTTCCTGGATTAATTGCAAGAAACACTGATGGTACGTTGCAAACAGTATTCAATGCATTATCTGATTTTAATGGATGGGGTTATAATATTTTGTTTTGTGTATTGATTATTGTATTTAGTTATTTCTATACAGCAATTACAATTCCTACAAATAAAATGGCCGATGATCTAAAAAAGAGTGGAGGATTCATACCTGGAGTAAGACCTGGAGAAGAAACTGCAGAAAAATTAGATAGTATTTTGTCAAAAATTACGTTACCTGGATCTATTTTCTTAGCTTTGCTGGCTGTTTTCCCAGCGATTGTAGTTCATTTTGGTGTTCAACAAAACTGGGCATTGTTTTATGGAGGTACTTCATTAATTATTATGGTAGGTGTTGCAATCGATACTATCCAACAAATTAATTCGTATTTGCTAAACAGACATTACGATGGGTTAATGAAAACCGGAACTAAAAGAAAAACGACAGTTTAACTATGGCAAAACAAGCATCCATCCAACAAGACGGAACCATTACAGAAGCTTTGTCTAATGCAATGTTTCGTGTTGAATTAGAAAATGGGCATATCGTTACTGCTCACATATCAGGTAAAATGCGTATGCATTATATTAAGTTGTTACCAGGAGATAAGGTTAAGTTAGAAATGAGTCCTTATGATTTATCAAAGGCTCGTATAACTTATAGATATTAACATAAGAGTTAAAAAGTTTAAAGTTAAAAGTTGAAAGGATCAACTTTATAAACTTTCAACTTTACAAACTTTAGAAACTATTATAAAGATGAAAGTAAGAACATCAATTAAAAAAAGAAGTGCCGAGTGCAAAATTGTGCGTAGAAAAGGCAGATTATATGTAATCAATAAAAAGAATCCTAGATTCAAACAAAGACAAGGTTAGTTATGGCAAGAATTTCAGGTATTGACATTCCAAAAAACAAAAGAGGAGTTATCGCATTAACTTACATTTTTGGAATCGGAAAAACAAGAGCTAAAGAGATTTTAGCAAACGCTGGAGTAGATGAGAACATCAAAGTTCAAGATTGGACAGATGATCAAATTGGAGCAATTCGTGAACAAGCAGGAACTTTTACTATTGAAGGTGAATTGCGTTCAGAAATCCAAATGAACATTAAGCGTTTAATGGATATTGGATGTTTTAGAGGAATCCGTCACAGAGCTGGATTACCGTTAAGAGGTCAAAGAACCAAAAACAACTCTAGAACAAGAAAAGGAAAACGTAAAACTGTAGCGAACAAAAAGAAATAATTAAGTTATGGCTAAATCTAATACAAAGACCGCTAAAAAACGTAAAGTTATCGTTGAAGCTGTTGGAGAAGCTCACATTACCGCTTCATTTAACAACATCATCATTTCTTTAACCAATAAAAAAGGAGATGTAATTTCTTGGTCATCTGCTGGTAAAATGGGATTCCGTGGTTCTAAAAAGAACACTCCTTATGCTGCACAAACAGCCGCTGAAGATTGTGCTGCAGTAGCACATGAATTAGGGTTGCGTAAAGTAAAAGTTTATGTAAAAGGACCAGGAAACGGAAGAGAATCTGCTATTCGTACCATTCACAATGCAGGAATTGAAGTTTCAGAGATCATCGATGTAACTCCATTACCACACAACGGATGTCGTCCTCCTAAAAGAAGAAGAATCTAATTTTTATATTTATTAACAATAGACTGACAACAAAAGTTATCGAAGGAACACGCCTTAATTCATAACTGTCAGTTTTTAATTTTTTTATTATGGCAAGATACAACGGACCAAAAACTAAAATTGCTCGTAAGTTTGGAGAAGCAATTTTTGGTGATGACAAGTCTTTCGAAAAACGTAACTATCCTCCAGGGCAACATGGTCAGGCTAAGAAAAGAGCAAAACGTTCTGAATACTCTTTACAGTTACAAGAAAAACAAAAAGCAAAGTACACTTACGGAATCTTAGAACGTCAGTTTTCTAACTTGTTTAAAAAAGCATCAGCTAGTAAAGGAATTACGGGTGAGGTTTTGTTACAGTTATGTGAATCACGTTTAGACAATACTGTATTTAGAATGGGATTGGCAAACTCTAGAAGAGGAGCTCGTCAATTAGTATCTCATAGACATATTACTGTTAACGGAGATATCGTTAACATACCATCTTACCAATTAAAGCCAGGTGATGTTGTAGGTGTAAGAGAGAAATCAAAATCACTTGCAGTAATTGAAAGTAGTTTGGCTGCTTCTTCTGCTGTTTATGAGTGGTTAACGTGGAATTCTGACACTAAAACTGGTACATTTGTTGCTGTACCTGAAAGAATTCAAATTCCAGAAAACATTAAGGAGCAATTAATCGTCGAGTTGTACTCGAAATAATCAATAGACACCAGTTAGCTATGGCAATATTAAATTTTCAGAAACCAGATAAAGTTATTATGATCGAATCTACCGATTTTGAAGGTAAATTCGAATTCAGACCGTTAGAACCAGGTTTTGGTTTAACTGTAGGTAATGCTTTGAGAAGAGTATTATTGTCGTCTTTAGAAGGTTTCGCTATTACTTCTTTACGCATCGAAGGAGTTGAGCATGAGTTCTCAACTGTAGAAGGTGTTGTTGAAGATGTAACCGAAATCATTTTGAACTTAAAGCAAGTTCGCTTTAAGCAACAAATTGAAGACACAGACAAAGAATCAGTATCGGTATCTGTATCAGGTCAAAACCAAATCACTGCTGGTGATATTCAAAAATTTACTTCAGGATTTCAAGTACTAAACCCAGATTTAGTAATCTGTAACTTAGATAGCTCTGTAGCAATCAGTTTCGATATTACTATTGAAAAAGGTAGAGGATTTGTTCCTGCTGAAGAAAATAAAAAAGTAAATGTACCTTTAGGAACAATTTTTACAGACTCTATTTACACTCCTATAAAGAATGTTAAATATGCTGTTGAAAATTATCGTGTAGAACAAAAAACAGACTACGAAAAATTAGTTTTTGATATTGTTACTGACGGTTCAATAAATCCAAAAGATGCATTAACAGAAGCTGCTAAAATTTTAATTCACCACTTCATGTTATTCTCAGATGAGCGTATCACTTTAGAGGCGGATGAAATTGCTAGAACAGAAACATATGACGAAGAGTCATTACACATGAGACAGTTGTTAAAAACCAAGTTGGTTGATATGGACTTGTCAGTACGTGCATTAAACTGTTTAAAAGCTGCTGAAGTTGAAACTTTAGGAGATTTAGTATCTTTTAATAAAAACGACTTAATGAAATTTAGAAACTTTGGTAAAAAATCTTTAACAGAGTTAGACGAATTAGTACATGCAAAGAATTTACAATTCGGAATGGATTTAAGTAAATACAAATTAGACAAAGACTAGTTTGACAAAAAGGTAGAAGCTGAATAAAAATCAGTTTCTACCTTTAACAATCTATAATTATTAATCCTTTCATAGTTTGCTCCCCAAAAAGGGTATAGAAGCAAGATGAAAGCAAAAATCATGAAATCATGAGACACGGAAAAAAATTCAACCACTTAGGAAGAAAAACTGCACACAGAAATGCAATGTTATCTAACATGGCTTGTTCTTTGATAGAGCACAAAAGAATCAACACAACAGTTGCAAAAGCAAAAGCTTTGCGTCAGTTTGTTGAGCCTATCATTACAAAGTCTAAAGAAGACACAACACACAATCGTAGAGTTGTTTTTTCTATGTTAAAAAACAAGTATGCAGTTACAGAATTGTTTCAGCAAGTATCTGTAAAAGTTGCGGATAGACCAGGTGGATATGTTCGTATTATCAAGCTAGGGAATCGTCAAGGTGATAATGCACCTATGGCAATGGTAGAATTGGTAGATTATAATGAAATCTACAACCCTAACGGAGCTAAGAAAAAGAAAACTACTCGTAGAAGTAGAAGAAAAGCAACAACTGATACTGCAGAAGCTACTTCGGCAGATAACCAAGTTGAAGCTACAGAAGCACCAAAACAAACAGAAGAATAAATGATTTTTTAAAAATCAAAATATCAAAAGGATAAACTATTTTATAGTTTATCCTTTTTTTATATTTGCACAAATATTTTTTACAAACATTCTTTGTTGAAAGCTTAGGTGAACAACCTCCACCCAACAACAAAAACAACCTTTTATGAAGTACAAAGAATTAAAAAAAGCAATTTTATTATTAGAGGACGGAACTGTATTTGAAGGAAAAGCAGTAGGTGTAGAAGGAACAACCATTGGAGAAATTTGTTACAATACAGGTATGACTGGTTACCAGGAAATTTTTACAGATCCTTCTTACTTTGGTCAAATTATGGTAACTACCAATGCTCATATTGGAAACTATGGTGTAAATAACGATGAAGTAGAGTCTAATAGCATTAAAATTGCTGGTTTAGTATGTAGAAACTTTAGCTACGAGTACTCTAGAGAACGTTCTAATGGATCTTTAGAAGCTTATTTAGAAGCTCATGGATTGATTTCTATTACTGATGTGGATACTAGAGCCGTAGTAAGTTATATTAGAGAAAACGGAGCAATGAATGCTTTAATTTCTACTGATGTAAATAATATAGATGGACTAAAAGCTAAACTAGCAGAAGCTCCTAGCATGAAAGGGTTAGAGTTGGCATCTTCTGTCTCTACAAAAGAACCTTATTTTTATGGTGATGAAAATGCAACCTATAAGGTAGCAGCTTTAGATTTAGGAATTAAGACGAATATCTTAAGAAACCTAGCAAAAAGAGATTGTTACATTAAAGTATTTCCTTGTACTGCAACCTTTGAAGATATGCAAGCTTTCAATCCAAATGGATACTTTTTATCAAACGGACCTGGAGATCCAGAGCCTTTAGTATCTGCACAAGAAGTTGCAAAAACTATTATTGATAAAAATCTTCCTTTGTTTGGAATTTGTTTAGGACACCAGATTATTGCATTGTCTCAAGGAATTTCTACCTACAAAATGCACAATGGTCACAGAGGTATCAACCATCCAATAAAAAATTTAATTACAGGTAAAGGAGAAATTACATCTCAAAACCATGGTTTTGTTGTAAAAAGAGATGATGTAGAGACTAATGAAAATGTAGAAATTACGCATGTTCATCTTAATGACAATACGGTAGCAGGAATTAGAATTAAGAATAAAAATGTTTTTTCTGTGCAATACCATCCTGAGGCTGGACCAGGACCGAACGATGCCACTTATTTGTTTGATCAGTTTATAGAAAACATGAAAAAATAGACAACATTTATATAACAAATAAGCCATTCTTAAAAGAATGGCTTATTTGTTTTTTAATGAATCTGTAAAGAGGGATCTATATGTACATTATGATCCTTTAATTCATTTAAATGTTCTTTATAGTTAAAACTTTCTTTACTATACGCTTTTCTTCTAGCCTTGTTGGTTTCTAACCTACTTTTAGATCGTATAAAACGTCTAACATCTTCAGAATTTCTTAAATGTAGCTTTGGAACAGCAGCATTTTTTCCTTCATCATCTTTGGCAACCATTACAAAATAAGAAGAATTACAGTGTTTTTTGACTCCTGTTTGTATGTTTTCAGACTCTACTCTAATCCCAACGGTCATAGACGTATTTCCAACATAATTTACACGTGCCTTTAGCGTTAAAAACTCGCCTACATTTACAGGGTTTAAAAAGTTAACGGTATTTACTGAAGCAGTTACAGCGTATTTTCCAGAGTATTTTGAGGCACAAGCAAAAGCTATTTGATCCATTAGATTTAAAATATATCCTCCGTGAATCTTTCCACTAAAATTAGAATGCACAGGTTTCATCAATTCTGTAATCTCTACAGCAGAATCATAAGGACTTTTAATGGTTTCTGACATAATTGTTTGTTTTTTGTATAGCTACAAAATTACGTATTTATACTTAATTTTTTAAAATTTCTCGATACAAAGCTAATGTTTGATCTACCGTACTATTGATATTAAAAATCTGATGTATTCTTTGGATGCTAGCTTTTCCAAAGGCTTCTCTTTGTTGAGGAGAATTGCTTAGCAAACTGATTTTATGTGCAATAGATTTTACATTTTTATTTTCAGCAATATACCCGTTTACTCCCTCCTTAATTAATTCCGTACAGCCTCCAGCATTTGTAACCACAATAGGCTTTTCAAGGCACATACTTTCTGTAATAGCCCTACCTAAACCTTCTTTGATAGAAGTTTGTACGTATATATCGCTTCGCTTTAAAATAGACTTAATGTCTGTTCTGTGTCCCAATAAATGAATTCTGTCGGAGTATAAGCTTTTATTCTTGTAGTTTTGCATGGTTTCATCTTGTGTTCCTTTACCTACCAATAAAAAATGAAGATCCTTTTCAATAATATATTCTACATGTTCAATAGCTTTAACAAACAAGTCCATCGCTTTAACACGTCTTACATGACCTACACAAGTAACTACAATAGCTGTTTCTGAAATATTCAAATCGC
>NZ_AFPK01000075.1 GCF_000220525.1 Ochrovirga pacifica | reverse complement strand
AGATGTTTGTGATGAGGACGATGACAACGATGGTGTCAATGATGACGTAGATAACTGTCCTACAGTAGCTAACCCAGATCAGGCTGACCTAGATAATGATGGTCAAGGAGATGTTTGTGATGAGGATGATGACAACGATGGTATCAACGACGACGTAGATAACTGTCCTACAGTAGCAAACGCGGATCAGGCTGACTTAGACAACGACGGACAAGGAGATGTTTGTGATGAGGACGATGACAATGATGGTATCAATGATGACGTAGATAACTGTCCTACCATTGCGAACCCTAATCAAGAAGATGAAGATAATGATGGTATTGGGAATGTTTGTGACGATGAGGAGTGTTCTGATTTACGATTAGATATGGCTGTAAAAGCTTACGATGTTATTGAACTACCATTTTCTGGAAATGATTCAAAATTTAGATTGACTTCTTTAGGTAAAATAAAGAACAACAGCGGAGTTGTTGTAGCAACTGTATGGAGAGTTAGAAATCCATTTGATAGTAAGAAACAATTAACTTTAAAAGCAAACAATAATAGTTTTGAATATACTTTTGAAGCAAAGGCAAAAACAGAGTACTTTATTAAAAGTTCTGATGTGTCAGGTGCAGCTACACATAAATTGTTTGAAGGCTTAGTTTTAAAACAAACAAAAGCAGCAGGCTCTAATGAGTTCTCTTATTCAACATTAATTAAGAACCCAGGTTGTGATTTAGATTCTGACAACGATGGTATCAACGATGATGTAGACAACTGTCCTACAGTAGCTAACGCAGATCAAGCAGACTTAGACAACGACGGACAAGGAGATGTTTGTGATGAGGACGATGACAACGATGGTGTTAATGATGACGTAGATAATTGTCCTACAGTAGCTAACGCAGATCAAGCTGACTTAGACAACGACGGACAAGGAGATGC
>NZ_AFPK01000076.1 GCF_000220525.1 Ochrovirga pacifica | reverse complement strand
CATTAAAGATTTATTGGTTTAAGATGGCTATGCGTCTTATTAGCTAGTTGGTAAGGTAACGGCTTACCAAGGCTACGATAAGTAGGGGTCCTGAGAGGGAGATCCCCCACACTGGTACTGAGACACGGACCAGACTCCTACGGGAGGCAGCAGTGAGGAATATTGGTCAATGGAGGCAACTCTGAACCAGCCATGCCGCGTGAAGGATGACTGCCCTATGGGTTGTAAACTTCTTTTATAGAGGAAGAAACCTCATTACGAGTAATGAGCTGACGGTACTCTACGAATAAGCACCGGCTAACTCCGTGCCAGCAGCCGCGGTAATACGGAGGGTGCAAGCGTTATCCGGAATCATTGGGTTTAAAGGGTTCGTAGGCGGGTCAATCAGTCAGAGGTGAAATCCTGCAGCTTAACTGTAGCATTGCCTTTGATACTGTTGGTCTTGAGTTATATGGAAGTAGATAGAATATGTAGTGTAGCGGTGAAATGCATAGATATTACATAGAATACCGATTGCGAAGGCAGTCTACTACGTATATACTGACGCTGATGAACGAAAGCGTGGGGAGCGAACGGGATTAGATACCCCGGTAGTCCACGCCGTAAACGTTGGACACTAGTTGTTGGATTTTTTTCAGTGACTAAGCGAAAGTGATAAGTGTCCCACCTGGGGAGTACGGTCGCAAGATTGAAACTCAAAGGAATTGACGGGGGCCCGCACAAGCGGTGGAGCATGTGGTTTAATTCGATGATACGCGAGGAACCTTACCAGGGCTTAAATGTAGGTTGCATTAGGTAGAGATACTTATTTCTTCGGACTACTTACAAGGTGCTGCATGGTTGTCGTCAGCTCGTGCCGTGAGGTGTCAGGTTAAGTCCTATAACGAGCGCAACCCCTATCGTTAGTTGCAAACAGGTTAAGCTGTGGACTCTAGCGAGACTGCCGGTGCAAACCGCGAGGAAGGTGGGGATGACGTCAAATCATCACGGCCCTTACGTCCTGGGCTACACACGTGCTACAATGGTAATGACAGCGAGCAGCCACCTGGCGACAGGGCGCTAATCTATAAACATTATCACAGTTCGGATTGGAGTCTGCAACTCGACTCCATGAAGCTGGAATCGCTAGTAATCGCATATCAGCCATGATGCGGTGAATACGTTCCCGGGCCTTGTACACACCGCCCGTCAAGCCATGGAAGCTGGGAGTGCCTGAAGTCGGTCACCGCAAGGAGCCGCCTAGGGTAAAACTGGTAACTAGGGCTAAGTCGTAACAAGGTAGCCGTACCGGAAGGTGCGGCTGGAACACCTCCTTTCTAGAGAAAAGATGTTCAAGAGTTAGATTTACTTTTTAATTGCTGTTAATTTTTAATGCTATAGAATACAATCACATAGAGTCTCGTAGCTCAGCTGGTTAGAGCGCTACACTGATAATGTAGAGGTCGGCAGTTCGAGTCTGCCCGAGACTACAAG
>NZ_AFPK01000077.1 GCF_000220525.1 Ochrovirga pacifica | reverse complement strand
AAACCGTTGTACGCAAGCTGAAAAATGAAGCGAATAGGAAAAATAAATGAAAGAGAAATTTTCTACATTTCTACAAAAGAGGAATTGGAATGGCCGAATTTACTTCCGACTGAAAAATGGGTTGCTCTAACAATTGCGGACAAAGAAAACGGAGAAATTCTTCATGAGAGTACTTCTCAAATATTAGACAAAAACGTAACTTATACTTGTAGTGCTGGTGAACTTTCGGAATTGACCGAACAGTACTTTGATGAAGAAATTGGTTGGCGTGGAGTTCAATATGAGGAAAAAACTGGAAAAAAATATGACTATACAAAATCTCCAATGACAACAATGCATAGGAATTTTAGTGAGGGATTTTGGTTCGCTTCGACTTTAGCTCATAATGAAGAAAAAGAAATTAATAAGCTAGTGTGTATTGACTTTACAACTAGAAAAGTAAAAAAATATTTGAATGAATTGGTTGAAAAAATCAATAATGGTTGGCTACCTAGTGATGAAGAAATTGAATTGGCGAAATATGACTCGTAATAAATATGTGCTTTCAACATTACTATATCTGATAGTTTTAAGCTGTAAAGATTATTATAATGATGCAATTCAATGGACTGACAATCTTGAAAGCAAGTTAACCATTAAAGAAGTTCAAGACCTTCAACCTGAATTTATAGAAATTGACTGGGAAAACCCTAAAATTGTCGACAATCAAAAATGGTATCTGATTGCAAAAATTAAAGGAAATAACGATATCTTGGGAATGTCACATTATTTAGTTTTCATAGAGAATAGTTATCAATATAGAGAATCGAAAAAATAAAAGCCTGCGTACAACAACAAATAAGTTCGATTTTTGGCTTTGTTTCTAACATTCAGTTCACTACTTTTAAATTAAGTTGGTCACGGCCGATAGTTTCGCTGCTATCTAACCAAAAATCCAACTTATTAAAACCGTTGG